>JBEDUK010000073.1:0-35458 GCA_040414485.1 Actinomycetota bacterium
CGGACGCGGCGGCCGACCGGCTGTTCGTGAGCGCGCGGGGCCGCCCGTTGTCGGATCGGGCCGTCCGCGCGCTGGTCGACCGTCACCGCCGGCGGCTGCTCCCGGACCGCAGCGTCAGTCCGCACACGCTCCGGCATTCGTTCGCCACGCACCTGCTCGACGGGGGCGCCGAACTCCGTGTGGTCCAGGAGCTGCTGGGCCACGCGTCACCGGCAACCACCCAGCGATACACCCATGTGTCGAAGGGCCGGCTCTTCGACGCCTACCGGCAGAGCCATCCGAGGGCCTGATGGCACGCGAAGACGTCGCCGAGGACCTCCAGCGCCTGTGGCGCCAGTACAAGGGCGATGAGTCGAAAGACGCTCGCGACATCCTGATGGTGCACTACTCGCCGCTGGTGAAGTACGTGGCGAGCCGCGTCGCGACGGGCCTGCCCGCCAACGTCGAACAGGCCGACCTGGTCCAGTACGGGATCTTCGGGCTCATCGATGCGATCGACAAGTTCGAGCTAGACCGCGACATCAAGTTCGAGACCTACGCCATCCCTCGGATCCGCGGCGCCATCATCGATGCGCTCCGGTCGCTCGACTGGGTTCCACGCTCGGTCCGCTCGAAGCACCGCCAGTTCGAGAAGGCGGTCTCCGAGCTCGAGGGCAAGCTCAAGCGCGCCCCGACGGAGCAGGAACTGGCCGACCACATGGCGATCTCCCGGTCCGAACTGCACGACCTGGTGAGCCGGATCTCCTCGCTCACGGTGCTCGCGCTCGACGAGCCCGTCGCCGGGGGCAAGGACCGGGGTGAGGTCATGTCGCTGATGGACACGCTCACCGACTACACCTCCGGCGACCTGATGGCGGGGCTCGAAGGCAACGAGACGCGCGCGCTGCTCACCTCGGCCATCAACGCCCTCACCGACCGGGAGAAAGTAGTAATTACACTTTACTATTTTGAGGGTCTGACCCTCTCCGAGATCGGAGAGGTGC
Source organism: Actinomycetota bacterium (assembly GCA_040414485.1). Lineage (GTDB taxonomy): Bacteria > Actinomycetota > UBA4738 > UBA4738 > UBA4738 > JBEDUK01. Next base: position 984 of record JBEDUK010000073.1, read on the forward strand.
TGGGAGTCACCGAATCGCGCGTCTGTCAGATCCACACGAAGGCCGTCTCCCACCTGCGGCAGCGGATCGTCGACGACGACGAGGACTGAACGGACGTCGTGCTCGACGGCCTGTGCGGCGGTGCTTCCTCGAACCAACCTCGCCCAGCTGTGACCGATGTCATTGGCGGGGCCGCCCGGCCGCGGTACCGTCGGGGCCGCTGATCTCCGGGCGCCACGGGAGGTGGCGCTCGTGAAACGCATCACCGTCGCGTCGGTGCTGGTCGCCGGCGTCGCACTCTGCCTGTCGGCCCTGCCCGCCGCGGCAGCGCCGTCTGAAAGTTCCGGCTGGTTCGTTCCCGCGGGTTCGCCCGGCAGCCGGGCGCTCGCGCAACCCGCCTTCCCGGCCCCGGGCTCCTATGCATGGCCCGTCGTCGGGCCGGTCATCCGCGAGTTCGAGCCGCCGGCAGGTCCCTACCAACCCGGCCATCGGGGGATCGACATCGCGGTTCCCTTCGGCTCGCCGATCCAGGCGCCGAACGACGGCGTCGTCTCCTTCGCGGGATGGATCGGTGGCGCCCTGTATCTGTCCATCGACCATCCCGACGGCGTCCGCACCACCTACTCGTGGCTGTCGGCGGTCGCCGTCCAGAAAGGCCAATCCGTGGTTCGGGGCGACGTCATCGGGTCGACGGGGCACGGACATCCCGACGTTCCGACGCCGCATCTGCATTTCGGTGCTCGGGTCGGCAGCGACTACATCGATCCCATGTTCCTGCTGGAAGGGGCGAACGTCGAGGGCCTCATCCGGCTCGCGCCGCTCGACGGTGGGATGCGGTGATCGGCCCGGCCACCCCTACAATGACCGCACCGTGCGCCGGTCCACCGACGTCGTGGGCGGCACCCGCCGGGGATCCGGCTGCGCGCCTCCTCCAGCGCGGGCGTCCGCCCGCCGGTTCGTGGCGTCCACGTTCAGGGGCGCCAACCTGCTCGGCGGCGCCGCGATCCTGGTGGTGCTGTGCGGCGCCACCGGCGCGATGGGTTCTTCCGCCCCGGGCGTCGCCGTCCCATTCGGCTCATCGCCTGCGTGGACGGCATTCCAGGGCGGACCGGACCATGCGGGTGTCGTCCCGCAGGGAGCAGCGCCCGCGCCGCCCCTTCGCCCTGCCTGGCGCTGGCCCGCCACACGGCCGGGGACCTCCGCCAGCAGCGCGGCGCAACCGGTGATCGCCAACGGACTCGCGATCACCGTCACCGGGCGTCAGGTGGTCGCGCTGGACCTGTCCACGCACGCTCCGCGATGGACGGCCCAGCGGACGCCGGGATTCCTGGAGGCGCCCGCCGTCGACCCCACCGCCGGCTCAGACGGCGTCGTCGTGTTCACCGAGGGCAGGAGCGGATCGAACGTCGCCCTCGCCGCCGTCGACCTCTCAACCGGGACCCGACTCTGGCGGTTCACACCCGCCTCGGAGCAGTCCGGGTCCGGAACCCCGACCGGCGCATCGCCGTCGCCGGGCTCGCCGCCGTCGCCGGCCACAACGCCGCCGGCAGGCACGCCGGCCTCGCCGACACAGCCCACCCCGAGCCCGACTGGGACCGCGACCGTGCAGCCCGCGATCAGAGGCGCGCCCGTGATCGCGGACGGGATGGTCTTCGCCGGGGACGAGGACGGCGTCGTGTACGCGCTGGACCTCACGTCCGGCGCACGGGTCTGGACGTTCAAGGCCGGGGCGCCGGTGCACACCTCGCCGGCCGTGGCCAACGGACAGGTATGGGCGCTCGCCGAGAACGGGGGGTCCGGCCGTGTCACGCTGTTCGCCATCGACGAGCGGACCGGTAAGGAACGATGGTCGTACTCGCCGAACGCCATCGCGCTCCACGTCAGCGCCCCGACGGTCGTCGACGGCGTCGTCTACGTCGGGTTCGGTGATCGCACGCTTCGCGCGTTCGACGCGACCACCCACGAGCTCGCCTGGTCGGCGCCGGTCCGCTTCCCGTTCAGCTCGTACAACGGCCTGGCGGCGGGAGGCGGGTCGGTGTACGCGCTCGACGCGGCCGGCGGCCTGTACCGGTTCGATGCGCGCAACGGCGATCTCACCTGGGACTTCCAGTTCCACGCGAACGCCCTGCGCGGCGCGCCGCTTGTCGCCGAGGGGTTCGCCTACGCCCAGCTGGACGACGGCACCGTCGCCGCCGTGAACCTCGCCACCGGCAACATGGCGTGGGCAACGCGCCTGCGCCTCGGCGCGGCCGGTGGCGCCGCCCCCGCCGGCGACGTCATCCTGGTCCCGTTCGTGGGACGTGGAGGCGGAGTCGTGGCCTTTCGGCACGTCGAGGGCCCCCTGACCTCGATCGAGTCACCCACCAAGCTTCATCCGCTGCTGGCCGTGGCGAACTTCGGACTGGCCTTCGTGATCATGCTGGTAGGGATCCTCGCCATCTTCACGCTGCTCACCCGCCGCCGCGCGGCGGCCGAATCGCCGGCGAGCGACACGCTCGATGGCCGGGGAGACTCGCCATGACCGATCCGAACGGCACGGGCCGGCCCCCCCGCGAGTCCGGCTCGCAGCGCCCGTCCGGGCCGCTGCGCGGGACGAACCCGCCCGGCGGCACTGCCGGCGGTGGGACCACGAGGCGGCGGGCCGGGCCGAAGGGACGCCCGTCGGGATCGCGTCCGGCGTCGCAGCAGACCACGGCGCGCGCGGACAAACCGGCACCGCGCCAGCGCGAACCGGAGCCGGACCGCGAGGAGAACGCTCCGCCCATCGTCCTTCAGCCCCCGGTGACCGTCTCGTTCGCACGGGGGTTGCTCGCGGTCGGCACGTCCCCGGTGATCCTCGTGGTCGGATTCGTGGCCACGATCGCGCTGTGGTTCGCCTTCGTCGCGATCTCGTCCGGAGTCGTGCCGTCCTCGGCGGCGCTGGTTCAGATGCTCCTGCTTCCGCCGGGCCACTCCTTCGTCGACGTGGGCCTGCTGGCCGGGAGCCGCACCAATCCAACCGCGGGTCTGGCCTTCGCCGTCGGTCTCGTCCTGGTTCGCGCCTTCCTCGCGGGGTTCCTCATCGCCGCATCCGACGCGGCGTTGCGCGGTCAGCGCTCGCCCGGCGAGGTTATTCGAACCTCCTGCACGCGCGCGATCCGAGCGTTCTGGATCGTGCTGGCCCTCGAGGCCGGCTACGTCGTGGTCACGCTCTTCGTGGGAACCCTGCCGTTCATCCTCGGGGCGCAGGCCGCTCCGCTCGTGTCCGCCGCCTGGCTGATCGGTGGGCTCTACTTTCTGATCTACTGCCAGATCGCAGCGGTCATCGACGCGGCGTCGCCCCGCGACGCGGTGACCTGGAGCATCCGGGCCGCCAGGCTGCCGGGCCGCGAGCACGCGCTGCTGGTCCTGGGCTACGTCGCCATCTCCCTTCTGCTGCCCGCGTTCGCCGACCGGATCGCGGGGCTCCAGGCGACGCCGTCGATCTCCGCCTGGATCTACGCGCTCACAGCGGCGTTCCTGAACCTGAGCGTCCTTGCCGCGTTCGTCTGGCGGTGGAACGTCCTGGCCGAACCCGTCAAGGCCGGCGCCGGGTCGCGGCCACGCCGTGCCGGGACCGCCGCGACGGCCCGTTCCGGCGCGCGCGGGGGAAGCCGAACCAACGGGAGCGGACGGACGCGCCGCCGCTGACCTGCGCAGATAGGCCCGCAGTGCCGCATCGGCCGTCGGCGGCAGGGGCGAACGTGCTGGTACACTCCTCGCAACGCCCTCTCGCAGGGCGAATACGCACGCCCGCCGATGCCCGCCGGGGTCCCCAGCAGCACCAGGGGCCGGCGCGCAGCTGACGCGGGCGGAGGTTCGAAAACCAGGACAAGGAGGACACATGCCTGTCGTCACGCGACGGGAACTACTGGAGGCCGGCGTCCATTTCGGCCACCAGACGCGCCGGTGGAACCCGAAGATGAAGCGGTACATCTTCGGCGAGCGCTCCGGCATCTACATCATCGACCTCGAAACCTCGCTCACCGGCATCGAGCAGGCCTACGACTTCTTGCTCGACATCGGCCGGCGGGGTGGTTCGGTCCTGTTCGTCGGGACCAAGAAACAGGCCCAGGAAGTGGTCGCGCAGCAGGCCGCGCGCGTCGGCATGCCGTACGTGAACACCCGCTGGCTGGGCGGCATGCTCACCAACTTCCGCACGATCTACCGGCGGCTCCAGGACATGAAGGATCTGCGCGAGATGGAGCGCTCCGGCATGCTCGAGTTCCTTCCGAAGAAGGAGGCCATCCGCCTCCGGCATTCCAAAGAGAAGCTCGAGCGCAACCTGTCCGGTCTGGGCGACATGGAGCGCATCCCGGACGCGCTGTTCGTGATCGACACGAAGAAGGAGCACATCGCGATCAAGGAGGCCCGCAAGCTGGGCATCCCGATCATCGGCGTCATCGACACCAACGCCGACCCGGACGAGGTCGACTATCCGATCCCCGGCAACGACGACGCGATCCGCTCGTGCGCGTTGATCACCCGCGTCGTGGCCGACGGATTGCAGGAGGGCCAGTACCTCGCGTACCAGCAGATGCAGACGCGCGGTGAGCCGGAATTCGAAGAGGAGCCCGCTCCGGCAGCAGAGCCCGAGGAGCCCGAGGAGCCCGTCGATGATCGTCCGCGGGTGCAGCTGTCGGCCGAGGAGGCCGCATGGATGGGCACGAACGTCGAGGACTCCGGTGGCGCGCCGAGCGGATCCGGTGACGGGGCCGAACCGGCGGACGCCGGTGCTGACGAAGCGGAGACGGAGCCGGCAGAGGCGGCGGCCGAACCCCAGGCTGAGCCCAGCCCCGCAGAGACGGCCTGATCGGGGATCGCCGTCCGATCGCGGACGCCGGACCTCGAGCCGTTCCGGTCGGAGCGCGACCGAGCCGGTCGTCACGCCGCGCGGGACATGATCGAGAAGCCAATGACAGACGAAGCACACGCACACACCCACGACACCCACAGGAGGACCACATGAGCGAGGCGCAGACCATCGCCGCAGCCGACGTCAAGCGGCTGCGCGACCTGACCGGCGCCGGGATGATGGACTGCAAGGCCGCGCTGGCCGAGTCGAGCGGCGACCTGGACCGGGCCCAGGAGATTCTTCGGACGAAGGGCCTCGCGGGCGTCGAGAAGCGCCGCGGCCGCACGGCCAGCCAGGGCGTCGTCGAGGCGTACATCCACGGCGGCGGGCGCATCGGCGTGCTCGTCGAGGTCAACACCGAGACGGACTTCGTCGCGCGCACCGAGGAGTTCAAGACCCTCGCGCACGAGATCGCGCTGCAGATCGCCGCCATGCCGCAGACCAGATGGGTCACCCGCGAGGAGGTCCCCGAGGACGTCGTCGCGTCCGAGCGCAAGATCGCCGAGGAGAAGGCCCGCCAGGAGGGCAAGCCGGAGCAGGTCATCCCGCGCATCGTCGATGGCTCGGTCGAAGCGGTCTTCAAGCAGATGGTGCTGCTCGACCAGCCGTCCATCCGGGAGTCGTCGAAGACCGTCCGGCAGCTCGTCGAGGAGGCCGCCGCGAAACTGGGCGAGAACGTCGTCGTGCGCAGGTTCGCGCGATACGTCCTCGGCGAAGAGGCGTGACGTCCGTCCTCGACGCCGACGCCGGCCGCATCGCCGGCGAGCCCGTCTATCGCAGAGTGCTGCTGAAGCTGTCCGGCGACGCGTTCTCGCCGCCGGCCGGCTTCGGCATCTCCTCGGAGTCCACGCGGATCCTCGCGCGACAGCTCCGGGATGTGCTCGAACTGGGCGTCCAGGTGGCCGTCGTCGTCGGCGGCGGCAACATCTGGCGGGGCCGGCAGGCGCCCGACATCGACCGCTCGCGTGCGGACTACATGGGCATGCTCGCGACCGTCATGAACGCCCTGGCGCTGCAGGACGCACTGGAGAAGATGGGCGTGGTGACGCGCGTCCAGACAGCCATCCAGATGGCGCAGATCGCCGAGCCGTACATCCCGCTCCGCGCCATCCGACACCTGGAGAAGGGCCGCGCCGTGGTGTTCGCCGCCGGCATGGGGACGCCGTACTTCTCCACCGACACCACCGCCGCGCAGCGCGCGCTCGAGATCCGCGCCGAGGCGATCCTCAAGGGGACGAAGGTCGACGGCGTCTACGACTCGGACCCGAAGGTGAACCCCGACGCGGTCCGGTTCGATCGCCTGGAGTACATCGAAGTTCTCCAGCGTGGCCTCGGCGTCATGGACGCCACGGCCATCTCGCTGTGCATGGAGAACCGACTGCCGATCATGGTCTTCGATCTCTTCTCCGAGGGCAACATCAAGCGCGTCCTGCTCGGTGAGCCCATCGGAACCCTGGTGCATGCCGGCGAGCCCTCATCGCCCGAGGGTGCCGGCGCCGTCCCGACGCCCGCGTCGAGTGGTGCAGACGACGCCGGGTGAGTAGGCTGCTCCGAAAGCCGGGGGAGCGGGGAGGCCGAACGCGGGCGCGCCCGCGAAGGGGCGAGTGATCCAGTCAATGACCGTCGACGGCACGCTGCGGGACGCGGAAGGCAAGATGAAAGGCGCCGTCGCGCACGCTCAGGATCAGATGGCCACCCTTCGCAGTGGGCGCGCGAATCCGCGACTGCTCGACCGCATCGGCGTCGAGTATTACGGCACGCGCGTTCCGATCAATCAGCTCGCTTCGTTCTCCGTCCCGGAGCCGCGCCTCCTGGTGATCCAGCCGTTCGATCGCACGGCGATGCCCGCCATGGAGAAGGCGATCATGTCCTCCGATCTGGGTCTCACGCCCTCGAACGATGGCGCGGTCATCCGCATCAACTTCCCCCCGCTCACGGAAGAACGGCGCCGTGACCTGATCAAGATCGCGCACCAGCGCGCGGAGGAGGGTCGCGTCGCCGTGCGCAACGTGCGCCGGCACGCGAAGGAGACCCTCGAGCGCCTCCGCGACGACAGTGAGATCTCCGAGGACGACCTTCGGCGCGCCGAGAAGGACCTCCAGCGTCACACCGATCACTTCGTCGCGGAGATCGATCGGGTCCTGGAGAACAAAGAGCACGAACTTGGGGAGGTTTGATCGTGGGCGAAGAGACGGACAACGGTCGCGGCCCAGAGGATCCGTTCGAAGGTCTGGACCAGTTCTTCGCCCCGATCGAAGCGGTCCGGTGGCCGGAGGGTGCGCCTTCCGGCGCGGACGAGGAGCCGCGGGGAGATCGGTCCGGCGAAGGTGCGCCCGAGCGGACCTCCGGAGCACAGGAACCGGCGTCCCCCGGCAACCCGGCAGCCTCGCTGCCATGGACCCGTCCACGCGAGGTGCCGCCCACCGTGCTGTCGGACGTGGGCCTCTCCGATGCGTCCGATCAGGCACCCGGCGAGGACTGGCGGCGCCTGAAGGACGTGCTCGGCGATGACGCCGAGGAGACCGTGGTCGACGAGCCGCCGGCCCTGATCGACCTCGACGACGACGCGTTCGATCTCGAGCGCGGCTATGCGACGGTGCAGACCGGCGCCGTCCGTTCCTCGGCGCTGGGAGCGGGAGCGGGTGCGGGTGCGGCCCACCGGGCGTCGGCCGGCCCGGACGAGCCGCAGGCCGGGGGCCGCGATGCCGGTGAGAGCGGCGCTCCGACGCCGCCGGCCACCCCCGCGCCGGTGAGGGAGCGCGTGAGCGCACGTCCGCGGGAAGAGTCGTCTTCGACTCCTCCCTCTGACGCACCTCAGAGCGGTTCGCCGGCCACGCCTGCGGCGCCGCCTCCATCCTTCACCGGTGAGGACGATTTGACCGCCCCGTGGCCGGAACCCGACATCGAAGAGGAGGGCGGCGGCGGCGGACTGACCCTGGAGGACCTCAAGAAGGCGCCGCCGGAGTACCGCGGCCTCCCGGGCCCGAAGTCGCCCGAGCCCGCCGACGTCCACGAGGACGCCGCCGCCGGTTCGGCGGCGGGGCCGGGCGCTCCTGTCCCGGGCCCTCCGGCCCGGACCGCACAGGAGCCGGCCACGGGCGCCGACAGCGCGCCCTCTCTGGCCGAGGTGGAAGCCATGGCGGAGAACCTCGCCAGGGAGTTCCGTTCGGGGCCTCCCCAGGACGATGTCGTCGGCGAGATCGATGTCGAATCCCGGCCCGCGGTGCCCGCCCAGCGGCCTGCTCCGGATCGCGAGCCCGTCCGGTTCGACGACGATCTGATCGGCGAGTTCGAGCCGCCGGAACCTCCGCAGCCGCCACCGCCGAGGACGCCGCGGACGGTCAAGGTCGGGGCCCCGGAGGATCTGACCGGACCGGCGTGGGAGGACCCGACGGCTCGCACCGTCACCCGGGAGAAGGTTCCACCGCCACCGCGTGAGCGCGACCTTCCGATGGCCGTCATCACGGCCGCCGTCCTCATCGCCGCCGCGCTGCTCTCCATCGCGCTGTCCACGCTCGCGTTCGCGATCGTCGCGACGGTCGTGATCGTGATCTCGCAGGCGGAGTTCTACGCGGCGGCTCACCATCAGGGCTATCACCCGGCCACGCTCCTCGGCCTGGTGGCAGGCGCGATGGTGGCAGGAGGTGCCTACTTCCATGGCGAGGCCGGACTCCTCGCCATGAGCATGCTCGCGCTGGTCGCGACGTTCCTGTGGTTCATGGCCACGCCCCCCAAGGCGCGCACCGACGTGGTCGCGAACGCGGGCGTCACCCTGTTCGGCATGCTGTACATCGCCGTCTCGGGCAGCTTCTACCTGATCATCCTGAAGTCGACGGACCGCGCTCCCCGGGCGCTGGTCCTGGCCATCCTCGGCCTGACGTTCCTCTACGACGTCGCCGCATTCTTCATCGGCCGGTACTGGGGGAGGCACCCGCTCGCGCCCACCATCAGCCCGCGGAAGTCCGTGCAGGGCCTGATCGGAGCGACGTTCGTGACGCTGCTCGTCGCGTCCGTGCTGCCTCGGTCGTTCGGGCCGTTCGATACCGAGCTGAAGCTCTTCGCGCTGGGCCTGACGGTCGTGATCTTCGCCCCGCTCGGAGACCTGGCCGAATCGCTGCTCAAGCGCGATCTGGGCATCAAGGACATGGGATCGATCCTGCCGGGACACGGCGGCATGCTCGACCGGATCGACTCGGCGATCTTCGTGGGGCCGGCCGTGTTCTACCTGATCCGGCTGATCTCCTGACGGTCGTCCCGGGTTTCGGATCGCCACTTGGCGGGCGCCTCGGCTGGGTGGAGCATGAGAGTTCGCTGAACTTGCCTTTCGCACGCCGAGGCGCCCGGTAACCTTGACGCATGCGCAGCATCGCCGTCCTCGGTTCCACCGGTTCCATCGGAACGCAGGCCCTCGAGGTCGTGCGCCGGCATCCGGACCGGTTCCGGATCGTGGGACTGGCCGCGGGGAGGAAGCGCCTCGACCTGCTCCTCGGGCAGATCAGGGAGTTCATGCCCCCCATGGTGGCGATCGCCGACCCCGACGGGGCAGAGGAGGTCGCCCGACGGCTCGGGCCGGTTCGGGGCGTGGAGATCCTCGCCGGAGAGGACGCGGCGGAGCGCCTCGCGACGGCTTCGGACGCCGACATGGTCTTGAACGCCATGGTCGGGGCGGCCGGCCTGGCGCCGTCGCTCGCGGCCCTGCAGAGCGGGAAGCTCCTCGCCCTCGCGAACAAGGAGTCGCTCATCGTCGGTGGCGAGCTGATGATGGACCTTGTCAAGGGCGAGCCCGAGCGGCTCATCCCGGTCGATTCCGAGCACGCGGCGCTCGCGCAGTGCCTGCGGGGCGAGCGTCGCGACGACGTCCGCCGCGTCGTCATCACGGCGTCCGGCGGTCCCTTCCGCGAATGGAGCGGCGAGGAACTCGCCCGGGCGAGCGTCAAGGAGGCGCTGGCGCACCCCACGTGGAGCATGGGCCAGAAGATCACGATCGATTCGGCCACGCTCATGAACAAGGGCCTCGAAGTGATCGAGGCGCACCACCTGTTCGGCCTGGACTACCGACAGATCGACGTCGTCGTGCACCCCGAGTCCGTGATCCACGGGATGGTCGAGTTCCACGACGGTAGCGTCCTGGCGCAGATGGCCAACCCGGACATGCGCCTGCCGATCCAGTATGCACTGGCGTACCCGGACCGGCTCCAGGCGGCGATCCCACGGCTCGACCTGGCCCGGATCGGCAGACTGACCTTCGAACCGGTCGACCTGGAACGGTTCCCCGCCCTCGGTCTCGCCTACAGGGCGGGCCAGCGCGGGTCGACGTATCCAGCAGTGTTGAACGCCGCGAACGAGGTCGCCGTCGGCGCGTTCCTGGAGGGACGCATCCGCCTCACCACGATCCCGGAGATCGTGGGAGCCGTGATGGACGAGCACCAGCCGGCCGCGGCCGTCTCCGTCGTGACCTTGTCGCGAGCCGACGCGTGGGCCCGAACGCGGGCCTCCGAGATCGTCGAGGGGCTCCACGGAGGAGCCGGCGCGCGTCGGCCGTGACGAGGTCGCGGAACCACCGCCAGGAGAAGGAATAGATGTCCGGAGCGCTCGGCATCATCCTGTTCGCGATCAGCCTCGTGCTGGTCATCATCATCCACGAGGCAGGGCACTTCACGTTCGCCAAGGCCTTCGGCATGAAGGTGGAGGAGTTCTTCCTCGGGTTCGGGCCCCGTCTGTGGTCGACCCGGAAGGGCGAGACCGAATACGGCGTGAAGGCCGTCCCGCTCGGCGGCTACGTCCGGATCGCGGGGATGAACCCCTTCCAGGAGACGCCGCCCGAGGACTTCTCCAGGACGTACGGCGCGAAGGCGCCGTGGCAGCGGTTCCTGGTCGTCCTGGCCGGACCGATCACCCATTTCGTCATCGCGTTCCTCATCCTGTGGATCTACTTCGCCGCGGTCGGGACCCCCACGTACCAATCGGTGATCGACACGGTGGATCAGAACCTGGTCACCGCGCAGGGCTCCAAGGTGCCATCGCCGGCGGTCGCCGCGGGGTTCAAGGCCGGCGACGTGATCGTCGCGATCGGATCGACCCGCCAGCCGTCGCAGGACGCGATCGCTAACTACATGCAGGCCCACGTGGGAGACCCGGTGCCGGTCGTTGTGCGCCGGGGCGACCGGACGCTCCGGCTTGTCGTGACGCCGGTCCTGAGCAAGGTGGACGGCGCGACACGCGCCAGGATCGGCATCGAGCTCGCCTCGGGGGCGGTGGTCTCCCGAGCTCGCGCGAACCCCATCGGGGCGGTCGGGCAGAGCATCGGGATGGTGGGCAGCCTCACCTCCCAGCTCTTCAGCTCGCTCGGCCACGTCTTCGGTCCGGCGGCCTTCGCCCGGATCTTCCATCTGCTGGGCGGCGCCCCGCGCCAGATCACCGATCCAGGCGGCCTGGTGGCCGGCGCGCGCATCGCGGGCGAGGCCGCCCAGGCGGGCGCGTGGGACACGCTGTTCCTGCTGTTCGCCGAGTTCAACATCTTCGTGGGGCTCATCAACCTGCTGCCGCTGCCGCCGCTGGACGGCGGCCACCTCGCCGTGGTCGTCGTGGAGAAGGTCACGCGGCGCAAGGTCGACCCCCGCAGACTGGTCCCAGTCGCGGCGCTCGTGGCCGGATTCCTGGTCGTGATGACCGTCAGTCTGCTGTACTTGGACATCGTCAATCCCATTCCGAATCCATTCCGATGAGCGGCCGCCCCGGTCCCGGCCTGAGCGACCGACGGGGGCGACACACGTTCTTCACACCGCCGCACGAAGCCCGGAAGACCGGCATGGATACGATTCCCTGCATGTTCCGGTCCCGGCTCGGCGTCCACGCGCGCATGGGAGGATGCCCGTGAATCCACGTTCGATCCTGGTGGTCGAGGACGAGCAGGCGATCGCCGAGGCGGTCCGTGCCCGACTGGTCAGCGAGGGATATCAGGTCAGGGTGGTCCACGACGGGCCGCAGGCGATCGCGGACGTCCGAGCGCACCGCCCCGATCTCGTCGTCCTCGATCTGATGCTGCCCGGGATGGACGGCCTCGAGGTCTGCCGCGAGATCCAGAAGGACGAATGGATCCCCGTCCTGATGCTCACGGCCCGCACGGACGAGGCCGACAAGGTCGCCGGCTTCGCGGTCGGCGCCGACGACTACCTCACCAAGCCGTTCAGCCTGCGGGAGCTCGCCGCGCGGGTGCGCGCCATCATCCGCCGGATGGACCGTATCCAGCGTTCGGCGCCCCAGGAGCCGGAGACACGGTTCGACCTCTCGATCGATCCGGCGCGCCGGCGCGTCCTGCGTTCCGGCGAGGAGGTCATGCTCACGCCGCTCGAGTTCGAGATCCTGTTGGCCCTGGCGCGCAATCCAGGCGTCGTCCTCAGCCGGGACACGCTCATGGATCGCGTTTGGGGCTACCGCGACTACGCGGGCGGGCGCGTCGTGGACTCGCATGTCGCGCGGATCCGCCGCAAACTGGGCGACGAGGCCGCGGAGCCCAAGTACATCCGCACCGTGCACGGCGTGGGGTACGCGTTCCGCGAAGACGGCGGCGGATGAGCAGGCGCCCGGCCCTCCTGCGACCGCTGGACCGCCTCCCGACGATCCGGTGGAAGCTCGGAGCGGTGATCGTCTTCGCGGTGGCCGTGACCATCGCGATCATGTACGTCTCGGTCGGACTCGCGCTGCATTCCGAATACGCCTTCCTCCAGCAGGCGCAGCTGCGCGAGCAGGCCCACACGATCGCCGGCTTCGGCTTCAACAAGGACGGCGACGCGCTGAAGGGAACCCTCGCGCGAGCGATGAAGGGTCAGAGCGCCAAGGCGGTCGTGTTCGAAGGGCCGACGCGGATCATGAACGGTTTTCCGCTACCCGCGAACGTCACCGCGGCGAGGACCGCGCCCGGCGAGGTCGAAGGCCGGGTCGGCCGCTACTACTACGTCGGCGTTCCGGTGTACCGGAACGGGACGCTCGACGGGGCGGTCTTCCTGGCCGGGCGAGCCCCAGGCGCGGGGGTATATGGAACAGTACGTGGAACCGCGGCCTTCGTGTACCACCATCTCATCGCCCTGCTGCTGGCCGGCGCCGGTGCCGCGGTCATCGCCCTGGCGCTCGCGCGGCTGCTCGCCCGTGGCATGACGCAGCCGCTGCGCGACATGGCGAACGCCGCCGAACGCCTCGGACGGGGGGACTACTCGGAGCGAGTTCCCGTCACCTCACGCGATGAGCTGGGCCGAACCGCCGAGACGTTCAACCAGATGGCTACCGAGCTGGAGAACATGGAGCGCCTCAGGCGCGATCTGGTGGCGAACGTCTCCCACGAGCTGAAGACGCCCATCTCGGCCATCCGAGCGCACCTGGAGAACATCCTCGACGGAGTGGAGGAGCCCAATCAGGGGACCATCGGCGTGATGCTGCAGCAGTCGGAGCGGCTGGGCCGGCTCGTCGAGCAGCTGCTCGACCTCTCGAAGCTCGAATCCGGCGCCGTTCCGTTCGAACGGGAGCCCGTTTCGCTGGCGCGGATCGTCGATCGCGTCATCGACGAGGTCACGATGGGGCGAACGGGCGGGGCGCGGATCCTGAATCTGGTGCCGAGCTGGTTTCCGAAGGTGATGGCGAGCGATGAGCGGATCCACCAGGTGCTGTTCAACCTCGTCGACAACGCCCTGCGGTTCACCCCGGACGACGGCCGGATCACCGTTTCGGCGGCTCGTCATGACGGCACCTGCGAGGTGTCGGTGGAGGACACCGGCCCCGGAGTCCCTGAGGAGCACCGGCCGTACGTGTTCGAACGCTTCTACCGCGTCGACCCCTCGCGCTCGCGGACCGACGGCGGGACCGGCATCGGGTTGACGATCGCCAAGTCCGTGGTCGAGGGGCACGGTGGCAGGATATGGGTCGATCGATCCGAGGCCGGAGGCGCGGCGTTCCGGTTCACGCTGCCGCTGGTCGAGGAATCCGAACCGACGGTGGCCGGGCCGGCTGGCCCACAACCGGCAGATCCTGCCGCGGGCGGGGACGGGGCCCCGGTACGAGCCGGGGCTCGGACTGCATGAGTGGACGAGAGGCCGGCGCGAACCGGTCGGGGGCTGAAGGAGGCATGGTGAAGGCGAGGACGACGACGACCCAGGTGCGCGCCACGAAGCGGCTCGACGTGGTCGATCTCACGGACGACCTGCGCAGGGCGATCAAGGACTCGGGCGTGACCGACGGGTGTGCCGTGGCCTTCTGCGCCCACACGACCTGCGCGCTGCTGATCAACGAATGGGAGTCCGGGGTCCTTGACGACCTCCGGCTCCGACTCGATACGCTGGTCCCCGATGGGATCTACTACGCGCACGATGATCTGGAGCGGCGCACGCAGAACCTCGCCGAGGCGCACGAGCGCGAGAACGGCAGGTCGCACGTGGCCCAGATGATCGTCGGCGGCACCTCGCACGCCATCCCGGTCGGATCGGGCGAGCCCCTCTTCGGCCGGTGGCAGCGCCTCCTGCTGATCGAACTGGACGAACCGAAGGACCGCGACATCCTCTTCCATGTCTTCGGCGGCTGAATCTCTGCCTGCGGTCGGCCCGTCGGGGCTGGCAGCGCGCCGGTCCGCACGGCAGATCCACGTGGGCCGCGTCCCGGTCGGCGGCGATGCGCCGGTCAGCGTCCAGTCCATGACCACCACGAAGACCCAGGACGTCAACGCCACGCTGCAGCAGATGGCGCGGCTGGTGGCCGCCGGCGTGGACATCGTTCGGGTGGCCGTTCCGCATTGGGAGGACGCGCGAGCGCTCAAGCAGATCGCCGCGCATGCCACGGTGCCCGTGGTCGCCGACATCCACTTCCAGTGGAAGTACGCCATGGAGGCCCTGGAGAACGGGATCCACGGGCTTCGGATCAACCCGGGCAACATCAAGTACCAGGACAAGGTTCGGCTCATCGCCCGCGAGGCGAAGGCTCGAGGCGTGCCCATCCGCATCGGCGTCAACGCGGGCTCGCTCGAGAAGCCGCTCCTTGCGAAGTACGGACGCCCGTCGGCCGAGGCGCTGGTGGAGTCGGCGCTGGGCGAGATCCGGATCCTGGAGGACGAGGACTTCACCGACATCAAGATCTCCGTGAAGCACTCGAACCCTTCGGAGATGATTCAGGCCTATCGCCTCCTCGCCGCGGCGTGCCCGTATCCGCTGCACCTGGGCGTGACCGAGGCCGGCCCCATGCCGGCCGGCGGCATCAAGTCCGCGGTCGGCATCGGCGCGCTGCTCGCCGAGGGCATCGGCGACACCATCCGCGTCTCGTTGACCGACGACCCCGTCGAGGAGGTAAAGGCCGGCACGTGGATCCTCCAGTCACTCGGCCTCCGCAAGCGCGGCCTGGACCTGGTCGCATGCCCCTCCTGCGGCCGTGCGGAGGTCGACGTCCTCCGGCTGACGAAGGAGGTCAACGCGGGGCTCGAACGTGCCGGGTTCAAGGCGCCCATCCGGGTGGCCGTCATGGGGTGTGTGGTCAACGGGCCGGGCGAGGCTCGCGAAGCCGACATCGGGATCGCGAGCGGCAACGGGTTCGGCCACCTCATCGTGGGCGGCGAGGTGATCCGAAAGGTCCCCGAGGCGCAGATCGTCGAGGTTCTGGTCGAGGAGGCTACGAAGATCGCCGAGCGCCGGGAGCGCGAGTCCGAATCCGGCGTCGACACCGAGGCGGTCGTACAGGGCTGACCATCTTGGCTCGCCAGAACACACGGCTTCGCATGCTCGACCTGCGTGATGCGCGTAGGTACCATCCCGCCTCGATGGCAGAACCACACCGCTCACGAGCCCTCGGCCGCCTGGCGATCGCCTCGCTCGGGATCGCCGTCGCCGCCCTCCTCGCCCTCGCGGCGACAGGGTCGAGCGGCCCCATGGTCGCCGTGTTCTGGGCCGCCGAGGCCCTGGCCGCCGCGATGGCGTTGGTCGCGGTGTTCTGGCGCGGCCGTTCGATGCCGATCTGGGGCCGGCTCGTGGCCGGCGGGACCCTGCTGGGGCAGGCGGCGTTCGTATTCGTGCTCGCCCGCGGCCTCAGCGAGCTGACCTGACGGCGCTCATCTCCAGGAAGTTCGCCACCAGCCGCGGCCCCGACGGCGTCAGGATCGACTCCGGATGGAACTGGACGCCGAACCTCGGCAGCCGCGTGTGCTCCAGGCCCATCACCAGGCCGTCCGCGGTCCGGGCGGTCACGGCGACGTCCGGCCCCAGGGTCTCCTCTTGCACGACGAGCGAGTGATACCGCCCCGCTTCGAAGGGGTCGGGGAGGCCCTGGAAGATGCCGCTGCCGCTGTGATGGATCTCCGAAGCCTTCCCGTGGACCGGCTCCGGCGCGCGGATGACGCGCGCCCCGAACGCGGCAGCGAGCGCCTGGTGACCCAAGCACACGCCGAGCAACGGCGTGCGATCGTCAAGTATCCTTACCAATTCGACGAAGCATCCGGCGTCCTCCGGACGGCCGGGACCCGGCGAGAGGATCACGCCGTCGGGGCGCTGGGCCGCCAGGTGCTCGGCGCGGGCGGAATCGGAGCGCACGACCGTCACGTCGTACCCGGTGGCGCCCACCAACTGGACCAGGTTGTAGACGAACGAGTCGAAGTGGTCCACGACGAGGATCGTCGGCGCGCTCATCGGCCTGCTCCCGCAACGGCGGCGAGGACCGCGGACGCCTTCGCCTCGGTCTCACGGAACTCGAGCTCCGGCAGGGAATCGTGAACGATCCCCGCGCCGGACTGCACCGACATGGTGCCTCCGCACTCGCCCCGTTGGGCGACGGCGGTGCGGATCGTGATGCAGACGTCGAGATCGCCCGCGAAGTTGAGATAGCCCACCGCGCCGGAGTAGGCACCCCGGGGGACGGGCTCTTCGTCGGCGATGATCTCCATGGCGCGCCGCTTCGGGGCACCGGTGACCGTTCCGGCGGGGAACGTGGCCGCGAGCGCGTCCAGGGGCTCGAGATCGTCGCGGAGCACGCCCTCGACGGTGCTCACGATGTGCATGACCTGCGAGAAGCGTTCGATCTGCATCAGCTCGGTCGGCCGCACCGTGCCCGGCGAGCAGACCCGACCCAGGTCGTTGCGTGCCAGGTCGACGAGCATGGCGTGCTCCGCGCGTTCCTTCGGATCGGCGAGCAGCTCGGCCTCCAGCGCCAGGTCCTCTGCCTGATCGGCGCCGCGCCTGCGGGTTCCCGCGATCGGCCGAGACGAGACGGTCCGGCCCTCCACCCTGACCAGCGGCTCGGGCGAGGAGCCGGCGAGCTCCATCCCGCCCGGCATGCGCAGGAAGAACATGTACGGCGCCGGGTTCGTCACGCGCAGCCGCCGGTAGACGCCGAGGGCGGTGCCGTCCCAGGGAATCGTGAGCCGCCTGGACAGCACGACCTGGAAGATGTCGCCGGCCAGGATGTGCTCCTTCGCCCGGCGAACGCCGTCCATGTACGCGTCCGGCTCGATCGAAGCGCGGGCGCTGGGAGCGTCGGGAGCCTCGCCAAACGACGCCGCCGGCTGGACCGGCTCCGGCGGGAGGGCCGGAGCCCGCTGGAGGGCATCCGCGAGCTCTTCCAGCGCCGCGACCCCCAGGCCGTATGCGTCACGACCGGCCGGAACGTGAGCGACCAGCATCAGCCGCTGACGCCAGTGGTCGAACACCACGGCCCGGTCGACGACCTGCAATGAGATCGGCGGACAGCCGGGGTCTCCGGGCGGAGCGGGCTGACCGTCGAACAGGCCGGCGGCCTCGTAGGCGATGACGCCGACGAAGCCGCCGGCGAGCACCGGCAGCCCCGGAAGGCGCGGCGCGCGCAGCGACCGCGCCGCGGCCTTCAGCGCGGAGAGAGCGTCCCCCCCACCAACGTCCGCCGGGTCGAAGGGGAGCGGCCGGGTCTGTTCGACCGCTCGCAGCCGACGCCCATCGTGGACGAGCGTCGCGGCGGGTGCGCCGGACACGAACGAGTAGCGCCCCCAGCGTTCGGACCTCTCGACGCTTTCGAGCAGCGTCCCCGGACCGTCGCCGGCGAGCGAGGCGAACGCGCTGACCGGTGTCGACACATCGGCCAGCAGTTCGGCATACACCGGCACCATCGGCCACGCCGCGGCCAGGTCGTCCACTGTCTCCCGATCCGGTTGCACGTCCAGCGCCGATCTCGCCCGCATCCCGTCTCCTCTCGTGCCCGGGAGTGGTCCGGCGCCGGAAATGGACCGGCCCCGGGCCTTCGCCCCGGGGCCGCCGGTGGTTCGGTGGGTCTTCGCTCGGTCAGACGAGCCGCGGCGGCGCCGGGGGAATGTGCCCCGGCCACCAGCACCACGACGTCGCCGGCGTTCTCATGGGAGCGCGATCCTGCCAGTCCGGCCGCTGCCCGTCAACCCGTCGATGCCCCCGCCATGGGTCCTTCAGTACGCCCGGGCCCAGGTTGCCTCGACGATGGCACTGTCGCCGCAGGCCACGCACGGTCCAGCCGCGTCTTCGAGGTCCAGGGGCAGGAACCTGATCGTGGCCTTGGTGTCCTCCTTGACCTGGGCCTCGCAGTCGGCCCGCCCGCACCAGGGGCCGACGGCGAACCCGCCCGAGGCCTCCAGGAAGGACCTCATCTCCTCGTACGACGACGGACGGAGCGTGTGCGCGTCGGTGAACGCGACGGCCTGCTCCCGAAGCGTGCGCTGTATGTCCTCCAGCAGCGCCGGGAACGACCCGGCCAGATCCCCGAGCGGCTTCGTCGCCTTCTCGAGCGTGTCGCGCCTGACCACCACCGCCTGTTCGGCGTCGAGATCGCGTGGGCCGAGCTCGACCCGCAGCGGGACGCCCTTGAGCTCCCACTCGTTGAACTTGAAGCCGGGCCTGTGGTCCTCGCGGTCGTCCAGCCTCGTCCTGAGCCCAAGCGCGGCGAGATCCCCGGTCAGGCGGCCTGCTGCCTCCAGGACGCGAACGCGCTCGTCGTCGGTTCGAAAGATCGGCACGACCACCACCTGGTACGGCGCCAGCGCCGGCGGCAACCGGAGGCCGCGGTCGTCGCCGTGCTGCATGATCAACCCTCCGACCAGGCGCGTGCTGACTCCCCAGGAGGTGGCGTAGGCGTATTCGAGCTCGCCCTCCCGGTTCTGGAACCGCACGTTGTAGGCCTTGGCGAAGTTCTGACCCAGGTAGTGCGAAGTCCCAGCCTGGAGGGCCTTGCCGTCGCGCATAAGGGCCTCGATCGTCATCGAGTCGTCGGCGCCCGGGAAGCGTTCGGATTCGGTCTTGTGCCCCGGCCGAACGTCCAGCGCCAGCACCCGTTCGCAGACGTCCTGGTACGCCTCGACCAGCATGCGGCGCTGCTCCGTCATGGCCTCGTCGGCGGTGGCGTGCGCTGTGTGACCCTCCTGCCAGTAGAACTCGGTGGTGCGCAGGAACAGCCGCGGATGCATCTCCCATCGCACCACGTTGCACCACTGGTTGTAGAGCAGCGGGAGATCGCGCCATGACTGCACCCAGCGCGAATACGTGTCCCAGATGATCGTCTCGGAGGTCGGCCGCACGACCAGCGGCTCCTCGAGCTCCTCACCCCCCGCGTGGGTGACAACGGCGACCTCCGGCTTGAAGCCCTCGACGTGCTCCGCCTCGCGCTCCAGCAGCCGGTAGGGGATGAAGAGGGGGAACTGCAGGTTCTGGTGGCCGGTCGCCTTGATGCGCTCGTCCATCGCGGCCTGGATGCCCTCCCAGATCGCCCACCCATATGGCTTGACCACCATGCAGCCGCGCGCGAGCGAGTTCTCCGCCAGGTCTGCGCCCTTGACGACGGCCTGATACCAAGCCGGGAAATTGGTGGACTGCGTTGGAAGGGCCATGAGGGCGGAAACGATAGCAACCGCGCGACACCGCCTCGAACCGACGTGATGGTTCGACCCCCGGTGCGCGTCGACCGGGTAGGCTTCTCAGCCGGTATGTCCGGCAGACTGGCGGAGGAGGTCAGGCGCTTCGCGGAGGCGCACCGGCCCGTGGACGCCGTGGTCCAACGGATCGGGCACGACACCTGGGACCTGATCCTCATCGACGGCGACGGCGCCTGGGATCGCTGGGTCTTCGAATCCCAGGAAACCGCCTCGGACGTGGCGCAGCAGGCCGGTGCCCACCTTCATGACGGCTGGACCGACACCCTGTCTCAGCGGGTCACCCGTCGCGACGAGTGGGGAACGCCCGGAGGGACCCGCCGGGCCCTCTGACCTGCGGCGTCGCGAGGGATCAGATCTTCCGCTCGTGGGCGACAGGCACCTCCCTGCCAGCTCGCGCGGCGCTTGCGCGCTTGTGAACGGTGCTATACTCCGACGAGCACGAACCGATGGGCACCGCCGAAGTGGGCTCTTGCCCACTTCTTTCGTGTTTGGCGGGGTGAGGTGAACGAAGGCGCGAGTGATGAACCTGGAGCCGGTGATCAAGTCGGTGGTTGAACGCGACGGCCTGGAGCTGGTCGACGTCGACTTCGGCGCGGAATCCGGCCGGCGGGTGCTCCGCGTCACGATCGAGCGTCCAGACGGCGGGCTTGATCTGGACACCATCGCAACCGAGAGCGAGCGGATCAGCAGGCGGCTCGACCTGGAGGGATTCGAGCCGGGCCCGTACAGCCTCGAGGTCAGCTCGCCCGGTCTGGAGCGGCCGCTGCGGCCGGACAGGCCCGAGGACTTCGTGCGGCATGTCGGGACCAGGGTGAAGGTCCGCGTCGCGCGTCCCGGCCAGAGCGCCGAGACCCTCACGGGAACCATCGCCGCCGCCGACGAGCAGGGCGTCACCATCGCGGCGGAATCGGGCGAGCGCGCCGTGTCCTACCGTGACATCACGAAGGCACGGACCGTCTTCGACTGGAGCGACGCGAGGCGAGAATCCAAGGAACCACGAGAAGGTGTGAGCCGGTGAACGAAGAACTGATGCAGGCGCTGCGCGAACTGGAGCGCGAGAAGGGGATCGCGTTCGACACGATCCTGGCCGGCCTCGAAGAGGCCCTCGCGTCGGCCTACAAGGCGTGGATGCGTCAGCACGACCCCGACATGGACGAGGAGGCCGTCGGCGTGCGCGTGGAGCTCGACCCGGAGTCGGGTGCCATGCAGGCGTGGACGCAGGAGCTCGACGTCGAGACGCAGGAGGTCCTGTCCGAGAAGCCCGCCGACGTGCCCGAGGACTTCCTCGGGCGCATCGCCGCTCAGACGGCGAAGCAGGTCATCTACCAGAAGCTTCGCGACGCCGAGCGCGAGATGACCTACGAGGAGTTCGCCGGACGTGAGGGCGACATCGTCACGGGCATCATCCAGCAGGAATCGCACCGGTTCACGCTGCTCGACCTGGGCAAGGTCGAGGCGCTCCTGCCCCAGTCCGAACAGGTCCCGTCCGAGCAGTACCACCACGGCGACCGGCTCAAGGCCTACATCGTCGAGGTCCGCCGAAGCTCGAAGGGCCCGTCCATCCTGGTTTCCCGCACGCATCCCGGGCTGCTCCGGAAGCTGTTCGAGCTCGAGGTGCCCGAGATCGCCGAGGGGATCGTCGAGATCATGGCCGTCGCCCGGGAACCGGGCCACCGGTCGAAGGTCGCCGTCACCTCGCACGAGCCCGGCGTCGACCCGGTCGGTGCGTGCGTGGGGGCGAAGGGCTCGCGCGTGCGGATGGTCGTCAACGAGCTCCGGGGCGAGAAGATCGACGTGGTCCAGTGGACCGAGGACCCCGCCCGGTTCGTGGCGAACGCGCTCGCGCCGGCGAAGGTCAAGGAGGTCCGCGTCGAGCCCACCGCGGGCGTCGCTCAGGTGATCGTGCCCGACTACCAGCTCTCGCTCGCCATCGGCAAGGAGGGGCAGAACGCGCGTCTGGCCGCGAAGCTGACGGGGCTGCGGGTGGACATCCGAAGCGAGACGCAGGCGAGCGACGAGGAACGGGCCCGCCCCGAGCCGCGTGCCGAAGCGCCGGAGCCGCCGGTGGAGCCGGCCGCGGAGGCCGGGCCGGCCGAGCCGGCCGTGGAGTCCGAGCCGGTCGAAGCCGAGTCCGAGCCGGTCGAAGTGCCGGAGCCGCTCCTCGAGGGCGACGCGCCGCCGCCCGAGCAGGCGGCCGAACCGGTGGAGGTCCCGGACCCGGCAGCGGCCGCGGCCGAGTCGCCCGAGCCCGCGTGAGCCATGGTCCATGGGGCGAACAGGTTCGGTGCCGCTGCGCACGTGCGTGGGGTGCCGGGTCCGCGAAGCGAAGGGCGACCTGCGCCGGCTGGTCGCCGGCGCTGACGGGCGTCCGCGCTTCGATCCCACGGGGCGCGCGCCCGGGCGCGGCGCGTACGTCCATGCGCGGCCCGACTGCATCCGGCAGGCGATCCGCCGCAACACTCTCGCGCGGGCCTTGCGAGTGCGCGCGGACACCGGATGGGCCGCTAGTCTTGTCGATGAGCTGGGGTCGCTGACCCCCGCGATGGAGGGGTTGCATTGAGGGTTCACGAACTGTCGCGTGAGTTGGGTGTGCCGAGCCGGGACATCCTTCTTTCGCTCGAGGCCATGGGGTATGAAGGCCGAACGGCGTCCTCGACCGTGCCCGACGAGGCCGTTCCCCGGCTTCGTGCATCCGGAGGACGGG
Organism: Actinomycetota bacterium; assembly: GCA_040414485.1. GTDB lineage: Bacteria > Actinomycetota > UBA4738 > UBA4738 > UBA4738 > JBEDUK01. The sequence continues at coordinate 23,424 of JBEDUK010000073.1, forward strand.
TCAAGCCGGGGAGCAAGCCCAGGGCCGCCACCGAGGAGCAGTTCCCGCGCCGCCGCGCCGCCGGCGAATCCGCCGGCGAGGCCTCCGCGCAGGACGTGGCGGTCGAGGAGCCCGCGCCCGACGGCCAGGTTCAGGTCGTCACGTCCGATGAGCCCTCGTCGACGGCCGTCGCGACGGCGAGTGAAGCCGCTTCTGCCGTCGAGCCCGCTCCGGCCGCCGCCGAGCCGGTCGCTGAGCCGCTGCCCGCGACCAAGGTCGCGCGCGGCGCGACCGCGCAGGACCTCGCCGCGAAGCTCGGCGTCTCCGCGGCGGAGGTCGTCAAGACCCTGTTCGCCGCCGGAGAGATGGTCGCCGTCACGCAGTCGCTGTCCGATGCCGCGATCGAGCTCGCCGCGACCGAGCTCGGGCACGCGGTGGAGATCGTCGGCGCCGAGGAGGAGATCCAGGAGGAGGACGCGGCCGAGGAGGAGGTCGATGACGCACGCCTCACGCCGCGCGCGCCGGTGGTCACCGTGATGGGCCACGTCGACCACGGCAAGACGCTCCTGCTGGACGCGATCCGCACGACCGACGTCGTCGCGCAGGAGTTCGGCGGGATCACCCAGCACATCGGCGCATACCAGGTGCACCGCGGCGACCGCACGATCACGTTCATCGACACCCCGGGCCACGAGGCGTTCACGGCGATGCGCGCTCGTGGCGCCGAGGCCACCGACATCGTGGTGCTGGTCGTCGCCGCCGACGACGGCGTGATGCCGCAGACGGTCGAGGCCCTGTCGCACGCGAAGGCTGCGGGCGTGCCGATCGTGGTGGCGGTCAACAAGATCGACAAGGAGGAATCCGACCCGCAGCGCGTCCGCCAGCAACTGGTCGAGCGCAGCGTGGTGCCGGTCGAATGGGGCGGCGACTACGAGTTCGTCGACGTGTCGGCCAAGGCGGGGACGAACCTCGACACGCTGCTCGAGACCATCGGGCTGGTCGCCGACCTGCAGGAGCTGAAGGCCGACGCCCAGGCCCGTCCGCGGGGTGTGGTCCTGGAGGCCCACCTGGATCGTGGCCGGGGCCCCATCGCCACTGTGCTCGTTCAGCGCGGAACCCTCAAGCCGGGCGATTCAGTCGTCGCGGGCACGGCGTACGCCAAGGTTCGGGCGATGTTCGACGAGAACATGCAGCCGGTGATCGCCGCCGAGCCCGCGAAGCCGGTCCAGGTCCTCGGGTGGTCGCACGTTCCGGAGGCGGGCGACGAGTTCCGCGGGGTCTCCGACGAACGCGAGGCGCGCCACATCACACAGGAGCGCGAGACGCGGGCCCGCCGCGCGGCGGAGGCATCGCAGCGTCAGGGCGCGTCGCTGGCCGACCTCCTGATGCGCGCGCGGGAAGGCGAACTGCCGACGCTGAACCTGATCATCAAGGCCGACGTCCAGGGATCTCTCGGCGCCATCGAGGAGGCGCTCGGGAAGCTCCCGCAGGACGAGGTGCGCGTCAACGTCCTCCACGGCGGCGTCGGCGGCATCACCGAGAACGACGTCGCGCTGGCCGCCGCGTCGGACGCCATCGTCGTGGGGTTCAACGTCCGGCCCGATCCGAACGCTCGCGAGCTGGCGGAGAAGGAAGGCGTGGACCTTCGGCTGTACCGGGTCATCTACCAGGCGCTCGACGACATCCGCGACGCGCTGTCGGGGCTGTTGTCGCCTGAGGAGCGCGAGGTCGAACTGGGCCGCGCCGAGATCCGCGCGATCTTCCGGACGCCCCGCGGCGTCATCGCCGGATGCATGGTCACCCACGGCACCATCACGCGGAACTCCCTGGCGCGGCTGGTCCGCGACGGCGCGATCATCTGGACCGGCCGCCTGGGTTCGCTGCGCCGGTTCAAGGATGACGTCCGCGAGGTCGCGGAGGGCTACGAATGCGGCATCGGCCTTGAGGGATACCAGGACGTCCACGAGGACGACGTCATCGAGACCTACGAGGTTCGCGAGCTGGCCCGGACCCTGGGCTAGCGCCGGACCGAACCACAAAGGGGGACGAACGCGTGCTCGCAGCCGTTTCCCGCTTCGATCTTCGGATCCCGGCCGTTCGGTCCCTCAAGGAGAAGCGGCACGTGGTGAAGACGCTCATCGGCTCCCTTCGCGCCAAGTTCAACATCTCCGTGGCCGAGGTGGATCACCACGACCTGTGGCAGCGGACCGCGATCGGCGTGTCGGCCGTCGCTCCGGACGGCCACCAGTGCCGGCGGATCGTGCAGGAGGTCGAGCGCCACGTGGACGGATTTCCCGGCGTGGAGCGGATCGACGTCGTCACCTCGTTCCACGCACCGGAGGACTAGGGGAGTGAGCGGCTCGCAGCGGATCGACCGGGTCTCCGAGGAGGTCCGTGAAGTGCTGGCCGAAGAGATCCAGCGCCTGAAGGACCCGCGGGTCGGGTTCATCACGGTCACGCACGTGGAGGTGACCCACGACCTGCATCGCGCGATCGTGTATTACACCGTGATGGGGCCGGATCGCGACCACAGGCGAACCAGCGCGGGGCTGCGCTCCGCTGCCCCTCATCTCCGGAGCGTCCTCGGACACACGGTCCGCCTGAAGTTCACTCCCGAGTTGGAGTTCCGTGAGGACGTCGGGCAGGCGAACCTCGACCGCGTCGCGTCGCTGCTGCAATCCCTGGAGCGGCCGGAGGACTCCGCAGGCGAGGGAGGTGCCGATGGCGGCTGAACCCCGCCGCGCGATGGAGGACCCGACGCTCGCTCTGGCCCGAGCGGCCGACGTGCTTCGCGATGCCGCTTCGGTCGCGCTGTCCGGCCACGTCAATCCCGACCCGGACTCGCTCGGATCCATGTTCGGCCTGGCGACGTTTCTGACGTCGCGTGGGACCGAGGTGATCTGTTCCTGGCCGAACGAGCCGCTCGAGAAACCCCGCTGGCTCGAGATGTTCGAGGACGTCCCGCCGCTGGCGCCGATCTCGGCGTTCCCGAAGGCGCCATCGGTCATGGTCGCCCTGGATACGGCTTCCCCCGACCGGCTCGGCGCCCTCCTGTCGAACGCCGGCCGCGCCGGCACGCTCATCGTGCTCGACCACCACGCGTCGAATCCCGGCTTCGGCGACATCCTGGTCCTCGACGGCAGGGCGGCGTCCACAGCGGAGATCACCTACCGCCTCATCGATCTGATCGGCGGACCGCTCCCGGACGCGACGGCCGCGTATCTGTTCGCGGGGCTGGTGTCGGATACCGGGCGGTTCATGTACCAGGCCACGTCGCCGGAGAGCCTTCGCATCGGAGCGTCACTCCGCGAGCGGACATTCGACCATGCGCGCCTGGCCCGTCTGCTCTACGAGGACTCCTCGGTGCCGGCGCTTCGTCTCACCGGCCTGGCGCTCACGCGGGTTCAGTTCGTTCCCGAGGCCGACCTGGTGTGGACCCACCTCTCTCGGGATGACCTGGAGGCGAGCGGGGCGCACGTCACCGAGACCGACGACCTCATCGACGCGGTGCGCATGGCCAGGGAGGCGGACGTGGCCAGCGTGATCAAACAGCAGCGAGACGGCAAGCTGAAGGTCAGCCTGCGCTCGCGCGGGGCCCACGACGTGTCCGCCGTCGCCGTGCGGTTCGGGGGCGGTGGTCACCGTCTCGCGGCCGGGTACACGTCGGCGCTGGACCTGGAGGGGACCGTCGCGGCCCTGATCGCGGCCCTTCCCGAAGCGCGGGTGCCGGTGCGTTGAGCGCCGGTCAAGGCCCGAGTGCCGCGCCGACCGCTGGCGGCGCCGGCGTGGGGGCCGGACGGCGCCCGCCGGGACCCGACGGCCTGCTTCTCATCGACAAGCCGCCGGGGATCACCTCTCACGACGCAGTTGCCGCGGTTCGGCGCGCCCTGGGCACCAGGAAGGTCGGCCACAGCGGGACGCTCGATCCGCTGGCGACCGGCCTGCTCCTGATTGGCGTCGGCCGCGCCACCCGGCTGCTCCGATTCCTCGGCGACCTCCCCAAGGAGTACGCGGGCACGGCGCTCCTCGGCGTCGAGACCGACACGCTCGACGCCGACGGTCAGGTCGTTCGGACCTCCGGCGCGGAGCACGTGACCGCCGTGGCGCTGCGCGAGGCCATGGCGGACCTGACCGGAGACATCGAACAGGTCCCGCCGGCGTACTCCGCGGTCAAGGTGGGCGGCGAGCCGCTCCACCGCGCGGCCCGGCGGGGGGAAGCCGTCGCCGCCGCTCCGCGGCGCATCCACGTCGAGCGCTTCGATCTGACCGAGGCCGATCTGCCGTCGTTCGGCTTCGAGGTGACGTGCTCGTCCGGAACCTACGTCCGGAGCCTCGTCGCGGACGCCGGCTCCGCGCTGGGGTGCGGCGCCCACCTCACCTCGCTTCGCCGGACGCGGATCGGCCCGTTCTCGGCGGCGGACGGCCGTCCGCCGGAGGATCCGGGGGCGCCAAGGCCCATCCAGGCCGCGGTCGCCCATCTTCCTTCGCTGACCCTCGAGCCGGAGGAGGCCCGGGTGGCGCGGCACGGGAGCATCCTCGGGCCGGCGGGGCTCCCCGGGCCGTATCGTGTCCACGCCCCGGACGGCGCGCTCATCGGCGTCTACCGGGATGCGGGGACGAAGGCGGTTCCGGAGGTGATCCTGGCATGAGGGCACGACGGGTCGTCCGGCAGGCCCGGCGATGAGCAGGCGCGCCGTCGACTACGCGTACGCGGGGAGCCGGTACCTGCTCGGATACGGTCCCGGCTTCTTCGGCATCTGGGTTCGTGGCGCCGCCGACATCCCCATCCGCGAGTTCCCCCGGACCGACGACGGCTGGGCGAACGCATGGGTCGAATTCCGCTCGCTCGAGCCGTATCCCGTGCGGCTCACCCGTGGGAGGCCGCGGCCGGAGGCCCAACCCGAGCGTCCCCGGTCGGATGTGCTCGAAGAGGGCGAGACCAGCGCGGTCCTGGCCACACCCGGCCGGCGACTGGGCGCCGCCGCGGTCGACCTCACCATCCTGACCGGCGTCGTCCTGGCGATCCTCGCGGTGACCGGCAGATATCCGACCGACGCCAGCGTGAACGGGTCGGCCCGGCTGCTGGCCGGCATGTGGTGGGTTCTGGGCGTGTGGTGGCTGTACACGGTGCCGCTGACGGCGGTCCGTGGGCAGACCGTCGGGAAGATGGCGCTGCGGATCCGGGTGGCCGCGCTTCCCGACGGAGGCGAACCCGGCTTCGGACGCTCGTTCGTACGCTGGCTCGTCCCGGTCGGGATGAACATCGTGCCGGGCCTGGGCATCCTTGCCTACCTGTGGATCCTCATCGACCCAATGCGACAGGGGCTGCACGACAAGGCGGCCGCCACCGTGGTGGTGCTGCTCGACGGCGTGCGGGTGGGTCCCACTCCGAGGTCCTGACCGGCGGGTTCGCGCGCGGCGGTCCTACGTGCCCGGCCCGTGCCCGGAACGTGCCCGGACGTGAGCGAAGGCCCGGATGCTGGGGCCTTCGCTCGTGTCGGGGAGGAAGCTTGGATCTCGTCCCTGCGGGGACGTTCCTCTGCAACCGGGCCCCGGAGCCCGGCATTCCCGGCGTGCGATAGCCTTTTCCGCGACCATGAAGGTTCGCCTCCGCAACCCGGACCGCGAGGTGGACGTGGCGGGCGGGCGCCGTGTGGCCGACGTCCTCGACGAGCTCCGCATCGATCCGGACACCGTGCTCGTGATCCGCGACGGAGCGCTCGTGACCAGGCACGAATGGCTGGGCGATGCCGATGAGCTGGAGGTTCGTCCTGTGATCTCCGGCGGGGCCGGCAAGGGATCGGCGATGCGTTGCACCCGCTGCCGCGAACCCGCCGTGATCGAGCTTCGGCGACACAACGCCGCGTTCTGCCAGCCCTGCTTCGAGCATCATGTCCGGCAGCAGGTGCGCCGGGCGATCGACGACCACGAGATGCTCGAACCCGGCGACCGCGTGCTCGTGGCGGTGTCCGGCGGGAAGGACTCGCTCGCCCTGTGGGACGTCCTGCTCGATCTGGGCTATTCGGCGACCGGCTTCTATCTGGGGCTGGGGATCGGCGAGTATTCGGACCGATCCGGACGGGTGGCCGGCGCGTTCGCGGCGTCACGCGGCGCGAAGCTCATCCACGTGGACCTCACCTCCGAGTACGGCTTCGACATCCCCACGGCCCGCCGGAAGGGGTCGCGGTCCTCCTGCTCGGTCTGCGGCCTGTCGAAGCGTTACCTGTTCAACCGCGTCGCGCTGCGGCACGGATTCGACGTGATCGCCACCGGCCACAACCTCGACGATGAGGCGGCCACGCTGCTCGGCAACACCCTTCGATGGCAGACCGAATTCATGGCGCGCCAGTTCCCGATTCTCCCGGGACGCCCCGGCATGGCGAAGAAAGTAAAGCCACTTTACCGTTTGTCCGAACGTGAGACGGCCGCGTACGCGTTCCTCCGCGGCATCGACTACGTCGTCGAGGAGTGCCCGCTCGTGGCCGGCAACACGCAGCTGCGGTACAAGGACGCCATGAACCGCATGGAGGCCGGGTCCCCGGGCACGAAGGCCGCGTTCTACCTCGGGTACGTCGAACGCGCCGCCCACCTGTTCCGCACCGAGGACACTGCTGATCTCACCGACTGCGAGCGATGCGGCCAGCCGACGACGGGCCGGTTCTGCGCGTTCTGCCGCGCGGTGGCGCAGATCAAGGGCATCCGGCTCATGGATCTGGCGCCCTCGGGGGCAGGCCGAGCCGCGGCCGAAACCGACCAGTCTGCCGGCGATGATCGCCGAGATCGTCAGATCGCCCAGGAACTGGCCGACGAGGTGCTGCCGGCGGAGATCCACGCCAGGTGACCGACCTCGGGAGCGGCGGATCCGACGGTCAGGGCGCCACGCCACCCGGCGCGTTCCGGGACGGAGAGCGCGTGCTCCTCATGGACGCGCGGGGACGGCGATACCTCCTGCGACTGCAGGCGGGCTCGATCTTCCATTTCCACGGAGGCTGGGTCCCACACGACGCGCTGATCGGCGCGCCGGAGGGCGCGATGCGGCGCGCCACCTCGGGCGCGCGCCTCACCGCGCTGCGGCCGACGCTGGCCGACTTCGTTCTGAAGATGCCTCGCGGCGCGCAGATCGTGTACCCGAAGGACATCGCCGCGGTGCTCGTCCACGGGGATATCGCGCCGGGATCCCAGGTGTTGGAGGCGGGCACCGGCTCGGGCGCGCTGACGATGGGGCTCGCCCGTGCGGTAGGTCCGCAGGGGCGGATCGTGTCGTACGAGGTGCGCGAGGACTTCCACCAGACGGCACGGGCGAACGTCGAGACGTTCTTCGGGGCGGTGCCGCCCTGGGTCGAGCTGCGGAATCAGGACCTCATCTGCGTCGCCGAGGGCCGGCCGGACAGGGAGGATGACGGCGTCGAGCCGGAGGTGTTCGATCGTGCGGTCCTCGATCTCCCCGAACCGTGGGCGGTCCTGCACGCCGTGACCTCGGTCCTCCGACCCGGAGGCATACTCACGACGTATCTCCCTACGACGAACCAGACGCGCGAGACCGTGCTTGCGCTGGAGCGAAGCGGATATTCGCAGGTGGACACGTTCGAGGTGATGGAACGCCACTGGCATGTCACCGATCGGAGCGTCCGGCCCGACCACCGGATGGTCGCCCACACCGGCTTCATCACGGTCGCGCGCCGGGGCGTCGGCGGCGAGGATCGCGCCGAGCCCGACGAACCGGAGGAGTCGGCCGAAGCGACCGCCGACGACTGAAGCCGAGCGTTCAACGTGCCGACAGGCATCTAGAGGCGAAACGAGCGCCGATCGGGCCGAAAGGGACGGGCTTCCGAAGCCATTGTCCGGGCCGGGGCTATAGTGGCTGAAGGGTCATGGCCCGGCTGCTGGTTCGGGCCGAAGGCGGGGGATAGAGGTCAGAAGATGCCAGGTCACGAGACGGAACCCGATCCACGGGAGCAGGTGGAACAGTACGAGAAGCTCGTCCACGAACTGCAGACGCAGGTCCGGTTCCTGGAAGACGAGACCGCCCTGCTGCGCCGCAGGCTGACCAACTCGCCCCGCCAGGTCAAGATCCTCGAGGAACAGCTGCTTCAAGCACGCGGCGAGCTGTCGCGCGCCATGGCCCAGAACGAGAAGCTCGCCGGGGTGCTTCGCGCCGAACGCGACCGCCTGTCCGAGCTCCGCGAGGAGGTCGAGAAGCTCACCAGGCCGCCCGCCACGTTCGGCGTGTTCCTGCGAGACGTGTCCGACGACGCCGTCGACGTCTTCACCGGCGGCCGCAAGATGCGGGTGAACGTGGATCCGTCGCTCGAACGGTCGCGCCTCCGCAAGGGCGTCGAGGTGATCCTGAACGAGGCGCTCAACGTGGTGGAGATCCTCGACGAGGACATCACCGGCGAGGTCGTGTCCGTCAAGGAGCTCGTGGGTGCGGACCGCGCGGTCGTCCTCGGCCGGGGCGACGAGGAGATGGTCGCGCTGCTCGCCACCTCCATCCAGGGCCAGATCCGCGCCGGCGACCCGGTCCTGTTCGACCCGCGGTCGGGCTACGCGTTGGAGAAGCTGCCGAAGGAGGAGGTCGAGGAGGCCATCCTCGAGGAGATCCCGAACGTCACCTACGACGACATCGGGGGGCTTCACCGCCAGATCGACGACATCCGCGATGCGGTCGAGCTGCCGTTCCTGTACGCGGAGCTGTTCCAGGAGCACCAGCTCAAGCCACCCAAGGGCATCCTGCTCTACGGCCCGCCGGGGTGCGGCAAGACGCTGATCGCGAAGGCGGTGGCCAATTCGCTTGCCCAGCAGGTCGCCGAGAAGACCGGCGTGGCGGCCGCCCATTCGTACTTCCTGAACATCAAGGGCCCGGAGCTGCTGAACGAGTACGTCGGCGAGACCGAGCGGCACATCCGGCTGGTCTTCCAGCGGGCCCGGGAGAAGGCCAGCGAGGGCACACCCGTCATCGTGTTCTTCGACGAGATGGACTCGATCTTCCGCACCCGCGGCTCGGGCGTGTCCTCCGACGTGGAGAACACGATCGTGCCGCAGCTGCTCAGTGAGATCGACGGTGTGGAAGGCCTGGAGAACGTCATCGTCATCGGCGCCTCCAACCGGGAGGACATGATCGACCCGGCGATCCTGCGGCCCGGCCGGCTCGACGTGAAGATCAAGATCGAGCGTCCGGACGCCGAGGCCGCGCGGGACATCTTCTCGAAGTACGTGACCACGACGCTGCCGATCCATGACGACGACCTGGCCGAGCACGGCGGCAACCGGGACGCGACCGTCGCGGCGATGATCCAGCGGGCCGTCGAGCGGATGTACACCGAGAGCGAGGACAACCGCTTCCTCGAGGTGACGTACGCGAACGGCGACAAGGAGGTCCTCTACTTCAAGGACTTCAACTCCGGCGCCATGATCCAGAACATCGTGGACCGGGCGAAGAAGATGGCGATCAAGGACTTCCTGGAGCAGGGCTCGAAGGGCCTGCGCCTGCAGCACCTGGTCACCGCCTGCCTGGACGAGTTCCGGGAGAACGAGGACCTGCCCAACACGACCAACCCGGACGACTGGGCTCGCATATCCGGCAAGAAGGGCGAGCGGATCGTCTACATCCGTACGCTCGTCACCGGCAAGGGCGCCGACTCGGGCCGGGCCATCGACACGATCTCCAACACGGGTCAATACCTGTAGTTGCCTGTACGTAAGGGACTCACTACGCAGCGGCGCCGTTCCGGGACAGGAGCGGCGCCGCTGTCGTGCCCGTCGTAGGGTGCCCGGCGTGAGAAGAGTCGTGCGGGCAGTTGCGACCGCGGCGGCCGGACTCGCGCTCGCCGGCTGCGGTGCCGGCCAGATCCCCGGCCACGGCGCGCTGGCGGCTGACGCCACGAACCCTGGACGGGCCCAGCCGAAGCCGTCCGAGGCAGCCGCGGCGACACCCGCCCCGACCACGGTGTCCGGCCAGTCCGCCACGGTGGGCACGGCCACGATCCCGCTCACCGGCGTGACCAGGGCGAGCAAGAACGGCGACGCCCTCTGCCTGGTCCTCGGCAACGACAGCGGCTGCAGCCTGGAGGTCATCGACATCGGTGCGACCCGGCGCTCCGGCGGTTCGGTGTCCGACCCGGCGCCCGGCGCCCCGGACGGCTGGTGGTGGGGATCGGGCGCGCCGGCCTGCGGCGACGGCACCGCCGCCGGACCGGTCGCCCGCAGCACGGTCGTGGACAAGGGCTTCCGGAAGGTCGGCCCGAAGACCGCCGCGTACGCGCACTGGCAGGTCAACTGCCAGAACGCGGGCCAGGACTTCAACCCGCGGCTGTGGTGGCTGCCCCATTCGAAGATCGCGTTCCGGGAGCAGAGCACGGCCGCCGGCGCCGATCAGGCGGTCGACCGCATCCTTGCCGGCGTGACGTTCGACTCGTAACTCGCCGTCGCGGCCGTAGGCTGGAATGCATGACCGTTCGCCGGGTGATGGGCACTGAGGTCGAGTACGGGGTGTCCGTGCCCGGCCAGCCGGGTGCCAACGCGATGCTGCTGTCGTCGCAGATCGTCAACGGGTACGGCGGCCGCCCCGACGTTCCCCGCAACCGCCGGGCCCGCTGGGACTTCGAGGAGGAGTCCCCGCTGAGGGACGCCCGCGGCTTCGATCTGGGCAGCGCGCTCGGCCCGGAGTACCTCGAGGCCGAGGACGACGCCGGCCTGGCCAACGTCATCCTCACCAACGGCGCCCGGCTCTACGTCGACCACGCCCACCCGGAGTACTCCACGCCCGAGGTGACCAACCCCCGCGACGTGGTGCTCTGGGACAAGGCGGGGGAGCGGATCATGGCCGAGGCGTCCCGGCGGGCGGCGCAGACCGTGCCGGGGCAGCCGCCGATCCAGCTCTACAAGAACAACACCGACAACAAGGGCCAGTCGTACGGGTCGCACGAGAACTACCTGATGTCCAGGGCGACCCCGTTCGCGGACATCGTCCGGCACTTGACCCCGTTCTTCGTCTCGCGCCAGGTCGTCGCCGGCCAGGGCCGGGTCGGAGTCGGCCAGGACGGCCGCGGCGAGGGGTTCCAGCTGTCCCAGCGGGCCGACTTCTTCGAGGTCGAGGTCGGCCTGGAGACCACGCTGAAGCGACCGATCATCAACACCAGGGACGAGCCGCACGCGGACGCCGAGCGCTACCGCCGGCTGCACGTGATCATCGGCGACGCCAACCTGTCGGAGATCTCGACGTACCTCAAGCTCGGCACGACCTCGCTGGTCCTGGCCATGATCGAGGACAAGTTCCTGACCGTGGACCTGTCGGTCGAGGAGCCGGTCTCGAGCCTGCGCGCGGTCTCCCACGACCCGGCGCTGAAGCACCTGCTCACGCTGCGCTCGGGCCGGCGGCTGACCGCGGTCCAGCTGCAGATGGAATACCTCGAGCAGGCCCGCAAGTACGTGGAAGACCGGTTCGGCGACGACGTGGACGCGCAGACCGCGGACGTGCTCGACCGGTGGGAGTCGGTGCTGACCCGGCTGGAGCAGGACCCGATGCTGTGCGCCCGGGAGCTTGACTGGGTGGCCAAGCTGCGGCTGCTCGAGGGCTACCGGTCCCGGGACGGGCTCGGCTGGAACTCGCCCCGGCTGCAGCTGGTCGACCTGCAGTACTCGGACGTCCGCCCGGACAAGGGCCTCTACGCCCGCCTGGTCGCCCGCGGCGCGATGGAGCGGCTGGTCACCGAGGACGAGGTGCTCTCGGCCGTCGACCACGCTCCGGAGGACACCAGGGCCTACTTCCGGGGCGAGTGCCTGCGCCGCTATCCGACCCAGGTCGCGGCCGCGTCCTGGGACTCGGTCATCTTCGACCTCGGCCGGGAGTCGCTGGTCCGGGTGCCGACGCTCGAGCCGCTGCGGGGCACGAAGGCGCACGTCGGCGCCCTGCTGGACCGTTCGCCTACGGCGGACGCGCTCGTCGAGGCGCTCTCCGGCGGGTGAGTTCCGTGCCGCGGCCCGGAGCGCCGACTAATGTCGGAAGCCCCGGGATGCGGAGGTTCCGATGGCGACGAGAGAGACCGGCGGCGGCCAGA
>JBEDUK010000074.1:0-41879 GCA_040414485.1 Actinomycetota bacterium
CGGCGATATCGATGCGACACGTGAGTGTGTCGCCTCACTCGGTCGGATCGCCACCGACTCGCCGCAGGACGAGGCGCTGTCGGCGTTCTCCCATGGGCTCGGCGAAACAGCCTTGCTCGACGGCCTCTTCGAGCAGGCGGAGACGCAGTTCGTTCGCGCGGTCGAGCTGCTCCAGGGCGTCGGAGCCCCCTTCGAACGGATCCACTCCGAACGGCGGTTCGCGCACACGCTTCTGCTCACCGGCCGGCAGGGCGAGGCGGTGGAGCATCTGGTGACGGCGCACCGGCTCGCCAGGCGCCTCAAGGCCGGACCGCTCGTGGGGACCCTCGCAGCCGAGGTCGCTGCACTGGGCGAGAGAGCGGATCGAAGGACCAGACGTGGGAGTGGGCCTGACGTCACGAACGTGCTGACGCGTCGAGAGACGGAGATCATCCGCCTTGTCGGGGTCGGCCGGACGAACAAAGAAATCGCTCACGAGCTATTCCTCAGCCCGCGTACCGTCGACATGCACGTGCAGAACATCCTCACCAAACTGGACTGTCGGTCGCGAGCGGACGCGACTCGTCGGGCTTCGGAGCTCGGCCTGCTCGATCATCGAAGCCGCACGCCCGTAGTCCCTGGTGCGTACCGACGGAGCGATCCTCAGCCGGGGACGGCGTAAGGCGACGCACGCAATGGCACTGGACGCTCGTGAGCCATCGGAGTTCGCGGCGGGGCATATCCTCGGGGCGATCAACGTGCCGCTCGGTCGTCTGACCGAAGCAGTTCGCCTGCGGGAGAACGAACCCATCATCGCGTATTGCGGCCACGGCGAGCGCTCGAGTGCCGCCCTGTCATGCCTCGAAGCGCTCGGGTACACGTCGCTCAACCTCGACGGCGGCACCGGTGGCTGGGAGGGCGCCGGGTTCGAGCTCGCAACCGGCGCGGGCGGCGACGTCGGCGAAGCGTGAGACGCACGACCGAACCGAGGCTCGGTCTCAGGGCGAATCTCGCCCAATTCTCGCTCCTGGTCGGCATCAACGGGCTTGTCGGCGGGATGGTCGGCCAAGAACGCACGGTCGTCCCGCTGATCGCCACCCGAGTGTTCCACGTGGACGCGTATACCGCGGCCCTCTCCTTCATCGTCGTGTTCGGCCTGGTCAAGGCGGCGACGAACTTCGCGGCCGGCACGCTGTCGGATCGGTACGGCCGCAAGCCTCTCCTCGTCGCCGGCTGGCTCATCGGCCTTCCCGTGCCGGTGATCGTGATGGTCGCGCCGGCGTGGGGATGGATCGTCGCTGCGAACGTGCTGCTCGGCGTGAACCAGGGCCTCACATGGTCGACCACCGTCATCATGAAGATCGACCTCGCGGGCCCGAAGCGGCGCGGCCTGGCGATGGGATTGAACGAAGCGGCCGGGTATCTCGCCGTGGCCGTGACCGCGTTCGCCACGGGCTACATCGCCGAACGTGCTGGCTTGCGGCCCGCCCCGTTCTTCCTCGGGCTGGCCTACGCGGGACTGGGCCTTGCCCTTTCGGCGATCTTCGTTCGTGAGACCCGCGGACACGCCAAGCTGGAGGCCGAAGGGCATCGACCCGTCTCGAGCGATGTGCACGCGGGTCTGTCCACGCGCCGGGTCTTCATGCTGACGAGCTTCCGCGAACCGGCGCTCTCCTCTTGCAGCCAGGCGGGCCTCGTCAACAATCTGAATGACGGTCTCGCGTGGGGGTTGTTTCCGCTGTTCTATGCGCGACACGGGGTGTCTGTCGCGGCAATCGGCGCACTCGCCGCGATCTACCCGGGCGTCTGGGGGCTTGGTCAACTCGCGACCGGGGCAGTCTCCGACCGCATCGGGCGGAAGTGGCTCATCGCGGCCGGCATGTGGGTTCAGGCTGCGGGCTTGGCGGCGATCGTTTCCTCGTCGTCGTTCGCGCCGTGGGCGCTCGGTTCGGCGCTCTTGGGAGCGGGAACCGCGATGGTCTATCCGACGCTGCTGGCAGCCGTCGGCGACGTCGCTCATCCGCTGTGGCGCGCCTCGGCCGTGGGTGTGTACCGGCTCTGGCGCGATGCGGGGTACGCGATCGGCGCGATGTTCGCCGGGGTCGTGGCGGACCTGCTGGGGATCCCCGCCGCGATCTGGCTCGGCGCGGTGGCGACGGCCGGATCAGGGATCGTCGTCGCGGTTCGGATGTACGAGACCCTGTCACGCGAGGTGGCAGGGCCAGTCACGGCAATCTCGGACGAGGGGAGCCTTCGGTCGCGCGAATCGTCATCCTGACCGCCGGCTCGCGGGGCAACGTTCAGTCCGTATGTCGCACTCGGCGCGGGCCTCCGCTCGGCTGGCTACGACGTCGCGATCCGAGGAAGTGCCCGAGGATTCGACGTCAGCCCCGGCGGCGCTCTGACCTGCGGTGGCGGAGGCGGACGGGAATCGAACCCGCCAAGCGGAGTCAACCGCTTCACCGGTTTTGAAGACCGGGGGGCCCACCAGGCGCCCGGACGCCTCCGCCGGCCAGCATAGCCAGCCGCCTTGTCGGCGCTGGAACCACGGCCGCCGCACCAGTGCGGACGCGGCGGCGCGAACGCAAGGAGGACGGCTCGTAGGAGCCGTCCTCCACTCGTGCGACCGTGAAGACCGTGCTGCTTATCCGCCGTTGAAGGGTGCGACCAGCGGGTTCGTCCCGGCGTACAGCCCCGCCGGGTTCGGGTACCAGACCCACACGTGGAGCGTGAACAGGTCCGGGTGCCAGAAGTTGAATGGCGAGCCCGTGTCGGGGTTGGTTGGTGGGCAGTTGTTCGGGTCCTCCTCCAAGATGAACGTGCCGTCCTTGTAGTGGCACGCGGCCGGGAAGAATCCGAACGTCGCGTTCTGCAGCGGTGGCGTCTGGGGCATCGAGGCGAAGACCCATTCCAGGGCGCCCAGCTGGTAGGTGCTCCCGTGGTGCTCGTACACGAGGATCTGCGGCTTGCGCACGTCGAACCCGGTGATGTTCGGGTTCATGTAGTGGAAGCCCATGTTCGGGATCATCTGGGTGATGATCTCGTAGCCCGCGTCCTCGGCGGCCTGGAGGCTGGTGGCGAACTTCGCCGTCGCCAGGCGCATCTCCGCCAGTTGGGCGGTGAGCTTCCTGTCGCCCGCCGGCGCCGACGGCGCCGACGCGCGCCCTCCGCCCGAGGATTGCGCCCAGGCCGGGAGCATCACGGCCGCCAGCGCGACCACGACGGCGGCGATCCCGCCGTATCGGACGATCCGAAGCTTGCTCATTCGTCGTTCCCTTCGCTCGTTGGGTGTGGCTCCGGCCGGCCCATGCCGATCAGGAGCCCTCCTGGACCTGGTAGATGTCCTGCGCGACCAGGCCGTGCGCCTCGCGGTGCACGGTCGCGGCCGCGGTGGCCGACGGGGCCTCGACCAGGCAGAACACCCGGCCCTGTCCTTCGTCGACCCAGTACCGGAGGTAGCGGACGTCGTAGTCGCCCTGCGCCTTCAGGTCGGCGATGTGCGCCTTCGCGACGTCGTCCATCGAAACGCCGCCCTCGATCGTGTGCATGTCCATGAACAGCGGCATGTGCTGCGTCTCCCTCTCTCTGCCGATGGGTGCTCGAATGCGATCGCACGGGCGACGTTATGGATCGCGACCGGGCCGGGCCATCGGCATCGGTGCCCATGTTTGGCGGGCGGGCTGCCTAGGTTGTGCGGCCGGACGGGCCGCCTGTCTGGGTACGATCACGGCCCGTGGAACGATTCGATGTCGCCGTGGTGGGAGGCGGGGCCATGGGCTCGGCGGCGGCGCTCAGCCTCGCTCGCCGCGGGCGTTCGGTCGCGCTCATCGAACAGTTCGAGCCGGGCCATGCCAGGGGGGCGTCGCACGGCGCGATCCGGATCTTTCGTCTGTCGTACCCGGACACGGACTATGTGCGCCTTGCCGAGCGCGCGCTCCCGGCGTGGCGCCGCCTGGAGGATGAGGCAGGCGAGCAGCTGCTCGTGACGACCGGGGGCATCGACTCCGGCCCGATCGCGCTGGAGTGCGCCCGGGCGCTCGAGGAGGCCGGGGTGCGAAGCGAATGGCTTCCCGCGTCGGATGCGGCGGAGCGGTTCCCTTCGATCGACTTCGACGGGTTCGAGCGGGTGCTCTACCAGCCCGACGGCGGCGTGGCGCTCGCCGACCGCACGGTGGCGGCGCAGGTTCGGCTGGCGCGAGAACGGGGCGCCGAGGTCCGGTCGGGCGCGGCGGTCCGGGTCGTCCGCGGCGACGGGGGGCACATCGTGGTTGGCGCCGGCGACACCGAGTTCGCGGCCGGCGTGGTGGTCATGACGCCCGGCCCGTGGGCCGGCCGGCTTCTGACGGCGGTGCTCGACAGGCTCGTCCCGGTCCTTCCGACGCTGCAGATGGTCGCCCACTTCGCTCCCGCGGATGCGGCAGCGGTGGCGGCAATGCCCACGTTCGTCGAATGGGTCGGCCCGAACCTGGTGCACTACGCGGTGCCGCCCGTCGGGGTCGCTCCGGGTGTGAAGATGGGCGACCACGATCCGGGCCCGGAGATCGATCCTGACGACGGGCCGTTCGAGGTGGACGCCGCCCGGCTGGAGCCGGTCGCGAGCTACGCCGCGCGGCGCCTGCCGGGGGTCGTGCCCAACGTCATCGCGCCCGAGACGTGTCTGTATTCGCTCACACCGGACGAGGACTTCATCCTGGACCGCGCCGGCGACGTGGTGGTCGGTGCCGGATTCAGCGGGCACGGGTTCAAGTTCGTGCCGTTGATCGGGGAGATCCTGGCGGATCTGGCGAGCGGGGTCGACCCTGGCTTGCCGGGACGGCGGTTCTCTCTGGATCGGACGGCGCTCAGGGTGGGGTGAGGCGAGCCTGGGGCGGCCGCCAGCGGCCGGGAGCGGCGGCCGACACCGGGGGGCGTGGGTCAGAGCGTGTCCGCGGCCGGGATGATATGGCGCCCGATCACCCGGAGCGCGTCGAGGTCCTCGTGGAGCAGGTGCTGCAGCATGACGCGCCGAACGCCCACCTTCGCGAACGCGGCCAGTTGCTCGAGCGCCCGGTCGGGCGCGCCCGCGATCGAGTAGGCACTCAGCGTCTCGACCGGGTCGTCTCCGGCAGGCGTCCCGCGGTGCGCCAGCAGCCGGGTGGCGCGTTCGGCCGCATCGGCAGCGTCCTCGCCGATCGCGAACCCGACCATCAACGAGAGCGGAAGCGTCTGAGGGTCGCGTCCCTCGCTTCGGCACGCGTCGTCCAGGCGACCGCGGACCTCGGCGCAGCGCTCCGGAGAGATCGAATGCATGTTGTACTCGTCGGCCCAGCGCGCGGCGGTGCGGGCGACGCGCGGGCCGCCGTCGCCGCCGACCAGGAGCCGAGGGTGGGGATCGGCGATGGGCTTCGGAAGCGCGGGGCAGTCGTCGAGTTGGTAGTGGCGGCCCTGGAAGCTGACCCGCGGTTCGTTCTTCGACAGCAGTCGGTGGACGATCTCGACCTGCTCCTCGAGCATGTCGACCCGCTCGCCCGCCGGAGGAAACGCGAACCCCCACTGGCGGTGCTCGCCCTCGTGCCAGCCGGCGCCCATGCCGAACTCGATGCGGCCGCCGGACACGCGATCGGCCGTGACGACCGACTTCGCGAGCACGGACGGGTGCCGGAAGGTCACGGGCGAGACGAGCGTGCCCAGGTGGATCCGTTCGGTGATGGCCGCGAGCGCCGCGAGCGTGGTCCACGCGTCCATCGACCCCTCCGTGTCGTGGCCCCGGAGCGAGGAGTAGTGGTCCGAACGGAACAGCACGTCGAACCCCTGTTCCTCGGCGGTCCGGGCGAGGGCCTGCCACTGCTCCCAGGTGACGTTCTCCTGGCCCTCGATCATCAGGCAGATGCGCATGGCTCGCCATGGTATCCACCCGGGCGTCGTCGTGGGCCGGGGTAGGCTGATCGTCGTGGAGGCGGCCTTCTTCGACCTGGACAAGACCGTGATCTCGCGGTCCAGCTCCCTCGCGCTGAGCCGGCCGATGTACGAAGCCGGGCTGATGACGCGTTCGATGATGCTGAAGGGTGCGTACGCGCAGATCGTCTATCTCCTCCAGGGCGCCGATGACCGCCGCCTCGACCGCATCAAGGAGGAGGTGATGGCGATCACGAAGGGGTGGGACCGCGCGCAGGTGGAAGAGGTCGCCCGTGAGGCCGTGACCTCGGTGATCGACCCGTACCTGTACCTGGAGGCGCTCGACCTGATGGAGCTTCATCGAGCCAGACACCGCGCGGTGTTCATCGTGTCGAGCTCGCCCGAAGAGGTGGTTCGGCCGCTCGCAGAGCGTCTGGGGCCGGTCAGCGTGATCGCGACGCGGACCGCCGTCGACGACCAGGGCCGCTACACGGGTGAGATCGAGTTCTACTGCGCGGGTGAGAACAAGGCCGTCGCCATCAGGGAGGCAGCGGCGGACCACGAGATCGACCTGGCCTCCTCGTATGCCTACTCGGACTCGATCAGCGACCTCCCCATGCTCGAAACGGTCGGCCATCCGGTCGCGGTGAACCCCGACCGCGACCTGCGCCGGATCGCCGGCGAGCGCGGGTGGCAGATCCGGGACTTCCGGCGTCCCGTTCGGCTCCGGGACCGCCTCGCGTCGGTCCCACAGCGCACGCCCACGACGGCGCGGGTCGTTCTGGCAGCCGCCGTCGCCGGAGTGATCGGCTGGGTCCTGGTCAGGCCGCGCCTGATGCGCATGTCACGAGCGTCCGGCGCGTCGGCACGGTCAGCCGCCTCCTGACGAACGGGCACCGCCGAGCACGTCTGCCAGGCGTTCGGCGCGCGACGCGGCTTCGTCGACCATTCCCAGCGAGATCTGGCCGACGAGCGCGAGCAGCTCGGTCTCGACGTCCGGAGCCAGGCTGCCGCCGCGCGCCTGCACCCGGGTGGTGATGCGATCGATGCGCGTGACGGCGCGGTCCAGCCGGTGCACCGCGGGGTCGAGCCAGCCCTCCACCATCCTCCGCGGCGGCCGCCGCCCTCCGCCCCGAGCGCGCTCCGCCGACCAACGTTCGAAATCGATGACCTCGCCCATGGCCGCATCGTAGAGCCCGGGTGTGACACGGTCTGACCTGGGCAAACGCGTCCTGCTCGATCGCGGGGGCGGGTCGCGTTCCGACCCAACCCGGGACGCCGCCGGTAGAATGCAGCCTCGTGGCGAGCGAAGAGGATGGCGTCGAAGCCCCGGCCGGGGCCGTGACGGATGAACGCTTCACCGCTGAGATCCTCGCGGCGCTCGCCTATGGGGAGCTGCTGGGCGCGAACCGCGCGGAGCGGGCGGTCGATCTCGCACCCGACGGGCGGGCCCGAGAGGAACAGGAGCACATCGCCCGCCTGGAGCGCCAGAACTGGGAGCTGGTCGCGGCGCGGGTCCGCGAGCTCGGAGCCGAGGCGTTCACCGACCTGGTTCGGCCGTTCTTCGACACCTTCTTCGCGGACACCGAGCCCACCGATTGGATCGAAGCCCAGACGTTCCATTACGTGGGCGACGCGCTGGTGTCGGACTTCGCCGACGTCCTGGTTCCGCTGGTGGACCGCGTGTCCGCTGAGGTCATCCGGCGCGCCCTCCGCGATCGTGAGGCGCAGGAGTCGTTCGCGCTGGACGAGCTCAGCCGGCATCTTCGTGAGGATCCGGCGAGTGCGACGCGGATCGCCGACTACTCGCGACGGATCGTCGGAGAGGCGCTGACCCAGACGAGCAGGGCGCTGGAGGCAACCGAGGGATTGCGGACGTTGCTCGGCGGTTCCCAAGCGGGAAAGCGGTTCGTCCTCACGCTGCTCGATCGCCACCGGCAGCGCCTTGATCGTCTGGGGATCGAGCCGGTCGACACGGACTGAACCGGCCCCTCCCGAACGCCGGCGCGATGCGACGCGCCTCGCCACCTGGTCGAATCGACGACGGGGGATGAACAGAAGCCCCGGTCGGGGGATCGAGAGAATCGGCCAGACGGGCGATTGGCGAGCACCGCGATCGGTCGTACCGTGATCGTGCTCGGTGCGACCGGCCGGTCGATCGGGCGGCAGGCGGTCCTTCCACCTTCCTCCAGGGGCCTTCCCACCGCCGGCACCTTCCCTGACTTCCTCACCCTTCCTCGACCGTCCCCACGCGCGGCGCTGGCGTGGGGCGCGGTCACGCTTCCCTCTTCCCCCTTCCCCGAGAAGGCTTCCCCGGTCGAGCCGTCCATCCAGGACGGCCGCAAGGAGCGGAGCGAGGAGCAGGACGGGGATCGATGGTGGGACGAACGACATCGAACGGCATGCTCGGCGAACTTCACGAACGCCCTGTGGGTGTGGACGTGGCGCCGTCGCCCCTGGAGCCCGAAACGAAGCTTCGCGATGCGGCGCTGCGCGGCGGCCCGCCGATCCGCGCCGCCATCGCGATCGGCGACGTGGCCTTCCACCATGAGGTGCTGGACTATGTGGGGCGGGAGCCCGGCCTCGAGATCGTCGCGTCGGTCACCGACGAGCCCCCGCGATCGGAACAAAGGCCCGCGGTCGGGGTGCTGACCGAAGCCGACATCCTGCTGGTCTGTCCCCGATTCGGGCGCGAGGTGGCTCATGCCGTCGGCCCCGCACCGCCGGTCTTCCTCGTCGCGCAGGAGATGACGGTGCCCGTGCTTCGCACGGCGATCGAAGCAGGGGCCCAGGGCGCCTTCTGCTGGCCGGAGGAACGAACCGACCTCGTCGACGCGATCCGGTCGTCCGCGGCTCGGGCGGCCGCGACGGCGCGTCCCCGCGGTGCCGTGATCGCGGTGCTCGCCAGTCGCGGCGGAGCCGGCGCCACGTTCATCGCGACGCATCTGGCGGCGGCGTTCGCCGGTCGCGGGCATCGAGCCGTCCTGGTCGACATGGATCATTCGTTCGGCGACCTGACCGCGGTGCTCGGTCTTCTCGAGGGCGAGGTTCGCTCGGTGGAGGATCTCGTGCCCGTCGCGAGCGAACTGAGCCCCGACCACGTTTCGAACGCCCTGATCCGGCACGACGCCGGCTTCGACGTCCTTCTCGCGAGATCGGGGCGCGGGCGGGAGGAGGCGCACCCTGACGAGTCGGGACCTTCCGTTCCGGTCGGCCTCTACGCCGCGTGCGCGGCGCTGCTCGCCGGAGAGTTCGACCGCGTGGTGCTGCACCTTCCTCGGGCGCTCGAAGATCTCACGCGGGCGGCGCTGTGGATCGCGGACCAGGTCGTCCTCGTCACGGGCCTCGACCTGATGGCCCTGTACGGGGCTCGACGCGCGCTCGACGCGATCCGGTTCGACGGAGGGCGCGCCGGAGCGCATCCGCAGATCGCGGTCGTCCTGAACTCGACTCGGCGCGCAGAGGTGACGCAAGCGGAAGCCGAACGTGTTCTTGGTCTCCGGGCTCTGGACCGCGTCCGGTCGGATCCGTCGGTCGCAGCCGCGCAGGGTCGTGGACGACTGGTGCCGGGTCGCCGGCCCGCGTGGCGCGACGTCGCCCGGCTTGCCCAGCGGCTCGACCAGGTGCGCGAGGCGCAAGGGGACGCGTCGTGACTCGAACGGTCGACGCGACGCGCCTCAAGGGTCTTGTGCGGGACCGGCTGATGAGCGGCGAGGCCGGGCGCCTGGAGGACCTGTCCGTCCCGCAGCGCCGGCTGGCCGTCCGAGGGACCATCCGACAGCTGCTTGCGGAAGAGCGGGCCATCCTCCCGGACCAGGCCCTGGCCCGCGTGGTGAACGAGGTGTCTGACGAAGTCGTCGGCTTCGGACCCATCGAGCGATTGCTCAAGGACCCGGAGATCAGCGAGGTGATGGTGAATGGAGCCGACGACGTGTTCGTGGAGCGGAAGGGGCGGGTCGAACGAGCGCAAGGCCCGTGGTTTGAGGGGGAGGCACAGGTCTTGAACTTGATCGAACGCATCGTGTCGCCGCTCGGCCTTCGTGTTGACGAGGCGTCGCCGTACGTGGACGCGCGCCTTCCGGACGGCGCGAGGGTGAACGCGATCATCCCGCCCCTTTCGCTCTGCGGTCCAACCGTGACCATTCGGAAGTTCGCGCTCAAGCCGTTCACGCCACAGGAATTGATCGAGCATGATTCGATTCCCTCCGACGTTCTGGACCTGCTGGCGAACCGGGTGCAAGGCAGGGCCAACATCCTGGTGTCGGGCGGAACGGGCTCCGGCAAGACCACGCTGCTCGGCGTGCTGTCCTCCTTCATTCCCGAGGCCGAACGGCTGATCACCATCGAGGACGTCGCCGAATTGCGACTCCAGCAACCGCACGTGGTCTCGCTCGAGGCCAGGCCGCCCAACGTCGACGGCGTCGGCGCCGTCACGGTGCGCGCCCTGGTGCGGAACGCCCTTCGGATGCGACCCGATCGGATCATCGTCGGTGAGGTCCGTGGCGGCGAGGCCATCGACATGCTCCAGGCCATGAACACGGGTCACGAGGGCTCCATGTCAACCGCTCACGCCAACACGTCGCTGGACCTGCTCTCGCGGCTGGAGACCATGGCGCTGATGTCGGACCTGGATCTGCCCGTGTCGCACGTGAGAGAGCAGATCGCGTCGGCGCTGGATCTCATCGTGCACACGGCTCGGCTGCCGGACGGCAGGCGCGCGGTGGTCACGATCACGGCGGTGGACGGAATGCGGGCGGGCGCGATCGCCACGAGCCGCGTGTATGAGCGGACTCGGGGACGGGCCCCCGCGCATCGGATGGCTGAGGCGGTCGTTCCGCACGGGCGATCGTCGACCGCGACGGTCCCCGCGAACCATGCTGAGAGAGGGGATGGCGCGCGCACGACCGCCAGGCGGACGGGGCGCCGGTGGGTGCCCTGGGTGGGACGCCCACGTCGATTGGGTTCGATCCTGGAGTGAGCAGGATGCCCATCGTCGCCTTCGTCCTCGTGATCGCCGGTTCGCTGACGCTCCTTGTCAACGGGCACCGTCGCGGTGTCGTCGAACGACGACTGATTCTGCTCGGCGGCTTGGGCAGTGCACCACCGGGTCATGCCGCACCGGGTCGGTCGATCGGACTTCGGCGGTTGCTAAGGATCGACGTCGACGAGCCCGCGGCCGTCACTGCCGCTCGGACAGCGGCCGCCGCCTTCATCGGCGGCCTGGCAGGACTTCGGATCGTGGGCGGCCCTGGGGCGCTTCTCGGTGCCGGTGCCGCCGTCGGAACGATCCGCGTGCTTCGCAGGAGCCGCGCCGGCCGGCGAGCACAGGTGCTCGAACGGCAGTTGGCAGAGGTCGTCGAGGCCTGTGCGCTGGCCGTGAGAGGCGGCGCTTCGGTGGCGCAGGCCCTGACCGTCGGTGCGGAGGAGGTCGAGGAACCCATGCGGTCCCTCGTGATGCGTGTCATATCCGGGCAACGTCTCGGCACGCCGTTCGATGAAGCCCTCGGCGACCTCGCAGAGGGCATCGGCACCGAAGACGCCAGGCTGTTCGGGTTGGTGATGGGCATTCACCACCGAAGCGGTGGCAACGTCGCGGTGCCGCTGAAGGAGGTCGCCACAACCATTCGGCACCGGATCGCCGTCAGGCGGGAGCTGCGTGCCCTGACCGCGCAGGCGCGCATCTCGGGAACCGTGCTCGGCGCCCTGCCGATCGGTTTCTTCCTCGTCCTGTCCGTCACCTCGCATCGCGAGCTGGCACCGGTTTATCGATCTCCGGCCGGGATCGCGATGATCGTGGTGGGCCTCGTTCTCGAGGCGATTGCCTTCGTCTGGATCCGTCACCTGATCAAGGTTGAGTCGTGACGGCGGAGATTCAGGCCTGGGTCGTTGCCGCGTCCCTCACGGGAGCGACGGTTGCGATCTCGCTCGGAGTCACGAGTCGGCGCCGGCTCGCCCGTCGCCGTGCGCTGGCAGCGATCGCACCTCGGCGGCCGACGGACCGTCAACGTCGGATGCTCGGTCTCGGCCGGCGACTTGGTCGTTCGAGGGCAGCGCTGATCGTGGTCCATCGTGCCCAGGCCAGAACCGTCCTCACCGACCGGTTGGCGGCGGCGGGCAGCACGTGGACCGTCGAGGAGTTCGCAGGCCGGTCTCTGCTCGCAGCCGGCACCGGCGCGATGATCGCCGTCCCGGCGGCCGCACTGCTCGGCCCCGCCCTGATCATGCTCGCCCCGCTCGGGGCGCTGGTCGGCTCGAGGCTCCCCGGGATCGGGCTCGCGCGAAGGGCCCGGCGTCGCACCGCCCGGGTCGACGCGCAGGTCCCTGAACTGGTCGAACTCCTCGTCGCGGCGACGGAATCCGGTCTCCCTCCGCCCGCCGCGTTCGTCCGGTCCGCCGACGCCTTGTTGGCGCCTCTTGGGGACGAGCTGCGCGACGCGGCTGCGCGGATACAGCTGGGCGAACCGTGGCGAGACACGCTCGATCGGGTCGTGAAGCGCACCGGCTCCCCGGGGCTAGCGATGCTGGCACGCTCGCTCCAACGGTCGCACCGGCTCGGTGCATCGGCGCGTGGCGCGCTGCACGCGCTCGTCGACGAACTTCGAGCCGAGCGTCGCGCGCGGGCCGAGGAACGGGCGCGGCGCGCGCCCGTCAAGATGCTCTTCCCACTGGTCTTCCTCATCCTTCCCGCCTTCCTCCTCCTCACCGTGGGGCCGGTGCTGCTGTCGACCGTCCGGTCCCTCCATTGATGGGCTGGGAAGTGAGAAGGGAGGTGACAGATGCTCGGTTTCTGCCTTCGGCTGCACGCGCTTTCGACGACGCTGTTGGTTCAACCGGTGGCGGCGCTGGTCGGGCGTTCGCGCCGCGAAGAGGGTCAGACGACCGCGGAGTACGCCCTGGTGATCCTTGCCGCGGCGGCGGTGGCCATCGTGCTGATCGCGTGGGCCCGTTCGTCCGGCAAGTTGCCCGCGTTCTTCGACAACATCATCGATCAGATCACGAACGGCGGGCAGTAATGGATGGCTCGGCCGGCAGGTCGAGCCGATCCGTGGGGGATCAGGGCGGATCGAAGCGGCCAGGTGCGTGCCGTCATACGGGCTCCGCGACCGTGGAGTTCGCTCTGGTCCTTCCCCTTCTGCTGGTGCTGGCGCTGGCCACACTGCAGGTTGCCCTGCTGGTCAAGGATCAGCTCGTGGTGCAGGGAGCGGCACGGGCCGGCGCTCGCGAAGCGGCGGTTTCCACGGACGACGGGTTGGTCCGCCAGGCGGTGTTCGATGCGGCTCCGGGCGTCGACGGGTCGCGCGTCGACGTCGTCGTAGATCGGGACGGACCGCCGCTCGGCGAGGTGAGCGTCCGGGTGACGTATCACGACGCGGTCGTCGTGCCGGCCGTGGGATGGTTGTTCCCGTCCGCGGTGGATCTGTCGGCCGCGGCGGTGATGCAGGCCGAAACCGGATGAAGGTCCGACCGGTGCGCATCGGACCCGGCGAGTCGGGCTCCGTCTCGATCGTCGCAGCCGCTATGACGTTGCTGGCGTGCATCCTGTGCCTCGCGGCCGTCGACGTCGGGCGGGCGGTCGGCGCGACCGGCCGCGCGCAGACGGCCGCGGACGCAGCGGCGCTCGCGGCCGCAAAGGCGATCGCGGTTCCGGAAGGCGAGGAGCCGGCGGTCGCTGCCGCCCGGCTCGCCGCGGCGAACGGCGCCGAACTCGAGGCATGCACGTGCGATTCCGGCTCGTCCGAGGCGACGGTCGTGGTCAGGCTCACCGCGACCTTCGTGCTGCTCGGTCCCGACCGCCCCGTCACCGCACGCGCCCGCGCCGTGATCGGATCGCCGTGACCGCCGGCCAAGGAACGCGCCCGGCCCCCTCGGGAGCACCACGTCGCGCGTGGACAATCGCCCCCAAGCGCGACAAGCCGCGCAACCTGCGTGAGTGGATGTCCGCGGCCTAGAATGAGCGCCATGTCTCGCACGGGCGCGACCGGTACCTCGGCGCCGGACCACCGCGCGCCGGCCGCACCAGCCCGTCAACGGCCGCGGCGCGGTGGGAGCGGTGGCGGCACGAACGGCGCACGGCCAACGGCAGCTGTTCGGATGGGGGCGGTCGATTACACGCTCGCCAAGCGCGCCCTGCTCCGGAACTTCAAGCGAGGCCTGCTGTCCAAGCCCGAGATCTGCGACGCGCATCCAGAGCTCGTCCGGGCCGGCCGCTACCTCGGTCAGGAGGCCGCCAGCCGATGCCCCGTCTGCGAGGACGGCGACCTGCGCGTCCTCGCCTACGTCTTCGCCGACGGCCTCCGGCAGAACAACGGCCGCGCGTTTCGCGTCGACGAGGCGCTCGCCCTCGCCCGGAAGCTCCGCACAGCCTCGTGCTACGTCGTCGAGGTCTGCATCGACTGCTCGTGGAACCACCTTGCTGAAGCGTTCATGACGCGCTCGGCCGTCTGAGAGGGCGTCCCCTCCGCTCAAGCCGACCGGCCCGCGCGTCGACCACGCCTTCATGACTTCTTCGCGCCCGCGCGAGGCTTTCACCAGCCAACCCTCGGGTACCATCGGCGACAGTGGCTCTTGACACCGGTTCGCCTCGAGGCCGGCACCGGCGATCGAATGGTTCCCCGCCTCCGAGCGCGACCGCGAAGCCGAAGCCGAAGCCGACCGGCCCCAAGAAACGGGGCTTCTTCCGCCGTTACTGGTGGACGTTCCTCGCCGTCCCGATCGTCGTCGTCGGCGCGTTCGCCGCAACGCTGTATTACGTCTACCAGCACCTCGAGGTCCCGAACACCCCACCGGCCCCGCAGACCACCTACGTCTACGACCGCTACGGCCACCTGCTCACGACGCTGCACGCCAGCGTGAACCGCACGGAGGTGCCGCTGAACCAGATCTCGATCGATCTCCAGCACGCGGTCATCGCCATCGAGGACCACAACTTCTACCGCGAGGGCGGCGTCTCGCCGACCGCCATCGTCCGCGCAGCGTGGGAGAACCTCGTCCATCACCGGACCGTGCAGGGCGCCTCGACGATCACCCAGCAGTACGTGAAGAACGTCTACCTCTCCAGCGAGCAGACGTACGCGCGCAAGATCAAGGAGGCCATGCTCGCGGTCAAGATCAGTCACCGGTACACGAAGGCCCAGATCCTCGAGAAGTACCTCAACATCGTGTACTTCGGCCACGGCGCGTACGGCGCGCAGGCCGCCGCCGAGACCTACTTCGGCGTGCCGGCCTCCGCCCTCACCCCCATCCAGTCCGCGACGCTTGCCGGCCTGCTGCAGTCTCCGACGGCGGACGACCCCTACCGCCATCCCGCCAGCGCCCAGGTCCGTCGCGATCAGGTCCTCGACGCCATGGCACGGTACGGCTACCTCGCGAGGTCGACCGCCGTCACGCTCAAGGGCCAGCCGATCATCCTCAAGAAGGCGTCCCCCGGTATCGGCCCGGCGCCGTACTTCGTCCAGTACGTCACGAACGCGCTGCAGGACCAGTTCGGCGAAGCCGCGTTCGCCGGCGGCCTCCGCGTGACGACCACCCTCGACCTTCGCCTGCAACACGACGCCGAGCGCGCGGTCGCCGCGCATCTGCATCTGCCGAGCGACCCGTCCGCGGCGGTGGTCGCCATCGACCCGACCACGGGCGCCATCCGGGCGATGGTCGGCGGACGGAACTTCGCCAAGAGTCAGGTCAACGTGGCGACGTTCGGTCCGGGCCGGCAGGCGGGCAGCGCCTTCAAGCCCTTCACACTCGCCGCAGCCATGGAGGCGCACATCTCGCTGAATTCGATGTGGAATGGACCCCCGCAGATCGTCATCACCGACCCGCGCTGCAACAACAAGGACGGCACGCACTGGGCGCCGAGCAATGCCGCCGACGAGGAAGGCGGCACCATGAACCTGACGAACGCGACCGCCTTCTCGGTGAACACGATCTTCGCCCAGCTGGTGACCAAGGTCGACCCGGAGGCCGTGGTCGACGTCGCCCACCGCCTGGGCATCAACACGCCGCTCCAGCCGGTGTGCTCGATCACGTTGGGGACCCAGGGCGTCCACCCCCTCGACATGGCCGACGCCTACGCCACGCTGGCGGCCCGCGGCGTCCACCACGCCGCGACCGGCCTGTGGCGCGTGAAGGACCCGAACGGGCACGTCGTGCAGCAGACGGACACGACCGGCACGACCGTGATGAACCAGAACGACGCCGATCTCGTCACCTACGCGCTGCAGCGCGTGATCCAGTACGGAACCGGCACGCGCGCCGACATCGGCCGGCCCGCCGCCGGCAAGACCGGGACCACGCAGGACTATCACGACGCGTGGTTCTGCGGGTACACGCCGCAGCTCGCCACGTGTGCGTGGGTGGGCTACCCGAAGAACGAGACGACCTCGATGAAGAACATCGAAGGCTTCCCCGAGGTGTTCGGCGGGACCATCCCGGCGCTCATCTGGCACGACTTCATGACGCAGGCGCTCGCGAACGTACCGCCCAAGGGGTTCGCGAAGCCCAGCTTCAACGGCTACAACGCGACGCCGAGCGGGGCGATCCCGCCGAGCCCGTCCCCGTCGCCTTCGCCCAGCCCGACACCGACCCCGACGCCCACACCGACCCCGACGCCAACCCCGACGCCAACCCCGACCCCAACGCCAACCCCCACGCCGACGCCGTCCCCCACGCCGACGCAGAGCCCGCCTCCGACCACCGGGCCGATCGGGAACGGCACCGAGCCGGTCGTCGGCATGGCCGAGGCGATGGAGGCTTCCGTGGTCCCGACGGGCCTGGGCGGCGCGCCGCCGCTGTCTACCCGCTTCCGCTGATCACCCGGGGGAATCAGGTCCTCGCCGGATCCGAGCCGAGCGGCAGGGTCGCCAACACCGTGGTTCCCGCGCCGGGCCGGCTCCGCAGCGTGAACGTCCCGGACCCGAGCTCGGTCCGCTCCCGCATCGAGGCGAGCCCCACCTTCCCGCGCCGCAGGTACTCGCGAGCCTCCGAGGAGTCGAAGCCGTCGCCGTCGTCCTCCACCTCGACCTCGAGCCTGCCCTTGGCCGCCTCGATCCGCACGGTCACCGAACGGGCGTGCGCGTGCTTCTTCACGTTCGACAGCGCCTCCTGGATCACCCGGTAGGCGACGGTGTCGACCTCGCTCGGGACGACGTCGGTGCCCATGGCCTGGACGTGCGCGGCGACCCCGGTCGATTCGGCGAATCGCGCGCACAGCTCCTTCACGGCGGGCACCAACCCACGCTCCTCCAACAGCGGCGGCCGAAGGTCGCTCATGAGCCGGCGGAGGTTCTCGGTCTCCTCGCGGAGCTCCTCCCGGACCGAAGCGAGCATCTCCTCGGCGCGCCCGTGCTGGCCCGACTTCACCATGAGTCGAACCGCCTCGAGCGACAGCGACGCAGCGGCGACACCTTGGATCGGACCGTCGTGCAGGTCTCGCGCGATCTTGTTCCGTTCGGCCTCGATCGCCAGGTTCGTCCTGCGCATGTAGCGCGTCCGATCCTCGTCGCGGTCCTGCAGGAACTGGAACAGCGTGCGGATGGTCTGTTCGGCGACCTTGCTCGCGGTCACGTCGCGAACCAGCATGAGCGTCCCGGGCGGGTCGGTCGGCACCCTCGAGATCCGGGCCTCGAGATGCACCGGCCGTCCGTCGGGTTCGATCACGGCATGACCGGTCGTTCGGAGCGCGAGCATCTCGGTGTCGGCGCCGGTCATCGCCGCGACCTCCGTCCAGGTCCGTCCGGCCAGCTGATCCGAAGGAAGCCCCACCATCGTCCGGAACGCGTCGTTGGCCCGAACGACCACCCCGCCCGCCCCGATCTCGACCACGCCGTCAAGCGCCGCCTCCAGCAGACCGCGCAAGCGCTGGTCGGACTCCTGCAGGCCGACCATCGCCGACTGCATGGATTCGACCGCGCGCTGCCGCTCGCGAAGGGCACTCTGCAGGCGGCGGTGGGTCAGCGTCATCGCGCGCTGATTGGCCAGCGTCCGAAGCCCCACCAGGGAGGCGACCCAGACGATCAGGAGCGTGTGCTCGGCGGTGCCGCTGGTCGCCCTCGAGACCAGCGCCACCCCGAGGAACGCGCACGCGCCGACCAGCGCAAGCACCAGGAGGATCGACCGGATCGCTCGAACCTGAGGGCCGGCGGCCTCGACCGACGTGGTCCCCCTCGGCGTGGCCCCGACGGCGAGCCCTTCGGACCGCTCCACGTGCCTGTTCGAGCGCGCGGCCCATCCCGGTGCCGCCACCACCCCGCCCGTGAACAGCCCGAGGCCACCCAGGACCAGGATCTGGACGGCGGGCAGGATCCCGCCGGCCGTGAAGCTCCCGCTGAACGCAGCGGCAGCGCCCGCCGTCGCCAGGATCGAGGTGGCCACGAACAGCAGGAATCGGGCGCGCGACGGCCACCAGAGCGCCAGCGCCGATCCGGCCGCGAAGAGCAGGGCCGCCGCGGTGCCCACGGTCGCGGCCAGGGCCGCGTGATCCATCGAGTCGCCGCTCCAGTCCCGTCCGGTCACGACCACGAACACCCAGCCCGCGATCACGCCGGCCACCAGGACGACGTCCGAACCGACCTCCCAGGCGTCCTCGCGCACGCGGGCGCGCATCTCGGCCAGCACGGCCCCCAGGCCGATCAGGAGCACGGCCAGCATCCCCGCCGCATACGCGTCGGCGCCGGCGTCCGCGCCCCTCAGCTCGCCGAACAGCAGCGAACCGACGAGGTACGCGCTCACGCACAGCAGTGCCCACGAGATAACGGCGCTCCTTCGGCCCAACCTACGGTCGCGTCGCCCGCCGATCGTGACGCCGGCGGCGAGCGAGGTCGCCGCGAGCGCCGTCACCGGCCGCACGGCCGCATCGACGCTCCCCGGAAGGAACGCCGACACGAAGGCGAGCGCCGCGGCGACGGTCCACAGCGCCGCCGGGAGCGCCCGCCGGGTCGCCAGGCCGCCGGGGGCCGGCTCGATGAGCGATCCCTCGGTCGGGGGCGCGCTGAGGTGGCTCGTTGACATCATCCGTAGGTATCGGCCGGAAGGCCCTCCATCGTTGAGTGGAATCCCCACCTTCCGAAGGACCACTGGATCGGGCGTTCGGCCTAGGTCCTTCGTCCGAGAACGGAACCACCAGCCGCGTCCCGACGAGATCGGTGATCAGCGGGCAACGGATCTGATCGCCGGACACGGCGCTCAGGGCGACGAAGGAGAACGGTGCGGGCGTTGACCCGCGGGCCGCCTATTCGATCAGGCGACGACGAAGCGCCTCGGCCACGGCCGCCGTCCGGTCCGATGTGCCGAGCTTCTCGAAGATGTGCTCGAGGTGGGTCTTGACCGTGTCCGGTGAGATGAACAGCTGCTCGGCGATGTCCTTGTTCGTGTGACCGAACGCGAGCAACTGCAGAACTTCGATCTCGCGCGCCGTGAGCGTCTCGGCCTTGCGGTCGCGCTCGTTCGACGCCGTGAGCTCCTCCGCGAGCGCCACGACCAACTGCGGGTCGATCACCATGTTCCCGCCGGCGACGAGCCGGACGGTCTGGATGAGGTGCTCGGCGTCGCGCGCCTTCAGCACGTAGCCGCGCGCGCCCGCGCGAACGGCCTCGACCACGAACTGGCGGTCGTCGTAGGCGGTGAGGATGATGATGCCCACCTTCGGGTGCCGGACCCGGATACGCCGCGCGGCCTCGAGCCCGTCCATCTCCGGCATGCGGATGTCGAGCAGGACGATATCGGGTTCGCCCGTGCCGTTGTCGATCATCCGCAGGACCTCGGAGCCGTTCGCCGCCTCACCGAGGACCTGGATGTCGCCGGCCATCTCCAGATAGCGACGCAGACCCTGTCGGACCAGGGAATGGTCGTCCGCAATCACCACGCTGATCGGCATGCCACGTTCTCCATCGGCGTCCCCGGGCCTGGGCTGAAGCGCCATTGTGCGGCCGGGCGGGGACGGGACGCAAGACCGCCAAACACCGGCCACGGCACCGTCAGAACACGTAGTACCAGTTCACGAACAGGAGCAACAGGATCCCGAGCAGTGCGGATGAGGCCACCAGCACCATGTCCTGACGTGCGCGGGACCCTTCCGTCCATCGAGCGAACGCCCAGAACACCGGAAACAGCGGCAGGGCGAACCTGGGCAGCGACATGAGCGGCCTGCCCGCGAAGATGAACGAGAGCGGCGGGAGGATGCTGGCCCAGACGTAGGCGCCGTAGGTCGGCCTGAACTTGACGGCCGCGTACAGCGCCCCCGCCAGCACCGGCACCACGATCAGCCAGTCCACCAGGTGGTAGCCGCCCGCGTACACGCCGATCCAGCGGAACGCTTCGTGGGTGCCCTTGGCGAGTGTGGAGATCGGGTTCTGCAGATGGCGCTCCCAGTTCGCCTGCTGGTGGATCGGCGCGAGCCAGTCGCCGGAGAGGCGGTACCAGAACCACAGGTACGGGATGATCGCGAGGATCGGCGTCGCGCACGCCAGGGCGCGCCGGGCGACGTGCTCTCCCGAGTACCGGATCTGGCGCCACGCCTCCACGGCCATCGGGATCACGAGCACGACGCCCAGGTTTCGTGTGAGCGCCGCAAGCCCCGCCGCCGCGGCGCCCGGCCCCCAGCGGTCATCCCGGATGAACCAGAACATGAGCAGGACGAGCAGCAGGAAGAGCGACTCGCTGTACGGCGCCAGGAAGAAGAACGCCGTCGGGAAGACCGCCAGGTACAGGACCGTCCGGCGCGCGATGTCCTCCGAGGCGGTCTCCCGCACCGTCAGCGCGTAGAGCACCACCAGCGACGCGGCGAAACAGGCGTTCGAAACGATCAGCGAGGCAGCGAACGGGTGGTTCCCTATCAGGAACGACACGCCGCGGATCAGGATGGGGTAGAGCGGAAAGAACGCGGCGCTCCCGTCGGCGTTGGCGTAGCCGCCGGCCGCGATGCGCAGGTACCAGAGCCCGTCGAACCGCTCCCACGCGGTGAACAGGTTGTGCCATCCGGGCGTGAACAGGTGCGCCGGCCAGCCCGGCACGCTCACCGGGTGGGGGAGCACCGCGTTCGCGGGCGGCTCCAACGTCGCGGTGTGCGGAAGCAGCGCCGTCGCCGCGAGCGCCACGATCGCCAGTCCGATCCGGACGCACAGGAACACCAGGAGGCTGTAGCGAAGGCCGTCCCGCAGGCGGACGCTCCCCGTGATCGGGGGCGTCCGCTCGAGGGCCGGACGTTCGGTCGTCCTCATGTGGCCGCCCCCAGCAACTGCGGTTCGCCGGGCGAAGCGCGTACCGGGATGCCATGCCGCCCGCGTTCCCCGAGCGCCCATGCGACCAGGCACGCCACCAGCACGAGGGCACGCAGGAGCACCGCGAACTCGAAAAGACCGAGCGGCGCGCCGTGGTAGCCCGCGAACGCCGGATCGCCCTGGTCTGCCGCGAGCCTGCCGAACCAGGTGAAGCGCGTGAGGAACACGGCAACGTCCGTGAGCTCGAACAGTCCGAACAGCCACGGGTTCGGCAGGGCCAGCGCGAACCACGGAAGCAGCCACAGTCCGTACTGGGGCGAATACACCTTGTTCGCCAACAGGAACGTCACGAGCAGAGGAAAGGCGAACGTCCACGCCGGGAAGTCAGGCTGCCTGACGGATCGAATCACCCACAGCAGGTAGGCGCCCACACCGAACGTCACCAGCGACACGACGTTGACCATCTTCGTGCTCAACCCGCACGATGCCGACGCGTGCAGTCCGTGGCACGCTACGAACCACAGGCTGTCCCAGTCGACCGGTCGCTGGGTGTTGAACCGGAAGAACGTCTGCCACTGGTGCGGCGCGATCAGCGCGAACGGCACGTTCACGAAGAGCCACGAGCCGACCGTCCAGGCGGCGAGCACCCCGGCCTCCCGGCGCCGTCCCGCGCGCAGCCGGGTGAGGGCGAACGGGATGAGCAGCAGGCCGGGGAAGAGCTTGGCGGCCGCGCCCAGCCCAAGCATCGCGCCGGCCGCGGCGTCTTTTCGTTTGAAGAAGAAGTACGTGCCCGCCGTCGCGAGCGCCACGGCGAACAGGTCCCAGTTCATGAAGCCGTAGATCAGCAACGTCGGTGCCAGTGCGAAATACAGCGCGCGGACGCCGGCCATCCGGTACAGCAGGGCGGCGGTGATCAGCGCGGCCGCCGCGAGCAGGGCGACGTTGACGAAGAAGAACGGGGCGTACCCGGGCCCGATCCAAGCCGCGGCGCGCATGAACCACATGGTGAGGACGGGATATTCGTCGCACTGCTGCCCCGCCTCGGGCGGGCAGTGATCGAGGTAGGGGAGCCGGCCGCCGTCGAGATGCTCGGTGCCGAACAGCGGAACCAGGTCCGAGTAGCACAGATGCTTGTACTGGATGCCCGCGGACCACTCGCCCGACGCGCACGGCGCCTTGACCACCAGGCCCGCGAGCAGCGTGACGCTGGTGACGGCCAGCACCAATGCCAGCGAGACGGACGAGGCCGTCCGGACGGGTGTGCGTTCGGTCATCGCCAGGATTATCGACGAAGCGCACCCGGACGGCGGTTCCGGGCGGACGGGACCAGTGCGGCCTCCGCGAATCCGGGTCCGGGCGTCAGTGGTACGAGTGCGCGTCGTCCGGGAAGACGCCCGCCTCCACGTCGGCGCGGAAGGCCGTCACGGCCCGGGTGATCTCCGAACGGAGGTCCGCATAGGGCTTGACGAACTTCGCGTACGGGCCCGGGCCCAGGCCGAGCAGGTCGGTGATCACCAGGACCTGTCCGTCGCAGTGGGAACCGGCCCCGATGCCGATCGTGGGCACGTCCACGGACGCCGTGATGTGCCTCGCGACATCGACGGGGACACCCTCCAGCACGATCGAGAACGCACCAGCCTTCGCCAGGTGCTCGGCCTCGACCATGAGGCGCTGCGCGTCCTGCTCGGATCGACCCTGCACCCGGTAGCCGCCCATGGCGTGCACCGACTGGGGCGTGAGGCCCAGGTGCCCCATGACGGGGATCCCCCGATCGACCAGGGCGTCGACCAGTTCGGTCATGGGTCCTTCGATCTTGACCGCGTGCGCCCCGCCCTCCTTCAGGAAGCGACCCGCATTGCGGATGCCGTCCTCCAGGGAGGTCTGGTACGAAAGGAACGGCATGTCACCCACGATGAGCGCGTTCGACGCGCCCCGGGCGACCGCGCGGGTGTGGTGCAGCATCTCCTCCATGGTCACGGGGAGCGTCGTGGGGTAGCCCAGGACGTTCTGGGCGAGCGAGTCGCCGACCAGGAGCACCGGCACGCCGGCCTGGTCGAGGATGCTCGCGGTGGGGACGTCGTACGCGGTGAGCATGACGAATCGTTCGCCACGCTCCTTGAAGGCCCGCACGTCGCGGACGGTGACGGTCATGGCTCGCGCCTCCTTCGTGCTGAGTGCACGGCTCGTGTCAGGCCGCCATTCTACCGGTGCGGCCCGTGCGATCGCGGGCTTCGGCGTCCTGTCCGCGGCGTCGCGGGGCGGCTCGTTTTCGTGCGTGTCGGTGCCGGGGTGTACGGTTCGGCCTGAGGAAGCCGTGAACGGCACGGCTGCTAGCATGGACGGCCACTCCTGCTCCCCGTCTGCGGGGGGCCGCCCAGACCAGAGGAGGTGGAATGCGGAAGTACGAAGTCATGCTCATCCTGCCCGCCGACGCGGACGAAGCGTTGTTGAGCAGTGCCGTCGACCGGATCACCAGGGTGATCGGCGGGTCCCAGGGTGAGGTGACCAACACCGATGCGTGGGGCCGGCGCAGGCTGGCGTTCGCCATCGACAAGCACACCGAGGGCTACTACGCCGTGGTCGACTTCACCGCCGACCCAACGTCGATCGACGAGCTCGAGCGCGTCCTGCACCTCGCCGACGAGGTCGTGCGGTTCAAGGTCATGCAGAAGCCGCCGGAGCGGAAGCGGCGGGATTCGGCATCCAAGCCGCAGGCCGACGCACAGGCCTCCGCGCCGCCCGAACCCTCCGCCGAGTCGGAGGAGTCGGACGCCTCGGCGGAGGGGGAGACGACCGAGGAACCGGCCGCCGAGGAACCGGCCGCGACCGAGGAACCGGCGGCGACCGCCGAGTCGGACACGGTGGCCGCGGAAGCCTCGTAGCCCCCCAAGACAGCGAACAACCATCGTTCTTCCCCTCTCCCGCGGCAGACGCCGGCGTGGGGACGGCTCGAAGAAACAGGTGAGAGAGATGGCGAACGAGAACCAGGTCATGATCGTGGGGAACCTGACCCGGGACCCCGAGTTGCGCTACACGCCCAACGGCGCGGCGCTCGTCAAGTTCGGCGTGGCCGTCAGCCGGCGCGCCCCGGACGAGTCCGGCCAATGGCGCGACGTCGAGACGTCGTTCTTCGACGTCACCGCGTGGCGACAGCTCGCGGAGAACGTGGCCGAGTCCCTCACGCAGGGCTCGCGCGTGATCGTGGTCGGCCGCCTCCGCACGAACTCGTGGGAGACGCCCGAGGGCGACAAGCGCAGCAAGATCGAGATCGAAGCCGACGAGGTCGGGCCGAGCCTCAAGTGGGCCACGGCCAAGCCCGAGAAGCAGGGCCGCCAGGACTGGAACGCCGGGGCCGTCCCGGTGGGCGCCGGAGGCTCTACGGAGGAGTAGCGAACGCGTATGCCGAAGGTTCAGCGAAGACGCCGGGAGAAGGACGAGAAGGCCTGGCAGAAGAAGCAGAAGAAGAAGATCTGCCAGTTCTGCAGGGACAAGGTCGACTATGTCGACTACAAGGACGCCGGGACGCTGCGCAAGTACGTCTCCGAGCGCGGCAAGATCCGCTCGCGCCGCGTGACGGGAAACTGCGTGCAGCACCAGCGTGACGTCGCCATGGCCGTGAAGAACGCCCGCGAGATGGCCCTCCTGCCCTATTCGACGCGATGAGGGTCATCCTGCAGCGCGAGGTGGACACGCTCGGCGCGCCGGGCGACGTCGTCGAGGTCAAGGACGGCTACGCGCGGAACTTCCTGATCCCAAGGGGCATGGCGGTCGCGGCGACCAAGGGCGGCATGCGCCACGCCGACCGGCTGTCCAAGGGTCACCGCGACCGGGTGGAGAAGGCTCGCCGCGAGGCCGAGACGGTCGCGACCGCGCTGGTCGCCACGCCCGTGCGGATCGCCGCGCGCGCGGGCGAGGACGGGCGCCTCTTCGGCAGCGTCACCGCCGCCGACATCGCCGCGGAGCTGACCAAGGCGGGGACGTCGGTCGACCGCAAGGACGTGCGGCTCGACGAGCCGATCCGAAGCGTCGGGACCCATGAGGTTCACGTGCACCTGCATCCGGACGTGAACCCTGCCGTCACGGTCGAGATCGTCCCGCAGTAGGCCGGCGCGAACCTCGCGGTTGGCGGGCTCCTCCGGCCGGCTGCCTTCCCGCGAGCGCCTGTCCGCGCCGTCCGTTATCATCCGAACATGCGTTCGGAGGCCAGCGGCCGTGGCCAAACGGGAAGTTCGCCAATTGTCCGGCCTGCCGGACGTCCTCCCACCTGCGCGGTTGCCGGTTCGCACACGCTTTCCACGGGTTCTGGGCGTTGTTCCGCACATCCGTCCTCATGGAGAGTGGGCCACCGAAAGGGGGCGTCGGGTGGCCCGGACCGCTGAGGACGTTCGTCGACCGCGTACGGAGCGCGTTCCGCCGAACAACGTCGAGGCCGAGGAGTCGGTCCTCGGATCCATGATGCTGTCGGCGGACGCGATCGCGGCGGTCGTCGAACTGGTCAAGGGCCCTGACTTCTACCGGCCCGCGCACCAGCGGATCTTCGAAGCCATGATGGCCATCTACGGCCGGGGCGACCCGGTCGACGCGATCACCACGGTCGAGGAGCTCAAGCGCCACGGCGCCATCGAGGGCGTGGGTGGTCCGCTCGCGGTCTACAACCTGGTGGAGTCGGTTCCCACGCCCGCCAGCGCCGGCTACTACGCGCGCATCGTCGCCCACCACGCGCTGCTCAGGCGCCTGATCGACGCGTCCGCCCAGATCATGGCCACCGCCTACGCCGTTCCCGACGACGCGAAGAAGGCGGCGGACGAGGCCGAGACGCTCATCTATTCGGTCGCCCGACAGAACGAGAAGGACGAGGTCGTCGAGATGCACGAGCTCGTCGACGAGAGCCTGGTCCAGCTCGAGCACATCCAGCAGCGAGACAGCGCGTTCGCCGGCGTGCCCACCGGCTTCAACGATCTCGACGAGCTCCTGTCGGGCCTGCAGGCGGGCAACCTCATCGTGGTGGCCGCCCGCCCCGGCGTCGGCAAGTCGTCGTTCGTCACGAACCTGGCGCGCAACGTGGCCATGGGCGACCATTCGCACCCCGGCACGCGCGTGGTCATGTTCTCGCTCGAGATGTCGCGGTTCGAGATCGGCATGCGTCTGCTCTGCGCCGAATCGAAGGTCTCGTGGGACCGCATCCGCTCCGGCCGCGTTGCCTCCGAGGACTGGACCCACATCGTCGAGGCCGCCGAGAGCCTGCACGCCGCGCCGATGTTCATCGTGGACTCCGGCAACGTGAGCATCGTCGACATCCGCGCGAAGGCCCGCCGGCTGAAGTCGAAGGGCGGCCTGGGCCTGGTGATCGTGGACTATCTCCAACTGATGTCGGGTCACCTCCGGACCGAAAGCCGCCAACAGGAAGTCGCCGAGATCAGCCGTTCGTTGAAGCTGCTGGCGAAGGAGCTCGAGGTGCCCGTGATCGCGGTCTCGCAGCTGAACAGGAACCCGGAGGCACGGGCAGACAAGCGGCCCCAGCTGTCCGATCTGCGTGAATCGGGCGCGATCGAACAGGACAGCGACATCGTCATGTTCATCCACCGCGACGATTCCAACGAGGACCCCACCAAGAAGAACGTCGCGGATCTCATCGTCGCCAAGCACCGCAACGGGCCGACCGCGACGGTTCAGCTGGCGTTCCAGCCGCACCTGACCCGATTCGTCAACATCGCGAAGGGCTTTTAGCCCGGCGGGTCCTCCACGGTGCCGGGCAACTGCGCGAGCACCTCGCGCACCGTCTCCCACGTCGCCATGCCCGCCGATAGGCTAGGCGACCGCCATGGCTCGCGTGTCCCAGCCGATCCCACCGACCACACAGGCGCGTCCCCCGGATTCCGCTCGCGTCCGGAGGATCGTCGCGCGCCTGGAGAAGCGCTTCGGTCCTCTCGAGCCCCCGCGCCGCTGGGACCCACTCGAAGAGCTGATCCTCACGGTGCTCTCCCAGAACACCAGTGACGTCAACAGCGAGCGGGCGTTCGGCCTCATGCGCGCCCGCTGGCCGTCGTGGGAGGCGCTGGCCGCCGCGCCGGAGCACGAGCTCGCCGATGCCATCCGCCCCGGCGGCCTGGCGAACACGAAGGCGCCGCGCATCCTTTCGATCCTGCGGACGATCCGCGAGCGCCAGGGCGGATCGTTCGACCTTTCCTGGATGCGCGGTGCATCCGACGCCGAGGTGTCCGAGTACCTGCTGTCCCTCCCCGGCGTCGGCCCGAAGACGGCGGCGTGCGTGCTGGCATTCTCACTCGGGCGCGATGCGCTGCCCGTCGACACACACGTGCACCGCGTGGCGGCCAGGCTCGGCTTCTACGGCAACCGGACGGGCGCCGCAGCGGCGCATCTGATCCTGGAGGGGGCCGTTCCGCCCCGCCTCCGGGTCCCGATGCACGTCGGCCTGATCCGGCTGGGACGCGAGATCTGCAAGCCGGGCAGGCCGCTGTGTGAACGCTGCCCGCTCATCAACCTGTGTCCCACCGCGCCCCTGTATCTGGACGCCGAACGGAACACGGGAGGGC
Source organism: Actinomycetota bacterium (assembly GCA_040414485.1). Classification (GTDB taxonomy): domain Bacteria; phylum Actinomycetota; class UBA4738; order UBA4738; family UBA4738; genus JBEDUK01. Next base: position 27,617 of record JBEDUK010000074.1, read on the forward strand.
CCGCGTGATCTGGATGGCGACGCTCTGCGGGTCGGCCGCCGCGCTCGCCGACAGCTTCCTTCCGCTCGGCCAGCTCGGGTGGGAGTTCATCCTCGGCCTCGGGCTGGCCTTCGCGGGCGGCAACCTGTGGGCCCAGATCCGGCCCGGCCTTGTCGAACGGCGGACCGGCAAGCGCCAGCCTCGGCCGCCGGACCCCCGGAGGGTCACCCGCAACGTCGTGATCGGCCTGGTGGTCGCCGTGATCGGCCTGGTCGGCCTGATCGGTTCGATCAACGGTTCCTGACGGCGCGGCCCGCCGGGTCGCCCACGCTCGGGCGAGCCCGCGGGGAGGCCCCGGGACTAGGCTGGGACCCGCGATGAGCGAGCCGTCCACGAAGGAATTCGTGATCAAGCAGGAGGCCGAGGTCGAAGCCTCGCCCGAGGAGACCTGGCAGGCCATCGCCACGGGCCCGGGCATGGACTCCTGGTTCATGGGTCGCAACGAGATCGAGCCGAGGGACGGAGGCCGCGTCGGCCTCACGGTCGGCGACTTCACGCTCACCGCGAAGGTTTCGGCGTGGGAGCCGCCCACGCATTTCGCGAGCCGGAGCGACCCGACGCCCGACGGCCTGTTCCATCAGTTCGACTATCGCATCGACGAGCGCGGCCCCTCCCGCAGCCGCATCCGCTACGAGCACAGCGGCCTGCTGACCGGCGACTGGGAGGCCGAATACGAGGCCATGCAGCGCGGGGATCCGGTCTACTTCGAGAAGCTCGGCGAGTATCTGCGGTTCTTCCGGGGCCGGTTCGCCACGCCGATCAACGCATACGGACCGGACGTCGCGACCTCCGACCTGGCGATGGCCATGTACCGCCACGCGCTCGGGATCGATCCGGCCGCCGGCCTCGGAGACGCCGTGCGGTTCGCGCCGTACGGCTTCGAGCCGGAGGACGGCGCCATCGACCACGTCTCGAGCGAATTCCTGGGCGTCAGAACCGGCGACGCGATGTACCGGTTCATCCGCGGCTTCACGGGACAGTCCCTGGTCGGGCACCACCTGTTCGCCGCCGGTGTCGACCAGCACCGTGCCGAGGAGCGGTGGACCGAGTGGCTGAACCGGCTGTTCGGCGGCGGCGGCGCAAGCTGACCGCGCCGGCGGCGCAGCGTCCCGCGGTGAACGCACGCGAACGGACCCGCGAACGCGCGGGGGTCGCCCGGCTCCTCAAACCTCACGCCCCGGCCGACTGGGAGACGAGGTTCCGAAGGGACGAACTGCTCGACGCCGTCATCGACGGACGTGCCATCCAGTTCTTCGTCATGGCCGCGGACATCCGCGAATCCACCTCGCTTATGAAAGAGGCCATCCGGATCGAACGCTTCGCCCAGGTGATGGACAAGTTCGTCTCCTCCGTCAAGCAGGGGATCACGCGCTCTGGCGGCTGGTTCGACAAGTTCACCGGCGACGGATTCCTCGCGTACTGGGTCGTGCAGCCGGACGCGCCGGACGCGCGCGACGCGCGAGACCCGACCGAGCTCGAGGGGCGCTTCGTCCAGACGACCGGCGACGTCGCGCACACCGCCGGCGTGTTGATCGAACTGTTCCACCGGCGCGTCCTGGAGGACTTCAGAGAGAACTCCCGGAACCTGTCGGGCGGCGTGGGGCTGGCGATCGGGCTCGATGCCGGACCGGCGTATTTGGTAAAGATAGCTGACGAACTCACGGTGGTCGGGCCGCCGGTCGTGGGCGCGGTTCGCATGGCGGCTGCCGCCGCGCCCCATGAGGTGCTCGCGAACGTCCTCCTGGGCCGCGGGCTCCGGGACGAACAGGACGGCGTGTACGCCGCGCTCAACGTCTCGATCGAGCAGGAGTTCCGCCCGACCAAGGAGTATCCGAAAGGCCAGGAGGTCTACGCGGTCCGGTATCGGGGGGGCCCAACAGGACCCGGCGCGGAAGGCTCCGTCAGCGCCAGCTGACCGAGACGATCTCGATCGGCTCCGCCAGGCCCTTCAGCGCCACCGAACGCGGGTCCGACGTCTGGTAGCGGGTCCCCGCCGCCGTCGCGCGGCTCGCGAGGATCTCCCCGGCGCCCGCAAGCGCCGCGATGCGCGCCGCCTCGTGCACCCCCTTGCCGCGGAAGTTCTGCGCCACCTGCGTGGCCTCCGACGCGTGCAGCCCGATCCGCACCTGCGGCGCGAACCCGTTCGCCTGCCGGTGCTCGGCCAGCCGCCGCTGGATGGCCACCGCGCACGCCATCGCCGCCTCCGGCGAATCGAATCCGACGAAGAACCCGTCCCCGGTGTCGGAGACCTCCTCGCCCTCGTGCGCCGCGAACAGCGATCGCAGGGTGTCGTCGTGCCAGCGAAGGAGCGTCGACCACGCTTCGTCGCCGAGCGCCTCGACCAGCACCGTCGACCCCACCATGTCGGTGAACATGAACGTCTTGATCACGCGCCTGGGCCTGCCGGCGCCGGCGATCCGCAGCTGCCAGGGGAGCAGCTCCTCGACCTCCTCCACGGTGATCGCCTGGGTGGGGCAGGCGAGCGCCGCCTCGCGAAGGAGCTCGTCCTCCACGCTTGCCGGGTCCACGACGTCGGCCTTGGCGAAGTCGCCGTCGTGCCAGTCGAACGCTGTCGGCGCGATCGTGATGCAGTTCCCCGCGCCGATGCAGCGCGCGCGGTCGACCCTCGCCCGGAGCGCCACCTACAGCACCCCCTCGCGGAGGGCGAACGCGGTCGCCTCGCCGCGGGAGGAGGCGCCGACCTTCGCGAACATGTGCTCCAGCCGGACGTGGGCGTCCTCGACGGTGATGCCCTCCCGTTCGGCCATCTGAACCGTCGTGAGGCCCTCGGTCAGCAGGCCCAGGAGCCGGCGTTCGCCCTCATCCATGCCGGAGAGCGCACCGTCGGCCGCCCCCGCTCCGACGCCGCCGTCCGATACCGGCCCCGCCAGGCGCGCCCACTCGCTGCCGACCGGGCCGCGGAACCATTTCACGCGGACGTCCTCGTCCACCGTCCGCTGTGCGGTCATGGCCAGCAGGATCTGCAGGAACATGCGCAGGGACTCCCGCTCGCCGTCCTCGCCACCGGCCATGATCGCGCGGGCGGCGGGGAGCAGCATCTCCGGGTAGACGTCCTCCCGCATCGAATCCTCGAACGACTGGGCGACCCGTCGTCCGGCCTCGGCGGCGCCGGGCAGATCGCCGCGCGCCATCGCCACTTCGGCCAGCGCCGCGTCCGCCTGCGCGGTCCACGGCTGATGGGTGACGAACAGCGAGACCAGCTCCTTCGCCTGCCCCGCCCACTGCTCCGCGAGGTCCAGAAGCGTTTCGTCGCCTCGCACGCTCCCGAGCCGCGCGGCCTCGAGCGCCATCCGCGCGAGGATCTCGCAGCGACCCGAGGGCCGGCCCTGCCCGGACGCCGCCTGCAGCGCGCGTTCGCAGTGCTCGCGCATGGCGGTCCCGTCGCCGTCGGCCGCGCGCACCAGCGCCCGCCAGAGCTCGAGTCGCCTCGCCCGAAGGGCGGTCGGCGCGGCGGCTGCGACCTGCGCGGCGAGGTCGAGCCACCGGTCGGCCTCGGCGACCTCGCCCAGGTCGAGGTGGGCCATGGCCGTGCCGCCGGCCGCCAGGAACTCCAGCGAACGGTCTCCGATCGTCTTCGCGGCCCAGTACGCCTCCTCGCCGCGTGTCAGCGCGAGGTCGGGGATGACCTTCGCGCGGGCGAAGACATGGACCCCGTAGGCCATCTGTGCGTCGACGGCGGCCCGTTCGCTCTCCCGCGACAGGGACTGCAGCCGGGTGGCCAGTCGGCGGATCTCCTCGATGCGCTGCGCGGGGTTCGACCCGATGTGGATGTCCGCACCGAACCGCTGATAGGCCATGGTGATGACGGTCGACATGACACCGCGCCGGTCGCCGATCCTCTCGAACAGCTCCAGCGCCCGCTGCAGGTGTTCGCTGGCGGCCATCACGTTCGGAAGGACCGGGAGCGTCATCACGATCTCGTCGACCGATTCGCCGGCGGCAACCCTCGCCATCACCGGGATGTGTGCGCCGGTGTGGATCTGTTCGACGAACCACGCGCGCACCCGGCCGATCTCGATCACGCCGAGCTCCCGTTCGGCTGCGGCGAGCGCCGCGTCGTTCCCGAGTCCCTCCGCCAGTTCCGCGGCTTTGGCAAATGCAGCCTCGGCCGCGTCCAGATCGACCTCGGCGGCGGATGGTATGAAGCCCTCGCCGAGCTCGAACCGAAGGGTCGCCTGGCCGAGCTCCAGTGACGCGGCGAGTGCCGCCGGCGCGTCCTTCCGCTCGTCGGCGAGCTCGGTGACGCGGCGGGCGAGGGCTGCGGCGCGGTCCTCCTCGCCTGCGATCCGAAGCGCGGCGGATCGCCGAAGCATGACGTCGAGTTCGAGGTGCGCGTCGCCCAGCGCGTCGGCCAGCGCGGCCAGTTCCGAGAGCGCCTCCAGGCGATCGAGCGGCCGGCGGACGATGTCCATGGCATCGTCGCGGAGCGTGAGGAGCGTGACGCGATCCGCCGGGTCGGTGGCGAGCGGCAGGGCGACCTCGACCGCGCGAAAGACCTCGTCGGGGGCGTGCGATGCGAGCGCCGCCCGTGCGGCGGCGACGGAATAGCGCGCGCAGCGCTCGGCGTCGCCCGCCTCCGCCGCGTGGTGGGCGAGCATCGGCAGGCTTCCGGGCGTGGGGTCCCCGCCTTCGGTGAGCATGTCGACGATGGCGGCGTGGATCGCCCGCCGCCGGGTGGGGGAGAGCGACGCGAGGCAGAACTGCCGGACCTGCTCGTGGGTGAAGTTGTAGTCGGCCGGGGACCCGGGTTGATGCTGCTGCAGGAGCCCGGCCGCGACGGCGGGTGACATCGACTCGGCCAGCCGTTCGAGCTCGGCTTCGGCGTCCCGATCGCCGAGCCTGGCCTTCACGGCCTGCAGGTCGCGGAGGCTGAAGCTCCGGCCGAGCGCCGCCGCCTCCGACAATGAGGTCTTCGTCTCCTCCGGCAGCCGCCCCGACCGGCGCTGGATGAGCGTCTGCACGGCCGACGGCGCGAGGCGATCGGCGTTCTTCGCCAGCGACCACGCACCGTCGATCTGCTGGATCATGCCGGCGTCCCGGTAGGCGTGGGCCAGTTCCTCCAGGATGAAGGGGACGCCCTCGGCCTGCGCGTGGATCGTGGCGGCAGTGGCCGCGGTGAGCGGGCCGCCGAGCGTTTGGCGAAGGAATGCGGCCGTCTCGGCCTGGGTGAACCGGGACAGCCGCATCCGGCGGATGAGGCCCATCCGCTCCATGTCGACGAGGAGGGTGACGGCCTCGGTGACCTGCGCGGTCTCCTCGGGCCGCATGGTCAGCACGAGCAGGATGGGGCTGCCCGGGTCGCTCCGGACCACGTACCTGAGCGCGCGGAGGCTGTCCGCGTCCGCCCACTGGATGTTGTCGGCCAGGACCGCGAGCGGGCGCTCGGCCGCCAGCGCGCGCATGGCGAGGGTCGCCAGGTCGAACTGCCGGAGGAGCCGCTGATCGGGGGGCATGCCCTCGAGGCTCGGGTCGTCGTGGCCCGACAGCGCCCGAAGCGCGCGCTGGACCGTGTTCTCGGCCGCAGCCATGTCCGGATTCGGGCCGTCGTGGCCGCCCACCGCCGAGGAGAGGATCGAGCGCATCAGGAGGAACGGGCCGCGGAGCTCCTCGTCGGCGGCGACCGCGACGGCGGTGAAGCCGCGCTGCCCGGCCAGCTCGGTCGCGGCCAGCAGCAGCCGGGTCTTGCCGATGCCCGGTTCGCCTTCGAGGGTGACCGCCGAAAGGCCGCCCCGCGCTGTCTCGAGCTCGGCTTCGATGGCGTCCAGTTCGGTCGCGCGGCCGACGACCGGCGCGCCGCCGCGGCGCATGTGGAACGCCAGCGGGCAGAGCGCCTGCAGGATCGGATCGGACGCCAGGGCCGGCGCAACGGTACTCATGGTTCCTGCTCCACCGAACCCCCCGGTCGGTACATCGATCGTGGCCGTCGAGTATGCCAGGGTCCAGGCGATTCTCGATCGACGGTCAGCTCCTTGCCCGCCGCCGGCCGGCGGAGCATCATCCCTTCGTGCGGGTTCGAGAGGGAGCGTGAGGGGGATGCGAACGGGCGACGAAGCGGGAGCCGGCGAGAACCGTCCCCGCCGCAGGTGGACGCTGAAGGAGATCGTCCAGGGCAAGCCGATCGGCTCGCCGACCCACCCGATGGTGGTGGTGTTCCCGATCGCCCTGTACATCGCGGCGCTCGGTCTGGACATCGTCTCTCGCCTCGGGCATTTTCCCGAGGCGCCCGTGGCGGCGACGTGGCTGATCATGGGCGGACTGCTCGCTTCGATCGCCGTGATCACGACGGGTCTGGTGGACCGAACGACGATCCGCAAGGGATCGAAGGCTCGACCGGCGGTGAACCGCCATATGTCGATCCAGCTCACCGCCACGGCGGTCATGATCGTGAATCTGCTGGTCCGGTGGGGCAGCCGGTACGACCAGCGGGCGCCCATCGGGTGGATCCTCCTGGACGCGGCGGGGGCCCTGCTCATCTCGGTGGGAGGGCACTTCGGCGGCGAGCTCGTGTTCCGCTTCGGCATGCGGGTAGGCGAACGCCCCGACTGACCGACCCGCCGCTCACCGAACTCCAAATACCGGCGGGTCGAGCCGCTAAGAATGACGAGAGCGGGTGAGGGGAATCGAACCCCCGCCTCGAGCTTGGGAAGCTCGCGTTCTGCCATTGAACTACACCCGCGGCGTGGCGGAGCCCAATCCTATCAACGACGCCGTGTGGGCCAGAACGCAGAACTCAGAAGAAGGAGGAAGGCCGGCCTAGCTGACCGCGCGGCCGGGCGTGCCGCCCAGGCTCGACAGGCCGCCCTGGCCGGGGACCTCGCCGATCCCCATGGAGATCGCCATCATCGCGGCCTGCGTGCGGTTCGTGACGCCGAGCTTGCGGAACACGGAGGCGAGGTGCGCCTTCACCGTCTTCTCCGACAGGAACAGGCGCCGGCTGATCTCGCGGTTCGAATTCCCCGCCGCCAGCAGTTCGAGGATGTCGGCCTCGCGCCGGGTGAGCCCGGCCTCGTTCCCGCGGTGCGTCCCGCTCCGCGATCCGTTGACGCCCGGGTCGCCGCCGTCGAAGAGGTTCCGGATGGCGCGGGCGGACAGCACGTTCCCGGCGCCGGACACGGCCACCGAGATCGCCTGCGACAGGTCAGCGGGGGTCGAGTCCTTCAGCAGGTAGCCGGAGGCGCCCTCGGCCATCGCGGCCTTGACGTACTCGGGGTTGTCGTAGTTCGTCACGATGATCACGGGCACCTGCGGCCATGTAGCTCGGATCTCACGGAGCAGGTCCAGCCCGCCGCGCCCGGGCATCCGGATGTCGACGAGGGCGACGTCGAACGACTCCTTCGCGAGCAGCGCCTCCGCGCCGTCCGCGTCGCCCGCCTCCACCACCTCAGCGCCTTCCATGCAGGAGTACAGGAGCTGGGCAAGTCCCTTTCGGACGAGCGTGTGGTCGTCGACCAACAGGATCCTCAACGTCATCTGCCTTCCGTCAGGCGCCCCGCACCTCGGCGCGCCACCCCTCGGCCGTCAGCCCTTCGACCGCCCTGACCAGTTCCGGCGCGAACCGAAAGGGGTCCGCGTCGCCCTCCGCCGTCTCCGTCAGCGAACGCACGGTGGCGCGCAGCTCTGCCGCCGCCTGCTGCGTGGACGAACGAAGGCGGTGCAACACCATGACGACCTCATCGGGCGGCAGCGGGTTGCTCGAACCCATGATGTGCGCCAGCCCGTCCAGCTCCAGCGACACGCTCACGACGGTCTGCATCGCGCCGTCGTGGAGGTCGTTTGCCGTGCGCTGTTTCCAGGATCTCTCGGGATGTTCCACGAGGGGGGTATCGGCGGGCTACCGCCCGGCCTTAACCCATCATGTTGGGGCGTCGTCGACCTGCGGTGTCGGCCGGCTCGCGGTCGACGCCGGCGGCGCCACCGAGGCGGCGACCACCTGCGCGACGTCCAGCACCCGCAGCTCCTTGCCCCGGGACTTCACCCCGTCGTCGAGCATGATCATGCAATAGGGGCATGCGACGCCGAGCGACGACGCCCCCGTCGAGAGCGCCTCGTCGGTTCGTTCGACGTTGATGCGTTTGCCGAGCCGCTCCTCCATCCACATGCGTGCGCCGCCGGCGCCGCAGCAGAACCCCCGCTGCTTGTGCCGCTCCATCTCCACCGTCCGAAGGCCCGGAACCTTGCCGAGCACGTCCCGGGGCGCGTCGTACACCTCGTTGTGGCGGCCCAGGTAGCACGGGTCGTGATAGGTGAGCGAGTCGGCCACCGGGTTTGTCGGCCTCAGCCTGCCGTCCGCGATCAGGCGGGCCAGCAGCTGCGTGTGATGGATCACCTCGTAGGTGCCGCCGTAGTCCGGATATTCGTTCCGCAGCGTGTTGAAGCAGTGCGGGCAGTTCGCCACGATCTTGGTCACGCCCAGGTCGTTCAGGGTTTCGACATTTTGCTCGGCGAGCATCTGGAAGAGGTACTCGTTGCCGATCCGGCGGGCGGGGTCACCGGTGCACAGCTCCGCCGGCCCGAGGATGCCGAACGACACGCCCGCCTGTTCGAGCACCTGCGCGAGCGCCTGCGTGATCTTCTTCGCCCGTTCGTCGAAGGACCCCGCGCAGCCCACCCAATAGAGGTACTCGGGCAGGTCGGCGGCTGAGGTGCCGGGTTCGATGATCCGAACGCCGTCCATCCCCTTCGCCCACGCGGCCCGCTGCGACTGGGGCTGCCCCCACGGGTTGTTCGAGGACTCGAGGTTTCGCAACAGCGCGCCGGCCTCCTGCGGGAAGCGCGACTCCGCCTGGACCAGGTACCGGCGCATGTCCACGATGTGGTCGACGTGCTCGATGTTCACCGGGCATTCCTGCATGCACGCCCCGCACGTGACGCACGACCAGATGACCTCGTCGTCGACGATGTCGGGGTTGAGGCTCACCTTGGCCACCTGCTCCGCTCCGTCGGCGGATCCGGCACGCTTGGCCGCCAGCAGCTTCTCGCCCTGGTCGAAGGCGTGGTCCCGCAGGTTCATGACCAAGAGCTTCGGCGACAGCGGCTTGCCGGTGTTCCACGCGGGGCAGGCGTTCTGGCACCGCCCGCATTCGGTGCACGCATAGGTGTCGAGGATCTCCTTCCATGTCAGGTCCTCGAGCGTGCCGGCGCCGAGGACCACGTCGCCTTCCTCGAGCTTCTCCAGATCGATCCTCTGGGGCCGCAGCCGCCCGCGGGCGCGCGTGTTCGAGAAGTAGACGTTCGGCTCGCTGGCGAAGATGTGCAGGTGCTTCGACCTGGGGATGTAGACCAGGAAGCCCAGGATCAGCACGATGTGCGCCCAGAGCGCCGCGTCGTGGACCGCGTCCAGCGCGCCCGACGACAAGCCGGTGAACAGGTTCGAAAGGGCGTTCGAGATGGGCATCCACGTCGCGGTCTCCGGCGCGGCGCCGGTCGCGGCGATCGAGGTCGCCTTGATCACGTACAGCGTGACGATGATGGCGGCGATCCACAGCAGGATGTAGTCGGCCTCGCGCAGGTGCGAGCCCTTGAACCGATCGGGCCGCATCACCTTTCGGATGAAGAACGCGATCGCCACGCCGACCAGGACCAGCGCCGCGAAGACGTCCTGGATCAGGCCGAGCCAGCCCATGCGACCCACCCACGGGATGGCGAATCCCCGCGAGATGGATTCGCCCATCGCCTCGAGGATCGTGGTCAGCAGGACCAGGAACCCCCAGAAGATGAACGCGTGCATCAGGCCGGGCAGGAACCGCTGGAAAAGCTTGCGCTGCCCGAGCACGACCGTCGCCTCCAGCTCCACGCGTCTGCCGACGGTGTCGGTGCGATCCGCCGGCTGGCCGAGCCGGACCAGCCCGACCAGCGTGCGGGCCCGCGTCGCGAACAGATAGACGGCCGCGGCCAGGAGCAGCGCCAGCACGACGATCCCCGTGACGCCCCGCGCGCCCAGCGCGAGGAGCGCGGTCGCAGCGGGGGTCGAATGCTCGGGCGGCGCGGACGGCACGGTCCCGGGCAGTCTATCGATGGCGGCTCAGCCGGCGTGCGCTGGAGAGGGCGAGGATTCGGCGCTGGGCCTGACCGCGGGTGCGACGGCAGGGACCCGAAGCCGGATCAGCGCACCGCCGTCCGGTGCCGACTCCGCGGACACCGTGCCGCCATGCGCGTCCGCAACTTGTTTGACGATGGCGAGGCCCAGGCCGGAGCCGGGCTTGCCGCGCGCGGCATCCGAGCGATAGAAGCGGTCGAAGATGCGCGGCAGGTCTTCCGGGGCGATGCCGGGGCCGTGGTCGCGAACGGTCACCTCGCCGTCGACCGTGCACCTGACGTCCACGACTGCCCCGTCTGGGCTGAACTTGACCGCATTGTCAAGCAGGTTGACGATCGCGCGTTCGAGCCGTGATCCCGAGCCGCGCACCAGACAGGGTTCCAGGCGCTCGTCGAAGTGGATGGCGCGGGCGTCCGCCCTGGCGGAGGCGCGTGTCACGGCGGCGCGGACCAGCTCGTCCAGCCGCACGTCGTCCACCTCGATCGGGGCGCCCGCGGCCCCACGGCCCGCCTCGACCAGATCTCCGACCAGGTCCGTGAGCTCGGCGATCTGCGCCCTCACGTCGCTCATCAGCCGGTCTCGGTCCTCCGTGGGGAGTTCGCGTCCGCCGGCCAGCACGTCGATGTTCGTCCGCAGGCTGGTCAGCGGCGTGCGCAACTCGTGCGACGCGTCCGCGACCAGCCGCCGCTGGGCCTCCTGGGAGGCCTCCAACGCGGCGAGCATGCGGTTGAACGCCGCGGCCAGGCGTCCGACCTCGTCCTCCTCCCTCAGCACCTCGATCCGCTGGGAGAGGTCACCGGTCGCGGTGACGTGCTCGGCCGCCTCGGTGAGCTGCGTGATCGGCCGCGCCGCCGTGCGCGAGACCGCGTAGCCGAGCCCCCCGGCAACTGCGATCCCAACCACGCTCATCAGGCCGAGCCATCGCAGCAGCCGGGCCAGCGACTGGTCGACCTCGGTGAGCGGCCGGGCCACCTGCAGGGCGATCCCGGGAGGCATCCCCGGCTCGCGGACCGTGTAGACGCGGAGGTGCACCCCGGAGACGGTCTCATCCTGATACAGCGACGCGATCTCGCCCGCCGCCACGCGCTCGGCCTCCGCCGTCGGTGGGATGGTGCCGCCTGTGAGTCCGCCGACGGCGCCGTTGGGTTCGAGCACCTGCGCGACGCCCACGGCACCGCCGAAGGAGGTGTGCTTGAGCGACACGAGCCAGCCGCCCGACGTCTCCGTGACCCTGGCCGTGGACGCGATGCCGTCGAGCGAGGTGTCCATCGAAGAACGAAGCTGGGCCCGCACGACGAAGAACGTGGCGCCGGAGACCAGGATCACCGCGATCGCCACGGCGCCCGCGGCGGCGGCGGTGAGGCGCTCGCGAAACGTCACCTCGGCTCCTCCTCGCGCAGCGCGTACCCCACACCGCGTGCCGTGTAGATGAGCCGCGACTCGCCGCCCTCCTCGAGCTTGCGTCGCAGATAGCCCACGTAGACCTCGAGCGAGTTCGACGCCGGGCCGAAGTCGTAGCCCCACACGCGATCCAGGATCGTTTCGCGCGTGAGCACCCGTCTGGGGTTGCGCATGAACAGATCGAGAAGCAGGTATTCGGTGCGCGTCAAGGGGAACGCACGCGGGCCGCGCTGCGCCGTGCGTGTCAGCGGATCGAGGATCAGGTCGGCGAATACCAACGGCTGCTCGTCCGCGCCGGGTGCCGTCCGACGCAGGAGCGCGCGGAGCCGCGCCAGCAGCTCATCGAGCGCGAACGGCTTGACCAGGTAGTCGTCGGCGCCGGCGTCCAGGCCGGCCACGCGATCGGACACGGCGTCGCGGGCGGTGAGCATCAGGATCGGTGTGCGGTCGCCGCCTCGGCGCAGGAGTCTCGTGGCCTCGAGGCCGTCCATGACCGGCATCAGGACGTCCATGACCACGGCGTCCGGCCGGGTCACGTCGTGCTTGCGGAGTCCGTCGCGGCCGTCGGCCGCGGTCTCCACGTCGTAGCCCTCGAGCCGGAGCGCGCGATCCAGCGCGTCGCGCACGGCGGGTTCGTCCTCGACGATCAGGATGCGAAGTGCGGGAAGGGCAGGCTGCGGCGACATGGTGGTGCGAGAAGCCTATGCCGTGGCGCATGAATGAAACCTGAACGGCGACGCCTTACGGAGCGTCCACCTCGTCCAGGCGGAGGAAGTCCGTGACATGGAGCAGTCCGAGGATCTGCCGCACGGGGTCCGGCATGGACCGCCGCCGCTCGTCGTGCTCCAGCCTCGGCGCGCCGACGGCGACCCGGCGTCCGCGCGTGTGGATGACGGCTCCACCCGCGGCCACGACGTTGCGCACCCATTCGGCGTCGGCGCCGTAGGTGAGGGCGATCCGGTATCCGCCCGGTGCCCGGAAGACGTTGACGGGCGTTCGGTACAGGCGCCCCGACCGGCGCCCACGGTGCTCCACCACGCCGAAGCCCGGGAGATGAGGAGCGATGTGCCTGGTCAGGTGGTTGAGACCCACCCGATTGAGGCGCGCGACGAACCTCGGGAGCGGCATCGGTCTCCTTTCTACCCGAAGCGCCGGCGACCCGGGATCCGCGGTTGCGAATTCGAACTTGATAGGAATACACTCATGTTTCCAGCGGTTCGAGACATCAACGAACCGATCTCCGCAGGTGAGGAGGCATGTGCATGGCGAAGGCAGTGGGAATCGACCTGGGGACCACGAACTCGGTCATCTCCACCATGGAGGCGGGCGAGCCCGTGGTGATCCCCAACGCCGAGGGGTCGCGGATCACCCCGTCGGTGGTCGCATTCAGCAAGAACGGCGAGATCCTGGTGGGCGAGGTCGCCAAGCGGCAGGCCATCACTAACCCGGACCGCACGATCCGCTCGATCAAGCGTGAGATGGGCCGCAAGGACTGGTCGCTCGACGTCGACGGCAAGCAGTGGACGCCGCAGGAGATCTCCGCCCAGATCCTGGGCAAGCTGAAGCGCGACGCGGAGTCCTACCTCGGCGACAAGGTTACCGAGGCCGTCGTGACCGTCCCGGCGTACTTCGACGACGCGCAGCGCCAGGCCACGAAGGAGGCCGGCCAGATCGCGGGGCTCGAGGTCCTTCGGATCATCAATGAGCCCACGGCGGCGGCGCTCGCCTACGGGCTCGACAAGCAGCACGACCAGACCGTCCTGGTCTTCGACCTGGGCGGCGGCACGTTCGACGTGTCGCTGCTTGAGATCGGCGAGGGCGTGTTCGAGGTCAAGGCCACCCACGGCGACACGCACCTGGGCGGCGACGACTGGGACCAGCGGGTCATCGACTGGCTTGTCACCGAGTTCAAGAACGGCTACGGCATCGACCTGTCGAAGGACCGCATGGCCATGCAGCGCCTCAAGGAGGCCGCGGAGAAGGCCAAGATCGAGCTGTCGCAGGTCACCGAGACCACGATCAACCTGCCGTTCATCTCCGCAGGCGCCGACGGTCCGCTCCACTTGGAGCAGAAGCTGACCCGTTCGGAGTTCGAGCGCATGACCGCCGACCTGGTGGAGCGCTGCAAGGGCCCGTTCGACCAGGCCGTCTCGGACTGGGGCAAGGACCCGAGCGCCATCGACCACGTGATCCTGGTGGGCGGTTCGACCCGAATGCCCATGATCCAGGAGCTGGTCAAGCGCCTGACCGGGGGCAAGGAGCCGCACAAGGGCGTGAACCCCGACGAGGTCGTCGCCGTCGGCGCGGCCATCCAGGCGGGCGTCCTGAAGGGCGACGTGAAGAACATCCTGCTCCTGGACGTGACGCCCCTGTCCCTGGGCGTGGAGACCCTCGGCGGCATCGTGCAGCGGATGATCGAACGCAACACCACCATCCCCACGCGCCGGGCGGAGACCTTCACCACCGCCTCGGACAACCAGCAGTCGGTGGAGATCAACGTCCTGCAGGGCGAGGGCGAGACCACGTACTCGCCGGGCATCCGTTCGCTGGGCAAGTTCCAGCTGATCGGCATCCCGCCGGCGCCCCGTGGCGTGCCGCAGATCGAGGTGGCGTTCGACATCGACGCCAACGGCATCGTGAACGTCTCCGCGAAGGACCTTGCCACAGGCAAGGAGCAGCAGATGACGATCACCGGCGGCACGGCGCTGTCCAAGGACGACATCGCGAAGATGCAGAAGGACGCGGAGGCCTTCGCCGCGGAGGACC
>JBEDUK010000075.1:0-3882 GCA_040414485.1 Actinomycetota bacterium
CACCGACGCAGCTGCACCACTGTCCACGCGCGTTTCCAGCCGGCCGACGCCGCATGCCTTACGGGCGCCCTCCGCCGCGTGGAGCCGATACGTGAAACGCACGGACGCGCCCTATATGCGGCGGCTCGGGTGCGCGCAGGCGAGGGCCATCGGGTCCCGCAGGCAGCCCGAACACCTCACCGTGATCCTGGCGTTCGGCCGACCGGCGCGCCGTGCCGGTGGCTACGGGACGATCCTGCTCAGCGGTCACTTCCGTGGGATGCGCTCGCTCCTCTGGGCAGCCGAGGGCTACGGGCGCGGGTTCTCGACGTGCGCGCGCCGGGTGCCCGAAGCGGATCTCCTGTTGGGGCTCGGAACGAGCAATTACGGCAGCCACGTCACCTACGCGCACGGACGGGCGTGGGGGGAGATGGTGGAGACGGCGAATCGGTGGGCAAGCCGCTCCGGGGTGGCCTCGCGCGTGACGTTCAATGGGGCGGACGACATCGAACCCGGCTTCGGCGGACCGAAGCACGCCCGCGACTGGGTCCACGGATACGAGAGCGCGACGAGTTGGCGGTACGTCGATTTCGGCTCCCTCGACGGATGCCCGCCCGCCGGAAGGTGGTGCCTCGGCCGATGGACCATGGAGGATGCGTGGTACGTCGCCTGGGGCGCGGCACCCGCCTGGCCGCTGCCGGAGATCTACGCATCGAACGGGATCAACGCCGAGCAGTGGTTCCACCTCGGCATGTACTCCATTCTTCGGCATCACAGCCAGATGCGGTTCGCCGGCGTCATGACGCAGCGCGGGGCCTGCGCGCAGGCCCATGACCCGTGCCGTGGCATCAACAACCGCCCGGGGCAGGCATGGGCGCAGCTGACGCGTCGACTGAACGCCGACCCGCGCACGGCGCAGGAGATCGCCTGGGCGACCGACATCGCCTGGTAGCGGCTGCGCTGGCCAGGTCGAACGGCGTCAGCGCTTGAGCGAGCGCGCGCTGCTGTGGGCCAGGCGCTCCATCTCGTCCGGCAGCGGCTCCAACGGAGCATCTGCGATGAGCGGCGTGAGCGCGCGCTCCAGGAGCGCGTCGGCGAAGGCCGGGTTCAGGGGCAGCACCGGACCGTGGAGGTAGGTGCCGACGGCGGTCGCTTGGACGGCCCCTTCGGTCCCTCCAGACCTGCCGGTACCTCCGTTGCCCACCCCCATGTCCACCGTCGCGAGCGGCGTCGCTTCCGCTCCGAGACTGGTTCGGCCGGCGTGGTTCTCGAAACCGACGAGTTCGAATTCATGCCCCCACAGGCTGGCCGTCGCCCGGACGCGGCCGATGATCCGGTCGCTCCCGGCAACCGTCTCCACGTCGAGAAGGCCGAGTCCGCGGATCTCGCTGCCGTCGGCGGCCACGTAGCGATGGCCCAGGAACTGGTAGCCACCGCACACGCCGAGGACGACGCACCCACGCTCCACGGCGTCGCCCAGTTCGGCGCGGCGATCCATCAGGTCCGAACCCACGATCCCCTGGACGCGGTCGGTCCCGCCGCCGATCACGATGAGGCCTGCGGACTCGGGCAGGCGGTCGCCACGCTGCGTGGCCACGACCTCCACCCGGAAGCCCCTCCACTCCGCCCGCTTCTCCAGCGCCAGCACATTGCCCCGGTCTCCGTACGTCAGCAGGAGGTCGGGATAGAGGTGGGCGAGGACCAGGTCGGCGGTCACGCCGCCAGATCCCCGGGCCCGCGGTCCTCGACGCTGGCCACGCGGCTGCTGAGCAGCCGACGGCGGGCGTCTAGCATCGCCGTGTACGTGGCGAGCACGGCCACCACCTGTCCGGGCTTGCACCGCGCGCTCGCGACCTCGATGGCGCGGAGAGGCTCGTGCTCCGTCGGCGTCATGTCCTGACCCGCGTACTTCAGCCGGAGCGCCACGTCCTCAGCCCGGCGTCCCGATGCCACCAGCGGGATGCCGGCCTCCACCAGGCCCTCGAATTCGGCATCCCAGATCCAGGACACGTCGCGGCCGTCGGCGTCGAGATCGTTCACGGCGATCACGACCGCCCCGACGCTCGGGTCCGCCGCGACCGATCGTGAGACCGCCCCTGTGCCGGCCGGGTTCTTGATGAGCCCGAGCCACAGCCGCCGGCTGTGGTGGTCGAACTCCTCCGCGCGGCCGAACCGAGGGTGGAAGTGGGCGAGCGCCCGGAGCGCGTCGTCGTGCCGAACGCCGAGCGCACCCGCGGCGGCAAGCGCGGCCATCGCGTTGTACGCGTTGTGCAGTCCGCCGAGCGGCAGCGTCACGACCCATTCGTCCTCCTCGAGCACCATCCGTCCGACGCCCGATTCGGCCAGGACCGTCCCCTTCACCTCCGGCTCCGGCGAGTGCCATCCGCAGGCGGGGCACCGCGCGGGCCCGAGGTGCCCGATCGTCCGGGACGCGTATCGCACCGGGCCGGAACAGGCCGGGCAGACGGCGGGCTCGCCGTCCGCCGACGCCCCGTCGAGGGATCCGGTGCCGGATCCGTTCCAGGATGTTCGAACCCCGAAGCCGACGGGCCCGGCCTCCCGGGTCGCCTCCCAGAGGAGGGGGTCGTCCGCGTTCACGATGAGGCCGGCCCCGGGCGGCAAGGCCCGGGCGGCGGCCCCCAGCAGTTCGACGACGCGCTCCGGCTCGCCGAAGCGGTCGAGCTGGTCACGGAACACGTTCGTCAGGATCATGAGGCGGGGGTGAAGCCGACGGGTCAGGCTGGGGAGGACGGCCTCGTCGGCCTCCA
This sequence comes from Actinomycetota bacterium, assembly GCA_040414485.1. Classification (GTDB taxonomy): domain Bacteria; phylum Actinomycetota; class UBA4738; order UBA4738; family UBA4738; genus JBEDUK01. The sequence goes on from JBEDUK010000075.1 coordinate 2,748, forward strand.
GGACCGCCACGGTCCCATGATGGGAATCGAGCACGAAGGCGCTCGCGATGCCTCCGGTCATGTTGGCGCCGCTCTCGTTCGCGACGACGTCGTGGCCCGCCGCGCGAAGGATCGCCCGCAGCATGGCTGCGGTGGTCGTCTTGCCGTTCGTCCCGGACACGAGCACCACGCCTCCGGGAAGGGCGGATGCCCGACGCTCGATCAGGCCGGGCCGGAGCCGGTCGACCACGCGCCCGGGCAGCGAGGTGCCCGCCCCCATTCGGAGCAGGCGGATCAGGCGCGCGACACAACGCGCTCCGACCAACATCAGCGCGTCGATGAGGGCGTCGCGCCGAACCGCCAGTGAGGATGCGCATGCGCGGAGTCGCTGAACTACATGGTTGAACTTCATTGACTGCCTTCGCCTCGACACGTAGGGACTACCCCGAAACTCCCCGTGTGTCCCCCCGACAGGCGATTTCTTGAAGGATCCTGACCGGCTTCGAACCGTGCCGGCACGAGTCGGCTCTCGCAGCCACCGACCTGTTTTGACAGGCAAGTGTACGCTTGCCTATGATCAGACGCCGTGGGGGACGTGTTCAAGGCCATCGCCGACCCGACGAGGCGGGCGATCCTGGACGAGCTGGTCGAGCGCGACGGGCAGACGCTGTTCGAGATCTGTTCCCGGCTGACCATGAAGCACGGCCTCACCTCATCGCGGCAGGCCATCTCCCAGCATCTCGAGGTGCTGGAGGAGGCGGGGCTCGTCATCACGGCACGGGAGGGCCGGTACAAGTTCCACCACCTCGACACCTCGCCGCTGCGCGAGATCGTCGAGCGGTGGCCGACGGAGCGGAACGAGACGAAGCGGAGGCGATCGTGAGGATCAACCTGACCAGTGTGCTGGTGGACGACCAGGAGAAGGCGCTGCGGTTCTACACCGACGTCCTCGGGTTCCAGAAGAAGAACGACGTCCCGCTGGGCGAGCACCGATGGCTCACGGTCGTCTCACCTGAGGACCCGGACGGCCCGGAGCTTCTCCTCGAACCGGACGCGCACCCGGCCGCGGGACCCTTCAAGGAGGCGCTCGTTCAGGACGGGATCCCCTTCACGTCGTTCGCCGTGGGCGACGTTCAGAGCGAGTACGAACGCCTGC
>JBEDUK010000076.1:0-15539 GCA_040414485.1 Actinomycetota bacterium
GCGCGATCGCGAACATGCTGAGCGACAGCGGCGCCATCGAAAGGCCGGCGAGCATCGCGTTGTACTCGAGCACCATCTGCAGGTAGATGGGGAGCGCGATCATCATGCCGCCGAGCGCGATCTGCTGCATCGTCTGTCCCGAGATGCCGAACCGGAAGAGCTTCGAGGCGAACAGGCCGGGATCGAGCAGCATCGGCCTGCCCAGGCGCTTCTGCCGGTTCAGCCACCAAACCAGGCCGGCCAGCGAGATCGCCCCGATGGCCATCAGCGCGACGACCGCCTCGCCGCCTTCCTCCCACACCAGGATGCCCAGGACCAGGCCGCCCATCCCCAGGACGGACAGCACGGCACCGACGAGGTCGATGTGACGCGGCCCGGTGTAGGGCACGTCGTGGACGAGCTTGATGCCGATCAGGACGACGATGATGATCAGGTCCTCGAGGAGGAAGCCGATCCGCCACGACAGGAAGGTCGTGATGAACCCTCCCAGGAGCGGGCCCACGGCGGCGGCGATGGCCGCGGAGGCGCCGACCAACGCGTACGCCTTCCGCTGCATCGCTCCTTCGAAGTTGCCGTGGATCAGCGACTGCATGGCGGGCAGCAGCAGCGACGCGCCGAGGCCCCCGATGACGGCCCAGAACACGATGACGGCCGTGAGGCTCTGCGCGAGCGCCATGGCGAGCGCGCCGACGGCGTAGCCGAGCAGGCCCAGGACGTACGCGCGCTTGCGGCCGATCAGGTCGCCGACCTTGCTTCCGATCAGGATGAACGCGGCGGAAACGAGCGCTTCCAGCGCGATGGCCGACTGCACCCCGCTCACGGTCGTCTTCAGGTCGTGCACCACCGCCGAGATCGACACGTTCATGAGCGAGGTGTCGACCACCAGCACGAACATCGCCATCGCGAGCAGGATGGCGAGGCGCTGGTCGCCGCCGCCCGTGGCGGCGGTCGCTTCCGGCGTGTCGGGGGCGTCACTCATCGGGGGTCATCCTGCGACGAAGTACGTTGGGCGCGCAACAGGGGGATGGACGCCGAAGGGGCAGGCACGCGAAACCTCGCACACCTGCCCCTTGTCCTTCCGGCGGCGTCCGAACGAGCTACGGGAGTTCCGCCAGTTCGCCTCCGTGCGCCGCGAGCGCCCAGATGATGAAGACGTCGAGCGCGATGATCAGGATCGCCCATAGCGGGTAGTACGGGATGAAGAAGAAGTTCGTGATCGCCGAGATCGACGCCATCGCGATACCGACGATCCGCGCCCAGAGCTTCCCCTGGAACAGGGCGAGGCCGGCGAGGATCACCAGGATTCCGACGATCAGATGGATCCATCCCCACGCCGACGCGTCGATCTTGAACGCGTAGTTGGGCGACACCACGAAGAACTCGTTCTTGATGATCGCCGCCAGGCCCTCGAGCGCGCCGAAGATCCCGGTCACGATCATCATGATGCCGGCGAAGAAGACGAAGCCCACCGCCGTCGAACTGCGCCTGCTTGACATTCTGCTGCTCCCCTCCTCTGTACGCCGCTTCCAAGCCGCGACGGTATTGCGGCGATGCGGCCGATGCAAGGACCTGCGGGTTCACTTCGTGCGGCTACCAGAAACGCCCGCTGCGCCGGTATACGATGCGCCGACGGTTCAGTCCTTCGTGTGATTCGACTCATGAGGCCGCGGCTCCCGCGGGAGGAGGGGATCGATGATCAGAGCGCTGATCGCCGCTTTCGTGATCTTCATGATCGCCACGTTCCCGGCGACCTGGCTGCTGATGCTGTTCCTGGGCAACGTCCACGTGAACACGTCCTACTGGGGAACGCTGCCGCTCGGGATCATCGTCTCGGTGATGCTGGCGGGCGCCTCGTCGCGGATGGGCCGCGCGTAGCGTCTCCGCTCGGAACGGTAAAGCTACCTTACCGTTGGGATCGCGCGAGCAGCCTGAGGATCTCCAGGTACAGCCACACCAGGGTGGTCAGGAGCCCGTAGGCGCAGTACCACTCGAACGCCTTCGGCGCGCGTGATTTCACGCCGGACTCGATGATCGCGAAGTCGAGGATCAGGCTCAGCGCCGCGATGATCACGACGAACAGGCTGACTCCGACGCCCACCGACGATCCGTTGTACAGGAAATTCAGTCGGATCCCGAACAGGGAGACGAGCCAGCCCACCAGGTACATGAACCCGATCGCGAGCACGGAGATCAGCACGAATCGAACGAATTTCCCCGTGACCCTGACGGCGCGGATCGAATAGAGGAACAGGCACGCGGCGAACACGCACACCGACGCCAGCAGCGCCTGTCCGACGATCCCGTCGTAGTACGCCTCATAGATCCGAGAGATGGATCCCATCCAGGTGCCCATCAGGACGGCGTAGAGGATGCCCGCCCACAGGGCCAGACGAGGATTCGCGGCCGCCGCGAACGACAGGGCGATCAGCAGGATGTACCCCAGGAAGAACCACAGGCCGGAGGACGCGTGGACCTTCGCCGCCGCGCGCCACCCGACGGTGGCGAACCCGATGGTGATCGCCAGCAGGAAGGCAGCCTTCACGATCGTCCCGGCGTAGCTCATGCTCCGCACGGCGACGGCGGCTCGCGCCGGCCGCCCGGCAGGCGCGCCGGTCAGCTTCTGGGTGTGCTCCTCGGAGAACGTCGCCTCGTTCAGCATCTGCCTGGACATGGCCGCACACGATATACGACGGTCGGACGGCGCCGGAAGCCGCTGGGATCAGGGCTTGGGCGGGGGCGTCCTTCGCGACTCCCACAGCAGCGCCGAGCATTCGGCCCCGAGCAGGAACAGCCACGCGGTGGCGTACAGGAAGGCGAACACGCCGAAGAGCCCGCCGAGGGTGCCGTACAGGGCGGAGGACCTCGCGATCACGCGGCCGAAGTAGTAGCCGCCGACCAGGATCAGGACCTGCCAACCGGCGATGAAGACCACGGCGCCGGGCGCATGGGCGAACAGTCCCGGTCCGTGGCCGGGCGTCAGCACGCGGTAGAAGACGAGGAAGAACGCGAACGACCCGACGACCAGCGCAATCTCGAGCGTCGTGCGGGTGACCAGTCCCGAAGGCCGCGCCCCGGCGAGCCACGTCTCGATCCCGGACAGCAGCGCGAAGCCGAACAGCGACACCACGACCAGGAGGCCGACGATCGAGCCGACGACACGGCCGGTCAGGAGTCCCGTCCGTGCGGTCCCGAAGATCTGCCCTAGCGCGTGCCGGATGCGCGCGGCGAACCCTGAGGAGGACCAGAGGAGGCCGATCAGCCCGATGATGCCGAACGACACCTTGCCGGCGATCGCGGCCGACATCTGCTGCTGGAGCACGGTGGTGGCTGCGCCCTGCAGTGGCCGCGGGACCAGGCCCGCGAGGCCGTCGATGACCGCCTTCTGCGCCGACAGCGAACCCGCCAGGAAGAAGCCGAGGATCGACGTGGCGAACACGAGCAACGGGGGGATGGAGAGCAGCGTCGCGTAGGTCAGCGAGCCCGCGTGCGTGCCGACGTCGTCGAGCGAGTAGCGCCGACTGATCAGTCCCGCCTGCACGAGGATCCAACGCACCCAGATGGGACCGGGACCCGTTGTGGCGAACCGATCGAGCGCTTCGCGGTTCTCCGAGAGGTCCTCCTCGCGGCGAACCATGGGCAGGGGTTCGTCCTTCGGACGGATCATTCCGAACCCGACGAGCAGGTCCCGGATCCAGTGGCGGTCGGTGTCGTCGCTCACACGGCGAAGCTTTGCACGCGGTTCGAGCCGGTGGCGCGATTGCCCGGTGGGCCACCGCGGCCATACAGTACGGCCGGCAGGACCGGGGCATGGGCGCCGAACGGCGGCGGGCGGGCCGCGCGATACGAGGAGGGGGATGGCATGGGATGTCTGTTCGCGATCCTGGCCGGGATGTTCCCGAGGGTCGCGCTCGCGATCATCTGGATCTTCACCAACCTGGTGACGCGGGCGTTCTCGAGCTTCGTCGTACCGCTGATCGGCCTGATCATCCTGCCCTACGCGACGCTGTTCTACGTGTTCGCCTACAGCCCAATCAAGGGCGTCAGCGGCTGGGGCTGGGTCTTCGTGATCCTCGGCGGCCTCTGCGACGTCGGGCATTGGGGGGCGATCTACAGCAAGCGTCAGCTCGCCAGGTAAGTCGCCCGCGGCGATCACGTCCGCGCGACGCCATCCGTGGCACACTGCTGTCGTTCGCGTCGGCGAGCGGGTGGGCGGACGAAAGGCGCGTGGGATGGAGCGCAGCGGCCAGCAGGGTGGCGTGATCAGACTCGTGGAGCCGTTCGCCGGAGCGACCGGTGGGTCGAACGGCACCGCAGAACCCCGACCGAGCGAACCGCCCGGCGCCGGCGATCCGACCGGTCTCATCGACCTGGCGCTCGGCGCGGCCGGTCTCGGCCTGGCCGCGATCGTCGCCATTCTTCGTGAGGTGGAAGCCGCCCGATCCGGACGGACCGTGCCTGCTGCCAGGGACGACGACCTGACCGCGATGCTGGCGACGGTTGGCTTCGCGGGCCTCGGGCTCGCGGCCGAGGCGGGGCAGCAGGCGGCGCGCCTCGCCCGTGCGGGTCTGGCCGCGATGCGTCCCGTGGGCGACGCGGCCACGGAGCACACTCCTCTCGGCCGGCCGGTCCGGTCCCTGGGTGCGTGGCTCGACCGGTGGAGCGGCCGCGGTCGCGTAGAGCAGGTCGCCCGCGAGGATCTGGCCGCACGTGTGATCGAGGTGATCGTGCCGCGCGTCGCCGGTGCCGTGATCGAACGGGTCGATCTGGATGACGTCGTCGCGCGCGTCGACATCGCAGGGATCGTCGACCGGATCGACATCGACGCCATCGTGGGCCGGATCGACATCGACGCGATCGTGGCCCGCGTGGACATCGGCGAGATCGTCGATCGCCTCGACATCGATGCGATCGTGGCGAGGGTCGACATCGACGCCATCGCAGCCCGCGTGGACGTGCAGGCCATCATCGAGAGGCTCGACCTTGCGAGCCTCACGACGACGGTGATGGACGAGGTCAACGTGGGCGAGATCATCCGTGAGTCGACGGGTTCGATCAGCGCGGAAACCGTCGACGCGATCCGATATCAGGGGATGAACGCAGACCGTCTGGTGCAGCGGCTCGTGGACCGGATCATGCTTCGCCGGGGCGGACGCGAATTGACGCTGCCGCCGCCTGCCGACGCGGAGGCCGACGCCCAAGCCGTACCGGACGCGCCGGGCGATGCCGCGGCGTCGGTCGGCGCCTCAGAGTGAGCGCCGAACCCCGGGCATCCCGGGTGAAGCGGGCGGCCCGGCGCGACCGCATCCACGCCCTGCAGGGGATACGCGCGGGATTCGTCTCCAGGATCCTCGCCTACGTGATCGACGTGGTGGTGCTGTTCGTGCTCGGGTTTCTGATCCTGTGCTTCGTCGCGCTGGTGCGCTGGGTCGTCACGTCGGCCGACTTCCACATCGACCGGCCGGAGGGTTGGCTTTCGGTCGTGCTGTCGTTCCTGTTCGCCACGCTGTACTTCGAGTACCTCTGGTCGGCCACGGGCAGGAGCCTCGGCGAGCAGTTCTTCGGCCTGCGGACGCTGCGTTCGGACGGGGCGCGACTGCGCGGCTGGCTCGCGCTCCTTCGTGGTGCCCTGTGGACGGCCTTTCCGATCGGCCTGCTGTGGATCGTCGTGAGCAAGCGGAACGCCGCCGTCCAGGACCTGATCTGCGACACGGCGGTCATCTACGACTGGTCCTACCACCCGCCGGGCGGCTGACCGCACTCGTCATCTAGAGTGACCCACCGCCGGCCGGAAGGGGACGATGCATGAGCCAGCAGGTTGCGGACGCGCCGGCGAGCGGCGGAACGGCGCCGCCCGTGTGGCACACCCTGAGCGTCCATGACAGCCTCGCCGCGCTCGGGGTCGCCGCCGATCAGGGCCTGACCGACGCGGACGTCGCGCCCCGGCGGGCCAAGTTCGGCCCGAACCGGTTCGCCGAGGCGAAGAAGGAACCCGAGTGGAAGGCGTTCCTGCGTCAGTACCGGGACCCGATGCAGATCGTCCTGTTCCTGGCGGGCATCTTCAGCATCTATCCCGTCAAGCAGCTCGGCACCGGTCTCATGCTGATCCTCCTCACGCTGTTCAACGCGGTGCTCGGGCTCCGGCAGGAGGGGAAGGCGGCGGCGGCGGTCGCCGCGCTCCAGCAGATGATGATCGTGACCACGCGGGTGACCCGGAACGGCCAGTTGGCGGAGATCCCGGCCGAGGAACTGGTCCCGGGGGACGTCGTCTCGATCGAGGCGGGCGACGTGATCCCCGCGGACGGCCGGCTGCTCAGGGCCGCGACGCTCGAGGTCGCCGAATCCGCCCTCACCGGCGAGAGCCTGCCCGTGTCGAAGGGCGTGGAGCCCGTGGAGGCGGTGGACACGCCGCTCGGCGACCGAAGCGACATGGTCTACATGAACACCAACGTCACGCGCGGCGCGGGCGAGTTCGTGGTGACCGCCACCGGCATGTCCACCGAGGTCGGCCACATCTCCGGCATGCTGCAGGCGGAGAAGGACGCGAAGACGCCGCTCACCCGGCAGCTGGAGCGCCTGACGAACCAGATCCTGGTCATCGCCGGCATCGCGCTGGTCGCCTCGATCGCGCTGAACCTCGCCCACGGATACGAACGGCACGAGGTGTTCACCGCGGCGATCGCGTTCGCCATCTCGGCGATCCCCACCGGACTCCCCGCCGTCGTCACCACGATCCTGTCCTACGGGACGCAGACCCTGGCGAAGGCCGGCGCGATCATGAAGCGCCTGCGCTCCACCGAGACGCTGGGTTCGACCTCGGCGATCAACTCGGACAAGACCGGGACACTCACGCTGAACCAGATGACGGCCGTGCAGATGACCGTGGTCGGAAGGCGGTTCGCGGTCCAGGGGAACGGCTATTCGACCACCGGCGCGATCACGCGCGTCGCCGGCGAGGGCGAGATCCCGCTCGACCAGTTCCTGCTGCCGATGGTCCTCGCCTCCGACGCCGTCGTGAACGACGGTGAGCTGATCGGCGACCCGACGGAGGGGGCCCTGGTGGTCCTGGCCGAGAAGGGCGGGATCGACACGGCCTCGACGCGCGAGGCCTATCCACGGATCGCCGAGCTTCCGTTCGATGCGGCGTACAAGCTGATGGCGACGTTCCACCGGATGACGGACGAGGCGGGGCGGGACGTCGTTCGGGCGTTCGTCAAGGGCGCGCCGGACCAGTTGCTGGCGCGCGCCGGTTCCGTGCTGATGGGCGACCTGACGGTGGGCTCGGGGGGCGATGAGCTGCGCGAGCGCTATCTCGCGGAGAACCGGCGCCTGGGCGAACAGGGCCTCAGAGTGATGGCGACGGCACGCAAGGACTTCGACCCCGCGACGTTCGACCCGAACGCCGACCTGCTGCCGCTCCTCGACGGATTGACGCTCATGGCGCTCGTCGGGATCGTCGACCCGCCGCGCCCGACCGCAAAGGAGTCGATCGCAACGGCGCGGCGGGCCGGCATAAGGATCCGCATGATCACCGGCGACCACGCGGTGACGGCCGGGGCGATCGCGTCGCAGCTGGGGATCGAAGGGCGGGCCATCACGGGCGCCGAGTTCCGCGCCATGAGCGACGAGGAGGCCGCCCGCGAGATCGACGGCATCGGCGTGATCGCGCGCGTGACGCCCGAGGACAAGGTCAGGCTGGTTGACGTTTTGAAGAGGAAGGGCCACATCGTGGCCATGACCGGCGACGGCGTGAACGACGCCCCGGCCCTCAAGAAGGCGGACATCGGCATCGCCATGGGCATCACCGGGACCGAGGTCACGAAGGAAGCCGCCGTGATGATCCTCACGGACGACGACTTCTCGACCATCGTGCGGGCCGTCCGCCTCGGCCGGGGCCTCTACGACAATCTGACGAAGTACGTGCGGTTCCAGATGGGTTGCCTGTTCGGGTTCATCTTCTCGTTCCTCGGCGCGAGCATCTTCAACATCCTGGGCGGCATCCCGTTCCTGCCGCTGCAGACGCTGTGGGTGAACTTCACCACCGACGTGTTCCAGGCGATTGGGCTCGGTTACGGCGAGCCGGCTGCGGGGCTCATGGCGCGCAAGCCGCGGCCGCCGGACCAGCCGATCCTTCCCCGCCGGCTCCTGATCTGGCTGGTGACGGTCGGGTTCGTGATGGGTCTGGGGACCCTGTCCATCGCCTCCTGGGCGAACCACGCGTACGGCAAGCCGATCGCCCAGACCATGGCGCTGACCACGTTCTCGCTGTTCAATCTGTTCTTCTCGTTCACCACGAAGGACGAGCGGCACACGGTGTTCACGGTCGACACGTTCTCCGACCGGCGGTTCAACATCGCGAGCGGGCTGTCGCTGGCGGCGATCATCCTCGGGACCGTGTTCGGGCCGTTCCAGACGCTGCTCAAGACCGTTCCGCTCAGCTTCAAGCAGTGGCTCATCTGCATCGGGGTTGCGCTGTCGATCGTGGTCGTTTCCGAGGCGCGCAAGCTGCTGATGAGGAAGCCCATCGACGACGTGCCGGAGAGCGCGCCGGCCGCCGCCCCGCCGGGCGGCGACGCCGCGCCGGAGGCAGAGGCCGCGGCGGCGTGACGCGCATCGCGAGGAAAGGGGTGGGGTAGATGGCGGCAGCTCGGAAGGCGCAATCGGTGGCGGCATCGGCGACGGCGACCCGGCGTGAGGCCAAGCGGGTCGCGGAGTTCATTCAGCCGCTGCGCGTGCCGCCGGGCAAGAGGGTTCGGCTGGAGAAGGACTTCGATCCCGCGTACAAGGCGGGCATCGCGAACAAGAAGGCGGCACAGGACCTGCTCCAGCGGGGCATCGCGCTGCTGTCCGAATATCAGGCGCGGCTCGCGGCGCAGGACACCTACGGCGTGCTGGTCTGCCTGCAGTCGCTCGACGCAGGCGGCAAGGACGGCACGATCCGCCACGTGATGAGCGGCGTGAACCCGCAGGGCGTGAGCGTGCACGGGTTCAAGGCACCGTCGGCGGAGGAGCTCGACCACGACTACCTGTGGCGGTACGCGCGCAAGCTCCCCGAGCGCGGCGAGATCGGCATCTTCAACCGCTCGCACTATGAGGAGGTCCTCGTGGTACGCGTCCACCAGGGGATCCTCGACAAGCAGAAGCTGCCGAAGTCCGCGAAGCGCGGCGACATCTGGAAGCGCCGCTATCGGGAGATCAACGACTGGGAGCGCTACCTCACCGAGAACGGGTTCGTGATCGTCAAGCTGTTCCTCAACCTGTCGAAGGAGCAGCAGCGGACCCGGTTCCTCAAGCGACTGGATCTGCCCGAGAAGAACTGGAAGTTCTCCGCGAACGACGCCAAGGAGCGTGAGTTCTGGGATGACTACCAGCGCGCGTTCTCGGACATGCTTTCGAACACCAGCACGGAATGGGCGCCCTGGCACGTGATCCCGGCGGACCACAAGTGGTTCGCGCGCATCAGCGCGGCCGCCGTGATCGCCAACGCGCTGATCGGGATCGACCCGCGCTACCCGACGGTGTCCGATGAGGTGAAGGCGTCCCTGTCGGATGCGAAGCGCGAACTCGAGGCGCAGGCGCCGAAGGGCGCCGAGGCGGATCCGTTCCAGGCGTCGCTCGACGGCAAGGCCGCCGGGAAGAGGAACGAGGCGGCGAAACCGGCCTCAACGGAGTGACCCGGCGGGCTCCATGACGGGCGTCGCCGTCCTGGCGGTCGCCGCGGCCTGCTACGCGCTGCTCGCGGGACGACTCGACAGGTGGTCGATCGGCGGTCCGCTGGTCTTTGTCGCGCTCGGGGCGGCCCTGTGTCCCGCATTCGCTGACGTGCTGACCATTCACGCGCAGAGCGAGCCGGTGCGGGTCTTCACCGAGCTGACCCTGGCGATCCTGCTGTTCGCCGACGCCTCGACGGTCGACCTCAAACGCGTCGAGACGGACGCTCGGCTCCCCGGCAGGCTCCTGCTCATCGGCCTGCCGCTCACGATCGGGCTGGGGACGCTCGTTGCCAGGGGCGTCCTGAACGGCGCGGACTGGGCGCTCGCGGCGCTCGTCGCGGCGATCCTCGCGCCCACGGACGTCGCCCTCAGCCTCCCGGTGGTGAGCGACCCGAACGTGCCGGTGCGGGTCCGACGTCTGCTCAACGTCGAGAGCGGACTGAACGACGGGATCGCGACGCCGTTCGTCACCTTCTTCCTCGCGCTCACCGTCGCGACCGAGGTCAGCGGCGCGCACCACCTGATCCAGGAGGCGCTGAAGGAGATCGGGATCGGCGTGCTCGTCGCGTGCCTGGTCGGTCTGGTCGGCGGCCTGCTCGTGGTCCGGGCGCGCCGGCACGGGTGGACGACCGATGCCTCGGAGCAGCTCCTGGTCCTGGCGCTGGCCCTCTCCGCCTACCTGGTCGCCGTCGCCTGGCACGGCAACGGGTTCGTCTCCGCGTTCGTCGCCGGGCTGGTGTTCGGCGCGGCGACGAAGGGTGCCATGCGCGCGCCCACCGAGTTCGCCGACCGCGTCGGCCTGTTCATGTCGCTTCTGGTGTGGGCCATCTTCGGTTCGGTGTTCGCCGGACCCGTGCTGGCGAACGGCCTGCACCTGAGGCCGATCCTGTTCGCCCTGTTCAGCCTCACCGCGATCAGGATGGTGCCGGTCGCGCTCTCGCTCCTGGGAAGCGGCCTGCGGTCTGACACCGTCGCCTTCATCGGGTGGTTCGGGCCGCGGGGCCTTGCGTCGGTCGTGTTCACGCTGCTCGCGTACGACTCGCTTCGGGACGCGCAGCTGCCGACGAACGCCCTCGTGGAAGTCGCGGTCTGGACGATCCTGCTGTCCGTGGTCCTCCACGGCCTGACCGGGAGGCCGTTTGCGCGCGTCTACGACGAACGCATCTCGGCCGCGCGGCCGGAGCCGATGGAGGCGAGGTCGGCGCCCGAGCCCAGGGTTCGCCGCAGGACCGTCGGGCCGGGGCCGGATCAGGGGACGCTCAGGCGGGATTCGCGGTAGCGAACCTGGCCGCGACCAGGCCGAACGAGTCGAACGAGGCGTGCGCCAGCACGGGCGCGAGCACGCTTCGCGAACGGAATCGAAGCCAGGCGAAGGCGAATCCGGCCGCGGTCGTGGCCAGGACGGCCGTGATGACGTCCCCGGTGACGAGCGCCGCGCCGCCGTGCGGCCAGCCGGTTCCCCCGCCCGATGCCTGGTGCAGCGTCGGCAGGACATGCCACAGCCCGAACACCACCGAGGTGATCGCGGTCGCCACGAGTCGCGAGTGCCGCTGCAGGAACAGGCCGAGCAGCGCGCCGCGGAAGATCAGCTCCTCCGGTAACGCCGTCCCGATCGGGACCCTGATCAGGACGGCGAACGCGAAGTGCCCTCCTGAGCCGCCCGCCTCGTCCTGGTTGGCGAAGACGTGCCGCAGTCCGGGGATGGCGGCGAGCGCCAGGATCACCGCCCCGATCGCGATCGCGGCGACCAGACCGATCCGAAGCCCGTGTCCGAGCCGGTCGCGCCGCAGACCCATCTCGTCGCTCGAGACGCCCCGCGTACGGGCGACCGCGATGGCCACGACCGCCGCCGCGAGGTTCGTCACGGCGTACAGCCCGTGCGGGACCAGTTCGTTGATCAGCGCGCTGTAGGCGAGCACGAGCAGGATGGCGGCGGCTTCGGTCGCGGGACCGAATGCGACCGATCCGCGAGCGTCCGATCGGGCAGCGTCACCGTCCGCCGCGCTCACCCGGGGGCCGCCACGGTTCGGCATCGCGCATCCGGGGGTGCGTGCGCCGGACCCGGTCCGGTCCTAGGCTGTTGCACCGACATGGCCGACCAAGCAGCCCCTTCCGCCGCGACCGCTCCCGCCACGGCCAAGCCGACCTCCAAGGTGTCCCGGCGCAAGCAGGTCATCGGCACGATCGTCACGCTCGCCGTCCTCGGGTTCGTCTTCTTCTACGTCTTCCCGCAGTTCGCCAGCTATCAGGACGCGTGGACCGCGATCCAGGGGATGACGCCCGCGTGGATCGCCGCGCTCGGCATCGCCTCCGTGGTCAACATCTTCGTCTACGTCTGGCCCTTCCTGGTCGCGATTCCCGGCCTGCGTTTCTGGCCCGGCTTCGAGGTCCGGCAGACCTCGTTCATGCTGAGCAACGCGATCCCCGCGGTCGGCGGCGCCATCGGCCTGGGCGTGCAGTACTCGATGCTCGAGTCCTTCGGGATCGCCAGCGCGGCGGCGGCCGCCGGCATCGCGATCAACACAGTGTGGAACATGATCGCCACGCTCGGCCTCCCGGTGCTGGCAGTTCTGTTGCTGCTCGCGACCGGCCAGGCGAACCAGGACTACGTGGTCGCGGCCGTCCTGGGTGTGGCCGCCATCGCCGTCGGCGCCGTAGTTCTGACCCTGATCCTTCGAAGCGACGAGATGGCGCGGAAGGTCGGGCGGCTCGGCGACCGGATCGTGGGGTGGGCGCTGCGAGTGATCCACAAGCCCCGCGACCTGAACATCGGTGAGGCGCTGGTGGGGTTCCGTTCGTCAACCGTCGACGTGATCCGCGGGCGATGGATCTGGTTGACGGTGTCGAACTTCGCCATGCAGTTCTCCTCGTTCATGATCCTGTTCGTCGCGCTGCGCGGCGTGCAGGTGGGGGAGTCGACGAAGACCACGTTCGCGCAGGCGTTCGCCGCGTTCGCCCTCGGCCGCCTGGCGAGCTTCATCCCGATCACCCCCGGCGGCCTGGGGACGGTGGACGCCGCCATCACGGGCATCCTGGCGGGCTTCGGCGCCGACAGCAGCGACGCGCTGGCCGCCGACCTGGTCTGGCGGGCGGCCACGTACGTGCCCCAGGTGGTCATCGGGATCGTAACGTTCCTGATCTGGCGCGCGCGGCGGGATCGGAGCCACCGGCGCGAATTGCGCGCGGCGCAAGCCGCAAGGCCGGCCGCTCCCGCGTAGGAGGAGGTTGGTGCCGACGACCGGATGACCGAAGGCCAGGATCAACGAACGCGCATGTTCATCGAAGGGGGCATCGGGATGGCGCAGGCGAGTGGGCCAGGCACGATCGCGCACGTCGAGGCGTGGATCCGGGACGACATCATCCGCCCGATCCAGGACTTCCAGGATCCGAGACAGGAATGGCGGCGGCTCTTCTCGGAGCTGTACGGCACGTTTCTCCTCGTGCTGGTCGCGGCGGGCGGCGGAATGATGGGGCAGGCGTTCCCGAACACGATCAGCCGGACGGCGGCGGTGATCGCGCCGGGGATGATGGTGCTCGCCATCATCCTGTTCATGGGCAAGGTGTCCGGCGCCCACCTGAATCCAGCGGTGAGCATCGGCTTCGCGTTGCGCGGCGACTTCCCATGGTCGCGCGTCCCCGGATACATCGTCATTCAGCTGATCGGGGCCACGCTTGCCGCATGGTTCCTGCAGGGCGTGATCCACGTGTCCGCCACGTTCGGGTCGAACTACCCGGCGTCGAACTTCTCCTCCCTCGACGCGTTCTGGATGGAGACGGTGCTCACGTTCGGCCTGCTGAGCGTGATCCTGGGAACCGCGTCGGGCGCCCAGAACATCGGCATCATCGGCGCGGCGGGGGTCGGGTCCTACATCGCGCTCGCCGGTCTGTGGGGAAGCCCTATCTCCGGCGCCTCGATGAACCCGGCGCGTACCTTCGGACCGGATCTAATCGGTGCGAACTTCACCGACTACTGGGTCTACGTGGCCGGCCCCCTGTGCGGCATGGTTCTCGCCGTGGGTGCGGCGTTCGTCCTTCGGGGCCGCGGCGGCGGTTCGGCCGGATCCGCTGCGGCGCAGGGTGACATCCGCACCGAGGTCGCCCACCCGGGCCAGGCCTGACCGGCGCACGGGGAATGCACCGCCTCTTCGAGTTCGTCAGGTGACCTGACGAATCTGAGAGGTCTAGATGGTCCGTCCGTCGGGCGCGCTCTCTCGTGCGTACGAGGCGAGCAGTTCCCGTTCGCGGTCGACCTTGGGGAAGAAGGCGAACACGACCACGGCGCCGATGACGACGGCGATGACCCCGGCCAGGTACGCCCACTGGTCGCCCTGAAGGAACGCCGTCTTGGCGGCGGTCACGATCTGCTTCGAATACTGCGGGTACTGCTGTGCAACGTCGGCCGCGCTCGCGAACGACTTCGTCAGCTGACTCTGCACCGACGCGGTGATCTGATCGCCGTTCGGCGCGCCGGCCAGCTCGGTCGCGGCCGCCGCGGCATATCCGGCGGTCAACAGTGCGCCGAAGATCGACTGCATGATCGCGCCGCCCAGGTCCCGCTGGAGGTCGGCGGTTCCGGACGCCATGCCCGCGCGCGTGACCGGCACCGAGCCGGTCAGCGAATGCGACGCCGGTGTTCCGGCAAAGCCCACGCCGGCACCGACCAGCGCGTAGCCGAGCCCGACCGCCCAGTACGAGGTGTTCTCCTTCCAAAGCAACAGCATCGTCAGGAACCCCAGGAACACGAACACGTAGCCGAAGAGCAGCGTGAACCGCGCACCGCGAGTTTCGACGAGCTTTGCCGACCTGGGCGCGCACAGGACCATCAGGACTGCGGCCGGCAGGATCGAGAGCCCGGCGTCGATGGTGGAGTAGCCGAGGACGTTCTGCAGGAACTGCTGGCCGATGAACATCGCACCCATCAGCGAGCCGAACACGACGATGCCGGCGCACGCGGCCACCCAGAACGTCGGCCGCGCCGCGACGCGGAGGTCGTAGAGCGGGTTGGACGCGCGCCGCTCGCGCAGCACGAACAGGATGATCCCGACGAGGGCGACGGCCCCCAACGCGAGGGCGGCGGCTCCCTTGTTCGGCACCGGAGCGAAGTTGATCGAAAGGATCAGGCTGCCGACGAGCACCACGGTGAGGAGGCCGCCCAGGTTGTCGACCGGCTCCGTGGTCTCGTTCACGTGCGCTGGGACCAGCGTGAACGCCATGAACAGCGCGACCGCCGCCAGCGGCAGCGTGATGAGGAACACCGATCCCCACCAGAAGTGCTGCAGGCACAGGCCCGCCGCCAGCGGTCCGAGCGCGGCGATCGCGCCGCCGGTTGCCGACCACAGCGCGATCGAATGCGTCCGCGCCGGGCCGGACCACAGCGCAGTGATGAGGGCGAGCGTGGTCGGGTAGGCCATGCCGGCTCCGACGCCGCCGACGAACCGGGCGATGATCAGGACCGTGTCGGTCGGCGCCCACGCGGCGAGCAGGGACGCCGGGATCGAGATGAGGATCCCCAGGATCAGCATCATCTTGCGGCCGTACCGGTCGCCGAGCGCTCCCAGATACAGGACCGAACAGGCCAGTCCGAGAGAGAACGCGACCGCCACCAGGTTCAGGTTCGCGACCGCGGCGACGATGATGAGCGTGCCGAGGACCATCCCGCTCCGGGCGGGCCCGCCGCCCGCCGCGCTCTCCCGTTCCGCCATCACACCCTCCCGAAGCGATCGGCGATGCCCTCCCGGCGCGAGACTACGCCCACGGCTGCCGCGGCGTCCGACCGGCGCTCCTCGCCGGTGAGCCGGGTCGGACCGCACGGTCGGACGACGAAACGGC
>JBEDUK010000077.1:0-9487 GCA_040414485.1 Actinomycetota bacterium
AGCGGATGGTCGCGTAGGCGCTCGACTGCACGTCGCCGTAGCACGTCATTGACCGGTTGGCGCTCTCGCCCGTGACGTAGACGCTGGCTCCGTCCGGGCTCGATGTGACGGCTGCCGCTTTGTTGAATCCGTGACCGGCGTCGTAGCGCTTGGCCCACACCCTCTTGAAGGTCGAGGCGCGGAACGCGACGGTGAGGAAGGTGCCTCCCCCGCCGGTGGCGAACAGATTCCGAGCGTTGGCGCTGACCGCCAGATCCGTTGCGAAGTCGTTCTGGCCGCCGTCGTAGGCGGTGGTCTGCGTCAGGGTGCCGTCGGTGGCCCGGTAGCCGAGCAGCCGGAAGTCGTACGGCGAGCCCGTGTCGTCCCGGGCGTCGCCGAGGACGAACACCGGGCCGCCGTTCGGGCTCGCGACGATGTCGGCGGCGGCATCGTCGATGCCGACCTGGGTCAGCTTCGCCCACTGCTGGGCGCCGGTCGAAGCGGAGTACGCGACGGTCCCGAACTTCGAGTCGGCCGGCGGCGCCGCGACGCCGCTGGTGCCGGTCACGAACACGCGCGAGCCGTCGGCGCTGACGTCCAGGCCGTGGAGGACGTCCGAACCCCCGGCCGAGCCGTCGTAGGTCGACGTCCACTCCTCGCCGCCGGTTGCGGCGTCGTACGCGACCGTGAAGTAGTCGTAGTCGTTGCCCTGCCCGGTGTTCTGCGTGCCGCCGACGAAGACCTGGTCGCCGCCGGGGCTGACCGCGATCCGATCAGGGACGGCGTAGGTGTCGGCGCCGAGCGCGCGTTCGGTGGCCCACAGGAGGCTGCCGTGCGCGGCGCCGTAGGCGACGGTGAACGTGGCGCGGGTGTTGACGTCGAGTTCGGACTCGCCGGTGACGAACAGGACACTCCCGTCGGGGCTGAGCGCGGCCGCGTGGGCGGAAAGCCCTCCGCCGGAAGGGTCCTGGGTCTTGACCGACCACGTCACGACACCGGTGGCAGCGTCGTGGGCGACCAGCACGAACGAGCCGTTCGAATCCCGGGCGACGAACACCCTGGAGCCGTCGGGGCTGACGGCCATGCCGCCCACGTTGTCGTACGCGTTGTGCGGCCCCTTGTCGCGAGCGACCCAGATCTGGTCGCGACCTGCCTGCGGCCTGTCGGGTGCGATGGCCGCCAGCACGGGTGCCGACGGGACGAGCGCCGCCGTCACGGCGACGAGGATCACGGCTGCACGGTCGAATCGCATGGCCGACACGCCTCCTCCCTCGATTCGATCGGTTTCGAGCGGGGACAACCCTGCGCCCCGTCACGCGAACGTGTCAACCGGTCCTGAGGCGGTCGGGTCGATGCGGACCGTTCGGTAGACTCGCCGCCGGAGAGGTCGCCTAGTCCGGTCTATGGCGCCGGTTTGCTAAACCGGTTGGGTCGTGAGGCCCTCGGGGGTTCGAATCCCCCCCTCTCCGCTCGTGCGCGCATGCCGTCCAGCGCACCCAGCACGTCCTCCGACGTGATGCGGCGACCCGTCGTGAGGTTGCGCATGATGAGCAGCGCGGCCTCGTGCTCCTCGGGTGTCGTGCCCGCAACGCAATCCTCGAGCACCCGCACGAAGTAGTCGAGCTGAAACCCGTCAGCGACGGTGTACAGGACACATACGTTCGCATCGACTCCCGTGATCAACAGCGTCTGGACGCCGAGGCCCCGGAGCAACAGGTCGAGGTCCGTGCCCAGAAAGCAGCTGTACCGGCGCTTGGTAATGCGGAGATCCGCCGGGTCCGGCGTGAGCTCGTCGATGATCTCGATTCCCGGCGTACCCTCCACCGTGTGCTCGGAGGTCGGTGCGTCGATCGGGTGGCCGTAACTGACGCCGGTTCCCTCGTCGGCCTCCCGGCCGGAGTCCACCCGACCGGGCCTGTGCGCCTCCTGCGTGTAGATCACGGGAACGCCGGCCGACTTCGCCGCGTCGATCACCTTGGCGATCCGGGGGATGATCTCGTGGACCACATCTGCGTGCCCTGGCGTCCGTGGCTTCACGAAGTCTCTCTGGAGATCGATCACCAACAGCGCGGGTTTCCCGACGATCAGTTCGAACATGGTCCTTCTCCTCGGCGCGAGCGACCATGACCTCGCGGAGCGGGCGTGTCACCTGGGCGACCGGGCTCCGGAACTCGTTGATCACCCAAGTCCTCCAGTATCGCCGGACGGTACCAAGCTTCGTGCCCTGGGCCGATGGTCGAGACGCGCCGACGAGGTCTACAACGACACCTTGGATCTGGGACGGCTCGGGATGGACACAGCGCGAGATCGTCGACGGCCGCGGGGCCCTGGACGACGGGATGGCGGAGAGAGCCGAAGGGGTCGGCTCCTCGAATCGGAGCCGACCCCCTCCTTGTGAAGATGGGCGCGTCGGGCCCAGCCGACCGCTCTTAGAAGTCGCCGATACCGTTCGGCGTCCCCAGGCCCGTGGGCCCGTCGTACCCCGCCCCGGCCACGCAGATATACGTCCAGTCGGGGGGGCAGGTCCCGTTGGACCCGGTGGTCACGTCGAACAGCTTGCCCGGGTTCATGTACGGGCGCGACCCGTACTTCACCTTGTCACCGGCGAGCGCATACACCGACGCGATGATGGGCGAGGACACGCTCGTCCCGCCGAATACGAGCCAGCCGCCCGCGCCATAGGTGTCGTACACCGCCACGCCCGTGGTCGGGCTCGCGACGGCGGACACGTCCGCCTCGGACCGGCGGGGGCAGCCGGTATCCAGCTGCCACGCGGGCTTCGGCTCGAACTTGCTGCAGCCGCTCCCCGCTCCCGCCCAGGCCGTCTCCTTCCAGCCGCGCTGGCTCGAGTCACGGGTCAGGGCGGTGCCGCCGACGGTCGTCACGTACTTCGAGTCGGCGGGCATCGAGTTGCCGTAACCACTGTCCCCCGAGGACGCCGTGATAGCGATACCTGGGTGCTTGAAGAACAACTCGTCCTGTTTGAGCTCGTACGACTTCTCGCCCCGCGAACCGTACGAGTTGCTGATCGCGGAAGCGCCCAGGTGGGCCGCTCGATTGACCGAACTGTAGAGGTTGTGGGCGTGGTTGTCGTCGGCCTCAACGAGCAGGATGTTGCATAGGGGGCAGATCGCCGAGACCATGTCGAGGTCCAGCGAGATCTCTTCCCCCCAACCGGCGTTCCCCGGCGGATAGTCCGATCCTCCGCGCTGGTTGACCTTCTTGAAGCAGCCGTTGCTCGTGGTGCACTTCGGCAGGCCGAAGTTGTTCCTGTAGACCTGCAGGTCGGACTCCGCGTTCGGGTTGTCGAACGCGTCGACGATGGCGACCGTCACTCCCGCGCCATTCGTGGATGACGGCAGCTTGTACGCGTCCTGCAGATCGGCCGGGCCGTAGCCGGATACCGTCGGGAACGCATAGGGCTTGCCGTTCAGGCTCATCACGAAGGACATGCAATGCACGTATCCGGGCCTGAAATCGCTGCAGACGCGCTTCGCCTCCAGGTGCTGTTGCGTCGCCGCCGCCGTCGCCACGCTCGCCCCATAGAGGGAACCCGAAAGTGCCAGACCGGCGCTTATCACCGCGAGGAGCAATCTCTTCATGCCGTCGTTCCCCTTCCTGCCCCCGGTCCTTCCGGAGGCGAGCCCTCCATTGCCGTCGCCTCTAGCCGCAGCGCATCTTGCCACGTCCGACCGCGCAGGGAGAGCGCTCACGCAACTCCGCCGAGGGTTCGTCCGCGACCGCGCATCCCATCGCGGTCGATGCGCCGACAGCGGCCAGATTGTAGGGACCCGGCCTCCCGGGTAACAAGGCTTCTGCTTGATCGGGTCCAGGTCGCGACTTCAAATGCGGCGCGGTCGGCTCACGGGGATCCGCATGTCCTGCGACATCGTTCCATCTCACCCCTGTGCTTGGTGAAGGGCGTTCACGACGTCCTGGTCGGTGAGACCAGCGACGTCGAACACCTTGGTACGGGACCGAGCCCCTGTTCGAAGTCGGATGCGTCCGGCGGGAACGCGCAAGGCGTCCGCGAGGAGCCTGCGCGCTTCCTCGGTGGCCTTGCCATCCGCCGGCGCAGCCCGGACGCGAACGACGATCCCGGCTGGGCCGAGCTCGACCGAGGCTCGGCCTGCCCGTGGACGGACGTGCACCGTGACCAGCGCCAAGCTCATCACCCTAAGCCATCCGATCGGCGGGCCCTCCGTTTCGTTCTCCCCGAGACTTGGGGGTAGACTCAGCCAGTTTCGGTGGCCTGTCTTTTCGGGAGGGAGGAAGCGATGAGAAGCACGCGTCGCTATGCCGCGCTGCTGTCGGTGGCTGTTGTCGCCATGGTGCTCGCCGGATGCTCAAAGGGCTCCGGCTCGGCCAATGGCGTCGACTGGTCGACCATGACCTCCGCGGCGCAGGGCGGCGGGATGAGCAAGCTCATCGCGGCCGCCAAGGCGGAAGGCACCCTGAACGTGATCGCCCTGCCGCCGACCTGGGCGAACTACGGGAACATCATCAAGACCTTCTCCCAGAAGTACGGGATCAAGGTGAACTCGGCCAACCCGAACGGCAGCAGCCAGGACGAGGTGGACGCCGTCAAGCAGCAGGCAGGGACGAAGGCCGCGCCGGACGTGCTCGACGTCGGGCAGTCGGTCGCACTGGCCAACACCGCTTTGATGGCGCCCTACAAGGTGGCCACGTGGAGCAACATCCCGGACTCCCAGAAGGAGTCCACGGGCCTGTGGTACGAGGACTACGGCGGCTTCATGGCCATCGGGTATGACTCGGCGAAGTTCGGGACGATCACCGCGGTCAGCGACCTGATGGACCCGAAGTTCAAGAACGCCGTCGCGCTGAACGGCAACCCGACCCAGGCGAACGCCGCCCTCAACGGCGTCATGATGGTGAACCTCGCCCAGGGCGGCTCGCTCGACGACATCTCCAAGGGCGTGGACTTCTTCCACCAGTTGAAGCAGGCGGGGAACTTCGTGCCGGTGCAGGCGACGTCGGCGACGGTCAAGGCCGGCACGACGCCCGTCGTCATCGACTGGGACTACCTCAACGCGACGCACGGCTCCGACGTGTCCACGTGGAAGGTGTTCGTGCCCGACAACGCCGTGCTCGGCGGCTACTACAACCAGGCGATCAACAAGCAGGCGCCCCACCCCGCGGCGGCGCGGCTGTGGGAGGAGTACCTGTACTCGCAGGCGGCGAACGGCGGCCAGAACCTGTGGCTGGTCGGTGGCGCGCGGCCCGTTGAGCAGCAGGCCATGACCTCGAACGGCAGCATCAACCAGGTCGCCGCGGCCAAGCTGCCGACCGTCAGCGGAACGCCCGTGTTCATGAGCGGCGAGCAGAGCACGAACGCGAGCACGTACCTGGCCTCGAACTGGGCCAAGGCCATCTCCTGACCGAACGGAACCTCGGCTGGTGGGGATGGCCACGCAGGGGATCGCCGCGGAACCCGCCCGCCCGGCAGGGCGGGCGGGTCGCCGTTCGTTCGCGTGGGTCGGCACGCTCCCGTTCTTCGCCTACGTCGGACTGCTGCTGATCCTGCCGACGGCCATCGTCGTCTGGGGAGGCATCTCCAACGGCCACGGGCTCGACCTCGGCAACCTGAAGATCCTGTGGGACGCGAACGTGAGGACGTCGTTCCTCCACTCGGTGGAGCTGTCGTCCATCACCGCGCTGGTGGGCGCCGTTCTCGGCGCCATCCTGGCCTATGCGGTGGCGTCGGGGAACCCGGACGGACTGATCCGCAGGACGTTTCTGGCCGGCGGGGGGGTGCTGGCGCAGTTCGGCGGGGTCACGCTCGCCTTCGCGTTCACCGCCGCGATCGGGCCCACGAGCGGGTTCCTGTTCCACGCGTCGTGGTTCTACAAGTTCCCCATCGGCATCGGGCTCATCTACATCTACTTCCAGGTGCCGCTGATGCTGCTGGTGTTCCTGCCGGCCATCGTCGGCATGAAGCGCGAGTGGCGCGAGGCGACGGAGAGCCTGGGCGGATCGACGTGGGACTACTGGCGGCTGGTCGGCGGGCGCCTGCTCCTTCCCGCATTCCTCGGAGCCACCCTGCTGCTGTTCGCGAACGCGCTCGCCGCCTACGCCACGATCCAGGCCTGGGAGAACCAGATCCCGTACGTCGTGCCGCAGATGATCAGCAACTCGATCACCAGTGAGGTCGGTCTGGCCTCGACGAACGCCGCGCAGGCGCTCGCCCTCGGCATGGTGGTCCTGGTGGCGATCGTGATGACGTTGTACGTGTTGCTCCAGCGAAGGACGAGCCGATGGCTTCAGTGATCACCCCCGCCGACGCCATGGAGCGCGGTGCCGTCGGCCGGGTGGCCAGGATGCCCCGAGGCGGGATCTACGGCCGGCGCCGACGGCGGCTGCAGGTCTTCCGCGTGATCGTCCTCACACTGTTCGCGGCGTTCTTCATCATCCCGCTGTACGCGATGGTCGCGTTCTCGTTCCAGGGGTCCACGCCGGGGACGCACACGCTGTCGGCCTGGACCTCGATCATCTCCTACCCGGGCCTGCTGGGCGCCATCGAGATCACGCTCGAACTGGCGGTGATCACCTCCGTCGTGATGCTCGCCCTGCTGCTGCCCACCATGATCTGGGTGCGGCTCCGCGTCCCGCGGCTCAGGCGCGTCATCGAGTTCCTGTGCCTGCTGCCGCTGACCATCCCGGCCATCGTCCTGGTGGTGGGGCTCGCACCCATCTACCGGCAGATCCGCATCCACATCAGCCTGTCGGCGCTGATGCTCTTCGGCGTGTACGTGATCCTGGCGCTCCCGTACGCATACCGGTCGCTCGCGTCGGGCCTGGAGGCGATCGACGCCCGCACGCTCGCCGAGGCGGCGCGGAGCCTGGGAGCGAGCTGGTTCACGGTGATCGCACGGGTCATCGTGCCGAACCTGTGGCAGGCGGTGCTGAACGCCACGCTGCTGACCGTCGCGCTGGTCCTCGGCGAGTTCACCATCGCGAGCCTGCTGCTGTACACGAACATGCAGGTCGCCCTCTACGACATCAGCCGGGCGAGCCTGAACGCTGGGGTGCTCTTCGCGACGTCGTCGGCCGCCCTGCTGTTCGCGTTCATCCTGTTGATGATCCTGTCGTACGTCGGCCGCCGGCGAGAGCGAAGGAGGGGCGCAGCCGCGTGATGGCATCCCCGAACGGTGAGGTCGCGGGCGGGCGCGCAGGCGTCGAGGTGCGCCTGGAGGGCCTCCGGCGGCAGTACGGCTCTGTGGTCGCGCTCGACGGCTTCGATCTGACCATGGCGCCCGGAGAACTGGTCGCGCTGCTCGGCCCGTCCGGGTGCGGGAAGACCACGACGCTGCGCCTGCTGGCGGGCCTGGAGGACGCGGACGGCGGGCGGGTGGTGGTCGGCGGCGACGACATCACCCACGTCACGGCGAACAAGCGCAACATGGGCATGGTCTTCCAGGCGTATTCGCTGTTCCCGCACCTGACCGTGCAGCAGAACGTCGCATTCGGCCTTCGACTGCGGGGCGTCGACAAGGCCGAACAGCAACGCCGGGCGATCGAGATGCTCGAGCTTGTCGGACTGTCCACGCAGGCGGATCGGTACTCGCACCAGCTCTCCGGTGGCCAGCAGCAGCGCGTCGCGCTCGCCCGGGCCCTCGCCATCAATCCGCAGGTGCTGCTGCTGGACGAACCGCTCTCGGCGCTCGACGCGAAGGTCCGCGCGCAGCTTCGGGATCAGATCCGGCGGATCCAGCTCGAGGTGGGCATCACGACCCTGTTCGTGACGCACGACCAGGAGGAGGCGCTCGCGATCGCCGACCGCGTGGGGGTCATGAAGGACGGAAGGCTGGAACAGCTCGCGCCGCCGACCGAGGTCTACGCGCGGCCGGCGACCTCCTTCGTTGCGGAGTTCGTCGGGCTGACGAACCGCCTGGACGGCGACGTCCGCGCCGGCCGCGTGACCGTCCGCGGCGCTTCCCTTCCGCTGGTGGATCCGGCCACCCCGGATGGGCGCGTCATCGCGCTCGTGCGCCCGGAGGCGGTCACGCTCGCGGCCCACGCATCGGAGGAGACAGGACCGCTCGTCGGCTCCGTGATCGCGGCGACGTTCCTGGGAGCGACCACCCGCATCACGGTAGATCTGGGCGACGCGACGATCATGGCCCAGCTCGGGACGGCCGAGGCCGCCGCGCATCCCGCCGGGAGCCGGGTGAGCCTGGCCATCCGTGAGGACCCGGTCCTGGTGGCCGGGGCGTCGCCAGCCGAAGCGCCGGGGAGCGGCGCCGCGCCGTCCGGCGAGTGAGCTCGCCGCCACCGGTCCTCACGCTCGCTCGACGGATCGGGACCGGACCGATCCTTCGGCACGGCACGGCGGCGCCGTACCGGTCCCTGACGATGATCGACGGGGAGCCGCACGTGATCCGCACGGACCTCACCGGCGAGGCGGCGGACCGGCCTCCCACGGTGCGCCGGCCCCTGTTCTGTTTCGCACACCTCACGGATCTGCAGCTGGCCGACGTGCAATCGCCGGCGCGGTTCGAATTCTTCAATCGGGAGCTCCTGGATCCGCGGTTCGCCGCGCTCGTCCCGGTCCAGCGGCCGCAGGAGGCGCTCACCCCGCATGCGGTGGAGGCCATGATCCGGGCGATCAACCGGGTCGGCGCCGGTCCTCTCACGGGCGCGCCCGTCGAACTGGTCGTGACCACTGGGGATGCCATCGACAACGCGCAGTGGAACGAGCTTCGCGCGGTGCTCGACCTGTTCGACGGCCGAACCGTGCGACTCGACTCCGGAGCGCGTGGCTACGAAGGCGTGCAGTCGGTTCGCTGGCCCGACGACATCTTCTGGCGCCCCGACCCGGGAGGCGAGGCGCCTGACCTGTTCCGATCGGCGTTCGGGTTCCCGGAGCATCCGGGGATGCTGGAGGCGGCGATCGCCCCGTTCCAGGCGACCGGGCTCCGGGTGCCCTGGCTGGCGTGCCACGGGAATCACGAGGCGCTCGTGCAGGGCGTGGCCAGGATCACGCCGGCGATCGCCGAGGCGATGATCGGGGGGTCGAAGCCGAGCCGGCGGGTTCGCGATGTGCCTGCCGAGTCGGCGCTCGAGGTCTTCACCGAGGCGGTCGAGACCTTCATGGCCGGCGCGCCGCTCCCGGTCAGCGCCGATCCGGACCGGCGGCCGATCGGCCGGTCGGAGTTCGTGGAGGCGCATTTCGGGACCGGTACCGGTTCGGGGCCGGACGGGCACGGCTTCTCGGAGGCGAACCGGCGGGCCGGGACCGCGTACTACGTCCACGACGTCGGCGCGGTCCGGTTCATCACGCTCGACACGGCCTGCACGGAGGGCGGCGCGGACGGGTCCATCGACCGGGATCAGGCCGGCTGGCTCGAGCATGCGCTCGCGGAGGCGCACTCGTCCTACCGCGGGGCGGACGGCCGGATCGTGGAGACGCCCAACGCCGACCGGCTGGTGGTGCTCGTGTCGCATCACGGCGCGGACATGCTCACGAACCACCGCGCCGGCGCAGCGG
>JBEDUK010000078.1:0-25089 GCA_040414485.1 Actinomycetota bacterium
TCGACCGAGCATGCACCCACCCTGAACGACGACGTCCTGTTGTCGAAGTTGAGCGGACCGAGGTTGATCCAGGTTCCCCGCTGGGAGATCGACACGCTCGCGCCCGTGAAGCTCGTGCCGTCGTAGAGTCGAATCGGCGTCGAGCACGAGACCGCGGGCGCTTCGCTCCGGATCGATCCTGATCCGACGACTGCCGAAGTGCGCGCCCGTGCGGCCTGGGCGACGCCCGTGGCAGCAGCCAGCCAGAGGCCCGCGCAGACGGCGGCGACAGCCACCCTTCCCAACCGATGCATTCGAACCACCTCCCCCGGAGCACGCGTGGCTCCTTGAAGAGGGATGGCCGAACGGCCGTGCGACCTTTCAGGGTGTGGTTCGGGAGACCGAAGCGATCACGACCGTACGCTGCGGAACCTTCACGGTCGCGCTCGCGCACGGAGCCGACTCGGTGAACGGACGGCCGATCGTGGTGACGGACCAGTCGGTCAGGCCTTCGGTCCGCAGCACGTGCCGTGTGAACGCGATGGCCCGATCCTTCGTCTCGCATGCGCCCAGGAGTTCGCCGGTGAGCTTGTCTTGCGCTCGGTGCGCGGCCGTGGCCTCGTCCGCCTCCTGGCTCGTCGGCGCGGCGGCATGCTTCAGTCCCAGCGCGTCGCATGCGTCGACGCCCTCGGGATGGGGGAAGACGTGGTCGACGCCGTTGCTGACGCATGCCTCCAGCAGCGGCAGTGAGAGCTCGCCTCGCGGGTTCAGGTCTCCGCCGGGGCGCCACATGCTGGTGCACGCGCCCACAGGGTCGCCCGGGCCCACAGCCACCGCGCTGCTGCCTTGAAGCGCCATGGTCGCGTGACACGCGATGACCAGCGGGTCCCCGGCACTCCGGTAGATGCTGAACCCGGCGGCTCCGGCCGCCAGGATCGCGACCGGGACCAGCACCAGGAGCGCCCGTCGACGTGTCGACCGCCTGGCAGGCACGGGCCTCGGCCCGCCCGGGTCCGTCCGAACGATCCGCTCCATGAGCGCGCGCGCCTTCGGCGAGTCCGGCGACGGCATGTCGGCCTCGCGGACCGGGTTGGCCGCTCGAAGCTCGGCGGACGGGTCCCGGCCGCCGGTCATGTGGTCACCTCCCGCCGCTCCGTGACCGGCACGTCGCGCTCCAGGGCGTCGAGCACCCTCGAGAACCGCCGGTGGGCGCGGTGCAGCCGGATCGCGATGGCGTTCGGCGAGCACTCGAACGCGCGCGCCAGTTCCGCCCGGCCGAGCTGCTCCCATTCGGCGAGACGAAGCAGTTCCTGGTCCTCGGGCCGAAGCCGGGCGAGCGCGGTTCGTACCAGGTCCTGGTCGTCGATGCGTTCGGCCTCGATGCCGCCGTGGTCCTCCGGCTGCCGGACCGCCTTCAGGCGAGCCATGAGCCGATCGCGACGGCGGCTGCTGCGCGTCCGTTGCGAGAGCGTCCGCCGGGCGACGGCGTACAGCCACGGCCGGGTGAGGTCGCCCTCGGGGATGTCCTCCAGGCGCCGCCAGGCGACCAGGAAGGTCTCTGCGACGAGGTCGTCGGCGTCCTCGGAACGCAGGCGGCGCAACGCGTACGCGGCGATGGCCCGGTAGTGCTCCTGGTACAGGCGCTGGAACGCATCCTGCCGATCGATCGCCCTGTCCATGGCCGCCGCAGGTTATCGCGTCGTTCCCCGGTGGGCCAGAAGGGGCCTGTTCGGGCCGAAGGCGCGGTTTGGGTGAAATGAACGGCCGCGATCCGGCCACTTCCCTTCCGATGAAGCGAACGGGCGGTTGTGAACCGAGCGTTCGCCCGCTTCGAAGGGGGAACGAGATGGCGGTCAGGCGGTGGGCAGGATCAAGCGGGCCGACGCGAAGTCGTCAGCGTTCATGCGCCATCTGCGGCGCGCCCGCGTCCGACGTGGTTCGGTTCGTGATCCGCGCGACGACCTACGAGAAAGATCTGTGCGCGACCCATCTCCACGAGCTCATCGCCGGCGCGCGGA
The DNA here is from genome assembly GCA_040414485.1 of Actinomycetota bacterium. Lineage (GTDB taxonomy): Bacteria > Actinomycetota > UBA4738 > UBA4738 > UBA4738 > JBEDUK01. The sequence continues at coordinate 1,998 of JBEDUK010000078.1, forward strand.
CGCATCGTCGCGCACCGGTTCGCGAGCACGCACCCGGCATCCCGCGATCTCCAGGCACATCTTGGGTCGCGCGGCAGGACCGCGCGACGCCTCAGGACTGAGGGACCTTGCGCGGCCGGCCGCGGCGGCGCGGCGCGGCGCTCGCCGGCGCGCTTGCCGTGGCGCTCCGCGGCCTCCCCCGCCGCGGCGCCCGTGCTCCCCTGGTGAGTTCGTCCACGTGCGCGGCGCACAGGTCCTTCTGCAGGTTCCTGTCCCTGTAGCGGATGCCGACCGTCTCGGCCGGAGCCGCGCCGCAGACGTCGCACACGATCATGACCCGTTCAGCCATCCCCGAACCTCCTCCCCCGGAATCGCCGCATGATAGAGGCCAGGGAGAGGCAACGCGAGCACCGAGCCCTCAGGAGGGGGCGGGGAGGTGTCGTTCAGACGGAGCCGCAACGTGCCGGAACGCCGCGGGCGGGCGCCACAGCGAGCTCTCCAGCGGAACGCCATCCGCCAGGTACGCGCCGGTCGGTCCCGACGGGAGCAGGTCCCAGGTGAACCCGTCGTACCCAAGGATCGACGCGCTGACGACGATGCTCCTCGCGTAGACCGCGCCCACGTAGAGTGAGCCGACCGTCCGGCCGTCGACCGTGGGGTGCCCCGGCGACGCCACGAAGATGCGTCCGTCGGCCAGGCGCACGCGGATCACCTCGTGGCCGAGCGGCGCCTCCATCGCCCCGATCCGGAGCACGACGGCTCGCACCGTCCGGCCGGCCGCGTCCAGCGTCCAGACGGCCGAGCCGACACGGAGATCCTGGACGGGAACCTGCCCGTTCGGCGTGGCGATCAGCGTGCCCTCGGCCAGGCAGATCGGACAGATCGGCCGGTGTCCCGGACGCCGCGTGGTCACCGACACGGAGCCGCTTCGATCCACTGTTCCGCTCAGCGTCCAGACGCCGACGTCGGATCCGCTCTGTGGGACCGACACCTCGAACCGGTACAGGCTGCCGGATGGCGTCAGGCGAATCACCTGCATCTGCTTGTAGTCGTCGTTGATCTGCAGAAGGTCCGCGGAGGTGAGATGGGACCCGGGATCCAGGCGCTCGTGCGCCAGGATCGCCTCGAACGCGGCACGATCCGCCCTGATGGCCGGCAGCCGCTGGCGTGCGGCCTCCAGCGCGCTTCCCCGCTGCAAGGGATAGAGGTCCGGATCGCAGTAGGAGAGGTGGCCGCCGACCGCCGACAACACCGCGAGCTGAAGAGCCGGCATGGACAGACTTCCGCTCGAGCCCGTCGGGCCGGGGGACCCGGTTGGCGAGCCCCCACCCGACCCGGACCCGCCGCCCGCCGACCCGGAGCCGCCGCAGCCGGCCGCGATCACTGCGACCGCGACCGCAACGGCGGGGAGGGTTGTTCGAAGCTTCATCATGGGGTCCGACGCCCACACGGGCATAAGGGTTCCTCGCAGCATCGCTTCCGTACACTTCGGCCGTGAGCATCCGGCCGGAGGAGGGCGGCGTCAGGATCGCCGAACTTGTCGCGAGCCTGTCGTACGCGGCCGACCTCGGGCTCGGCCAGCCGATGGCTCACTGCATGCGGCAGACCACGATCGCCTTGCGGCTCGCCGACCTGGCGGGCGCGACCGACGACGAACGAGAGGCCACGTACTACCTCGGTCTGATGATGAACGTGTACTGCCACGCGGACGCGACCGAGCAGGCGCGCTGGTTCGGCGACGACATCCGCTTGAAGGCCGACACCGTCGACATCGACGACACCGCGCGGTTCATCTCTTACGTCCTGCGCACGGTCGCCTCGCACGGCACCGTCGCGTCCCGCGCGAAGCGGCTGGCGTCGCTGCCGACGTCAGGGCGGCAGCAGATGATGGCGTTCCTCGACACCCATTCGACATTCGGCGCGCAGTTCGCGGAGCGCATCGGCCTGCCGGAGGACGTCTGCCAGGCGATCCGCCAAGCCTATGAGGAGTGGGACGGCTCGGGGTTCCCGCTCCACCTCCGGGGCGACCAGATCGGGGTCCCCGCGCGCCTGGTGCAGCTCGCCAGCCGCATGGAGATCATGAGCCGCAAACGCGGGCCCGGTGCTGCGGTGACCCTTGCCCGGAAGCAGCGCGGGTCCAGGTTCGACCCCTCCGTGACGGACCTGTTCTGCGATCACGCGGTCGAACTGCTCGACGGCCTGGACGAGGCGGCGAGCTGGGATGCGGTGCTGGCGGCTGAGCCGCGCCTATCGCGGAGCGTCGCCGGGGACGAACTGGACCTGGTGCTCGAGGCCATCGCGGACCTGGTCGACATGAAGAGCCCGTTCCTCGCCGGCCACTCGCGCGGCGTCGCGAACCTCGCCGCCGAGGCGGCGCGAGCCGAGGGCCAGCCGGAGCGCGAGGTGCGCTCCGTGCGTCGTGCCGGCTTCGTCCACGACCTGGGGCGGCTCGGCGTGTCGAACGCCATCTGGGACAAGGCGGGCGCGCTTGCCGAACCCGAGATCGAACGCGTCCGGCTGCACCCGTACCTGACCGACAGGATGCTCGCCCGCGTGAGCGCGCTCGGTCGCAGTCGCGAGATCGCGGCACGCCATCACGAACGGCTGGACGGGTCCGGCTATCCGCGAGGGCTCACCGCGGCCTCGCTCACGCCCGCCGACCGGCTGCTCGCGGCCGCCGACGTGTATCACGCGATGACCGAGCCGCGGCCGCACCGCCCAGCGTTCGATCCGGACCGAGCCGCCCGTCAATTGAAGGCGGACGTGCTCGGCGGCAGGCTCGACGGGGACGCCGTCGCCGCGGTCCTCCGGGCGGCGGGCCACCGCGCGCCCGCGCGGCGGTCGTGGCCGGGCGGCCTGACGGCTCGAGAGGTGGAGATCCTCGGCCTGATCGCTCGCGGGTATTCGAACAAGCAGATCGCGAGGCGGCTGGTGGTTTCGCCGAAGACCGTCGCGAACCACGTCGAGCATGTCTATTCGAAGCTCGGGATCTCGAGCCGTTCGGCGGCAACGCTGTACGCCACGCAACACGGGCTAATGGGGTCGTTCGAACCCGCGGGCTAGGCACCCGTCGGGCCGTTCCGAGCCGTTCGCAAAGCAAAGATGGGGTGAACGCCCCATGTCCGCGCCCGTCACCCTTCCTATCGTCCTGCCCCGAAGAGATCGAGCGAAGGGAGGGCAGGGATGATCGCCACCGAACCGCCCGGCCTGGAGGAGATGAAGCTGCGCACGCGCGCGACGTGGGCCGCGGGCGACTTCCCCGAAGTCGCCAGGCGGGCGCTCTGGCCCGTCGGCGAGCGCATCGTCCAGCGCGTCGGCGTCGGGCGTGGCGAACGAGTCCTGGACGTCGGATGCGGGACGGGAAACGCGGCGATCCGCGCCGCGCAGGCCGGCGGCCGCGTGGTGGGCCTGGACCTCACGCCGGAACTGTTCTACGCCGGGCACGCCGCTGCGAGGGACGCCGGCGTGTCCGACGGCGCCATCGAATGGGTCGAGGGCGACGCCGAGGCGATCCCCTACCCGGACGACGCGTTCGACGTGGTCCTGTCCACGTTCGGCTGCATGTTCGCGCCGCGGCACGAGGTGGCGGCGGCCGAGATCGCGCGCGTTCTCCGGCCCGGCGGCCGCCTGGGCATCTGCAGCTGGACGCCCGAGGGGGCACAGGGAGCGTTCTTCCGGGCGCTCGGCGCGTACGTCCCGCCGCCGCCGCCGTTCGCGCAGCCGCCGTTGCTGTGGGGATTGGCCGGCCACGTCTCCGAGTTGTTCGCCGGCACCGGCGTCCGGCTCGAATTCGACCGCGAGACCGTCGCGGAGGAATTTCCCTTCGCGTCGGGCGACGCGGCGGTCGAGTGGCTGTCCTCGAACTTCGGACCGCTGATGATGCTGCGGCCGATGCTCGAGGCGAAGGGCGAATGGTCCGCCGCGCGAGCGCAACTGGTGGCGCTCTACGACCGGCACGAGCCTCCCGAGTACCTGGTCGTCACCGGCCGAAAGGAATGAAGGGGTGAAGGTCGGGCGCTCGAGCGAGAGGATGGCACCGATGGGCTTCTACGAACGCCGGATCCTGCCGCGGATCATGAACCGCATGTGCGGTTTGAAGGAGACCGAACCGCTGCGCGAGCGCGTCTGCGCCGGCCTCTCCGGCGAGCTGATCGAGCTCGGCTTCGGATCGGGGCTGAACGTGCCGCACTATCCCGCGGAGGTCGAAGTAGTCGTCGCCGTCGAGCCGTCCGACCTTTCCTGGGACCTCGCCGCCGACCGCAGGAGGACATCGCGGGTGCCGGTCGAGCGATCGGGTCTGGACGCGCAATCGCTGCCGTTCCACGACGCGCGCTTCGACATGGCGCTGTCCACGTGGACCCTCTGCACGATCCCGGACCCTGTCGTGGCGCTCGGCGAGCTTCGCCGCGTCCTCAAGCCGGGAGGAACCCTGCATTTCCTGGAACACGGGCTCGCGCCAGACGAGAAGGTCCAGCGGTGGCAGCGGCGCCTCGACCCGATCCAGCGACGCATCGCCGGCGGCTGTCATTTCAGCCGGCCGATCGTCGACCTGCTGGCCGACGCCGGCTTCGAGATCAAGGAGCTGGACGTCTTCTACGAGGAGGGCGCGCCGAAGTTCGCAGGCGCGGATTCGCTGGGCATCGCGGTCTCTTCCTGACCGCGGCCAGCGGCGTGCAGCGGTACTCCTCCACGAGCGTCCAGGGGCTGCCGCCGACGGACATCTCGTTGCGCCACGTCATCGCATTCGGGACGGTCTACAGATCCAGGAGGCTCGCCACCCTGGCGAGTTGCTCTGTGCCCTCGGTGACCCCGCCCGCCAGCAGGACCTGATCGGCGCCGGCGTCCTCGAATGCGCGGAGCCCGTCGAGCACCTCCTGGTCCGAGCCGAACACGACGGCGCCGCCCACGCCCGCGTACTCGTAGGTGTCGAATCGTTCGTGCAACTCCTGTTCATCGCGCACGATCGCCACGTGGGCGGAACGGTGGATCGATGCCGGGTCACGGCCGACGCGTTCGCATTCGCGCTCGAGCACGCCGACCTTCCGGGCGAACTCCGCCGCGGAAGGCCCGAGCGGCGAATCCCACCCGTCGGCAACGCGGGCGGCGAGCGGGATGGTCCGCTTCTCGCCCATGCCGCCGACCCAGACGGGCAGCCGCTCCTGGACGGGTCGAACGCCGAGCGTCGCGTTGTCCAGTTGGAAGTGTGTGCCGTCGAAGGAGAATCGCTCCTGGCGCAGCAGGCCGGCGAGCACCTCGACGCCCTCGGTCAGCATGTCGATGCGCTCGCCGTCGGCCGGGAACGGCAGCCCGTAGCCGTCGTATTCATCCTTCGCCCAGCCGGCGCCGAGCGATGCCTGGGCGCGGCCGCCAGAGAGGTGGTCGATGGTGGAGACCGCGTTCGCGAGAACCGCAGGATGGCGGTAGCCCACGGAGTAGACGAGGACACCGATCCGAACGCGCGACGTCGTCATCGCGAGCGCCGCGTGGGTCGCCACCGACTCGAACGAGCCGGGGCCGTCCGCGCCCATGATCGGATAGAAGTGGTCCCATGCGGAGATCCAGTCGAACCCCAGCGACTCGACCGTTCGCCAGAAGTCCAGCACCCGGTCGATCGACGCGCCCTCGGTCCCCGCGTGCACCCCGTACAGCGTCATTCGGCGCCTCCCCTCCGGTGAGGTGCCGCATCCTACCGTCGCAGGGCGGGCGGCGGGCCTTCGGCCCGCCGCCCGCGAAGTTCGTGTCTCGCGACTAGTAACCCTACGTTACTATCCTGTGCCTGCCGCCGCCCGCTCCAACGGCTCGATCTCGATCTTCTTCATCTGGAGCATGGCCGCCATCACCCGCTCGGCGGCAGCGGCGTCGTCGCTCGCCAGCAGCTCGCCCAGCCGCGTCGGGACGACCTGCCACGACAGGCCGAACCGGTCCTTCAGCCAGCCGCACGGGCCCTGTTCGCCGCCCTCCGAGAGCCGGTCCCAGAGCTCGTCGACCTCGTCCTGGCTCTCGCAGTTGACCATGAACGAAACCGCCTCCGTGAAGTGGAAGTCCGGCCCGCCGTTGAGCGCGCTGTACTCCTGGCCGTCCAGGAGGAACCGGATCACCAGGACCGACCCCACGGGCCGTCCTGAGACCTCGGCGCCGGCCTCTCCGTAGCGTGCAACGTCGAGGACCTTCGACTCGCCGCGCGGGCCGCTGCCGGTCTTCCTGCTGGAGAAGATCGAGATGTAGTGGTTCGCCGCGTCCTCCGCCTGATCGTCGAACCACAGGCACGGCGTGATCGTCTGGATCGTGGTCTGCATCGTTCGAACCTCCTCGCTCCGCTCTGCGTGAGAACTGCGTGGGTTCCGGTCCGATCAGCGTGCGCTGCGGGCGCGGAGCTCTTCGAGGTAGTCGTCGAGCCGGTCGTAGGTCTCGGCCGCGCCCTCTTCCATCCCCGACTGGGCCATTGCCGTCAGTTCTTCCGGCGTCGTGAACACCGAATGCGCGGTGAGCGTGGTCTTCCCGTCGTGCTCCTCGAGCGTGAGCGTGTCGACCGAGACGTGACCCGGCGCGCCCTCGTACTCGAATGTCCACACGAGCCGCTCGGGCGGCACGATCTCCCTGAACTCGCCGCGGAACCCGTGCTCGGTCCCGTCGGGGCCGCGCTGCACCATCCGCCACGCGCCCCCGGGCCGGAAGTCCAGGTCGCAGAACGAAAGCTCGTACTTGCGCGGACCCCACCAGTGCGACATGTGCTCGCAGGACGTGTGCGCCTCGAACACCAGATCGCGTGGCGCGTCGAACACCCGCGTCAGCAGCAGCTCTCGGTCAGACAGTTGCGTGACCGTGAGGCGGTTCCTCGTCGTTCCCTCCATGACGCCCCTCCTCTCTGCTCGCCTTTCCCTGGAGCTCGGCGAGGTAGTCGTCGAGCCGATCGTAGGACTCCTCCCAGAACTGGCGGTACTGCTCGGCCCAGGTCGCGACCTCGCGGATCGGTTCGGCCTGCAGCCGGGCGGGCCGCCACTGCCGCTGGCGGCTCCGCGCGATCAGGCCGGCCACCTCCAGCACCTTCAGGTGCTTGGACACGGCGGGGAGGCTGATCGAGAACGGCGCGGCGAGCTCGTTCACCGACGCTTCGCCCTTCGCCAGCCGTGCGAGGATCGCCCGTCGTGTGGGGTCGGCCAGCGCGGCGAACGTGCGGTCGAGCCTGCTCGCCTCCGGGGCCGTCATCGTGGCCGTCGCTGATGGCATGGGCGTGTTCAACTCCTTCATTAAATAACCACCCGGTAAACTACTGCCGCAGGACCGACGTGTCAACTCGTGCGCGTCGAAGGGTCGAACGCGTGCTACAGGCCTTCGCGGGCCTCCAGCCGGCCGGCTTTGATGGCGGCGACGAACGCCTGGTAGTCGAGCTCGTTCTGGTCCGCGTAGCGCTTCGCGAAATCCGTGATCGCTTTGTCGAAGGAGTCTCCGGACCCGAGATACGCGGCGATGGCGACCACATCGCCGGACCGCGCGTGCGCCCTGGCGAGGGTCCAGCCGCACATGCCTGCGTACATGTACAGCCCGGTGGGGGTCATCCCCTCCACGACGGCGGACTCCTTCATGTCCCGGAGCTGGCGCCAGTAGTAGTGGCGACGCGTATCCACGCCCGTCGTCCATCCGAGGAAGATGTCGCTCGCCGCCTGCATCAGGCGCTGGCCCGCCACGACCCGTTCCCCGTGGTGCCGGTACCGGCTCCGGGGAAGGTGGTCCTCCAGCACCGACCTGGTGGCCTCCTTGATCTGCAGGAACAGCGGGTCGTGGAGGTCGCGGCCCTGCAGCAGGACGATGAAGGCTCGCGTGCCGACGCTGCCGACGCCGACCACCTTGCGCGCGAAGTCCACGAAATCGAACCGCTCCAACAGGTGGCGCCGGTCGTCCTGGAGCGTCCCGCGGTACGCGCGGAACTGCGCACGGACGATCGGGCCCGGCCGCTCGATGTCGACCCCGTACACGCGCCGTCCCATCTCGCGCATCGGGATCACGATGGGGGGCTGGCTCACGATTCGGTAGCGGCCTCCGACAGCCTCGGCGAGCTTCGACAGCGCCTGGAGGCTGTCGTGGGTATGGGCCTGATCGACCGCGTGCTCCGCGCGGGCGAGCGCTTGCTGATCCTGCTTCGTTCGAACGGAGTTGCGCGCGATCGCGAGCACGTCATCCGCGGACATGCGCGCGTACCAGACGTCCATGGTCCGCATGGACGCGAACGCCGCCATCGCCTCGCGGTAGGCGGCGACCGAGCGGGTCGCGGCGGTGAGGACGTCATCCTTGCCGAAGCCGTTGTTCCGGGCGGCGATGACGAAGCTCGCGGCGAGCCGTTTCACGTCGTACTCGAACGGCCCGGGAAGCGTCTCGTCGAAGTCGTTGACGTCGAACACGAGCGTGCGCTCGGGCGAGGCGAACGCGCCGAAGTTCGACAGGTGCGCGTCGCCGCACAGTTGGACCGTGAGGCCGGCCGTCGGCGTTCCCGCCAGATCAGCCGCCATGACCTTGGCAGCGCCCCGGTAGAACGTGAATGGCGAGACCATCATGCGGCCGAATCGCACCGGCACGAGGTCGGGCTCGCGCGTCCGGTTCTGCGCCTCGAGCAACGCGATGGGATCCGCCCGATCGGTCGCGGGCTTCCACCCGCTGTGGCTGGAGCGCGGAGTCTCGGCGCGAGCCGACTTCCCCTTCGCCCGGCGTTCCTCAAGGCTCGGGTGGGAGATCCTCATGGCCATGCCGCCCTCCCCTCCACCAACGGTCCGGGGGTTCGTCGCCGGACGAATGGGCAGTCTAGGGCGCGGCCCCCGTTTCGGCCGACTGGGCAGCCGACACGCGCTCGCGCCTCGGGAGGTTCCCGCGACGGGTTCCCTCGAGCAACTGGGTTGCGATGTAGGCGGCGGTCACACCCACGATCACGAGCGGCGCCGACGCCGAGCCGACCTGGGTGACCAGCAGCGCGAGCACCACCGCGGACAGTGGAAGTCGCAGGACCGAGACGACCATGGCACCGACCAGCACGCCGACGGCGGGCGTCTCGTGGAATCCGGGCAGGTGTGAGGCGAGCAGGCCGCCGGCAAGGCCCAGGAAGACGGCGGGGAACGTGGGCCCTCCGCGCGCGCTCCCGAGCGAGATGCCCCACGCGAGCCCCTTGCACACGATGAGCAGCGCAACGGTTCCCACAGCGAGCGTCGCCGCATGCGACGCGAGCGCGTTCATGCTGTCCTGACCGGAGAACAGGACCGCCTGCACGGAGGAACCGGTGATCTGCGCGAACGCGATCGCCAGCCCGGCGATGACGAGCGTGCAGGCCACCGTGAACAGGAACGGTCGGGCGGCGACCACGGTGCGCGTGCGCCTGCCGACCTCGACGATCCCGAAGGTGACCGCCGCGGCGACGAGCGCGACGGGGATGGTCCATAGGAAGTCGCTGACCTGGAGGTGAGGGTACGCGGGGAGCGACAGCGGCGGGATCGCGTAGGCGTTCGAACTCAGGCCCGTGATTGATCCGATGCCGACGAACACGAGCGAACCGATGCCCGCCGACATCAGACCCGGGAGAAGTACCAGCGGAAGGGTCGGCCCTCCGATCCCGGCGGCCTCGATGATGATCACCGCCCCGACGACCGGCGAGCCGAAGATCGTGGCGATCGCCGCGAAGCTGCCGGCCGCCGCCAGGATCATCTTCCCCTGGTCCGGAACCGGGCGCCGTGAGAGCCCGACCAGGTACAGCGCGAGGCCGGTGCCCAGCGCGATCAGGGGCGCCTCGGGACCGAGGACCACGCCCAGCGCGATCGAGGCCAACGCGGCGAGCAGCACGCCCGGGAGCTCGATCGGTGTGGTCGGCGGCCCGGACTTCAATCCCTCCGACGGCTCATGACCGCCGTGACCCGGAAGCCTCACGATGGCGAACGCGATCACGAGGCCGGCGATGGCGAGCACCGGGATCGGCCACCACCACGGCGCGGTGTCGAACCCGAGGCCCTTCGGCAAATCCGTGTAGACCCACGTCTCGGCGGCGTGGATCAGTTCGAGGAAGGCCCAGCAGGCAAGGGAGATCACGACGCCGATGAGCGAGGCGATGACCAGCAGGCGGCGGTAGCTCCTGCTTCGGACGAGCGCTCCGACGTCGATCGCGCCGTCCCCGGCCGCTTCCGCTCCTCCACCTGGCTTCATCGCCGCCCCCGTCCTTCCCGGCCGAACCGCGACATCGCGGATTCCCTCACACGTACGAGTGCTTCCGGAGCCACCGCATGGCGAACACGCCCCAGATCGGCGGCAGGTAGAAGGTCACCAGGCGGAACGCGATCGCGGTGGAGACCGCGGCGGCGTTCGGCACGCCCAGGGCGACCAACCCGGCGGTGAACCCCGCCTCCGCCACCCCCATCCCGCCGGGCACCGGCATGAACCCGGCGAAGAGGCTCACGAACGTGTTCACCAGGATGAGCCCCGCGAGGGGCTCGTGGTAGCCGAACGCCTGGAGGCAGATGCTCAGGATGATCGCCTGCAGTATCTGCGCGTACAGGTTGCCGCCGAAGATCATCCCGTCCTTCTTCGCCGAACGCAGGACCCGCAGGGCCGCGGCGCTCGAGGAGGCCTGCGCGCGAAGCATGTGGAGGTACCGGGGGATGGCCGCCCGGACCGCAGCCCGATACCTCGGGACGGCGAGCGTGATCAGCGCTCCCAGCACGAGCAGCGCCAGCAGCAGCATCCAGATGCTGAACCCGCCCGACGACGAGGACGACGAACCCGACGACGAGGAGTTGGCCGAGGAGATGTCGAGGCTCGCGAGGCCCGACAGCGTGATCGCAACGATCAGGATGATCTGCACGACGAACCCGCACACGCTGTCGATCAGACCGATCGACACCGCCGCCCCGGGATCGACGCCGTTGCGCTGGAAGAACCGGACCTCCAGCGCGACGCGCGCGGCGGAGCTCGGCACCGCCAGCGCGATGAACTGGATCGCGTACTGCAGCATCAGGACCGGGCCGTACCCGACGTCCGCGATCGACGCGCCCTTCGTCGAAACGGCCTGACCCAGCTGGATGAACGGCGAAGCCAGCAACGCCACGAGCAGCCAGGCGACGTTCGCGTTCTTGAGCTCGTCGATGATGCCCTTCAGCCCGACGTTGGCCAGCGCCGAGATGAGCCCGTAGGCGAGCAGCCCGATCAGCGCCACGATCACGACCGACTTGCCCGAGACGCGCCGGATCTGTTCGAGCTTGGGCTCTTCGATGCCGGCGACGTGCGCGGCGCGCTCACGCAGGTCGTCGAGGTCCCAGTCGCGGTCGCGAAGGACCCTGCGCGTGGGGAGGTCGACCACGGCGGGCTGCAGATACGGAAGGACCCGGGCCAGTTCGTCGGTCCCGAGCGCGTTCGCCGACATCGCGACCGCGCGTTCGGGCCCGCCGGCCAGCGCGGCGGTCACCAGGAGTCGGGCCCGATCGACGCGCATCGCCGCGTCCGTCGCGGCCACCGACGCGCGGTCGAAGCCGGCGAGCGCCGGAGCGTCATCGGGACGAACGAAGATCTTGAACCCGTTCAGGCCGCCGTGCGCGATCCCCATGTCGTGGAGGCGCGCCAGGCCCTCCCAGGCCGCGCGCATCGTGACGTCGCTCATGGCGCGGATCCCCTCGCCGCCGCCTTCCCCGTCGCTCCGGTCCAGCACACCCGCTTTGAACAGGGGCTCCCCGTCGGCTCCCACGACCAGCAGCGCATCCCCCGCGTCGTCCGCGCCGGCGGCGACGACCGGCAGCACCGGGACGCCCCCGCGCTCGGCCAGGAGGGTCACGTAGGCCTCGTGCTCGACCTGCTGAAGACGGCCGAATCCCAGGCGCTGGTCGTCGTCCCGATGCCACAGGCGCATCCAGGCCGACGTGAAGAACTGGCCCTCCCACGCGTCGCGGCCGTAGATCTTGATCAGCAGCCGCTTGCCCGCGGGCGTCGCGGCCGTGACCAGGGCGAGGCCGCCGGGCTGCAGCGGCGCCTGCCTGAGGTCGACGGCGTCCACCTCGAGGTCGTCCAGGGCCCGGGCCACCTGGCGGAGCGTTGGCCTGCCGCCGGGAGAACCGCGGAGCAGATGGACGACCGAGGCGGCGGCGATGCCCGCCGAATAGCCGGCCAGGACGCCGAGCGGATTGGCGATGCCGAGCGCGATCGCCGCGAGCGCCCCTCCAGCGAGGACCCAGCGCCCGATGTACCGAAGCGGCCGCGTGAGGTGCGGCGACGCCGTCACCATCACGGCGCTCGCGAGCGCCAGACGCATCGCCGGGTAGACGGCGGGATGGCCGGACCGTGTGAGCGCGCCGAACAGCTCAGACAGCTCCGTGCCCGCGATCAGCCCCGTCAGCAGGGCGGCGCCGAACGCGATCAGGATCGCCAGCACCTCGTCGGCCAGCAGGCGCTTGCGTCCTCGCGCGAACAGCGCTCCGCCGATCAGGATCAACGCCCAGACGACCAGCAGGTCGTAGGAGAGCTCCCAGAACCAACCGGCCAGTCCCGGCATCAGCGCGACCAGGTTCTCCACCGCCGCGCCGATCTTGGTCGGGCCGGGAGCGATCAGGGTGAAGACGACGATCCCGACCACCGCGGCGATCAGGAGGAAGAGGTCGCTCGGGCGGCGGGCCCGGGGTGCGTCGGTCCCGGAGGAGAAGATCCGGACCCCGGCGCGCCGGAGGCCCGCCGGCCGAAGGCGCGTGAGCCGCCCTTCGCCCTCGGACGCGTGCGTCTCCTTTTCGGCCGCTCCGGCCGTCGCACCCTTCACGCCGCCCCCTCGCGCCACAGTCCCGAGGTACCCCCGATCGTTCGCGTTCGGAGGGTACGTCGCCCGGGGAACCGGGTCCAGCCGCCCCCGTCACGCTCTTTGCGGCATTTCGTGCGGACTCGACCCGGTCTGTTGCTCCAATCGGGAGGCCGCGATACCGTGTCGGCGAATCCACCGGTCTCCCGCCGTTCCGGGCGCGCTCTCCCGCGCAACGGTCGGCGGGTTCGTCACAGGGGGGTAGGGGATGTCTCGAGGTTCACCCAGCCGGGGGCTGATGCCCCGGCGATTCGCAGCCGCGGCGCTCGTCCCGCTCACGGCGCTGGCGATCGGGCTTGCAGGCGCCGGACCATCCGTCGCGGCCGGCGCGTCGACCGCCGCCCGGCACCAGCAGCCGGCGGCAAGTCGTCTCGCGGGGAAGGCATTCGTACCGGGGCAGCTGCTCGTTCGCTTCGCCGCGGGCACCACGCCCGCCTCGATCTCGGCGACCAACGCCGCCGTCGGCGCGACCACCGCCAGATCGTTCTCGTATCTCGTCCCGAACCTTCAGCTCGTGGGCCTCCGGCCCGGACTGACGGTCGCGTCCGCGATGTCCTCCTACGCGGCGCGTGCGGACGTCCTGTACGCGCAGCCGAACTGGGTCTCGCACATCGACGTTGCGAAGCCGTCCCACGTGGACAAGACGCCGAACGATCCCAAGTACAGCCAGCAGTGGGACTGGCCCAAGATCAACGCGCCGGCCGCATGGGACAACACCACCGGGTCGCACAAGATCGTCGTCACCGACATCGACACCGGCATGCAGTACACGCACGAGGACCTCGCCGCGAACGCGTGGCAGAACACGGCCGAGTGCAACGGGCAGAAGGGCGTCGACGACGACCACAACGGCTACGTGGACGACTGCTACGGCATCGACACCATCAACCACGATTCGGACCCGAACGATGACAACGGCCACGGCACCCACACGGCCGGGACCATCGGCGCGGTCGGCAACAACGGCGTGGGCGTGACGGGGATGAACTGGAACGTGCAGGTGATGCCGTGCAAGTCCCACGATTCGACCGGCAACGGCGCCGTCTCCAGCATCATCGAGTGCTACCAGTACGTGAAGATGGAGAAAGTAAAGTACGGTTACGATATCGTCGCGACGAACAACTCGTACGGTTCGTGCCCGGAGGCCTGCGACTACAACCCGGCCACGTACGACGCAATCGCGGCGCTCATCAAGCCGGGCGTGATCATGTCCTACTCGGCCGGCAACTCCGACCGCGACAACGACCTCCGCGGCCAGTACCCGGCGAACTACGACCTGCCGAACATCGTCACGGTCGCCGCGACCGACTCGAACGACGGGCTTGCGTCGTTCTCCGAGTGGGGCTTGCGTTCGGTTGACGTCGGCGCGCCCGGCGTGAGCGTGTACAGCACCTACATCAACAACGGCTACGCGAACCTCTCGGGCACGTCCATGGCATCGCCCCACGTGGCGGGCCTGGTCGCGCTGCTGCACTCGTTCGACGGCAATCTGAAGTGGTGGCAGATCCGGAACCTGATCATCGCGGGCGGGGACCCGATCGCGTCGCTGAAGGACAAGACGGTCTCCGGCCGCAGGATCGACCCCGAGGGTTCCATGAGCTGCTCCGGCCAGAAGATCTTCGGCATGCTCTCGCCGGTGGCGAACACCGGGAGCATGAAGCAGGCCGTCGAAGCGCTGAACATCAACTGCGCCAAGCCCGCCGGCGCCGTCACCGTCACCATCAAGCCCGGCGGGACGAAGCTGTCGCTCTCGGACAACGGCAAGGGCGCGGACCGCGTCGCCGGCGACGGAATCTACGCCGCGTTCTGGTCGCCCAAATGCGGCACCGGCCAGGTCACGTTCACCTTCGACAACGGGAAGTCCTACCCGGTCAATGTCGCCGCCTGCGCGAAGCTGAGCGTTTCGTCGGGCCCGCCGGGAACCTCGGTCAAGGTGACCGGCACCGGCTACACGGCGAACGAGGTCGCGGACATCTTCTTCGACAACAAGATGGTCGCCACGGTCAACGCCGACGGAAGCGGCAAGGTCAGCACGACCGTCCAGGTGCCGAACAACGCGAAGACGGGCAAGCACCTCTTCACGGTGTCGGGCCAGACCAGCGGGCTCGCCGCCACGGCGACGTTCAAGGTGACGTAGCCGACTCGCGCGTCACCCGTGGTCTGGGGAACCGCCCGGGCGCCCGCGGCGCCCGGGCCGTTCTCTTTCGATAGGGTTCGCGCGTGCGGACGAACCTCACCGTGGCGGACATGGGCGATCTCCTGGACCAGCCGCTGGTCGCCGTCCTGGCGACGCTTCGCTCCGACGGTTCCGTCCTCCTCTCGCCCGTCTGGTTCGAGTGGCGGGAGGAGGGGTTCAACGTGTGGGTCGTGGCGGACAACGTGAAGGCACGCCACCTGCGTCGCGATCCGAGGGCGACGATCCTGGTCGCCGAGTCCGCGCCGCCGCTGCGCGGCATCGAGGTCCGCGGGCGCGCGCGCTTCGTCGAGGACGCCGTGACCGAGACGGCGCAGCGCATCGCGTCGCGGTACGTGGAGGAAGCCGCGGCCGCGGCGTACGTGGAAACGACGCGCGGGGCCGACGTCATCGTCAGGATCGAACCCGGCGACATCAGGACGTGGGACTTCGCCGACGATTTCGGCGGTGCCTGAGAGCGCCTGAGGCCGCTTTCAGGTAGCTCGAAGGGCGCAGCCGCCGCGGCGCATGACGACCCGCCGCGTGAACGCTTCGGCGGCGCACCGACCCTGGCCTACAATCCCGCGATGGGCCTCCTGGAACGTGACTCGTTCCTGCATGCGCTGCGCCGCTACCGCGAGGAGGCCGCGGCCGGAAACGGCCGGTTCGTCCTGGTGGCGGGGGAAGCCGGGATCGGGAAGACCTCGCTCCTCGAGGAGTTCCAGCGCGAGGACACCGTGCCGCGCTGGCTGCGAGGCGCCTGCGACGGATCGTTCACCCCGCGACCGCTCGGCCCGTTGTTCGACATCGCGGACGCGCTCGGCGGCGACCTGCAGCTGCGCAGCGTTGAGGATGGATCCCGTCAGGATCTGTTCTCGGCGTCGCTGCGAGCGCTAGACGATCCGAAGCGGCCGACGGTCGTCATCGTCGAGGACATCCACTGGGCGGACGAGGCAACGCTGGACTGGCTGCGGTACCTCAGCCGCAGACTGTCATCCGCCCGCACGATGATCGTCGTGACCTACCGGGACGACGAGATCGGCGAGGATCACCCGCTGCGGCTGGTCGTGGGCGAACTCGCCACGCAGCGCGTAACACGGCGCATCGGGCTGCCGCCCCTCACCGAGGAGGGCGTACGCGAACTCGCCGAGCGCGCCGGCGTCGTCGTGGATGCGAGGCATGTCCGCGACCTGACCGGCGGCAATCCCTTCTACGTGGCGGAGGTCCTCGCGGCGCCGGACGGCGACGTGCCGCCGACGGTCGTCGATGCCGTGCTCGCGCGTATCGCACGACTTCCCGATGACGCCAGGCAGGCGCTCGAGGCCGCGGCGGTCATCGGCGCTCGGATCGAGCCCTGGCTGGTGGACGTGGTTGCGGGCGACGCCCGTACGGGCATCGACACCTGCCTCGCGTCGGGGGCACTGCTTCCCGAGGGTGGCACGTTCAGACTCCGGCACGAACTGACCCGACGTGCCGTCGAAGAGGCCATCCCGGCCCGCCGGCGAACGAAGCTGCACGCGGCCGTCCTCCAGTCGTTGGAGGCGGCGTCGATCCGAGGCGGAGAGCCGAACCACGCGCGGCTCGCCCACCATGCGGAGATGGCGGCCGACACCGACGCGGTCCGGCGTCACGCTCCACCGGCTGCGAAACGGGCGGCCGAACTCGGCTCGCATCGGGAGGCGGCAGCGCAATACGCGCGAGCGCTTCGATCCGCTGCTGGACTCGACGTCGAGAGCAGGGCGATCCTGACTGAGGGGCTGGCGCTCGAACTCTCGCTCATCGACCACTGGGAGGAGTCCACGGATGCCTGGCGTTCCGCGCTCGACCTGCGCAGGTCGCTCGGGAACGCGGAGGCGATCGCCGCCGACCTTCGCTGGCTCTCACGTTCGCTCTGGTGGCTCTGCCGAGGCGCGGAGAACCAAGCGGTCGCCGAGCAGGCGGTTGCGGTCGTCGCCGGCCGACAGCCCAGTCCGGCGATGGCGTGGGCGTACGCCCACCTCGGCGCTGATCGCGAATTGCGGTCCATGCCTGAAGAAGCGATCGAACTATCGCGAAGAGCGCTGGCGCTCGGCGAGGATCTCGGTCTCGACGAGGTCGTCGCCTACACGCTCAACACGATCGGATGCGCCCGCCTGAGCAGGTCGGATGAGGGGTGGGACGACCTCGAACGATCGCTGTTGATCGCGAAGGCCACCGGCGCCGGCGACATGGCCGGGCGCGGGTTCGCGAACCTGTATCAGTTCGCGATCGACCGCTACCGAATGCGTGAGTTCGAATGGTGCTTCGACGAAGGCATTCGCTACTGCGAAGAGCACGAGATCGGGATGTACGCGATGTTCTTGATGGCCTCGCGCGCCCAAGCGCTCACGAAGCTCGGCCGTTGGGACGAGGCGGTCGCACTCGGTCGCTCGAGGGTGGCGGAAGTGGTCTCGCCGATCAACCGGATGCACCTGCTGATCCCGATGGGAGCGATCGGCGCCCGCCTGGGGCTCGCCGATGCGGAAGTCAGCCTCGCCGAAGCATCACGCTTGGCGGAGGCGTTGAATGAGCCGCGGTGGATCATCGCGGCGTCCGTGGCCCGCATCGAAACGCGCTGGCTGGCCGGACGACCCTCCGAGGCCATCAAGGACGGTGAGCGCGCCCTCGCACTTGCCGTCGAGGCGGGCGAGGCGTGGCCGCGCGGCGAGGTGAGCGTCTGGCTGTCTCGCTGCGGCATGGCGGTCGAACCCGCACCGGGGTTGCCCGAGCCCTTCGCGCGAGAACTCGAGGGCGATGCTCGCGGAGCCGCCGAGGCGTGGTTCAAGCTCGACGCGCCCTATGAGCGCGCGATGTCGCTCGTCGCGGCTGGCGACGAGGAGTCGCTGCGAACCGCGCTCGAGATCGTCATCGATCTGGGCGCTGAGGCGTCGGCTGCGGCCATCCGGCGTTCCCTGCGCGAACTCGGGGCGCGGTCGGTACCACGGGGGATGCGTGCCACCACCCGAGCCAATCCGCATGGCCTCACGCCTCGGGAAACCGAGGTGCTCTCGCTCCTCGCCGAGGGGCTGCCGAACGCTGAGATCTCCAGCCGCTTGTTCATCTCCGAGCGAACGGTCGAGCACCACGTCTCGTCGGTCCTGTCGAAGATCGGCGCATCGTCCCGAACGGCGGCCGCTCGTGAGGCCGCTCGCCTCGGCATCGTCTCGCCGAGATAGGTACCCCTCCGCTCCCCACTCAGATGGGTACTGGCGCTGGGAAAACTGCGCGCTGGCACCGATGGCCCGGCCACGCACGATTCCTAGCGTGACCCGTGAGGCCGGATGTTCCGGCGGAAGGGGGGCGCGATGCCGCTGTACATGGATGTGCACACGATCGAAGGCGGTGTCGGTATCGCCGACGTCGTGCGGGCTCACAAGGCCGACCTTGCCGAGCAGGGGCACCATGACGTTCGGTACCTGCGCTATTGGGTGGACGAGGGCCGCGGCAAGCTGTTCTGCCTCGCGGAGGCGCCCACACCCGATGCCGCCGAGGCCGTTCATCGGCGGGCCCACGGCATGGTGGCCGACGACATCTATCAGGTGCAGGAAGGGTCGTAGCAAACGCGTCGGATCGGTCTTGAGCGACGAAGAGAAGAGGAGGAACGAAGCGATGAAGAACACAGCGCGTGGCGTGGCCGTGGTGCTCGGCATCCTGGCCGTGGCGTTCCTGGCGATCGGGCTCGTGGTCAACAACCAGGCATCGTTCGCCAAGGATTACGTCCAGAGTCAACTGGCTGCGAGACAGATCACGTTCACGCCGGTTTCGGGGCTCATGCCGAATCAGAAGCGCGTGGCGTGCCTCGTCCAGAACGCCGGCAAGCCGCTTGTGACGGGGGAACAGGCTGCCTGCTACGCGAACTACCAGATCGGGCTGGACATGCTGATGATCGACAACGGCCGGAACTACGTCCAGGACCACTACGCGGCGTATCTGCTGAGACTGAAGGCCCAGCAGGCGCTGGCGAGCGATCCGGCCTCGCCCGTCACACAGGCCCTGGTGAAGGAATCCGCCGAGCTGTCGCAGAAGGCCGAGGACATCTTCGACGGCGAAACCATGAAGGGACTGCTGCTCACCGCGTACGGGTTCAGCGTTCTAGGAGACAAGGGGGCGATGGCGGCGACCGCATCCTTCGCGCTCGCAGGCCTCTTCGCGATCGGTTCGTTGCTGGGCTTGGCGATCACTCTTCGCGGCCGCAGCCGGGTCGAGGCGGTGGTCCCGCAGGAGGCGTTGGCGGCCGCCTAGCGTTCGCCGTCATCCGACCGCGGGCCCGCGACCGTTCCCGGTCGCGGGCCCCGCGTCGTCTAGGGACACCGTCTTCGCTCCAGGCCGACGACGTTCTGCGAACTTGGGCGCGTTGAGAGCCGCCGACTCCGGATGGTCGCGTCACGCGAACGCCAGCACGACGTGCACGCATTGAGGAAACCTCAGGTCGCCCGCGACGGTGAACGGCGCGAGACGGGAACCGACGTCGGCGCGGATCAAGCCCGCAATTCGCCGGCGATCGTCGGCCGAGCGTGTGCCGAGCAGCGACGCGAGCGGCGTCGCCGAGAGCTGCACATCGACGTAGCCCTCCACCGACGGGAAGGTCACCGTACGCGTCACCGTCTCGACCGACGGCAGGAAGCCCGCGGCACGGAACAGGGCGTCCAGCTCGCCGGGGTCGCCCAGCGAGTGCTCGTTCCGCTTGGCTCGGGATGCTCCATCTCCGATGTGCGCGTCGAGCGCGTCGGAAAGCGCAAGCGTCGCCGGGTTCTGGTCGATCGCGGCGAAGACGCTGACGCCGACGCGGCCGCCGGGCACCAGGACGCGCCGCATCTCGTCGAGCGCCCTCGCCGGATCCGGAAAGAACTGGAGGCCGAGCTGGCAGACAACCACCTCGAAACCTTGGTCTGCGAAGGGAAGCGAGAGCGCGCTCGCCTCGATCCATTCGATCGGCAGGCCGACCGTCTTCGGCAGCGAACGAGCGACCCCGACCATGCCCGGATTCACATCCAGGCCCACCACGCGTCCCGCCTTCAGGCGCTCCGCCGCGACGCGCGCCACGATGCCGGTGCCGCACGCTACGTCCAGCACGCGGTCTCCGAGACGAACGTCGACGCGGTCCAGGAGGTCGTTCGCCCACGGCCGGGTGACGGCCGGAACCAGGATGCGCTCATACAGCTCGGGTGCAGCGCCCTGGACTTGCCAGGCTTCCTGATCGTCCGCCACGGTCCGGCCCCCTGCTCGCAGATCGCGAGCCTAGACGAGGGTGGCCGGACCCGCGATCGCCGTGCGATCGGTTGCCTGTTTCGATGGGAAACTCGGGGCATCGCACGACCGATCCCTGTGGGTGGACGAGGCGAGGCGGCGACCCAATTCGCCCCTCGCCCCGCCCGGCGCATCAACCGAACGCCCGGGCGCTACGCGCCCTCGCTCACCTCGAAGATCCTGTCCGCGACCAGTCCGTGCGCCTCGCGATGCACGGCGGCCGCCGCTTCGGCATTCGGCGCTTCGACCAGGCAGAACACCTTGCCCTCGGCCTCGTCCATCCAGTACCGGTCGTAGCGGACACCATGGGCGTCCTGTTTGGAGAGATCGGCCTGATGGGCGGCGGCCACGTCGTCGAGGGTCGCGCCCTCGGGCAGATTCTCGTGCACATCCATGAACATCGGCATGACTCGCTCCTTCGGAAGTGACGAACAGGGACATGGAACCGGACACCGCGCGATTGGTTCACTCTGTGTCTATACGCGCGAGCCCCGCCTGTGGACTGTTTCCGTGCTCGGGAGCGCTTCCCGCACCGGACTGCCTCGGCCAGGGCTCGCCGATTGCTGGTACTTCTACGGTGTTCGAACGTGACCATGCAGGGGAGGTGTCTCGATGACCGAGCATGCCGTCGTGATCGCCGGAGGCGGCCCGACCGGGTTGATGCTGGCGGGCGAACTGGCCCTGGCGGGCGTCGACGTCGCCATCGTCGAGCGCCGGGCCGGCCAGGATCGCGACGGCTCCCGGGCGGGCGGTCTCCACGCACGCACCGTCGAGGTCCTCGATCAGCGCGGGATCGCCGATCGGTTCATCTCCCAGGGACAGACGTATCCGGTCGTGAGCTTCCACCAGATCCGGCTGGACATCGGCGACTTCCCCACCCGCCACAACTACGTCCTCGCGCTGTGGCAGAGGCTCTCCGAGCGCATCCTGGCCGGCTGGGTCGACGAGCTGCCCGTCCGGATCCATCGCGAACGTGAGGTGGCGGGTTTCACGCAGGACGAAACGGGCGTGGACGTCGAACTGTCGGACGGTGGGTCTCTACGCGCTGCGTATCTCGTCGGCTGCGACGGAGGACGCAGCGTGATCCGCAAAGCGGCGGGCATCGAGTTCCCCGGGTGGGACCCGACGACGAGCTGGCTGATCGCGAACGTCGAGTGGACGGAAGAGCCCGAGTGGGGCTTCCGCCACGACGCGGTCGGTACCCACGCGATCGGCAGGTATGAGGATGAGGGATCGGTGCGGGCGGGGATCGTGCTGACCGAGCCGCAGGTGGGGAGCGCCGGCGAACCGACCCTGCGCGACGTCAGCGAAGGCTTGAGGGCCGTGTACGGCACCGACTTCGGGATCCACAGTCCCACCTGGATCTCCAGGTTCACGGATGTGACCCGGCAGGCCGCGGCCTACCGCGACCGACGGGTCCTGCTGGCCGGCGACGCCGCACACGTGCATCCCCCCATCGGCGGCCAGGGCCTCAACATCGGCGTGCAGGATGCGGTCAACCTTGGATGGAAGCTGGCCCAGGTGGTCAAGGGGACATCGGCGGAGAGCCTTCTGGACACGTACCACGCCGAGCGTCATCCGGTCGGCGCGCGCGTGATGCGCAACACGATGGCGCAGGTCGCGCTTCGCCGCACGGACGAACGAACCAAGGCCTTGGGCGACTACGTCGCCGAGTTCCTCGGCATGGACCAGCCCCGCAGACGGATGGCCGGGGAGATGTCCGGCCTGGACATTCACTACGACCTCGGCGACGGACACCCACTGCTCGGACGCCGCATGCCCGATCTGGACCTGGTCACCGCCGATGGGCCGCTGCGCGTCTTCTCACTCCTTCGCGACGCGAAGCCGGTGTTCCTCAATCTCGGTGAGCCCGGCGCCTTCGACATCACGCCATGGGTCGATCGCGTCCGATCGATCGATGCCAGGTACGAGGGCACGTGGGAGCTCCCGGTGATCGGGACCGTCACCGCGCCCGCGGCCGTCCTGGTTCGGCCGGACGGGTACGTGGCGTGGGTCGGCGAAGGAACCCAGACCGGCCTGACAGACGCGCTCACGACCTGGTTCGGGGCCGCCTCGGACCCCGCAGGCTAGATCCCGATCGTCCCCCTGATCACCGAGCGCACCAGAGGCGTGTCCGCGCAGTTGCCCTTCTTCGCTCTCATCGAGAAATGCCTCGACTTCACGTCTTCGCCCTTATAGAGCCCGTAGACGACGACCCCGCGGATGTCGTTCGTGTCCGGCCCGAAGGAGAAGAAGAAGTTCAGGTCCGTGCGGTCCCCCGTGTCCCAGTTGATCACGAGCTTGGAACTGACCTGATCGCTGGTGACCTGGCCGTTCTCGCAGTACAGCGTGTCCTCGGAACCGCCGGCCCCCTCCCCCGAGGTGACCGTCCCGCCGGTGCAGTTCCGCAGCGTGAATCGAAGCTTGATGAACGCGAAGTCGTTCTCGCCCTGGTTCAGGGCAGGCTTGTACGTCAGGATGCCGGCGAACGAGCACTTCGTCGAGAATTGCCGGGCCGACGGTGCGGCCTGCGCTCCTGTCCCTACGAGCACGCTCACCAGTGTCAGCGCGCCCACGACCCCCGCGGCGACTGATCGTCTCACGATCCCCCTCCTTGGAATGCGTTGTGCCGGATACGCCGAAACCTACTCCTTCCTCCGTGGAGCGAAAGCAGCCGTTCGGTGAACGAATCGGCGCGTTTCGGCCTGGGGAGCGTGGCACCCGGCGGTGACGACTTGCGCGCTGTCTAGATAACTGTTATAGGTAACGCGTACGACGCTCGATGTCGGATCGGATGCCGTCCATGAGAGAAGCCATCCTGGCCCTCCTGGCGAAGGAGCCGGCGCACGGCTACGAGTTGCGCCAGAGGCTGA
>JBEDUK010000079.1:0-13602 GCA_040414485.1 Actinomycetota bacterium
TGGGTGCGCGACGAGGCGATCCTCATGGAGGACGAGCACGGCAAGCCGCAGTTCTGGCAGGGCGTGATGGTGGACATCTCCGACCGCAAGCAGGCCGAGGGAGAGATCGCGTTCCTCGCGTATCACGACCGGTTGACCGGGCTGTCGAACCGCGCGAAGTTCCAGGAGGAACTCGACCGCTCCCTGGCGCGCGCCCGTCGGCACGGCGCGTCGTGCGCGGTGCTGCACATGGACCTCGACAACTTCAAGCTCGTCAACGACAGCCTCGGCCATGCCGCCGGCGACGAGCTTCTCCGGCAACTGGCCGGCCGACTCAAGGAGACCGTGCGTGAGAGCGACTTCGTTTCGCGCGCCGGCGGCGACGAGTTCCTCATCCTTCTCTCGGACATGGAGGCGAAGCCGTCCGACGCCGACGAGGGCTCGCGGAACTCGGCGCTGATGGCCGCGGAGAGCCTTGCTCGCAGGGTCCAGGACTCGCTCCGAGCCCCGTTCGTGCTTGAGGGCGACGAGGTGTACGTCTCGGCCAGCATCGGCGTCAGCGTCTACCCGCTGGACGCCACCGATGGCTCGACGCTCCTTCGCAACGCCGACCTCGCGATGTACCGAAGCAAGAAGGAACGCCCCGGCGGCTGCATGATCTTCGCTGAGGAGGTCCGTCGGGACCTCCCCGACCTGTCGTTCGCGACCCGGCTGCGCAAGGCCGCCGAGGGACGCCAGTGGGCGCTGCACTACCAGCCGATCGTGGATCTGAATAGCGGCCGCACCGTCGCGCTCGAGTCGCTGGTGCGCTGGCAGGACCCGGAACAGGGCCTGGTCTACCCGAACGACTTCATCCCGCTTGCGGAGGAGCTCGGCCTGATCGGCCACATCGGCGATTGGGTCGTCGAGGAGATCGCCCGCCAGCGCCGCATCTGGCGCAACGAGCTCGGGGTCTCCGTGGACATGACATTCAACCTCTCGCCACGCCAGCTCTGGGAGCCGGACCTGGTGGACAGCATCCTGTCGAGGCTTCGGGCCGAAGGCATCGAGCCGTGGTCCGTGGTGGTCGAGATCACCGAATCGGCGGCGATGACGGACCTGTCGCGGAGCCAGCCGATCCTGTGGGAGCTGAACCGAAACGGGTTCAGGCTGGCCATCGACGACTTCGGGACCGGGTACTCCTCGCTCTCCCGGCTGCGCAACCTGCCGGTGGACATCCTGAAGATCGACCGCGTGTTCATCGGCGACCTGCCGGACGACAAGGAAGCCTGCAACATGGTCGAGGCGATGATCCGCATGGCGGTCGGGCTGAACATGAAGCCGCTCGCCGAGGGGATCGAGACCGAAGCCCAGTGGCGCTTCCTGGTCGAGCACGGCTGCTACCTCGGCCAGGGGTACCTGTTCAGCCGCCCCAAGCCGGCCGAGGAGATCCTTCCGCTCGTTGCACGCGACCACGCGTTCGTCGGCGGCGCCTGAGGCACCACCCTTCACTCGAGTGCGCAGACGCGTTTGACCGCGCGCCCCGTCGTTCGATAGACTTCGAACGACCAATTCGAGAAGGGGCGAATACCCGACATGGCGACCACACCGCGCGTCCTGGACCTCGCTGGACGGACCCGCTCCGTCGGCGTTGAGGTCATGGACTCGACGCTTACCGAACTCCTCATGGGCCTGCAGACGTTCGGCTTCGAAGAGGCTGCCGCCACGTTCGACGTCGGACCAGATTGGTTCGATGAGATTCGAATGCGCGCCCCCAAGGAGCTCATGGACGCGCTCGATCAGCTGAACCCGGTCGGTTGGGGGGGCCTGCTGGGCATGGTGCTGGCCGAAGGGACGCCGCCATCCCCCACCGGATTCATCGACCGGATCGAGCGGATGGATCCCATCGATCTCTGGCTCGTGCTTTCCGGTGCCCACATCCGCCCGTACGCCGAGCGTCTTGCTCCGGAGGTCTTCGGGCGGGCGGCGCACGGCGAACGCGACGCTCGCGACCACCTGACTCGCGTCGCCGTGGAGCTCTTCGGCGAGGACGAAACGAAAAGTGGCGCGATGCGGATGGACGCCCAGCAGGTTCAACGGCTGGTCGTGACGATTCTGCGCGGCTGGTACGAATGCGTCCTCGCGCCCCGCGAGGACGCCGTCGCCGACATCCTGCGCCGGGACGCGAACGCCAAGCGCCGTCTTCGGCGGACGTCCTCGGACGAGAAGCTGATCGAACTGGCAACCAACGGCGTCGTCTGGGTGCCCGAGCCGTGGGTTCGCCGCGTGATCCTCACGCCACACCTTGCCATGCGGCCCTGGAACGTGACCTGCGCGCACGACGACGCGTACGTCCTCTGCTACCCGGCCGCCGACGAGAGCCTGGGCATCGACAGGACCGCGCCGCCGGTCGGTCTCCTTCGACTCCACAAGGCGCTGTCCGACGAACGCCGCCTCCGGATCCTCCGGCTGCTCGCGGACCGCGACCTGACCCTGCAGGAGTTGAGCGACGAGCTCGGGTTGGCGAAGTCCACCACGCACCACCACACCGTCGTCCTCCGCGCCGCCGGCCTGATCCGAACCAGCACCGCGATGGAGAACCGCTACATCCTTCGCCGCGACACCGTGGCCGAGGCCGGGCCCGCGCTCTCGCAGTTCCTGGAGGGATCCCGATGAAGATGCGACGTCCCGGCGAACGCAGCCTCTACCGGCACGGCGACTTCCTGCGGCTCTGGTCGGCGGAGACAATCAGCGTGCTCGGCACGCAGATCACCGTGCTGGCGCTGCCCACCACCGCGATCCTCTTCCTGCACGCGAACGTGTTCCAGGTAGGGGTTCTGAGCACCATGGAGTTCCTCCCGTTCATCCTCGTGGGACTCCCGGCGGGCGTGTGGGTGGACCGGATCCGCCGGCGACCGATCCTGATCGCCGGCGACCTCGGGCGGGCGGCCATCCTGGGCTCGATCCCGCTCGCCTACGCCTTGCATCACCTGGAGATGTGGCACCTGTACCTGGCCGCGTTCCTCACGGGCATCTGCACGGTGTTCTTCGACGTCGCCTACCAGTCGTACCTGCCGGCGCTGGTCGATCGGGATCAGCTGGTCGACGGCAACGCGAAGCTCGAGATCAGCCGGTCGGGCGCCCAGCTTGCCGGGCCGGGCATCGCCGGCTGGCTCATCCAGCTGATCAAGGCCCCCGTCGCCATCGCCGTGGACGCGCTGTCCTACCTGTGGTCCGCGATCTGGGTCCTCACCATCCGGCGGAAGGAGCCGCCGGTCGAGGTCCCGGAGGATGGCCATCCGCCCATCCGGCGCGACATCGCCGTGGGGCTCGGGTACATCTGGCATCACCCGCTGCTTCGGCCGATCGCGTTCTGCACCGCGAACTCGAACCTGTGGTCGTCGATGATGATGGCGGTCTTCCTGCTGTTCGCGTACAACCGGCTGGACCTGACGCCGGGCGAGGTGGGGACGATCCTAGCGTTGGGGAACGTCGGATTCGTCGTCGGGGCCGTGGTGTCGGCACGCGTGGCGAAGGTCGTCGGCCTCGGCCCCGCCATCGTGGGCTCCGCCCTGCTGTTCTGCATCCCGGGCGTCCTGATCCCGCTGGTTACTCAGCCGACCGCCTGGCCGCTGCTGATCCTCGCCTTCAACCTCTTCGGGATCGCCAGCGTCGTGTACAACGTCAACCAGGTGAGCCTCCGGCAGGCCATCACGCCGATGCAGATGCAGGGACGGATGAACGCCACCATGCGGTTCATGGTGTGGGGAACCATGCCGATCGGGTCGCTGGCCGGCGGCATCCTCGGGAACCGGATCGGCCTGCGGCCCACCCTGTGGGTGGCGGCCGTCGGCGGGCTGCTTTCCTTCCTCCCACCGCTGCTCTCTCCCGTCCGGTCTCTGCAGCGCATCCCAGAGACCGGCGGGGATGAGGCGGGCGAAGGCGACGGCGACGGTGCGAGTGGCACGCCCGACGCCGATCGCCCTGCCCGCGAGTTTCCCGAGGACGGAGTTGCGGCTGCCTTCCACGACTCCGAAGAGGGTCTTCTGGAGCCGGGGCGTGTCCCCGGAGGCTGAAACCTGCTGAACCTGCTGAGCCTGCCAGTCCCCCCCAGGCCGGCAGCGCCGGGGCCGGCGGCGACGTTCCGGTCGCCGCCGGCCTCTGGCATCATGGAACCGTGGGCACCGCCGCGCCGACCACCGCGCCCGTCGAGGTCGACCGCCCGTCCGGACAGGACGACGTCACCCCGGACCGGCCCTGGCTCGTGATCGTCTGGAACGATCCGATCAACCTCATGTCGTACGTGACGTTCGTCTTCCAGAAGCTGTTCGGCTACTCCTTCCAGAAGGCCACCAGCCTGATGCTCGACGTGCACCACAAGGGCAGGGCCATCGTGTCGAGCGGCCCCCGCGAGAAGGCCGAGATCGACACGTTCCGCCTCCATCAGCACGGGTTGTGGGCCACGATGCAGCAGGCCACGTGACGGCATCTCCTTTGAGGCCATGAGTCCCCTTCGCCGCACCGGCCCTCGCGTGCGCCGCCTTCGAAACGGCGCGTACGAGGTCAGGATCCCTTCGGACGAGCGCGACGTCCTGCGGCGGCTCTGCGCCGAATTGCGGACGATGTTCGCCTCAGGGGACCCGGCGCTGGCTCGACTGTTCCCTCCCGCCTACCAGGACGACGAAGAGGCCAGCCTCGAGTACGCGCGGCTGATGCGCGACGATCTCACCGCGAGCCACCTCGAGGCGCTCCGGGTCATGGAGGAGAGCGCCGAGGCGACGCGGCTGGACGAGGACCAGATGTCGGCCTGGCTCGCCGCCCTGAACGACATCCGGCTGGTGCTGGGCACCCGGCTGGACGTCACGGAGGAGCTGTACGAGCGCGGGCTGCCCACGGGCGACCCACGTGCGCCGCAGTTCGCCCTCTATCAGTACCTGGGGTTCCTTCAGGAGCAGGTGGTCGAAGCGGTCGCCCGCGGACTCAACGACTCGAAGCCCCGGTAGGTTCGTAAGGTCGCTTTACTACCCCGGAGGGCGTGGTCGCGGCCACGTTCCTCGCCCCTTTGCCGAACCAGCGCCGGCTCCCGCATACTTCGCACCGACCATCGTCGGACTTCGCGCCATGGGAGGGAGAAGCATGCTCGACGAGACGAACGACACACCGGTCCTGGACACCATCGCACTGATGACCGCCGCCTCGGTCGAGCGGTCCAACCTCAGCGCACACGAGTTCATCCTGGTCCGCCTGGCGGCACTGGCCGCCACCGACGCGCGGCCCCTCTCCTACCTCGCGCACGTCGCGCCGTCGGTCGACGCCGAGGTGACCCTCGAGCAGGTGCAGGACGTGCTCGTCACCGTCGCTCCGATCATCGGCACGGCGCGCGTGACGTCAGCGGCGCTCAACATCGCCGAAGCGCTCGGCGTCGCCGTCGCGATCGCCGAGGAGGAGCTGCTCGAGGCGCTCGAGGACGAGGACGAAGACGAAGATGAGGACGACGACGAGGACGACGAGGCGTAGCGCGCCTGGTCAGCCGGCCGCCGGCGATCCTGCGGCCGGGCCCTTGACCACCTGACCGCCCTTCATCACGAAGGCGACGTCCTCGAAGGCTGCCAGATCCGACAGCGCGTCGCCCTCGACGGCGATCACGTCGGCGAGCATGCCGGGCTCCAGCGCGCCCACGCGGCCGCTCCATCCGATCAGGTCGGCGGCGTCCACCGTCGCCGACCGGATCGCCTGCATGGGCGTCATGCCGAACCGGACCATGTAGGGCAGCTGCTTCGCGTTCCACCCGTGCGGGTACACGCCCGCGTCCGTGCCGAACGCCATGCGGACGCCCGCGGCGAGGGCCTTGCCGAAACCCTCCCGCTGCGCGACGGTCGTGTCGGCGTTCTTGCGAAGGGTCTCTTCTGGCCAGCCCTTCCGGACCCCTTCCTCGGCGATGAAGTCCCCGTCGTAGAGATCGGCGACCAATACCGTCCCGTGCTCGGCCATCACCTGGATGCCCTCGTCGTCGATCAGGGAGCCGTGCTCGATCGCCCTGACGCCGGCCCGCGCGGCGCGCTTGATGCCCTCGGCCCCGTGCGCGTGCGCGGTCACGTACGTGCCGTATTCGGCCGCCTGCTCGACGGCGGCGCGCAGTTCCTCCTCGGAGAACTCCGGGACGCCCGGCTTCGTCCCGAGCGTGAGGACCGCGC
Source organism: Actinomycetota bacterium (assembly GCA_040414485.1). GTDB lineage: Bacteria > Actinomycetota > UBA4738 > UBA4738 > UBA4738 > JBEDUK01. The sequence continues at coordinate 6,153 of JBEDUK010000079.1, forward strand.
CGGTGGCCAGCACCTTGATGAAGTCCGCGCCGCCGTGGAGGATCTCGCGGACGACGCGGCGCACCTCGGACGGCGACGAGGCGACGCCGAGGCGAAGGTCGCGGGGCACGCCGATGTCGAGCGCCAGCCCGGTGATGTCCCCGCCGCCGGTCGGGCACGTGACGTAGGCGCCGGCGACCGACATCCGCGGCCCCAGAACGTCGCCCGCGTCGATCGCGTCGCGGAGGGCGACGTCGACGAACGCGCGGAACGTGCCGACGTCCCGGACGCCGGTGAACCCGGCCATCAGCGTCGTCCTGGCGTGCCGGACGCCGAGCAGGGTCTCCTGGGCCTGGCTCGTCTGTATCGACGGGATCCCCGAGAGCTGCACGTCTCCGACCAGGTGGGTGTGGCAGTCGATGAGGCCCGGCAGGACCGTGTGGGCCCGAAGGTCGATCACCCGACCCGGGGATGACCGACCCTCCGGTGCCGAATCCGGCGCGCCGATCGCTCGCACGGCGACGATCCGTTCGCCCTCGATCAGGATCTCCCGATCGGTCAGGACCTCGCCCCGGATCACGTCCGCGAGGCGCCCGGCCCTGATGAGCGTCGTGCCGGTCGGCATTTCGGCCATGGTCCGCCGAGCATACCGGCCGAGCCCCCCGGCCCCATACCGCCGTCCACGTGCGCAAACGCGTTCGAACCTGGTACCCTGGAGCGCACGGGCGGCCATCCGCCGCCCCGTGAGGCTTCGCTTCCCTGTTCCTCCTTCCCGGCGGTTCGGCGGCAAGAGAGACCTCGCCGGATCGTCATGGTGCCCCCTCCCTGGGCTGGTGCCGGAAGGAGTTCGAATGCAGTCCACGTCAATGTCGCGCATGCGCGCCCCGGGATCTCCGGAGACGGATGCGCTCGTCCCCGCGGACTCGGCCCCGCTCGTCTCGGCCGGCTTCGAAGAGTTCGGCGCGACGCCGCAGGTCGCGGAAGCCCTCGCGAAGCGCGGGATCCGCAGGGCGTTTCCCATTCAAGTCTTGGTCATGCCGGACGCGCTGTCCGGCCGCGATGTCCTTGCCATGTCCCGGACCGGATCCGGCAAGACCCTGGCGTTCGCCATCCCGATCGTCGAGCGCCTCCAGACCTCCGATGCGCGGCCCTCGGCGCTGGTGCTCGTGCCCACACGGGAGCTCGCGGCGCAGGTCGTGGAGGAGTTCAGCGACATCGCAAACGCGCGCGGGCTCCGCGTGGCCGCCGCGTACGGCGGCGTCCGGATCGCCGAACAAGCCAAGGCGATCCGGCAGGCCGACGTCCTGGTGGCAACGCCTGGCCGCCTGGAGGATCTCGCGACCCGCGGGATGGTCCGCCTCGGCGCGGTGCAGGTGCTGGTGCTCGACGAGGCCGACCGCATGCTCGACATGGGGTTCCTGCCGCAGGTCGACGCGATCGTGCGGCGCCTCCCTTCGGAGCGCCAGACCATGCTGTTCTCGGCCACCCTCGACGGCGCGGTCGCCAACCTGGCCGCCGCGTACACACGAGACCCCGTTCGGCACGAGGTCGGGGCGCCGCGGCCCACCGTGGACGAGGCCGACCATCGTTTCATGCCGGTCCCGCAGCACGAGAAGGTGGACGCGCTGGTTGCGCTCCTGGCTGCCGAGCCCGGCAAGGCGCTGGTGTTCGTTCGAACCAAGAAGGGAGCCGACCGGCTCGTGCACCGGCTTCGCGCCAAGGGCGTCGAGGCGGTGGCCATGCACGGCGACATGTCCCAGCAGGCGCGGGAGCGCTCGCTGGCCAGGTTCGAATCGGGCAAGGCGGGCGCGCTGGTCGCCACCGACGTCGCGGCCCGCGGCCTGGACGTGCAGGGCATCACGCACGTGATCAACTTCGACCCGCCGGCCGACGATCGCGACTACGTCCACCGCGTCGGTCGCACCGCGCGCGCCGGTGCGTCCGGCTCGGGCGTGACGCTCGTCACCCCGGATCAGCAGGCGGACGTGGGCCGAATGGCCGCCCGGCTCCGCCTTCATGACGAGTTCGAGCAGGACGGCATGAAGGTGGCACCGCCGCGCCTGGTGTTCTCCTCGAAGGGACGGCGCTCACCCATGCGGCCCCGCACGCGTCGGCGCGTCTAGGCGAGAGGCCCGATTGGCCGACGCGGAGGGACGTGGGCTCCGGGGAGCCATCGCCGCCGCTGTCACGCCGCTGCGGGACGGGGGCGCGACCCTCGATGAGGATGCAATCGAGCCCCTGACGAGGTTCCTTGCCACCGGTGGGCTGGATGGTCTCCTGGCGCTCGGGACGACGGGTGAGGGCGTGATGCTCTCCATCCCCGAGCGGCGTCGCGTCGCCGAGCGGTTCGTCGAAGCGGCGCCGGCGGGCTTCGCCATCGCGATCCACTGCGGCGCGCAGACCACCGCCGATACCGTGGCGCTCGCCACACACGCGGCGGCCACCGGCGCCGCGGCCGTGGCGGTGATCGCGCCGCCGTATTTCGCCTTCGACGATCGCTCTTTGCTTATGCATTTCATAGAGGCAGCCTCGGCATGCGCGCCAGTCCCCTTCTATGTCTATGAGTTCTCGGCACGCAGCGGCTACGCCATTCCGCGCGGCGTGATCGACGGTCTCAGGGAGCGCGCGACGAATCTCCGCGGGCTCAAGGTTTCCGACAATCCGTTCGACGCGGTTTTGCCGTATCTGATCGACGGTCTGGACGTGTTCGTCGGGTCCGAACCGCTCGTGCTCCAGGGGCTCGAACACGGCGCCGCCGGCGCGGTCTCAGGCCTTGCGACCGCGTTTCCGGATGTGGTCGCGACGCTCGTTCATCGCCGGGACGGTGAGGCCCACGAGCAGGTGAGGAGATTGCGCGAAGCACTGAGCCACCTGCCGTTCCACGCGGCGATGAAGGAGATCCTCTCGGCCCGCGGCATCGCCGTGCGGCCCGACGTGCGCGCGCCACTGCGTGGATTGACCCCCGATGAGCGCGCGGTAGCCTTGCGCCTGGTGTGACCCGCACAACCAATTTGTGCGGAACGTGTGGCGCCGCTCGTTGTATCCAAATTGGGTATGTATCTGTGGACGTACTACATCAACGCTGGTGACTACGTAGCATCGCCGGTCTGGAACCCCAGCTCTGCTCCGGTACTCCGCCGCGGCGTTCGCGCGTATTGTCATCAGTGGTTATAGTCGCTCCCGCGAGCACGGTAATCCCGTGAGGAGGAAGTGAGGATGGCGGAACGAGTCATGGTTGTATGCGATGTGTGCGGTTCGGCTCCAGCCGAAACCGTCGCCATCACCGCGAAGGATCGGAGCTATCGAAAGGATCTGTGCTCGACGCACCTATCCCAGCTCCTCGACGGAGCCAGAGCGCCCCGGCGCGGCCGGCCCCGCAAGGCCGAGGCAGCAACGGCGAACGCCGCTCCTCAGGCGGCCCCTCGCCGCCGGGGGCGTCCGCCCAAGTCCGCCTCGCCGCAGGCCGCGGCGGCGAAGCCGGCCACCGCGCGCAAGCGAGGCCCGATCACGGACCCCGTGATCCTGCAGAAGCGACGCGACGCGCTCGCCAAGGCGCGCGCCGCGCGGGCCGCGAAGCGCGCAGCCGCCGCGAAGTCCTAGATCCGATCCCGCACAGCATCGTCGCGAACTCCCCTCCGATCTGACCTTCGGAGGGGAGTTCGCAGCGTTCTTGGAGACCGCGACGTTTCCCGTTGCATGAGCAAGCGGCTTCGGCATCCGAGCCGCAATCGGGCACGACGCCGAAGGCTCGAATTTGAGGCGTCGGGGGCGGGCGGCTCATGCAAGCGATAGACCGGAGCGATCCTGCTAATGCTTTAGAGGTGGCCGAGATCGTCCTCTTCCACCATGCGCTCGGGCTCACCGTCCCGGTTCGCCGTTTCGCCGATGCGCTGCACGCCGCGGGCCACACGGTGCACGTGCCGGACCTGTACGAGGGCAGGACCTTCGAGACGTACGAGGACGCGTCGGCACATGCCGAGACGCTCGGAGGGCCGATGGCGGCCGTCGAGCGCGCACGGGCCGAGGTCGCGTCGCTGCCGAGCGACCTTTTCTATATCGGCCTTTCCTCCGGTGTGCTGCCGGCGCAGTCCCTCGCTCAGACGAGGCCGGGCGCGCGTGGCGCGGTGCTCTGCTATTCAGCGGTGGCTCCTGGCGAGTGGGGCGAAAACTGGCCGGCGACGTGGCCGGACGGCGTTCGGCTGCAGATGCACATGCTCGAGGGCGACGAGGACTACGAGATCGCGCAGGGGCTTGCCACGACCGTGCCCGGAGCGGTGCTCTTCGTCTATCCAGGTACCGAGCACCTCTTCGCTGAGCACGACGAGCAGGCTGCGGCGCTCCTGAGGGATCGGATCCTGGAGTTCCTCGGGTAACTGCGCACCCTCACTCGTGCTGCTCAGCGGGCCACTGATTGGTGGCGTCGGGCCTCGCGGACTCGTCGCGCCTCGCCCCGCGCGGTGCGGGCGTTGATGATGAGCGCCCGGGAATGCCCGGCGAGCCTGCCGGAGCGTTGCGTTGCCCGACGACTCTGCTGGACCAGCAGAGACAACCGACGTGCCGCGCCCGGTCCGTCGCCGGCCGACAGAAATTGCTCGAGTCCGAGCCCAAGGTCATCTGCGTTGAGCAGGCTCAGCGCTTCCTCCACGGTCAATGCTCCGTAGAGCCGGTAGATCAGTTCGTCCTTCACGGCGATCGCCCAGAAGGCGGGGGAATCGGTGAAGCCGCCGCCTCGAAGCGACCATCGCACACGGCCGGTGACGAGGTAACGTCCTCCGCCGAGGGACTCGATGCGGTGTGCTCGCGCCTCCCTCGTATGGTCGTGGCTGCGCTCCTCGATGTATTGGGCGAAGCCTTCGCCATCGAGCACGTCGTTGGGCGGGAGGTACGTCCGGATCCGAAGCTCAGGGTGCATGCACTTCGGCATCTCAACCTGGCGGCCGGACGCGCTCAAGTCGAAAAGTCGTTCAACGACGAGCCGATCGACGTCCTTGCCCACGGCCTGCATCCCATGACACCCTTGTCGTTCGGTGCCGATGCTCCGCCCGACAGGCACTGCTCGTCAAGGGGGAGATTCCCATTACGAAACCGACCCTCATCCCAGCCAGGCGCCAGCGTGTCGGGACCGTTCGACCCAGGGATGAGCCTGGGGCCCGCGTCATGACCTTGACCCGCGTCATTGTCTTGAACGAGGATCCGCAATGCCGTGCTTGGGACCGCGCCGGACTGTCGGCCAGGCCAGGACGAAGGAGGGGCCGATGAAGAGAAGGTGGACACTCGCGTCCGTCGGTTTCGTCGTTGCGTCGCTCATGATGCTCGGGCCGACGGCGCTCGCGTCGAAGCAGACGTTCTGGGTCGGCCACGTCGGAAAGAACCCGAACAACATCGTGCTGTTCATGACCAAGACGATCGATGGCGTCCTGAACTTCGAACCACTCGAGATCGATTTCAAGGTGAACTGTCATGTCAGTGGCGACGTGTGGGGCTACGGCGCGTCGTTCACCGGGTTCCAGGTCCCACTCGACGACAACGGCAACTTCGATCTGGATCTGGGCGACCCGGACTTCGGCCCCTTCGACTGGAAGGGCAACATCGGCGGGACGGACGCGACGGGGACCGTCCTGGCGGGGTTCCCCCTGTATGACGGGCAAGGTGGCTTCGGCACCCAGAGCTGCGACAACAGCCCCGGGGCCGGCTGGAAAGCGCATGCACTCAGCGGAGCTCCGTCGGGCCAGGGCTCTTCCCACGCCTCGGTGCACGTCTCGTACACGAAGGATCAGAATGGTCAAATCCATGTGAGCTTGGGTCGCTGAAGCGGCGGCCCAGCTCACAGGCCAATCGACGAAAGGAACGCAACCGCACTCTGGGCGGCCGGATGCTCACAGACGCGCCATCACGCTGACTGAGCAGAGCGATCTGCCGTCTGTCGATCGGCGATGATTCGATGTCCGACGCCTGCACACGGTCGCGGCGATGGCGTGCACATCCACGACAGCGGGAGGAATCAATGGACGTCTCAGAGGATCTCGGCACCAGGCTGATCAGTGAGAACGATCGAGTCCGCATCTTCGAGCACCGGGTGCGCGCCGGCGAGACCGGCCCGATGCACGTACACCGCCGCCCCTATCTCTCCGTGGTCGTGACGGGAACGAAGGGCGATGTCGTGGATCCCGACGGCAACGTCATCATCCACGACGCCCTGACCCCCGGAACCACCATCTGGATCGACGACCACCTCCCCGAGACCCACGCCCTGCACAACACGGGCGACGACGAGATTCTGATCGTGACGACTGAATTGCTGTAGCCGACCGCACGCGCCCTCGAGTTCCCGAGCGTCACCAGGATCGCCGGGCAGCGTGTTCGCAAGGCTCTTGGTGTCGTGACACGACTGGCGAGGCCGGATCAGGGAAAAGGCCAATTACCCAACCACCAGCCGCATGTCGGCTATCCTGCGGCGGGCGTCGCGCTCAGGAGCGAGGGACGACATGGCCGCACTGAACGGCTTCACCGCGGGCATTCTTGTCGGCGTGGTTGGGGCGTTCGCACTGTCGACCGCCGCCGTCACGTTGATCGTCTACTCAGGGATGGTCCGCCGTCTCACCAGCCATAGACGGAGCTCGATGGCCTCGAAGTGAGGTCGGGCTTCCGCTCAGATGAACGGGAGGGTTTCTCAGCGCGCCTATTCCTCGGCGCGTCACGCGAGCGTCGCGGCGCCGCCGTCTTGCCGGCTAGCTGGGTGACTTCGTCGTCGACGTTCGGCCATTTGGCGAATGGGCACCGTCGGAGCGAAGCGGTGGGACCTCCTCGCGCATCAGGAAGGCGATATGCGCGCCAAGCCTCGGATTGGCCGCTCGCAGGACGGCCCTGCATGAGAAACGCGAGAACGCCGGAAAGAAGGCCGCCCAGGATGGCCCCACCGGCGCTGGCCATGGTGAGCTACAGCGGACTCAGGGCCGTACTCGTCGGACTCGGCGACTGAGGAGGGGTCATCGCGCCGGAGCATCCCGCCGTCGCCGTTGACGGTGCAACTCCACCCTGCGGGCAATGGCTACCTGCGCCCGAGGTACCACTGCTCGGGCGAATCCCCCGCAACGCAGCTCGACGGACAAGACGCTCGCCTGCTCGAGTATTCGCGAATGTTCGTTGGGCCAGGGACGACTCAGTATCTCAAGAGCAGTTCACCGCAAGCACCTTCTCGAGGCTGAGTCCGGGCAATAGGTCGCAGAGCGGACCTCCTGAGACAGCGCCCTGCGGTGCGCGACTATTCGGTTATACCGTGAAGCCATTCCGTCGGCTTGGTTCCGCCTATGACGCGCTGATCACGAAGTACGCCACGGTCACGGTATTTGGCGCAGCGGGGGCCTTGTTGATCGCGATCGTGAACTGCCCCGTCCCGGCCGTGGCGTTCTTCACGTAGAAGGATCCTGATCCCTGAACGGTGGCCAGAACGAAGTCGGAGGTCGTGACGCCG
>JBEDUK010000080.1:0-9785 GCA_040414485.1 Actinomycetota bacterium
GCGCGCGTCGGTGGCGGCGACGGGCCGAGCTTCGTCTACTCGGTCCAGCCGGATGGAAGCGGGCAGAAGCTGCTCTTCGGTGACGGCCGCGATCCGAACGAGCCGCCGTCAACCGTTCGTCCCGACGCGGTCGGCGAGGACTACGCGTGGTCTCCGGACGGATCGAAGGTCGCGTTCGTGCACTACACGGACGGCGATCCGAGCGCGCCGACCGGGAAGGACTGGGATCTGTTCGTCATGAACGCCAACGGGAGCGGCATCGAACGGCTCAGCCACGACGGCGGAATCGACTCGTCGCCGTCCTGGTCACCCGACGGGCAACGGATCGTCTTCGCATCTGACAAGGTCGCGCGTTCGTCGGGACAGTGCACGCCGAACGGAGGCGAAGGCCGCATGGGGTGTCCTTCGCAGCTGTATGTCGTGAACGCAGACGGCACCGGCGAGGCACGACTGACCCAGGACGACGCGAGCGATTTGCAGCCTTCATGGTCTCCCGACGGCGCCTTCATTGCACTCGTAGTTACCGCGCGCACAACCGACGGAGATTGCGTCTGCGTCATGAGCTCCGACGGGCTGGGTGCCATGCAGCCAGTATCGGGAGTGGGACTTTCACCCGAGTGGTCTCCAAACCTTAGCCCGCTGCGGCTCGCCTGGGTGAACCCGGTCGACGGTGGTTATGAGGTGTTCTTGTCTGATGTAGACGGATCACACTCGATGGAGCTTCTTGCGACGAAGTCGCTCAGTCCAGTTTCGATAGCTTGGTCGCCCGACGGTAGCGAGATTGCATTCACGGGTGGCGCCACTGCGCCGGACTCCGAGCAGGAAACCATGTATGTGATGAGGGCCGACGGCACGAATGTGCGCGAGATTGCCCACTTCGGAATCGCCTCGGTCTCCTGGCGGCCCTCGACGGGCTGAGCGTCACAGAAGCGAGATCTGCTCGGGCGGCGGCGGCGGCGACGCCGTCACGGGTGACGCTGGGTGGCCGAATCCGTTCGCGCCGATCTTTCGGGCTCCGGCCGGGTGCGTCTGCCCGATGCCGAACTCGCGCGCCAGCGCGTGCACACGATCGGAGATCTCCTTGTGGAAGGCCTTCGGCGCGTAGGAGCCTCGCCCGTACAGACGCTGATACGCCGGCACCAGATCCGGGTGCTCATGAGAGAGCCACGCCATGAACCACTCGCGCGCCCCCGGCCGGAGATGCAGCACGATCGGCGCGATGTGCGTCGCGCCCGCCTCGGCGATCGCCCTCGCGGTTTCGCGAAGCGCCTCCGGCGAATCCGACAGGAACGGGATGATCGGCGCCATCAACACGCCGCAGCCGATGCCTGCCTCGTTCAGTCGCGCGCACACCTCCAGGCGCTTCTGCGGCGACGGCGTCCCCGGCTCGACGGAACGCCAGAGTGTCCGGTCGACCGAGCCGACGCTGACGTTCGTCCCGACGTCCGCACGTTCGGCGCATTCGCTCAACAGGTCCAGGTCGCGGAGGATCAGCGATCCCTTCGTCAGGATCGAGAACGGATTCGACGCGTCGCGGAGCGCCTCGAGGATCCCCCGCATCAATCGGTACCTGCCCTCGGCGCGCTGATACGGATCGACGTTCGTTCCCATCGCGATGTGCTCGCCCGTCCACTTCGACGCGGCCAATTCCCGCCGGAGCGCCTCGGGCGCGTTGACCTTCACGACGATCTTCGAATCGAAATCATTGCCATAATCGAGATCGAGGTATGTGTGTGTGTTTCTCGCGAAGCAATAAATACACCGATGAAGGCATCCCCTGTACGGATTGATCGTCCACCGGAACGGAACGCGAGAGACCTCCGGTACCCGGTTGATGATCGACTTTGCCCGAATCTCGTAGAACGTGATGCCGCGGAACTCCGGCGTGTCGAACGTTCGAACCACCGCGCCCTGCTCGAACAACGGCACCGGCGCGGCCGGCCGCCCGTCGGCACTGTCGACGCCGGCTGACGGATCCAAGAGTCGAAGGTTGTCCCACCGCATGGCCTGTCCAACCTAGAACATACGTTCGATTGGCGCAACCCGCCGCCGACCGTCAGGGTGAGTGCACACATGGACCTGCGACTGCTCCTCGTCCGTCACGGCCGGGTCGACTTCGACAACCGGGACTTCCGCGACTCGCCGCGCGGGCGGCAGTGGGATCCGCCGCTCGACGAGCGTGGCCGGCAACAGGCCGACCTGCTGGCGGCGCGGCTCGCCTCCATGGAGCCGCCCGCGGCGCTGTTCGTCTCCCCGTTCCGGCGGTGCCTCGAGACCGTCGCTCCCTACGCGCGCGCCATCGCGCGGCAGGCGACCGTCGACGCCGGCCTGAGCGAGGTGCACGTCGGCGAATGGGAGGGCGTCAGGTTCGAGGACATCTTCGCGTCGAACCGCGACGTGATCCGGCAGCGCCTGCACGAGCAGCAGCCGATGTTCAACCTCGCACCGGGCGCCGAATCGGGCGCGGAACTCCGCGCGCGCGTCGTTCCCGCGGTCGAACGCCTCCTGGCGGGCGTGGACGCCGATCACGGGAACATCGTCATGGTCACCCACGGCGGCGTCATCAACGCCTACCTCGGCCAGATCATGGGTCTGCAGCAGGACATGTTCTTCATCCCGGAGAACACGTCGGTGAACACGATCGAGGTCGACGGCGATCGCCGCCGGATGCGGTTCATCAACGACGTCGCGCACCTGGCGTTTCCGGGGATCTTCTCGCCGCCCGCCGGCGCCGAGGCCTGACCGCTTCGCGGGCGCCTTGCAAGTTACCAATGGGTATACTTCGCGCGGCCGGCCGCCCTCCACTGCGAGGAGGTCGGCGACCGCAGCAATTCACCGACGAGGAGGACGAACATGGGTGTGCAGTTCCTTTCGGACGAATGGGCCGCAGCGGTCCAGGGCGCGCTGAACGAGAACGCGGCCTTCAAGAGCGCGGCCGGCTCGCTGAGCGCTCGGATCCAGCAGGTCGTGACCACCGACGACGGCGGCGAGAAGCGCTACTGGTTCGTCATCTCGGAGGGTGAGGCGTCGCTCGGCACGGGCGACATCGAAGGCGCCGCGCCCGACGCGACCATCACCCAGGACTACGCCACGGCCGAGGCACTTTCGAAGAACGAGCTCACCGGTGTGGCCGCCTACATGAGCGGGAAGCTCCGCGTGCAGGGCGACATGATGAAGCTGATGCAGCTGCAGGGGCCGCTCGCGCAGATGCCGGCGGCACTGGCGGGTATCGACGTCGACTATTCGTAATGTAGCTTTACGAATTCAGGGCCCGTGGAGCCGAACGAGATCTTCGAGCTGATCATCAAGGCGGACGAACGGGTCAAGTACGCCACCGACGAGCGCGGCGCGCAGCGCCGGCAGCAGGCGCGCGACCTGCTCGAGCAGGCGAAGCGTGAGGCCGAGGCGATCGGCAACCAGCAGCTGATCGAACAGGCCGAACGACGCCTGGCAGACCTGGACACGATCGACACGCAGTGAGGGCTGCCCAGAAGGGGCGCTACGAGACGACGATCGGGGTCAGTTCCGCGATGGCGCAGGCGCCGCGCCAGCGTTCGATGCTCTCCTGCGGCGAACCGTGCCGCGAGCGCCGCCGGTCCGCCAGCAGGATCGCCGCCTGCTCCCATTCGTCGCCGTCGAGCACACGGGACGCCGCCCGGAACCGCTCGAGCGCCGTGTCCCGCCCCTTCCGGCGGGAGATCACGACCAGTTCCTCCGAACCCGGGATGCCGGGGACCGACTGCTCATCCGGGCCCGGTTCGAGCTGCGACAGCACGTACGCGCGCCCGTTCCGGTAGGCGAACCACACCGGAACCGTGTGCTCGCGCCCGCGGATCTCATGGCCGAGCCAGATGACGTCGGACCGCTTGAACCCGTCCTCGTACGGCTGGGCGAGCTTCGCCGGCGGGGTGCGGAGCGCGACCTGGAAGTCCACCTGCGCCACGAGCTCGCCCTCCAGGATGAACGACGCCAGATAGCCGCCGGCCTCCTCCAGGACGGCGTCGTCCACGCGCGTCTCCAGCGGCGTGACGTCCATCTGGCCGTACATCCAGCTCGCCATCGGCCCGATACGGTGCGCGATCGTCCCGGACGGGGCCACGAGCTCGATCTCCTCCGACATGTAGCCGGTCGGCGCCTTCCACTGCCGCAGGATGTCGAAGGGAAGCGTGCGGGCGCCCGGCGCCACCAGGTAGACGACCGAGGGCGCCATGTCGCCGGCGGCCACCCGGTCGGCGGCGTCGACGACGTTTGCGAAGATCAGCTCACCGTCCGCCACGACGCCGCGAAGGATAGCCGAACCGCCGCGTGCTCCGGCAGGCCGGTGGCGTCAGACGATCCGCGAGAGCCAGAGCGTGGGCTCTTCGAGTTCGGGCATCGAAGGAAGCGACTCCGCCGAACCCCACATGCGGGCGAGCGTCGCCTCGTCGGTGGACTCGGACGCGATGGCGCAGAACTCCTCACCCAGGCGGTACTGCTCGATCGTCACCTCGAGCCCGAGCAGGCGTTCCAGGGCGCCCTCCGCACCGCGGCCCTCCCGGTGCCGCTTCAACGCCTCTTCGATCCGTTCGAACGACGGGAGCATCTTCCCGCCGACCGCCTTCATCACGTGGTCCGCATAGCCCTCGGACGCCGCCATGAACGCCTGCAGCCGGGCGATCCGCAGCCGCTGTTCCGGGTCGGAGCTCTCGCCGAACAGGTTGCCCGTTCCCTGCAGCGCCGACTGCATCGCCTCGGGGTTCGACGGGTCCATGTCCTCCAGCGCCCGCTGAAGCCCTGAGACGTCGACCTCGGCGTGATCCACCAGGTCCTTCACCAGGGCGAGCACGTGCGGCCGCACCCAGGCTTGCCCGAATTCGAACCGGTGCGCCACCTCGTGCAGCGCCACGTACGCACGGAACTCCGTGGTGGGGAGGCTCCAGTCCCGTTCCAAGGAGGCGATGTTCGGCCACACGAACAGCAGCGGTCCCGGGGGCCTGGGCAGGGCCAGGTCGTACTGGCCGAGGACGCGCTGGGCGAGCGACCCGAGAACCGTCCCGATCTGCGCCCCCATCATGAGCGGGCCGAGAGTGCCCATGAGCTGCTGGAACATCTGTGCCTGGGTGTCGAACGCCGCCTCGCCGGAGGGGTCGTCCCCGGGCCGGTCGAGATCGGCGCCGAAGCCGACCGGCGGCCGCCTGCCCTCCATCCCGGGCAGTTCAAACGGCATCGAGGCGCCGGATGGATCGAACCCGCCCACGCCTCCACCCATGCGATCCATGGCGGAGCCGAGCTTCGAGGCGACGGGGTCGAGCAGCTCGCGGAGGTCGCGGATGTTCGCCTCGACCCATTCCCCACGCCCGATGGGGCGCGCCTCGACCAGGTCGGATGGCATGGGCAGCGACGTGAGATCGGCGACGGATAGTTCTGCCATACGGACCGTGTCGGCCAGCGCCCGCCGCTCGGCCTCGGTGGCCGCCGGCCCTGCGGCGGACGGCGTCGGCTGGCCGTCGGGGCCCCAGGACGCCGTCGCGATGCCGACCTGCCTGGCCAGCTCCCAGTTGACCGGACCGGATGAGGCCGACAGCACGCGTTGCAGCTCGCGGAACAACGGCGCGTCCGGTCCCAGCCCGAACGGCAGCCCCTGGGCCGGAGTGCGCTCCTCCGATTCGCCGGGCTCGAACGGGTCGACCGGTTCGTCTGCCATCGCTGGCCAGGATACGGCGAGCCTGCCCGGAACGCGGTGTTGCGGCGACGTGGTGACGCGCCGCCCCTGGTCCGGTAGCGAGATCGCTGCGTTACGATCGCTCGCCGTGGAGCCGGAACGCGAACCCGGGCCGTCCTCGCCCTTCGCGCAGGTCGATGCCCTTTCGGTGCGGATCACCTCCGATCCGTTGGATCCGGCGGCCGCAATGCGCGCCGTGGCGGACCCGGCCGCCGGGGGAACGGTGCTGTTCGCCGGCACGGTGCGCGATCACTCCGACGCGGGCGCCGTCAGCGGTCTGGAGTACGAGGCCTGGGAAGAACGCGCCGACGAGGCCATGGAGGTCATCGGCCGCGAGCTGCTCGAACGGTGGCCGCTCCGGAAGGTGGTGCTGTGGCATCGGTTCGGCGCCCTCGACATCGGCGAGGTGTCGGTGATCGTGTGCGTCTCGGCCGGCCACAGAGGCGAGGCGTTCGAGGCCGCCCGTCAGGGCATCGAGCGCATCAAGAGCGACGTCCCGATCTGGAAGAAGGAGCACCTTCCCGACGGCGAGGCGCACTGGGTGAGGGGCTCGTGAGCCCCACGCTCGTGCCCGGCCGCTCGCGCGAACTGGCCATCGATCTGGGTTCGGCGAACACGCTCGTCTACCAGCACGGCGAGGGCGTGGTCTACGACGAACCGACGATCGTGGCCGTTCACGTTCGAACCGCACGCGTCGTCGCGGTGGGACACGAGGCCGCGGACGTCGCGCTGCAGAATCCGGGAAGTGTCCTCACGGCGCGACCGCTGCGGCGCGGGGTCATCACCGACTTCGAGACCACCCAACAGATGGTCCGCCTGATCTTCCGGAACCTCGGGGTCGGCAGGTTCGGCAAACCGAAGGCGGTGGTGGCGACGCCGACCATCATCACCGCCGTCGAGCAGCGCGCGGTCGAAGAGGTGTTCACCGGCGCCGGGGCGCGGTCGGTGACCATGGTCGAAGAGCCCTTCGCCGCCGCGATCGGTGCGGGGCTGCCGGTCCAGGACCCGATCGGCAACCTGATCGTCGACATCGGCGGCGGCACCACCGAGGTCGCGCTGGTCGCCATGGGCGGCGTCGTCGCGGGCGCTTCGGTTCAGGTGGGCGGGTTCGACATGGACGCCGCCATCCGCGATCACATCCGCAAGACGCACGGCGTCGCGATCGGCGACGTGATGGCCGAACGCCTGAAGGTGGCGCTTGGTTCGGCGTATCCGACCGCCGACGCACGGCCGCTGGAGGTGCCGGGGCGTTCCATGAACAACGCCGTGCCCACGACCGTTCTGGTGACGCCGGAGGAGATCCGCGAGGCGCTCTCGCCATCCGTGCGCGCGATCGCGGAGACGGCCCGCCGCTGCCTCTCCGAGAGCCCGCCCGAACTGGCCCACGACGTCCTGGACCACGGGATCTTCCTGACGGGCGGCGGGGGCATGCTGCAGGGCATGGAGATGCGCCTGTCGCGCGAATGCGAGGTGCCCGTCCACCTGACCGACGATCCCCTCGGAACCGTCGTGGTCGGCGCCGGCCGACTGCTCGAGTACCTCCCCGAGTACAAGGCGGCGCTGGCATCCAGCAGGAGCTGGTCGTGACCGCGGACGCAGGATCCGGCCTGCCGATCGGAGACGACCACCTGGTCGACCAGCCAGAGGCGCCACCAACCGGTCCGGAGCCGAGCGGTGAGTCGGCGGACGAGCAGTTCGCCTTCGGGGAGCCCGAACCCAGGCGCCGCCGCTTCTGGATCCCGCTGCTGCCGGTGGCGGCCCTCATCGTGGTGCTGTCGGTGGTGCCCACGCCGTTCTTTCTCCTCACGCCCGGGCCGGCGGAGGACGTTCTTCCGCTGATCAGCATCAGCGGGCATCCCACGTACCCGCCGTCGGAAGGCAGCCACCTGATGCTGACCGCCGTCGGTTTCCGCAGGCCGAACCTGTTCGAGGTGGGCCTGGCGAAGATCCTGCCGCACCACGAATTGCACCCGGAGAGCGACTTCCTCGCGCGGGGCCAGACCGATCAGGAGCAGCAGCAGGTCGCGCTGTCCCAGATGGACCAGAGCAAGATCGACGCCGCGGTCGTGGCCCTCACCAGGTTCGCCGGATACCCGAAGAACCACGGTCCCGGGATGCTGGTCGAAGCCGTCGGCGACGGAGTGCCGGCAACCGGCCGCCTGTTCTCCGGCGACGTCATCACGAAGGTCGACGGCGTGCCGATCACCTCGGATGCCGAGTTGCGGCAGAAGATCGTCGACGCCGGCGTCGGGCATCCGCTGGCGTTCACGGTGGAGGCCGGCGGCACGACCCGCACCGAGACGATCGCCCCGGCCAAGGTGAAGGGATTCGATCATCCGATCGTGGGGATCTCCACCGTGCCGAACTTCCCGTTCCCGCTCAACATCTCGAGCGGCAACATCGGCGGACCCTCGGCCGGGCTGATGTGGGCGCTCGGCATCTCGGACCTGATCACGCCCGGCGACCTCACCGGCGGCCGGATCATCGCCGGCACCGGAGAGATCGGGTCGGACGGAACCGTCTACCCGATCGGGGGCGTTCGCGAGAAGGTCGTGGCCGCGAAGTCGCACGGCGCAACGGTGTTCTTCGTGCCCGTCCAGGACGCCCCGGACGCGCGCGATGTGGCGAAGGGCATCACGCTGGTGCCGGTGAAGACATTCGAGGATGCCCTTCAGTGGCTGCTCGCCCATGGGGGAAAGGCATGAAGGGCGGGCAGCGGTCCGGCGATCATCCGGAGCAAGTCCAGTAGGCTCTTGAACAGGAGCGGAGGTTCCGCTCCGGGGGAGGGTCGGTGGCTCAGACTGCCAGGCGCACCAGACGACGGTGGATCCTCGTCGTCATCGGGGCGCTGCTCCTCCTGTTGTTCCTCCTGGCCGGGCTGTCGGGCTTCTACGTCGACATCCTGTGGTTCCGGGAGGTGCACCAGTCCGGCGTGTTCTGGACGACCTTCTGGTCGAAGGTGCTGCTGGGGTTCGTCTTCGGCGTCATCTTCTTCGCCCTGCTGATCGTGAACCTCCTGATCGTGCGGCGGCTCGCGCCGCGCTTCAGGGTCTTCTCCCCCGAGCAGGAGGTGATCGAACGGTACCGGGCGGCGTTCGAGCCGTACGCGAAGTACCTCGTGCCCGCGTTCGCCGCGATCATCGCGATCTTCGTCGGGGTCGCCGCCAGCGCCCAGTGGAAGACGTTCCTGCTGTGGCGCTCCGCGCACGGCGTGACGTTCGGCCAGACCGATCCCGTGTTCGGGCGCGACCCGAGCTACTACATCTTCGTCCTGCCCTTCCAGCAGTTCGTTCAGGGCTGGTTCTTCTCGGCGCTGGTCGGCATCACGGTGATCGTCGCGATCGCCCACTACCTGACGGGCGGCATCAGGGCCCAGGCGGCCGGCGAGCGCGTCACGCCGCAGGTGAAGGCCCACCTGTCGGTGCTGATCGGGCTGATCGTGCTGGCGAAGGCCTACGGATACTGGCTGGGGCGGTACAACCTGCTGACCTCGAACCGAGGCGTGGTGACCGGCGCCTCGTACACGGACGTCCACGTCATGAAGCCGGCACTGCTGTTCCTGGCGTTCATCGCCATCGCCTGCGCCGTGCTGTTCCTGATCAACATCCGGTTCCGTGGATGGGCGCTTCCCGTCATCGGGATCGGGCTGCTGGCCGTGTCCTCGATCGTGGTGGGCGGCATCGTGCCCGCCGCCGTGCAGAAGTTCTCCGTCGACCCGCAGCAGTTCCAGCGCGAACAGCCGTACATCCAGCGCAACATCGACAACACGCAGTTCGCGTTCGCGCTGAACACGATCGATCTGAGGAACGCGTCGCCGGCTCCGTCGATCACCCCGACGGAGGAGCAGCAGAACAACGCGACGATCGCGAACATCCGCCTGTGGAATCCCCAGGTCCTCAAGACCGACTACGAGGCGCTGCAGCGCCTCCAGCAGTACTACGAGTTCTTCGACGTCGACATCGACCGCTATCCGGTCAGCGGCGACGAACGCCAGGTGATGCTCTCCGCGCGGGAGATCACGCAGGACGGCATCCCGGGCGGCGGCACCTGGCTGAACCGGCACCTCGTCTACACCCACGGCTAC
>JBEDUK010000081.1:0-39242 GCA_040414485.1 Actinomycetota bacterium
TCTTGAACGCCAGGGCTGGCTGTGCAGGCCAGCAGCGTGAACACCACAGCGGCCGCGACAAGCACGCTCCTGACCACAGTGCAGAGTATCGCTGTCAGGACATGCGGGTCGGGCAGGCGACTGCCACGTCCCCCGTCAGTGCGCTCAGGCTGGAGTGCCGGATTCGACCCAGCGCTTGAACAGGTCCACCTGGGCATCGGGCCACGCGCCGTCACAGGGCATGTCGCCGTCAGAGAGGCGCTCGAGGATGATCTCGGCGTTGTCCTTCACGTCCTCGTAGCTCCACAGGTCGAACGCGAACTCCATCCGCTCGCGGTCCTTGTCGCGGAACAGCGGCTTGATGTCGGTCTCGTAGCTGACGGAGCCGTCGCTCATCCCAGGTCACCTTCCCCTTCACCTTGGCTCTCGAGTTCGTCCTGCACACGACGCAGTCGGTCGGCCACCACTTCCAGGATATGAACGGCCACGCTCGGATTCGCCATCAGGAATGGCTTGAAGTACATCGTGGCGATCAACAGCGCCTCCACGGGCTCGACGGCCGTCACGGTGGCCGAGCGCGGCCTCCCGGCCAGCAGTGACATCTCGCCCACGAAGTCGCCCGGCCGCAGCATGTGCGTCCGGCCGCCCGCGTCTACCGTCGCGCTGCCGGAGATCAGGATGTAGAGGCCGGGGTCGTCATGGCCCCGCTCGACGATCGCTTCGCCGGCCGCGAACGTCTTCCTGCGGCCCACGGTAGCGATCCGCTGGAGGTCCTCTGAGGTCAGATCCTCGAAGAACGGCACACGTCGAAGCGCCTCGAGCTCGGGGGGCAGGTCGTCCAGCATGGGTCGGGCAATCCTTCACCATGCGGCGGGCGCATGTCCACACGCCGCGTGCCGGAGCCACGCGTCGCCCGGACTTCATGCGGCACGCCGGTACAATCGCCGCCCGATGGCTTCGGGGGGACGATAGCGACCGTGCAGGAGTGGTGGGTCTTCCTTCACGTCGCCGCCGTGCTCGCCTTCATCGGCACGCACGGCGCCTCCATGGTGATGCTCTTCCGCCTGCGGAAGGAGCGCGATCCGATCAAGGTGAACGACTACCTGCAGTTCTCAGCTGCCTCCACGCGCGGCATGTACATCTCCCTGATCGCGGTGGTGGTCACCGGCGTGATCGCGGGCTTCACGGGCCACTGGTGGGGCTACGGCTGGATCTGGGCCGCGCTGGGGATCCTCGTCCTGACCACGTTCGCCATGTCCTTCATGGCCAAGCCGTACTACCAGCGGGTCGGCACCATCGCGCGCGCAATGGCAGGGGGATCGAAGGCCGTCACCACCGAGCAGTTCGACAAGGTCCTTCGCGAGCCGCGGCCGTGGACCATCGCGGGCATCGGCGTCGTCGCGCTGGTGGCCATCCTGTACCTGATGATGTTCAAGCCGACGCTCGGGCTGGTGCCCACCGCCGCTCCCCTCCCGACGGTGACGGGCACGTCGCTCCCATGTTCGCCGAGCGGCACGACGGTGAGCGTCACCGCGCACGACACGTCATTCGACCAGTCCTGCCTGGCGGCCCCGGCGGACACGCCGTTCACGATCAACTTCAACGACCAGTCGGGCACGCACAACGTGGCGATCTACACGGACAACACGGCCTCCAAGGTGCTGTTCCGCGGCGACATCAGCACCGGCCCGCGCACCGTCACGTACAGCGTCCCAGCCCTCCCCAAGGGCACGTACTTCTTCCGTTGCGATGTGCACCCGACGCAGATGACGGGGACCTTCGTGGTCGCCGCGCCGTAGGGTCGAGGGCGAGATGGGATATCGAACGATCCTGGCCGGCACCGACGGCTCGCCCACGGCGCGGATCGCCGTCGACGCGGCGGCCCGCCTGGCGAGGCGGTGCCGCGGGACGCTCTTCGTCGTCACGGCCTACGAGCCTCCGCGAAGCACGGCCGATGCCGCGCACGCGCTGGTCGACGGCGTTCGGGACGAACTGGTCGCCGAGGGCTTCAAGGACGTTCGAACCGCGACCCAGCTCGGACCGCCCGCCGAGTCCATCGTGGGCATGGCCAAGCGCCTCGGCGCCGACGTCGTGGTGGTGGGCAACGTCGGGATCGGCAAGGCCCGGCGCATCCTGCTGGGCGGCGTCGCCGACCAGGTGGCCCATCGCGCCTCGTGCGACGTGCTCGTCGTGGACACCACTCACGAGCACGACCGCTCGAAGGGCTACAAGCGGATCTTGGTGGGCACCGACGGCTCTCCGACCGCGACGGAGGCGGCGCGGAAGGCGTACGAGCTGGCAATGACGCTCCGTGCGTCCGTCACGCTGGTGAACATCGGGGACCCCCTCCTGGGCGCGATCGCCCTGGAGCAGACCGAGGGCCAGAAGCTTCCGGGGCTCGACGTCCAGACCGTCCAGCGCGAGGGAGTTCCGGCGGATGAGATGCTCCGACTGCTGGGCGAGGACCCGCACGATCTGGTCCTGGTCGGGAACCGCGGCATGAGCGGTCCCCGCCGGCTGATGGGGAGCGTTCCGAACGAACTCGCGCACCACGCGCCGTGCGACGTGATCATCGGGCGCACGGTCGGCCGCACCGTGGACGACCTTGTGCCGGGCCACGGCGGCGTGGTCGACATGAACGGCACACGCGTGGCGGCCTACCGCGACGAGAGCGGCGCCCTCCACGTCCTGTCGCCGAAGTGCCAGCACCTGGGGTGCACGGTGGACTGGAACGACGCCGAGAAGACGTGGGACTGCCCGTGTCATGGCTCGCGCTACAAGTGGAGCGGCGAGGTCATCGAGGGCCCCGCGACGAAGGCGCTCGACCCGATCTAACCCTCCGGCCGAGAACGCTCCCGGCGGAGCGCCAACGCGGCCAGCAGCTGGATCGCGGCCAGGAAGAGCGGGATCAGGACGAACCCCCGGAGGGACGCGGCGTCGTCAACGAGGGCGAAGCCGGCGAACAGCCCGGCGAACGCGAACCAGATCCCGACCCTGGCCGCGGCGTGCACGGCGAACAGCGTCCGCTCCCCCGCCGATTCGGCGTCGAACGGCGTCCGAAGCCATCGCACCAGCGACCAGATGCCGAACAGCGCGAGGATCGCCGCGATCACCAGCGCGGCGATATCCGTGCCCGCGAGTCGCTTCGCCGACGCCAGCATGAGCGGGGCCGCCATCGACGGCCGGAGTCCGCCGTGCACCAGGGTCACGTTTCCGCCCGGCCGGCGGCGCCTCGAAGGAGCTCGATCACGGTGCGGTCGCTCACCTGCCGGAACTCCTCGTACCACTGGCCGACCGCGTAGAAGTGCGGCGGCGTCGACAGGACCACGACCCCTTCGGCTTCCTGCTCGAGGCGCCGGACCGCCTCCGCGGGCGCGACCGGCGCGGCGAACATGACCTCGCTCGCACCGGCTTTCTTTGCCCGACGGATCGCCGCGACCGCCGTTCCGCCGGTGGCCACGCCGTCGTCGACCACGACGGCGTGCCGGCCCTGGACCGGCACCGGCGCGCGCCCCTCACGGTACGCGGCCGTCCGGCGCCGGATCTCGGCCTGTTGTCGTTCGATCTCCGCATCGAGGTAATCCGCCGACACGTCGAGGGCACGAACCAGGCGTTCGTCCAGGACCGTCACGCCTTCGGCCACGGCGCCGAGGCCGAGCTCCTCGTTCCCCGGAGCGCCGAGCTTCCGCGGGATGACCACGTCGAGCGGCAGGCCGAGACGGTCGGCGACGACGGCCGCGACCTCGACGCCTCCCCGCGGGATCGCCAGGACCACGGCGTCCGGGGGAAGGATCGGACGAAGCGCCTCCGCCAGATACGCGCCGGCCTCCTCGCGATCGCGGAACGACACCAGTCGCTGGGGTAGAGGTGGCGGATCCGTGGGAGCGGCGGCTCCGGGAGCCGCCGTGTCCGGTGCCGCCCCTCCAGGCGCTGCGGAGAGCGCCTCTTCGATCTCCTGCTCGGCGGCCTCGTCCTCCACCTCGCGGCGGCGGTCCGGCAGGACCCGTTCCGGAGGCGGCATGGGCTTGCGGATGCGCCGGTAGGCCTCGAGCGGATCGTCCGGTCCGCGGCGTCCGCGTCGCTTCGGCGAGGGCGGCGCCATTCGTTGAGGATATGTCACGGGCGCGCCCGGCCGCTACGATGGCGACCCGATGGCCGCGGAACGGGGAGCTGACATGGTCAACGCGTACATCCTCATTCAGACCGAGGTGGGCAAGGCCGCCCAGGTCGCCAAGGAGGTCTCCGACATCAAGGGCGTGGCCTCCGCCGAGGACGTCACGGGGCCCTACGACGTGATCGTGCGCGCCGAAGCAAGGACCGTCGACGAACTGGGCAAACTGGTCGTCGCCCGCATCCAGTCCGTCGAGGGCATCACCCGGACCCTCACCTGTCCGGTCGTTCACCTGTAAGCCGCGTCGAAGCCCGCGAGTTTCGATGGTCATCGGGATCACGGACGGTGCGCTTGTGTGCACCCAAGCTCGATGAGTCCTCTGCTCGACGATCCGATCCACGTGCGTCCGACCGCCCAAATCTGATCGGTGCGGGCGGCGGATACGCCATTCAGCGACTCACCCGCGTCCGCCAAAGCGAAAGCCCCGGACACGGTCGAGGGAACGCGAACTGCTCGCCAAGCGCGGTCGACCCACTTGACGATCACCGCCGAGGCGCCTCCGTTCGCATCGCCGACTGCCCACGCCTGGCCGCCTGAGCCAACGGCAACGTCGTTGAGCTCATCGACTCCCGGTTGTGTTTCGATTGCCGTCTCACCCCATCGCCGGCCGTCCCAGTGCAGTGCCACCGGCCCGGAATCGGTCGCGCCCACGGCCCAGGCGTCGTTGGGCGACCCGGCCGCGACTGCGGCGAGCCGATCGTCGGCTCCGGCCGGGTTCGGCGTCCGGGCGGAGGTCCATTTCGCCCCGTCCCAGTGCAGCATGAGCATCAGGAGCGACCGTCCCGTCGCGTCACTCACCTGCCCAACTGCCCAGATGTCGTTCGGCCCGCTTCCCCCTACGCCTGTCAGGCCACCGCGCGCGCCAACTGGTAGCCGTGCAACCGTCCATGCCTGACCGTCCCAATGTTCGACCAAAGGAATCTCGCCACCTCCTGACGGTTGCCAGCCGACCGCCCACGCGTCGTCGCGAGCGACGGCCACCACGCCCATGAGCGCGGCGACGCGTCCACGGGACGGATCCTGTCCGTTCAGCCGCGCGGTGGGAACGATGGACCAGCGTGCTCCGTTCCAGTGCAGCGCGATCGGACCGACGCCGTAGCCAACCGCCCAGGCATCGTTCGGTCCCGACGCACTCACGCCTTGCAGGAAGCCGCCCGAGATATGAATCGGCTGATTGAACATCTCGTCCCGGTAGGTCCACGAGGGCTGCGGCACGTTCACGTCGCTCCAGCTGGCGCCACTCCAGTGGAGAATGCGAATCCGGTCGAGATGGAAGTGGCCAGGGCCGTGTGAACCGAGCTCGTCGCCCGCGATCCCGACCGCCCACGCGTCATGGGACGACACCGCGGCGACGTCGTCCAGGGTCTCGTCCCGCGTTCCCGTGATGGGCCTTGGCTGCGACGCGAACGAAAATGGGCACGGGCCGGAGATCGCCGGCGCGATCGAATGGCGCAGATGCCCGAGGGCGACCAGCGGGACTGCAACTCCGGCCGTCACTATGGCAACGACCGTCGCCGTCGCGATCACACGGCGATGGCTCTGCCTTGCAGCCGCGCGGCGCCGCACGCGTTCGAGGTCGCTCACCGCGTCGGGGATGGCATTCGGATCGCGGGTCAAGGCTTGCCGAAGCCTCAGATCAGGTTCGTTCATCATCGAACTCCTCGTCCTCTTCGGACACGAGCCGTTGCAGGTGCCTCCGCGCCCGTGTCAGGTGTGCGCGCACGGTCGACACTCGACAGCCCATCGCCCGCGCGATCTGTTCGATCGGCATGTCCAGTCGATAGAACAGGACGGTCGCCTGCCGCTCGCGCTTTGGAAGGTTCGCGACGGCCTCCCAGATGTCGAACTCCGCGTCCCGTTCGTCGTCACCTTCGGTCAGCGGAACGGCGGGTCTTCTTCGGGAGGTGTGACGGACGAGGTTCACTGCGATTGTCGTGACGTAGCCGCCCCGCCACGGCTGGTCCTTGATCCGTCGCCAGCGCTCCAACGTCCTGGCGAAAGCCTCCTGCGCGACGTCCTCGGCGAGCGAGCGATCGCGGCAGAGCAGCCACACGGTGCGGAAGACCGCTTGAAACTCTCGCTCGTAGAACGCCTCGAACGACTCGCTCACCGTTGGTTCAAGTCTGAACGCAGCCGAAAGGCTGCACCAGAGCGTCCCGAGGCTGCCCCGCCTACCCTTCGCCGCGCTTGCTGTTTCGTTCGAACCGCTCGAGCGCCAGCTCCACCAGCCGGTCCAGGAGATCGCGGTAAGACACGCCCGACGCCTCCCACAGTTTCGGGTACATCGAGATTCGCGTGAATCCGGGGATGGTGTTGATCTCGTTCACGATGACGTCGTCGGGCTCGCGGACGAAGAAATCGACCCGTGCCATGCCTTCGCCGTCCACCGCCTTGAAGGCCTCGACGGCCATCGCCCGCACGCGGTCGGTGAGCACAGGCGTCAAAGACGCTGGGATCAGCAATGCCGCGCCGTTCTCGTCCAGGTACTTCGCCTCGTACGAATAGAACTCGTGATCGGCGCTCGGGACGATCTCGCCCGGCACGGAGGCCTCGGGGTCGTCGTTCCCCAGCACCGAGACCTCGATCTCGCGCGCCCCCTCCACCGCTTGTTCGACCAGGATCTTCGTGTCGAACGACAGAGCCTGTTCGATCGCCGCCGGCAATTCGTCAGTATGCTTTACTTTCACGACACCGACCGATGAGCCGAGACGCGACGGCTTTACGAAGACCGGCAGACCGAGCGCCTCGGCGCGCCCCAGCGTCTTAGACCGGTCGCGTTCCCATTCGGAATCGCGAACGACCTCGAACGGCGCCACCGGCAGTCCCGCGGCGGCGAACAGCACCTTCGCCACAGCCTTGTCCATGCCCACCGCGGACGCGAGCACTCCGGCGCCCACGTAGGGCACGCCGGCGAGTTCGAGCATCCCCTGGATCGTGCCGTCCTCGCCGAAGGGACCATGGAGCACGGGGAACACGACGTCGATCGGCGCGCGCTCGCCGCTCTCGGTGACCAGCGCCTGGTCGCCCGGCTGACGGGACAGCGCCACGATCTCGCCGGCGGTCGGATCCACACCCGGAAGGGCCGATGAACCTGCGCCAGCGGCAGGAAGGGACGCCAGCAGATGCCAGCGGCCGGCCCGGTCGATGCCGATCGGGATCACCTCGTACCGTTCGGGATCGAGCGCATCGCGGACCGACGCCGCCGAGGCCACCGAGATCTCGTGCTCGGCCGATCGTCCGCCGAACACCAGCACGACCCTCGTGCGCCGCCCACCCCCCGACGCGTCGCTCACGCGGCACCCAGGGACTGCTCGAAGTCCGCGATCAGGTCCGGGGCGTCCTCGGCGCCGACCGACACGCGGATCAACCCCGGTCCGATCCCGGCCGCCGCGAGGTCGTCATCGGACATCTGGCGGTGCGACGTCGAGGCGGGGTGGCACACCTCCGAATGGAGCCCGCCGAACGACGACCCCACCCGCGCCACGCGAAGGCCCTTGCACGCGACGGACGCAGCGTCGTACCCGCCCTTCAACGTGAACGACAGCATGGCCCCGAACCGAGGCCCGTCGAACAGGCTTGCGGCGACCCCGTGATCAGGGTGCGACGGCAGGCCGCTGTAGCCAACCTGCTCAACCGCGTCGTGAGCGTGGAGCCATTCGGCAAGCCGTGCGGCGTTCGCGCACTGGCGTTCGATCCGCAGCGCCAGCGTCTGGACCCCCCGCAGCGCGAGCCACGCGTCGAAGGTGCCGCTGTTCGTGCCCTGATCCAGCCGCATCGACGCGATCCCCTCGATCACCTCGCCCGAGGCCGCGACCGACCCGCCGATCAGGTCCGAATGTCCGCCGATGTACTTCGACGTCGAATGCATGACCACCGTGACGCCGTCGATCCCGAGCGGGCGCAGCAGGTAGGGCGTGGCAACCGTGTTGTCCACGACCAGCGGAACGCCGCGCTCCCGGCAGACGGCGGCCACGCCTTTGAGGTCGGTCACGCGGAACGTGGGATTGGCGATAGTCTCGACCACGACCGCCCCGGTCCGTGGACGGATCTGCGCCTCGATCGCCTCCGGCGTCGGGTCCACGAACGTGGTCTCGATCCCGTAGCCCGGCAGGATCCCGTGCAGCAGGTGGAACGTCCCGCCGTAGACCGTCCGCTGGGCCACCACGTGACCGCCCGATTCGACCAGCGCCGTCAGCGTCGAGTGCAGCGCGCCCATCCCGCTGGTGAACGAGAGCGCCGCCTCGGCGCCCTCCAGCGAGGCCAGCACGCGGTGCAGCGCGACGTGGGTCGGGTTCCCCGTGCGCCCGTAGACGTACCCGGGCCGTCGTTCGTTGATGACGTCCGCGTAGTGCTCGAGCGAGTCGTAGAAGTAGTCGGCGGTCAGCCAGATCGGCTGCGCGACCGGCTCCTCGGCGATGGTCTGCGGGACCGAACCGTCGTGGATCGCCCGCGTGGTGAACCCACGGGTCGCATCAGCCGCGTCGCGCTCGGTCATCCGCGCAAGCCTATCGTCCGGCCCGGCTGGGACCGATCAAGCATCGCGAACGATCCGAACGCGAGCGACCTGCGAAGGTAGTGGACGTGAACACTCGCTCCGCGCTCCTGCGCCCGCGCGTCCCGATCTTCGCGGCCGCGGTGGCCGTCGCGGTCCTGCTGTCCGCCTGTGGCGGCTCCGCCACCTATAGCGGCGGGAGGTATTCGTTCGACTACCCGAAGTCCTGGAAGACGATCGTCGCCCCGGATTCCACTCCCGGCCGGACCGGGAACGTCACGCGCGTCGGGGTCGGGCTTGATCAGGCGAACCTGGTCGTGCTGGCGACGACCGGACTCGGACAGCAGACGGGGGCGACGCAGATCGAGCAGACGGAGCAGAGCGTGATGCAGGCGCTGGCGACAAGCGCCAGGCAGAAGGGCGCAACCGTCCAGGGCCCGGGCACGACGTCGCTCGGGAGCTTCCAGGGTCTTGGCCTCACCATCTCGGGGCTGCCCCTCGGCGGCCTCAGCGTGGACAGCGAGGTCATCGTGGTCGTCCGGGACGACGTCGAATACCTGCTGAACTGCCAGAGCACCCAGGACCATGCGACCGCGATGGGCAAGGGCTGCCGGCAGGTGATCGATTCGTTCACCGTCAGCTGACGGGGGTTGGCTGCTGGACCGTCCACCGGCCCGCCGACTACGCTGTGGCCTCGTGAACCCGGACCTCCCGACGAGCATGCGCGCGCTGCGCAAGACCGCGCCGCGCGCGGGCGCCGAGTTGCAGGAGATCCCCGTTCCGGAGCCGGGGCCCACGGAGATCCTCATCCGGGTGGAGGCGGCCTCGATCTGCGGGACCGACCTGCACATCTACGAGTGGAACGCCCGGGCGGACCGAAGGATCGGCGCGGCGCGGCTCCCCTACACGTTCGGCCACGAGGTCGCCGGCAGGGTCGTCGCGGCCGGCGAGGAGGTCGATCACCCGCTTCCCGGCATGTTCGTCGCGGCCGAGACCCACCTGTTCTGCGGCCACTGCGGCCTCTGCCGGACCGGGAAGCCGCACATCTGCCAGAACATGCGGATCCTCGGCGTCGACGTGGACGGTGCGTTCGCCGACTACCTGGTCCTGCCGGCGCACAACGCGTGGGTGGTGGACAGCCGGATCCCGGCCGAGATCGCCTCGGCGATGGAGCCGTTCGGCAACGCGGTCCACACGGCGTTCCCGCCGGCGACCGATCCCGAGATCGCGACGTCGGCCGTGGCGGTGCTGGGCGCCGGCCCGATCGGGCTGTTCGCCGTCGGCATCTGCCGCGCGGCGGGCGCGCGGACCGTGATCGCGATCGAGCCGAACGAGTTCCGACGGGACCTCGCCAAGCGCATGGGAGCCGACCGCCTGGTCGATCCGCGGAACGAGGACCCCGTCCAGGCGGTGCTCGACGCGACCGACGGCCTCGGTGCGGAGGTGGTCCTGGAGATGTCGGGGGTTCCCTCGGTCATCCAGCAGGCGACGCAGATGCTGCAGCACGGCGGACGTCTGTCGCTCCTCGGGCTCCCGGCCGGTGAGGTCTCGCTCGACCTCACCGAGCAGGTGATCTTCAAGGAGGCGAGGGTGTTCGGCGTGACCGGGCGGGAGCTGTTCCGCTCGTGGCAGCAGACCACCACGTTCCTGGCGACGGGGATGGTGGACATCGCCCCGACGATCACGCACCGCTTCCCACTGGAGTCTTTCGAGGAGGCGTTCGACGCGCTGGCGTCGGGGCGCGCCGCGAAACTGGTCTTTTCGATCGGCAACGGCAACGGCTCCAATGGAGGTGCCACACAGTCATGACCGGAGCGCTCGATTACCTGAAGGACGAACTGGCGGCCCTTGAGCAGCAGGGGCTCCGGATCCATCCTCGCGTGCTGCAGGGCGAGCAGAAGGCGCGCACCGTGTTCGACGGCCGCGAGGTCATCAATCTCGCATCGAACAACTACCTCGGGCTGGCGGCGCATCCGCGGCTGAAGGAGGCGGCGTCGAAGGCGGCGCTGGAGTTCGGCGCCGGTTCGGGTGCGGTGCGAACCATCGCGGGCACCATGTCGCTCCACGAGGAGCTGGAGCGGCGCTTCGCCGAGTTCAAGGGCGCCGAGGCCGCGTTGATGTTCCAGAGCGGGTTCACGTCCAACGCCGGGACGGTCGCGGCGATCCTGACGAAGGAGGACGTGATCGTCTCCGACCAGTTGAACCACGCCTCGATCATCGACGGCGCGCGGCTGTCACGGGCGGAGATCCGGGTCTTCCCCCACAAGGACGCAGACGCCGCCGCTGAGCTGGTCGCCGCCGCCCGCGGCGAGGGGAAGCGAACCCTCCTGATCACCGACGGCGTGTTCTCCATGGACGGGGACATCGCGCCGGTGCCCGACCTGCTGAAGGTGGCGGAGGAGCACGGCGCGATCTTCATGATCGACGACGCGCACGCCAGCGGCGTGCTGGGTCCGGGCGGAAAGGGGACGGTGGCGCACTACGGCCTGGATCCCCGGCGGGTGGACATCCAGGTGGGCACGCTGTCGAAGGCGATCGGCGTGCTGGGAGGCTTCATCGCCGGTCCGCCGCAGCTGATCGAGTGGCTGATCAACCGGGGTCGGCCGTACCTTTTCTCGACGTCGGCGCCGCCGGGTGCCGTGGCCGCCTGCATCGCCGCGCTGGACGTCATGCACGACGAGCCGGACCGCATCGAACGCCTCTGGTCGAACACGCGCTTCTTCAAGGAGGGTCTGCACTCGCTGGGGTTCGACACCGGTGCCTCCGAGACGCCGATCACCCCGGTGATCGCGGGGGAGGAGCACCGCGCACAGGACCTGGCGAAGCAGCTGTTCGACGCCGGCGTGTTCACCCCGGCGATCGTGTTCCCGACGGTGCCGAAGGGAACCTCGCGGGTCCGAACGATCGTCACCGCGGATCACACCGAAGCGGATCTCAGCGAAGCGCTGGAGGCGTTCGAAACGGTCGGAAAGCGGCTCTCGATCATCTAGCGACCGTCACCGCGTCGTCTCGCCGAGGGTTTCAACCTGCTGAAGCAAGGAATCCTTCGACCGCTGATCGCGTTCGGGCGTTCGTAGGCGAAGGGACCATTCGGGAAGGAGCCGACCGATGGCGGACCGTCAGGACTGGAACGCACGCATCATCGAGGAGTTCCGCACGAACGAGGGTCGCGTGGGCGGAATGTTCGAAGGGAATCCGCTGCTGCTCCTGCATCACTTCGGAGCGAGAAGCGGCCAGGAGCGGGTGAACCCCGTGGCCTATCAGGCGTTGCCCGACGGGAGCCTTGCGATCTTCGCGTCGAAGGGCGGCGCGCCGACGAATCCGGACTGGTACCACAACCTGCTCGCGCACCCGAAGGCGAAGGTCGAGGTCGGCACGGAGACGTTCGACGTCGTCGCCCGGGAGGCCACCGGAGAGGAGCGGGACCGGATCTGGTCGAAGCAGAAGGAGCTGATGCCCGGCTTCGCTGAGTACGAGCAGAAGACCAGCCGGCAGATCCCTGTGATCGTCCTCGAACGAGTCTCCTAGAGCCTGAGAGCCGTCACGCGCTGCGCCGGGAGATCAGGATCAATCAGACCTCCAGGCGCGCGAGGTCCTCTTCCGTCTCGCGCCGAAGGATCAACCGGGGCTCGCCGCTCCCCACCATCACGACGGCCGGCCGGGGAACCTTGTTGTAGTTGCTCGCCATCGCGTATTCGTACGCGCCGGTCGACGCGACCGCCAGGAGATCCCCGCGGGCGAGGTCGCTCGGCAGGGACACCCGGCCCAGGACGTCGCCCGTCTCGCAGTGCCGTCCCACGACCACGGCGTCCTCCCGCGGCGCCTCGCTTCGCCGTGAGGCCAGTTCGATCGTGTACCTCGACCCGTAGAGCGCCGGGCGGATGTTGTCCGACATGCCGCCGTCGACGTTGACGTAGGTCCGGCCCGGGATCCGCTTCACCGTGCCCACCTCGTAGAGCGTGACCGCCGCGCCCGAGGTGATCGAACGGCCCGGCTCGACGATCAACACCGGAACGGTGAGACCCCGGGCCGCGCATTCCCGAGCGAGCAGCCCGTTGACCGCTCGGGCCAGGTCATCGGGCTCCAAGGGCGGCTCGTCCCGGTAGCGGACGCCCAGGCCGCCGCCGATGTCCAGGACGCGAGCCTCGAACCCACATGCGCCGCGGGCCTCCTCCAGGAATGCGATCGCGACCTCGAGCGCGCCCAGATACACGGCCGCGTCGCCGACCTGCGAGCCGATGTGCATGTGGATCCCTTCCAGGCGCAGTCCGGGCAGTGCCATCGCCTGCCGCACGGCCGACAGGGCGAGGCCGTCGGCCAGCGGAATGCCGAACTTCGTATCCACGGTCCCGGTCCGCACGTATTCGTGGGTGCCGGCCTCCAGGCCGGGCACGATCCGTACGAGGATGGACTGCGGCTCCGCGGCGGCCGAGCGCACGGCGTGGTCCAGCCGGTCCAGTTCCTCGAGGTTGTCGACGATCAGCAGTCCGACCTGCTCCCGGACGGCGCGGTCCAGTTCCGCGTCCAGTTTGTTCGTGCCGTGGAACACGAGCCGCTCCGGCTCCACGCCGGCACGCAGGCATGCGTCCAGTTCGCCGCCGGTCGACACCAGCAGGCCCAGGCCCTCCTGGGCGACCATCCGGATCAGGGCGCCGGCCGGAAAGGCCTTCACCGCCCACAGTGCCCGTGGGAACGCCTCGCGAACGCGTGCCGCCCGCGATCGCACGTGCTCTTCGTCGATCACCACGAGCGGTGTGCCGAACGCCGCGGCGAGGTCCGCGGCCTCGCTGCCCGCCACCGAAAGCAGGCCGTCCTGGAACACGGCGCTCAGCGGCCACGGCGAACCTGCCCCAGCGTCGGGCAATCGTCAGCCTCCTTTACCGAATCGCAGCCCCGATGGCCCCGACGGCGAGCGCCGCGATCAGCACTGCCCAGACTGGCACCTTTCGCCAGAGCGCGACGGCCGCCAGCACGGCGACCACCACCCTGAGCGGACTCGCCAGACCGACCCGTCCCAGGCTCACCGCCGACGCGGCGACGGCCCCGAACGCCGCAGCCGTGAAGCCGGTCGCGGCCGCCCGCACGCCGGGCTTCGATCGAAGTGACCGGACGAAGGGGCCGCTCGCCAGCAGCACGATCAGGAACGCCGGGAGGTAGATCGCGGCGGTCGCGATGGTCGCGCCCAGCACGCCCGAGACGCGGTAGCCGACGAACGCGGATGTCGTCACGATCGGCCCCGGCGTCGCCTGTCCGAGCGCGACACCGTCCAGGAACTGCGGCTTCGTGAGCCATCCCCTCGCCAGCACCTCCGGCTGGAGCAGCGGCAACAGCACGTACCCGCCGCCGAACAGCAGCGCGCCGGTCTTGAGGAACACCCAGACCAGGGCCGGCAGTTGCGCCGCTCCAAGAACGGCGAGCGGCCCCACGGCGAGCGCCACGGCGGCCGCCAACGTCACGCTTCCCCGCTGTTCGCCCCGCCGTTCCCACGACCAGGAGGCGAACGTCACGAAGCCGCCCGCGAGGACCCACACCGCGCTCCATTGCGGGAGCCCGAGCGTCAGACCGAACACGCCGACGGCCACCGCCGCCACGAGCGGCCGGGCCACGCTGGTCCGCAGGCGCCACAGCGCGAACACGATCACAACCACCGCAGCGGCCTGCAGGCCGGCCAGGGCGTCCGCGGGCACGCCCAGCCGACCCAACGCGAAGTACAGGGCCGCCAGCGCCGTCATCATCACGAACGCCGGCAGGGCGAAGCAGACGCCGGCCACCAGGCCGCCGATCCGGCCGGCCACCAGGTAGCCGATGTGGATCGCCATCTCCGAGGAGTTCGGACCCGGGACCAGGTTCGTGATGCCCAGGGCGTCGGCGAACGCATCGCGTTCGATCCAGGCTCGGCGATCGACGAGTTCGTCCTGCATCAGGGCGATGTGCGCCGCGGGACCGCCGAACCCGATGGCGCCCAGGCGCAGGAACGCCAGGGCGACGGTGCGGAGCGGCACCGAGCGGGGGTGATCGGAGGGAGGCGTGGCGGCGCTCCTGTGGTCGCCGGCGAGGCCTATTGCAGCCCGTAGAGTTCGGGCTTCGCCTGACGGAGCATGAGCGAGGCCACCATCTCGGCGGGGCTGACCCCTTCGTACAGCACCCGGACAACGTGCTCGGCGATCGGGACCTCGACGCCGTTCGCGGCGGCCAGGCCGCACAGCGGGCGCGACGACTTCACGCCCTCGGCGACCATGTTCATCTCGGCGACGATATCGTCGAGCCGGCGGCCCCTGCCGAGCTCCTCGCCGACGAACCGGTTCCGCGAGAGCTTCGACACGCAGGTGGCGATGAGGTCGCCCATGCCCGCGAGCCCGGCGAACGTCAGCGGATTGCCGCCCAGTCGCGCGCCCAGGCGGGCCAGTTCGGCCAGGCCCCTGGTCAGGAGCGACGCCTTCGCGTTGTCCCCGAACTGCATGCCGTCGGCGATGCCGGCCGCGATGGCGATGACGTTCTTCATGGCGCCGGCCATCTCGCAGCCGACGACGTCGGGGTTGGTGTACACGCGGAAGTGCGGCGACATGAACAGCGCCTGCAGGTCGCGCGCGCGATCCTCGTCCGCACAGGCGATCACGGTGGCAGCCGGGGCATGCCGTGCGATCTCCTTCGCCAGGTTCGGCCCGGTCAGGACGCAGGCCAGATCGACGTGCAGCCCCTCCTGGTGCATCACCTCCGTCATCCGCAGGTTCGTGTCCTGCTCGATCCCTTTCGACAGCGACACGACCGGGACGTCTGCTCCGAGCAGCGGCACGACCTGGGCGAAGATCGAACGGTAGGACTGCGACGGGATCGCCATGACGGCGCAGGTGGCGCCGGCGAGGGTCTCCTCGAGGTCCGTCGTCGCCCGCAGCGACGGCGGCAGCGAGATGCCGGGAAGGTAGTCGGGATTCTCGTGACGGCCGGAGATGGCCTGGGCCAGGTCGGCGCGACGAGCCCAGAGGGTGGTGGGGATCCCCTTCTCGGCCGTGATCGTGGCGAACGCCGTCCCCCAGGAGCCCGAGCCGACGACCGCGACCCGCGGCTCGGTCACCGCCTCGTCACGCCCACTTCTTCGGATACGCGGCCCGCATGTCGAGCACCATCCGTCGCAGCTCGTCCATGATCAGCTCGGTGACCTTGCGGAGCGTGGCGATATCGTCCTTCGTCTCCTCGAACTCCGACAGGTCCATCGGGGTGCCGGCCCGGACCCAGATCGGCCGGCCGAACCGGAGGTCGCGCGCACCGCTGCGCTGCCAGACGCGCTGCGAACCCCAGACCGCCATCGGCAGGACCGGGACCTGGGCGTCGAGCGCCAGTCGCGCGACGCCAACCTTGCCCTTCATGGGGAGGAACTCCTCGTCCCTCGTGGTCGTGGCCTCGGGGTAGACCACCACGGCCTCACCGTCGAGGAGCGCCTGCTTCGCGGCGTCGAGCGGCGCGCTGGAGCCGCTCCCACGGGTCACCGGAATCTGCTTCGCCCCGTTCAGCATCGGTCGCAGCGGCGAGTCGAACAGTTCGCTCTTGGCCAGGAAGCGCGCCTTCCGACCCGCCTTGACCAGCAGATACGCGTCGGCGAGCGGGTCGAAGTACGAGATGTGGTTCCCGGCGACAAGGAGCGGACCCGAACGCGGGATGTTCTCCAGTCCCTCGAAGTGCCAGTTGAACCACGCGGCGAGCGGCGGGCGCAGCAGCGCGTGGGCGGCGGTGAACCAGGGTTCGAACTCCGGCACGCGACCTCCGTTCCTGCGCTCCCAGATAGCCCGAGCCGGGCGGGATCCGACCTTCGGCGAAGCGACCGTATCCTACCCGGGATGCGGGTGCTGGCGGTGCCGGTGAAGTCCCTGGAGCGCGCGAAGACGCGGCTGGCGGGCGTGCTCTCCCCCGCCGAGCGAGCCGCGCTCACCCTGGCCATGCTGTGCGATTCGCTCGAGGCCTGCCTGGTTCAGGATGGCTGGCAGACCTGGGTGGTCTCGCCGGACGCGGCCGTGCTCGAGGTCTCGGCCCGGATGGGCGCGACGCCGTTCCACGAGGACACGGGCACGTTGGTGGGCGCGCTGCGCGAAACCGAACGCCATGTGGCCGGCCCGCGGTCCGAGCTGGCGGTCCTTCTGGCCGACGTGCCGACCGTGACGCCGGTCGCGCTCGCGGAGGCGCTGGCGGTCGATGCGGCGGTCGTGGCCGCTCCCGCGTCGTCCGATGGCGGGACGAACCTGCTGGTTCGTTGGCCGCCGGACGTGATCCCAGTGCGGTTCGGCCCGAACTCCTTCGCGCGCCACCGCTGGGCGGCTCGGCGGGCCCGCGTGACGTTCGAGGAGGTTCGCGCGCCGGCGCTGGCCTTCGACGTGGACCGGCCGGGTGACCTGTCGGAACTCATCGCGATGGTGCCGTCGGACGCCGCCCGCCGGACGCGGCAGGCTTGTCAGGAGTTCGACGTTGCGGCCAGACTGCGTGGCGCGAGGCGGGCCTGACCGGCCACCGCCCCGGTCCGACGCGGGCGAACGACGCAGGCGAGCGAGGAGAGGACGCGATGGCGCAGGGAACGGTTCGGGACTTCGATCCGAAGGCCATAACGGGGACGCTGCTGATGGACGACCGGACCGAGGTGGCGATCGAACCCGCGTCGATCCCACCGGGCTCGGAGATCCGCTACCTGCGGATCGGGCAGCGGGTCGGGTTCGAGGTGGACGAGGCCGCCGCGGAGGGGACGCCCAAGGTCGCCCGCGACCTGCGCGTCGTGACCTTCGGCTCCTAGGCGCCTGTCCCGGACGTTCGTCAGCCTGCTTTACCGGATCGCCCGCGGCGGGACCCGCGCGCTGTCACTCCTCCGTTCCTGGGCCTGGCGGTCGCCGATCGCCGGCGGCGCCGAGCAAGGACGGCCTCCCGGAACGGCGAGCCCGGACGGAACGCCGGGACGTGGGTCGCGGGCACGGTCACCTTCGTCCCGGCGCCGATGTCGCGTGCGACCCTGCGCGCCCGTGACTGCCGAACGAAGGAGCCGAAACCCTGCAGGACCACCTTCTCGCCGCCCGAGACTGTCCGGACGATCGACGCCATGGTCGCGTCCACGATCTCTGCGACGACGGTCGGTTCGTAGCCCGTTCGTGCCGCGACGTCGGTGACCAGTTCCCTCTTGTTCATCCTGTCCTCCTGGATGGACGCCGTTCGTCACGTGACCGTGAAGGGCAGTTCGGTCCACGTGCCGTGCCGCACGCACGGAGCCACGCTCCTGCGATGGTCGAAGTGGCATTTCGCGGGACGATCCTCTGGGCCGGTGTCGAAGTCAACGATTCCGAGGTATCAGGCCTCAACGACTGCCTGATCTCGTCCCTCAGGAAATGGCGTACAGGAATGAAACCGCGCCACTGTAAACGGTCCCGATCGGGCACCAGGTCTGGCAGTTCCCGAAGCCGCCGCCCGGGTCCTGCCACACGTCGCCATACTTGCCGTGCGCGACGGCGCTGACGTCCCAGCCCCACTCGCCGCCACTCGCGAAGTCCATCCTCACCTGTACGGTGAACCAGACCGTGCCCTTGACCTTGAACGGCGTCAACGGAATCGTGAACGAGCCGCCGCTGTCCACGCCCTTCACCGTCTGGCTGTTCTTCACCGCACCCGGGAGCCCGCCGGCGTTCCGGTACGTGATGACGTTCTCGGACTGGGCCGGACCGGACCCGTTGAAATACACGCCGGGGGCGATGATCTGGTGGATCGTCACTGCCCGACGGCCGATCTTGCAGTCGGCAGCGCCCATGTCAGAGTACTGTTCGAACCCCGACCCGAAGTCCTGCGACGAGATGGCGCCTATGACCGTGTCGCTGGTGTAATTGCAGTAGCCCTTGTCGATGACCCGTGGTGTCACGATGCGGCCGTTGAACCGCTGCTGCGGCATGCGAGTCGCCCCGGCGGATCCAGAAAGGACAAAGACCGACCCAACGAGGAGCGCTGTCACCGTCAGTACTGCTGCGGTTCGCAAACGCACGTGGAGAGCTCCCTTCAGCCGTTACCCGCGCCGCCCACTCAACGTACCGGAAGATTATCCGGACTGGGCATCGTGAACTGCAAACCAACGCCGCGTGATGGTCTCGGTGTCGCATCATACGTGCTCCGCCGTGTCGCGTGCCTTCGGCTCGCGAACCCGTGCACTGGTAGGCTGTGCTGGCGTGGCCCGCGAGGAGGTACCCGCTCGAAGGTGCGTTTCCGCAGGTCACACACACTGGCCCGTGGGGTAATGGTAGCCCGACTGACTCTGGATCAGTTAGTCTTGGTTCGAATCCAGGCGGGCCAGCAAGGCTTCTACCTGCGGGTTTCGCCACGCCGAACGCCGCCCCGGCCGATTGGGCACGGAATTGGGCACAGCCCATCCGGCGCGTCACGCCATCTGAGCGCCCGGTCAAGTCGACCATCGCGCCTACGCGGACAGCGTCACCTTGAACGCGAGGTCGTCCTTTCGGTCCCCGCCGATCGAGCCCCAGGGAAGCGTGGTCCAGTTCGTCTCGTCGCCGTGGTTCGCCTGCCAGACCCAGAGACCCCCGTGGTAGTCGTCCCCGACGAAGCCCCAGGAGAGGACGTAGTCGCTGCACTTCTCGTAGTCCTTGTCGATGCTGACGAACAGCACGTACCGCGCGCCCGGAGTCACGCTGACCCCGGCCGCCGACCTGAACGTTTCCCGGTGGTAGAGGTTGTCCTGGAACGAGATGGTGCGCTTCTGCTCGAACAGCGACCAGCCGGTCGCCTTCGTCCCGTCCCACGCGTACACCTCTGCGCGGACGACCATGGTGCCGCGACTGCCGGGGATGTTGGCCAACGCGAAGGTGAGGCTGTTCAGGTGGGTGATCCCCGCGGGGATCGTGATGGTCTGGCCGAACGTCGTGGCGTTCGGGCAGCCAAACGCGCGCACGTACCCGATGCCGTTCCAGTGCGGGAAGGTGTTGATCCTCGCGCGGTCGACCGCGGCGGTCGCGGCGGTGCCGCCAAGGGCGACGAACGCGATCGCGATCGCGCTCACGGTCGCCGCCGCGCGCAGCCCTACGGAAACCCCCTCGGTCCTTCGCATCTCCGCTCCCCTCCTCCGGCTTGGCCGGCCGCACACACGGATCGCCCGGGTATCTCAGACCGCGCTCTGATCGGACCCCCTGCCTGGCCAGTCCACGTGCGCATCTTCACCGATCAGCGGCATGCGACGCCAGATGGCACCCATCTGGGGTCGCCACGCGAACGAGAGGTGCTTTTGACCGCTTCGTCCGCACGCGATAGCTTCGCGCCGTTCCGCATCGGCACACGTCCAGACCGTCCGACCGGGGAGGCGCTTCGCTCATGAAGACTCGTGTTCTGTTCGCTTCGCTCATCGGTGTGCTCGCCCTCGCGCTGGCGTTGCCTGCGTGCACCAGCGCTCATCAGGCGACGTCACCGCCGCGCTCCCCGAGACAGGCGTCGGAAGGCGATCAGCAGGGCGATCAGCCGTCAGAGCAGGGCGGCGAAGGCGAGGACGCCGATGCCGCCACCGGCCCTGAGGACGGCTACGTCTCCGAGCGCGTGACGAAGGGCGGCATCCCAGTCGGCGCCCTCGCCCGAGCGGGCGTGCAGGCGCAGGCCGTCGCGGCGCAGACCCTGGTCCGCGATCCTGCTGCCGTCAAGGCGAAGTGGGAGTTCGTCGGCCCGACGAACGTCGGCGGGCGCGTGCTGGACATCGCGGTCGATCCGATCGCGCAGAACACGATCTACGTGGCCACCGCCTCCGGCGGGGTATGGAAGAGCACCGACGGCGGCGCGACCATGAAGCAGGCGTGGCCGAACAAGTACGTGCAGCCCATCGGTGCGATCGCGGTCGCCTCCGACGGCACCGTCTACGCAGGTACCGGCGAGGCAGGGCCAGGCGGCGGTTCGATCACCTACGGCGGCAACGGCGTCTACAAGAGCACCGACGGCGCGAAGACGTGGACGAAGGCCGGCAACATGCCCTCGCCGGCGGTCGGACGCATCGTCATCGACCCGACCAACCCGGACCGCATCTTCGTCGCCGGCACCGGCGATCTGTTCAACCCCGGCGGCGGGCGGGGCGTCTATCGCTCGACCGACGCGGGCGCGACCTGGACCCGCGTGCTGAAGGGCGACACGAAGACCACCGGCGCCGCCGACCTGGCGATGGATCCTGCCGACCCGAACATCCTGTACGCGGCCATGTGGGATCACAAGCGTGAGCCGGACCTGCGGACCTACGGTGGGATGGGCTCGGGCGTCTACCGCAGCACCGACGGCGGCGA
Organism: Actinomycetota bacterium; assembly: GCA_040414485.1. Taxonomy (GTDB): domain Bacteria; phylum Actinomycetota; class UBA4738; order UBA4738; family UBA4738; genus JBEDUK01. Next base: position 20,924 of record JBEDUK010000081.1, read on the forward strand.
CACGTGGAGCCGGCTGACGAACGGCCTGCCGGCGGCCTCCAAGGACATCGGCCGCATCGGTATCGCCCTCAGCCCGAGCACGCCGAGCCGCGTGTACGCCATCGTCATCTCGACGAACGGGTCGTACCAGGGCTTCTATCGCTCGAACGACGGCGGCGACTCGTGGACGCAGATGAGCGCCTCCGGGCTTTCCGGAACGCAGTCGTCCTACGGCTGGTGGTTCGGCCGCATCTGGGTCGACCCGGCGAACAAGGACCGGGTCTTCGTGGCCGGCGTGTCCCTCGCGCTGTCCACCGACGGCGGGCAGACATTCGGGTCCTCGGCCGGCCAGCACGCCGACCAGCACGCGATGGCGTGGGATCCGAAGCAGACCGGGCGCGTCTACCTGGGCAACGACGGCGGCGAGTACCACTCGGACACGAACGGCAACAGCGGTGGGTGGACCCACGCGACCTATGAGCCGTTCACGCAGTTCTACAGCGTGGACGTCAGCGAGCAGGACCACACGCGGGTCGTCGGCGGCGCGCAGGACAACGGGACGCTCCGGTCGTGGGCGAACTGGGGCGACTACACCGGCGGCGACGGCGAGGAGGCGCTGATCGACCCCACGAACCAGAACAACATCTACGGCTGCTCGCAGTACGGGTTCTGTTCGCGCTCGACGAACGGCGGATCGACTACCTCGTCGTTCGGCTCCACCGTCTCCGACCGGTACAACTGGTTCACGCCGGTCCAGTTCGATCCGTCGAACCCCCAGGTGATCTACCTGGGTGGGAACCGGCTCAACCGTTCGACCAACGCCGCGCAGACGTTCACGGTGATCAGCCCGGACCTCACGGGCGGTCCCGGCCGCGACCCGCAGTATCCGTTCGGCACGATCACGACGATCGCCGCGTCGAAGTCGAACTCGCAGGAGATCTTCGCGGGCACCGACGACGGGCGACTCTGGTACACGGCGAACCTCGGCGGGTCGTGGACGCAAGCGACGGATTCGGACCTCCCCGGGTTCTGGGTCAGCCGCGTCGCGGTGGATCGGTCGAACGCGCAGGTCGCCTACGTGACGTATTCGGGCTACCGGGGCGGCAACGACGCCCCGTACGTGCTGAAGACCACCGACGGGGGCGCGACCTGGTCGAACATCACGGGCAACCTCCCGCAGGCGCCGGTCAACGACATCGTGGTGGCTGGTTCGACGCTGTACGTCGCCACGGACGTCGGCGTGTTCCGCACCACCGACGGCGGAACCACGTGGCGCACGCTCGGCAAGGGCCTGCCGCACCTGCCGGTCGACGACATTCAACTGGATGCCTCGACGAACGAGCTCTTCGCCGGGACATTCGGACGCGGGATGTGGAGGATCGCGCTTTCGTAAAGTAGCCTTACGAACTGAACGGCGCCGACTACGACGCCGTCATGCAGAGCCGGCGTATTCGGCCAGCCGCTCGCCCGCCTCCCGGAGCGTCTCCAGCCGCTTGGGGAACGCGAACCGGATCAGGTCGTGTCCCCGCCGCCCATCGGCGAAGAAGCTGCTCCCGGGGACCGCGGCGACGCCGGCCCGCAGCACCAGGTCATGGCAGAACGCCGTGTCGTCCGCCGCGCCGGTGCGTTCGCGCAGCGGCCCGATCCGCGCCATCGTGTAGTAGGCGCCCTCCGGCACGATCAGGTCGAACGCGTCGCCGACCATGTCGAGGAAGATGGAACGCCGCTCCGCGTACTCACGGGCCAGCGTGTCGTAGAACGCGCCCGGCATCCCCATCGCGGTGACGCCCGCCTCCTGGAGCGGGGCGGGCGCGGCCACCGTGAGGAAGTCGTGGACCTTGCGGATGGATGCCATCACCGGCTCGGTGGCGACGGCCCAACCGACCCTCCAGCCGGTGACCGAGTACGTCTTCGACAGGGCGCTGATGGTGACCGTGCGTTCGCGCATCCCGGGGAGGAGCGCGATCGACAGGTGCCGGCGGCCGTCGTAGAGGATGTGCTCGTAGATCTCGTCGGTGAACACCAGCAGGTCCCGGGCCACAGCCAGGTCCGCCAGTCCCTGGAGCTCCTCGTGCGTGAAGACCTTTCCCGTCGGGTTGTGCGGGGTCGTGATCACCATCGCGCGGGTTCGATCCGTCATCGCGCCCGCCACGCGATCCATGTCCACCTTCCAGTCCGGCGGGTCCAGCGGGACGACGACGGGGCGCGCCCCCGCCATGTACGCGTCCGGCCCGTAGTTCTCGTAGAACGGCTCGAACACGACGACCTCGTCTCCGGGATCGAGCAGGGCGAGGAACGACGCCGCCATGGCCTCGGTGGAGCCGCAGGTCACGACGATCTCGGCCTCCGGGTCCAGATCCGGCCAGCCGAACCGCGCGTACTTCGCCGCGATCGCGGCGCGAAATCTCGGCGATCCCCACGTCACCGGGTACTGATTGATTCCGCCGTCGATGGCGCGCTTGGCGGCGTCCTTGATCTCGTCGGGTGTGTCGAAGTCCGGGAAGCCCTGAGCCAGGTTGATCGCGCCGTGATCGTCCGCCAGGCGCGTCATCTCCCGGATGACGGACTCGGTGAAGTGGCCGACGCGCGCCGCCCCGCGCACGCGTCCGTTCACGAGGCTCATATGTAGCCCGGGCGACGCTCGTCGTCCTTCTTCGACCGCTTGCGACCCTTCGATCCGGCCTCGCCCGAGTCCGCGGCATCGTCGGCATCGACGCCGCCACCCGCCTCCGGCTCGGCACCGAAGATGGTCTTTCCGCCGAACGTCGTGCGCAGTTCGTTGTCGTAGTGGTCGGCGATGGTCCCCACGACACCGCATGCGTTCTCGATCTGCTTGGTGTCGATCGAATCCGCCACCAGCTCCGTCGCCACCACCACCTGGTCGGCCGTCCAGAACGCGCGGGCGAACATGGCATCGGCGTTGATCTCGTTCAGGCGGTCGAGCAGTTCGGGGCTCTTCGGCACCTCGTACAGGACGGTGGAGTACACCTGCACCATCGGCGGCCGGCCGTCGAGCAGTCGCACGTAATACGCGGTGGTGCCGCGGCGGATGGGGATCGAGCCGTCCTGGTTCACCATCAGCTCATCCGGCTGGGCGCCGATGTACTCGGCGACGGTCTTCTCCACGTAGGGCCTGATCACATCCAGACGTGCCATGGCCTCATCCCTCCCGAACGGATACGACGCCCGAGTCTAGTGCTCAGGTGGGATCATCCGGATCGGGTGGGTGCGTCTGCATGTACCGCAGCGATGCGGGTGGAACGCGGTGCTGTGGAAGATCGATCCCCTCGAGCGGCCGCTGCGCGAAGTTGAACGAGTTCGCGTAGTTGTAGGCGGTGCCGTCCTGTCCCCCCGCGAGGGGCGGGAGTCGGAAAACGCCCTCGATGAAGGCGAGCATGGACGCGAACGTCGCCGCCGAATGATCGACGTACCGCGGCTTCGCATACGGGCTGACGATGAGCATCGGAACCCGCACCCCGGCGCCCATGGGTGGCGCGACCGGATCGTAGAAGCATCCACAGTCGTCGTAGGTGATGAAGATGGCGGTTGAGTCCCAGTCCGGACCGTCCATGACGGCCTGGACGTTCCGCGCGATCCAGTTGTCGCCCTTCATCAGCGACATGCCGTTGTGCTGTGACTTCAGATAGTCCGGGATCAGGAAGGACACGGCGGGAAGCTTCCCGGCGGTGGCGTCGACCGCGAACTGGTCTGGCGCGATCACGTGGTCGGCCTGGCCGGTGCTGAGGCACTCCCAGAACGTCGGGCAGATCGACCATCCATACCCCGCGTTGTCTCCAGACGCGTACAAGGTCCAATCCAGACCCTTTGCGTCCAGAGAATCCATGATCGTGGGGACGTACTTCACCGGAGACGCCCGGTAGGGGCCGTGTCCTTCTTTGTCGGGCACACATGCCGGGACCGGGATCGGCGCTCCTCCGCCGGGTGGGTTCCAGAGCGTGTCGATGCGTGCACGGCACCCGTCCTGCGGTTTCCCACCCCCGCTCGGTCCCTCCGTCCCGTTGCCGTAGAACCCGTCCAGAGTCGCCGCGACCAGGGACAGGTGGGAGCCCCACGAGCTGGACGGGTCGGACTCGAACGTCCGGTCCGACATCGCGTAGGTATCGGCAAGCGACCAGAGGGTGGGTACCCTGCCGGCGTGCACCTGCATCAGGCACCGGAAGTCCTTGCGCGCATCACACTGCCCCACGTGGTTCCAACCATCCATCTTTCCGCCGTCCATGGCCGCGACCTCGTCGTCGTGATCGTGGCCAACGATCGGCGGGATGTCGGGTTCGTCGGCGAGCGGGATCTGTGTGCCGTTCTTGATCACACCGACGGTCGTCCCATCGCAGCGGTTCTTCTCTGCCACGCACAACGCGCCGAGCAGGTCGTTGAACGAGTGGTTCTCCTGGAAGATCACGACCACATGCTTGATCGGCGAACGGGCCAACGGACCCCCTTGCCGCCCGGCGCGTGCGGGTTCGGCCGACAGCGTGGCCGCGCCGACAGCGACGGCGACCGCAACCGCGCCCACGACGAAGATGCGCGTCCCCTGCGCGCTCGCCCTGCCCTCTCGACGCACCTGACCGCCGGCTGTCGAAGCTTTAGGAGATCGCGATCAACAGGTCGGTAGAGGTGCCGTCCAACGTCCCGACATTGCACCAGGTCTTGCACGTCGCGAACCCGTTCCCCGGGTTCTCCCACTGGTCGGTCTTCCCGGTCGGCGTCGCGGTGGCATCCCACCCCCACTGACCCTTCGAGAACGGCATGTTCGCCTGGACCGTGAACCAGTAGGTGCCCTTGGCGAGCGTGAGCGGGGTGATCGCGATGGTGAAGGTTCCGGCGTCATCGGTGCCGACCACGGTCTGCTTGTTCACCGTCGCGCCCGGCAGCCCGGCGGCGTCCTTGTAGGTGATCACCTTCTCGGACTTGGCCGGTCCCGAGCCGTTGAAGTACGTGCCCGGCACGACGACCTTGTGCACCGTGCTCTTGGCTGCGAGCTTGCAGTCCGTCGCGCCGAACGAGTCGTAAGCGTTCCACTTCTTGTCGAAGTTCTGGGACGAGACCGCGTCGTCCATCGTGTCGCTCGTGTTGTCGCAAAGCGTCGCGCGCCCCAGGTTGGGGTGCTGCACGGGGCCAGTGACGTGGAAGATTCTCTGCGGCGCGCGGCCGGCGCTGGCAGGCCCGGCGGCCGCCACCGCGGCGCCGGCGAGGACGGCCGCCGCGACGAGTACGCCTCCGATTCGGGTTTGCACGTGAAACCTCCTCCTTCTACGTTGCGCCGGGTGTCATTCTGGATCGCTCCTGTTCAGGCTTCGCCCGGCAACGACCGATGTCCCGGCTTTCCCCCTCATCCGATCGACGGCCGGTCGGGCTCCGGACGCCGCGTTCGCCGCAGTCTACGTTTCGCCGCCCGATTTGTCGCGATCGCTGAAGGCACGTATCACGTCGGGTCGTTCGGGTCCGGTGGATGGCTGGCCATGTAACGCAGCGACGAGAGCGGCACGCGGTGCTGCGGCAGCGCGATGGGTGCGAGCGCCCGCTGGGAGAAGTTGAACGCGTTCGAGTAGTCGTACGCGCTCGCGTCCTCGGTGCTGAGCGGCTGCAAGCCGAACAGGTGCTCGGTGAATGCGAGCATGGACGCGTCCGTCGCCACGGTGTGGTCGACGAACCGCGAGCGCGCATACGGGCTCACGATCACCATCGGCACGCGGATTCCGGCGCCCTGCGGCGGCGGCACGGGATCATAGAAGCAGCCGCAGTCGTCGTAAACGATGAAGATGGCTGTGGAATCCCACTCCGGCCCGTTCATGACGGCGGTGACGTTCTCTGCGATCCAGTTGTCGCCCTGGATCAACGAGTGGCTGTTGTGCTGCGAGTCGTTTGGATGCGGGATGACGATGGACAGATTGGACAGATGGCCCTTCGCCGCCGCGTCGGCGAAGAGCCGAGGCCCCTTGACCCGGCCCGCTTGGGGTCCGTTCAAACACTCGTAAAACGTCGGGCAGATCGACCACCCGTACCCCGAGGACTTCCTACCCGGGGCGTAGATGTTCCATGACAACCCTGCGGCGTCCATCCGATCCATGATGGTCGGCACGTACTGCACCGGTGACGGCCGCCAGGGGCCGTGGCCCGCCTGGTCCGGAACGCAGGGCGGGACATATTGAACGCCCTGCCCGTCTCCGTTCCAGTCCACCAGGGCCCTCGTGTCGCAGGCTTCGCCACGCTGACCGGGCGAGTGCGACGGTTCGTCGCCGACGAAACCATCGATGGTCGCGGCGACGAGCTGCAGGTGCGATCCCCAGGACCCCCGCGTTCCCGTTTCGAACGTCCGGTCGGAGATCGTATACGCGTCCGCGAGCGACCAGAGATTCGGGACCGCGCCCTTCTGTGCCTGCGTCATGCACTGGTAGTGGAAGCTCTGGTCGCAGCCGAACAGGCGATCCCACCCGTCCATCTTGCCGCCATCGACCGCCTTGAGCTGACCGGAAGTCTCATGTTCGACCGCTGGGGGGATGTCCGGTTCCGGAATCAGCTTCATTCGCTGCCCGGTCGAGATGACGCCACTGGTCGTTCCCGTGCACCGGTGGTTCTCTCGCACACACAGCGCGCCCAGAAGGTCGTTGAACGAGTGGTTCTCCTGGTAGAGCACGACGACGTGCTTGATGGGCGACGTCCACGGATGGACCGCCTGGACGGCCGAAGCTCCTCGCGCGGAGCTGCCGGCGAGCACCAAGGTCGCCAATACGGCGGCGACGGCCGCCGCACCCACACGCGGGCGCATCATGTCGCCTCGTGCTCGAAGGGGCGGTGCGCCATGATCTGCGCCTCGGACGCGTGGGGCTCGGCGGCCAGGGGAATCTCGGACCAGCGTCTTATCTGACGGACAAAGCGACGACCGATGGTCATCGTGTCGATCGCGCGTGGTTCGGCGCTTCCTCATCCGTCCCCTTCACCCTGCAACGAACGAAGGGGCGACGCATCAGCGTCGCCCCTTCGCGTTGAACCGAATGAATCGTCTTACTTCTGCTTGCCACCGAGCGCGAACATGAAGTCCGGGCCCTCACCGAGAGCACCGATGCAGGAGTTCATGTTGCCCCACGTGGTGCAGCCGCTGCCGAACCCGTCACCCGGGTTCTGCCAGGCCGCCGGGTTCCCGTTCTGCGTAAGCCCGGTCTCCCAACCCCACTCGCCACCGGAGGAGAAGTCCATGTTGGCGACAACCGAGACCCAGTTGGTCCCGGCGGGGGCGATGATGCCCTTCTTGCCGAGCTTGATGACGAAGGAACCGAAGTTGTCCGTACCGGTCTTCGTCTTGGCCTTGATCTGGGCGCCAGGAAGGCCGCCGGCGTCCTTGTAGATGGTGACGGTCTCGTTCCGGGCCGGACCGGACCCGTTGAAGTACACGCCCGTCACTGTGACGCTGGTGATCTTCCACTTGTGGCCCGACGGAACCTTGAAGTCGTCGGCGCCCGCGGCGTCGTAGATGTCGAACGACGTCTCGAAGTTCTGCGAGACGATGCCGACACCGGAGTCGTTGCTGTTCTGGTCGTACAGGACCACGCCAGGCGCTGCGACGTGGACCGCGTGGCCCTTGCCGCTGGCCTGCGGGGCGCGACCGGCCTGAGCCGATCCGCCCATGGCGAGAATCGTGCCAATCATCAGCGCGCTCGCCGTGAGAACACTTGCGATACGGAGTCGCACCCTACGAACCCCTTTCGTGCAGGTAGCTACCAAACGAAACATTGAAGCTGTCGCCAGTGTGGCGACATCCCCTTCGCTGCAAGGTTCCCCGTCCCAGGTCCCCCTTTCCGCGCCTGGTATCCGCTCCCTCCCCGGTCATCCGAGCGATGGGCCAGGCGCCGGGCTGCACTCTCCCAAACGTTGGCCACAAGTGTCAATAGGTCTCGTTGCGCATGATGTGTCCGGATACCGAACCGCGGTCGGCAGTCCGGACCTGCGCAAATGCGTAGGCTTGCACCAATTGGACCGCCCGGCGGCCGGCGCCGGAGGGCAGCCGGTAAGGAGGGTCGATGGCCATCAGACGCATGAACCACGCGGTGCTGTACGTGCGCGACGCGGACCGCACATACGCGTTCTACCGGGACGTTCTGGGCTTCCGGCTGGTCGGGGAGTTTCCCGGCGCGAAGTTCCTCCAGGCGCCGGACTCGACCAACGACCACGACCTCGCTTTGTTTTCGATTGGAATGCAGGCAGGCGATTCGCCGGCGGGACAGAGCACGGTGGGGCTGTACCACATCGCGTGGGAGGTCCTGACGCTCGGCGACCTGCAGGAGATCGCGGTCCGCCTTCAGGAGGCAGGCGCGCTGGTCGGCGCCACGGACCACTCGACCACCAAGGCGCTGTACGCGAAGGACCCCGATGGGCTCGAGTTCGAGGTCTGCTGGATCGTGCCGAAGCAGTTCCTGACCGACGACGTTGTCGAGGGGAAGTCCCGGATGAGGCCGCTGAACCTGGCGTCGGACATCGAGCGGTACGGCCTGGAGACCGTCGGCGGCCTGATGTAGATGCACGAGAAGCGGATCGAGATCCGCTGGCGGGACATGGACGCGTTCGGCCATGTCAACAACGCGGTCTTCCTGACGTACCTGGAGGAGTGCCGCGACGAGTTCATGGCGTCGTCGCTGAACGGCGTCGGCGACGTGAACGACTTCGTGCTCGCCCGCGTCGCGATCGACTACCGCCGCGCTCTGACGCAGGACGACGACGTGATCACGGTGCGCTGCCGGCTCGAAGGGCTCGGCAGATCGAGCGTTCGGACCTCGGAGGAGATCGTGGTCACCCGTTCGGGTGAGATCGCGACGACCGCCCGGTCGGTGATGGTGCCCCTGGATTCGGGCGGAACCGGCTCCAGGCCGCTCACCGAGGCCGAGCGGGCAGCATTCGAATCGAGGGTCGAAGCGGACTGACCTGCCGCCCTGTCTAACCGGCGCGCTCTTCGGCGGCGCGCGCCTTCGCGGCCTCGACGCTGGCGCGCAGCGTCTCCATCAGGTCCGACACGTCGGCGCCGGTCGGTTCTGCTTCGGCCGGCTTGATGGTGCCTGCATCCTTTGCCTTCGCCGCGATCGCGTCCAGCAGCCGCTCCCTCCCCCGGTCGCCATAGCGGGACGGATCCCAGGCGGCCCTCAGGAGCTCGATCAACTGCGTGGCCATGGTCACCTCGCGCTGGGACGGCTCCTCGGCAACGGCGGTCGGCGCGAGCAGTTCCTTCGTGTCGCGGATCTCGTCGCCGTGGAAGAGCGTCTCCAGCACGATCGCGCCGTCCTTCGGCCGGATCGCGGCCAGGTGCTCGCGCGTGCGGAGCACGATGCGCCCGATCCCGACCATTCGCGCGTCGTCCATCGCCCTGGCGAGGAGGGCGTAGGCGCGCTCCGCGCCGGCCTCCCGCTGCGGGACGGCGTAGTAGCTCTTCTCGAAGTGCACGGGGTCGATCGAAGCGAGGTCGACGAAGTCCTCGATCTCGATCGTCCGGCTGCGCTCCGGCGCGAGCGCCCGGACCTCGTCGCGGCTGAGCAGGACGGTCTCTCCCGGCGCCACCTCGTATCCGAGCATCACGTCCTGATACGCGACGGGCCGATCGGCTCGATCCGGCTCGTCCTCCGCCGGCTCCTGCCATGACGGCGAGGACCCGGCCACGCGCGGAGGGGCGTCCGGCGCGGGCGCGACGATCGGCAGGTCGTCGAATCCGAACCCGAAGCCGGCCTGCGGCTCCTCGATCACGCGCCGGTGCCGAATCCGCCGGCCCGAGCCGTCGAACTCGTGGAACCGCACGCGCTTGGGAGAGGTCGCCGGATACAGCTTCACCGGCAGCATCACCAGACCGAAGCTGATCGAACCCGTCCAGATGGCCTGTGGCACGCGCGTCCTCCCTGATCAGGGGCAACCCTACCCAATCACGGTATCGGCCCGGACGGGCGTGTGCTTGGATATCCCCATGCCGGACGAGCCGGACGCGTACGCAGACCGGCCGGGGGCGCAGGCCATCCGCGCCGCAGTCGAGGCCATCGGGCCGGCGATCGACGGGCGGCCGGGGGCACTCGACGTGGGCGCCGACCGTCACGTGATCCAGGTCATCGATCAGGCCCTGCCGGGGTTCGTCGACATGATCGGACTGCTCCTGGACGCGTTCGCCCATGACGTCAGGAGCGGCGCGGCCATGACGGACCTCACGCTCGAGGAGCGTGGGCAGGTCCTTCGGCTGCTCGCTCAGGAGGAGGGACAGGACGCGAAGGACGTGGTCGACGCGCTGTTCGTCTTCACCTACGGCGCGATGTACTCCGAATGGAGCGGCTACGACGGAGCGACCGGCGAGCTGCGCGCGCCTCTGACGTGGGCTTCGGCCGGATACCGCGGCCCGGTGGACGGCGTGGCCGACTACCGCGCGGGAACCTCCTGAGATGGACGCCCCCGACGTCATCGTGATCGGCGCCGGCGGCGGCGGTCCGGTCGTCGCGCACGACCTGGCCGAGCGCGGCGTGAAGGTCCTGGTGCTCGAGGCGGGTCCGTGGCTCGACCCCGACCGCGACTACACGCTGCTCGAGGACGACATGAGCGGCATCGTCGACGGACGGCTCCGGTGGGGCCCGGCGGACCGTTCGGCGGCGCCGTGGGCGCGCAGGCGCGAGGGCGCCGGCCTGATCCTGCAGGCGGCGGGCGTCGGCGGAACCACCCAGCACTACAACGGCATCTCGCCCCGCATGTACCCGGCCGCGATCGGCACCGAATGGCCGCTGTACTACGAGCAGATGGTCCCGTGGTACGAGCGCGTCGAGGCCTTCCTTCCCGTCAGGCTGGTTGACGACCTGGCGACGAAGGACGCGCTGTTCGCGTCCGGCTGCGAGGCGATCGGCCTTCGGCGAAGCGAAACCATGAACGTCACGGAGGAGATGTGGCGTCCGTGCCACAACGCGATCCTGCCGATCGCTCATATGCCGCCGGACGGCGGTTCGCTGACGTGGCCGGACGTGCAGGGGTGCACGATGTGCGGCCACTGCCTCCAGGGCTGCCCCCAGCCGCGGGGCGCGCCGGTGGAGCAGAAGGCGAAGCGTTCGACGAACGTCTCCTACGTGCCCGCGGCGGCCGCGACCGGCAACTGCGAGGTGGTTCCGAACGCCTTCGCCACGCGGATCGTGTTCGACACTGAGACCAACGGCGTCGACGGTGACCGGCCCGCCCACGTGCGCGGCGTCCGGTGGCGCGACGTCTCGACGGGCGAGCATCACGAGGCCGAAGCAGGCGTCCTCGTCCTGGCCGGCGGGTCGATCGAGTCACCCCGGCTGTGGCTGAACTCGGGCCTGCCGAACACCCACGGTGTGGTCGGGCGATACCTGACCAGCCATCTCCAGGACTTCGTCACCGGGTTCTTCGACCGAGAGGTCCACCCCGACGTCGGCCAGGTGACCATGGCGCGGGCGGACTTCCCGGGGTACGGAACGCTCTGGAGCCAGGGCTACGGGCTGCAGGCGTTCTCGATCGCGGTCGCCGGCGCCGGCCAGGGCTTCTGGGACGACCCCGTCGGCGGCGAGCCGTGGGACTTCGCCGGGCGCATGTACGGCGAGGCGGCCCTGAGGCGGATCGACGAATACCACCGTTCGCTCAGCGTGGTCGTCTCCGTCAACGACGACGCTCTGCACGAGAATCGCGTGACGCTGGCCGACGACTGGGGGCCGGACGAGCACGGTCCGGTGCCGAAGGTGATCTACCACCCGAACGAGGCGTCCTGGGAGCGCCAGCACTGGCTGGCCCGGAAGGCCGCGGAGATCCTCCGGGCCGCCGGTGCCCGGGAGGTCCACCGAAGCAGCCTCCAGCCGCTGTTCACCCACATCATGTCGACCATGCGGATGGGCGCGGACCCTTCTTCCTCGGTCTGCGACGCCGACGGTCAGGCCTGGGAGGTCTCCGGTCTGTTCCTCGGCGACTCCTCAGCTTTGCCGAACGGCCTGGGCGGCCCGAACCCCACACTCACCGTCCAGGCGCTCGCGGCGCGCACGGCGGACCGGATCTTCGGTCTGAACTTCGCCTAGGAGGGCAGTCGTTTCAGGCTTCGCCGAACACCACGACGGAGCGGATGACGGTGCCCGCTCGCATGTCGTCGAAGGCGGCCTCGATGTCCTCCAGGCCGATGCGCTTGGTGATCATGGCGTCCAGGTCCAGCCGTCCCTCGAGGTAGTGCCGAGCCAGCAGCGGGAAGTCCCACTTCGGAAGCGAGTCGCCGCCGTGGCTGACCCGCAGCGAGATCTTGTTCTCGAACGCGCCGATGCTCGGGTCACCCAGGTCGATCGTGGCCAGCGCGCCCTCGCCCGGGACGCCGACCATGGTGGCCGTGCCGGCGAAGGCGAGCATCCTCAGGGCCTGCTCGACCGGCTCCGGGCGGCCGGTCGCCTCGAACGCGAAGTCCACTCCCCTGCCTTCCGTCAGATCGCGGACGGCCGTCACCGCGTCGCTTCCCGGCGCGCTCGCGTCTACGACGTCGGTTGCGCCGAACTGCTTCGCCCATTGGAGTTTCAGCGGCGCCACGTCAATGGCGATGATCCGCGCGGCGCCGGCGATCCGGGCGCCGGCCACCACCGACAGCCCCACGCCGCCGCAGCCGATCACGGCAACGGCCGCGCCGGGCCACACGGGCGTCGTGTTCAGCGGCGCGCCGGCGCCTGTCGAGACGCCACACGCCAGCAGGCAGGCCGCTTCCATCGAGACTTCGTCAGGCATCTTTACCAACTGCGCGCCGTGGACGATGGTGCGTTCGGTGAACGTGCCCGTGCGCAGCGTGGGCGCGAGCGTCGCATCGTCTGCGGCGCGGTGCATGCGCCACTTCGCCCTGAGGTGCTTCTCGCATCGGCGCACGTCCCCGCGGACGCAGTGCGGGCACCGGCCGCATGGCGCGCGCCAGGCGATCACAACGCGATCCCCGGGGGCGACGTCGGTGACGTTCGCGCCGACCTCCTCGACCACGCCGGCGCCCTCGTGGCCGAGCAGGATCGGAAACGGAAGCCCCCAGCCGCCGCTTCGCTTCACGTGCAGGTCGGTGTGACAGACGCCGCTGGCCGCAACGCGGACGATCGCCTCATCAGCCGCGGGATCCGCCAAGGTGATCTCCTCGATCCGGACGTCCTCCCCTGGTGCCGCCAGGATCGCTGCCCGCGCCGTTCGCTCCATATGCGTCGCAGCCCTTTCGTCGTGTCGTTCGCGCAGGATACGCCGACCGAGCATCCGGAACGCGCACGCTTGCCGTCACCGGATCTCGGTGTTACCTTCGCACCCGCCGCGAGAGCGGATCCGACCGAAGAGGAGGTGTTGACGCGTGACCACGAGCACTGCCGTTGGTTCGTCGCGCCTCGACGCCGGTCGGACGCATTCCGCGTAGCCGCACTTCTTCTTACGCCGCATCGCCCGACCGCCGTTTGAGGCGCACACGTGCCCTGCTCTTCTCACGTGAAGGCCTGGAGGTCCCGCGATGTCTCGAGATCAACGCTATGGCGCGCGCTCCCACACCCATTCGCGCTCGCGCCGTGGTCCGAATTCATTCCGCTGCAGACACTGCGGCCTGGACGTGTCCGTCCAGGCCATGGGAACCGCGCATCGGAACCATTGCCCGTCCTGTCTGTGGAGCCGGCACCTGGACGACGATTCGCCGGGCGACCGCGACGCGGACTGCGGTTCGCTCATGGAGCCGATCGCCATCGCCGTTCGCGGCGACGGCGAATGGGTGCTGGTTCACCGATGCACCGGCTGCGACGAGATCCACCTGAACCGAACCGCCGGTGACGACAATCCGCTGCTGCTCGTTCGATTGGCGGTCAAGCCGCTGGCCCAGCCACCGTTTCCGATCGAACGGATCGCGCAGCTGTGAGCGGCACCGGCACACCCGCGACCGGCACGGCGTATCCTCCGCCTCGTGGCCATCACGCCCGAGGTGGAGGAACGCCTGTGTCGCGCGGCGGACGAGGTCGCGCTCAAGGCGTACGCGCCGTATTCGCATTTCCGCGTGGGGTGCGCGGTCGTGGGCGCGAGCGGCCGGATCCACATCGGCGCGAACGTGGAGAACGCCAGCTACGGGGCGGCGCTGTGCGCGGAGCGCTCGGCGCTGTCGACGGCGCTCGCTGAGGCGGACGGGGGCTTCACGGCGCTCGCGCTCGCGTTCCCCGACGTTTCACCCGGCGCCCCGGCCACGAGCCTGGTCCCCTGCGGCATCTGCCGACAGTGGCTCGCGGAACTGGCGCCGGGCATCGAGATCCTCGTGTGCGGCCACGGGCTGAGGTTCACGATCGAAGACCTGCTGCCGACACCCTTCGTGCTGCCGTAGCCGCCCGTCGGCGCCGTGAGCGAAGGCCGGGCGACGGATCTGGGCCACTGGTCGCCGCTTTCACCCAGGGAGGCTGCCGAGATCCTGGCGTCGTTCCGGCGACCCTGGTGGATCGCCGGCGGCTGGGCGATCGATCTGTTCGTTGGCCGCGCTGTTCGGGAACACGGGGATCTCGACGTCGAGATCCTCCGACGCGATCAGCTCGAACTCCGGGAGGCCCTTCCGTCCGGCTTGGAAGGGTGGGTCGCGCGGAAGCGACGGCTGTCACGATGGGAAGAGGGCGCCCCGGTCCCCGTGGATGCGAACGGCCTCTGGCTCCGTGAAGAAGCCGACGGTCCGTGGCGATTCGAGGTGATGCTCGCAGCGAGCGAAGGGGATCGGTGGCTGTACCGGCGCGACCCGAGCGTGTCGCTCCCGCTGGCAGGCGTCGGTGGCGTGACGGTGGACGGCATCCCATACCTTCGGCCTGAGGTCGTCCTGCTGTTCAAGGCGAGGACGACCCGCCCCAGGGACGAACAGGACTTCGCGGCTGCCCTGCCGCTGATGGATGGCATCTCGCGCGAATGGCTGCGCCGCGCCCTCGAGACGGCGCACCCCGGCCATCCGTGGGCCGGCCGGCTCTGAGACGGCCGCTTCATCGGTGCGCACACGCCGCGAGTGCCCTGATGTAGAACCCGACGTAGTCCCGAAGGTGGGCGCGCCAGTAACCGTCGTTGTGCCCGCCCGGCCACTCGTGGAACGAGACCAGCGCTCCCCTCGTCTTCAGTGAGTTCGCCATCGTGCCGTCGTTGAACCGGAAGCCGTCCCCGGATCCGACGTCCAACCAGACGGCAGTGCGCTCGTACGGGTGCGCGGCCGCGCGCGCATAGCGCATGACGTCATTCCGGGCGAAGTCGGTCGCGTCGTCGAAGGCCACGGCGTTCGACTGCCCACCGGTAGGCCAGATGGCCGCCGAGTGCCCGGCCACGCCGCAGAAGCGGCCCGGCCACCTCATGCCGAGGTCGAGCGCGCCGAATCCGCCCATCGACACGCCGGCGACCACCACGCGCGTGGGGTCGGCGCCGAGCAGCGTGGCCGCCTTCGGGATGAGCTCCTTCACGATCGACGAGCCCCAAGCACCGGACGAGCGGTCGTGCCAGTAACTGTCGTCGCCGCCGTTGGCCAGGACGAACGCCGGAGCGTCGCGGCCCGCGTCCTGGATCATCGTGATCGCGGCGTTCAGGCCGCTGTCGGGCGTCCCGTGCCGGCCGTGGAGGAACACGACCATCGGCGGCCGCCGCCCGGAGGACCCGGCCGGCGGCGCGACGCCGATCTCGTCCAGGTCTCGCCCGATCGCCCTGCTGTGCAGCCTGAATCGAACGATCCGGATCCCCGCGGCGGACGCGCGGTGCTCCGGCGAACCGGAGCCGCATGCGGTCGCGGCGGCCGTGCACACCGCCGCGGCAGCGACGATCCGGCGCCCGATCGGCGTCATTCGTCGCGGATCTGGATCGACGGCAGCTCGACACCCGCGCGTGGCCATTCGGACCGGTCGATCGCGTAATAGACCTCGAGGTAGCCGTCGAACTGGACCTCGCCCTGGTAGGCGAGCCCGCACCGATCCATCACGGCCCGCGATCGCGTGTTCGTCGGGTCGGTCATGCTGAAGATCCGCTCCAGGCCGACGCGCTCGAAGCCGAACTGCAGGCTCGCCTTCGCGCCCTCGGTCGCGTAGCCCTTGCCCCACGCCGATCGCTGAAGGGTCCAGCCGACCTCCACCTTGTGGTCGTCGACCGGCCACGTCGGATGGCGCATCAGTCCGATTCGGCCGATCAGCTCGCCGGTCTCCTTGAGCTCGGCCGCGAACAGGCCGTAGCCGAGTTGCTGCCAGTGCGCGTGCATCCGCCCGACCGAGAACGCCGTCGTCTCGAGATCCGCAGCGCTACCGGCGCCGAGCCAGCGCATGACCTCGAGGTCCCCGTACGCGCGGTGGAGCCCGACCCAGTCGCCCTCGCGCCATTCGCGGAGCAGGAGCCGATCGGTTTCGATCCGAACGACCACGTCCCACGCTCCCTACAGCCCGCCGGTCGCCAGATACGCGAACGCCCGCAATGCGATACCACCCCGCGCCCTCTTCATGTCTCTTGTGCGCCCCGATCAAGCCCGAGGATTCCGCGTCCCTCAGCCGACCAGTCCGCTCCGCTCACCTCTGCATGGTCGAGGATCGTCAGCGCCAGCGGGGTGTTCAGGTCCTCGGCCAGGGCCTCCAGGAACGACCCGAAGTCGCTCGGACCGCCGGGCACGGTCGCCGGATCCGGTCCGGTCGCCGGCGCTCGCGACAGATCGGCCTCGAAGAACTCCCAGTCCTCGCGGTAGTGGTGGGAAAGGAGCAGCCGGCGGATCGCCTCCGGTCGATGCCGCGCCAGCAGGTCGCCGACGAACGCCAGATTGCCGAGCGACTTGCTCATCTTCGCGCCGTCCATCCGGACCTCGCCGCTGTGCATCCAGTGGCGAACGAAGGGCTCGCCCGGGTGCGCGCATTCGGCCTGCGCGAGTTCGGATTCGTGATGCGGGTAAATCAGGTCCGGACCTCCACCGTGGATGTCGACGGGCGCCCCGACCAGCCGCCGGGCCATGGTCGAGCACTCGATGTGCCATCCCGGGCGTCCGTCGCCCCACGGCGAAGGCCACGACGGCTCGCCGGGCTTCGACCGCTGCCACAGGACGAAGTCCAGCGGGTCGTCCTTGTTCGGGTCGTCCGGGAAGCCGCCGCGCTCGGCCGCCAGCACCAGCATCTCCTCCCGCGACAAGCGCGACAGGCGGCCGTACCGCGGGTCGGACGACACACGGAAGTAAACGGTTCCGTCCCGCTCGTAAGCGCAACCCGAACCGTAAAGCAGCTTTACCTCTTCGGCGATGTCCGGCACGAATTCCGTCGCGCGCGGGACGTGGTTCGGGCGTTCGATGCCGATGGCGGCCATTTCGCGTTCGAACGACTCGACCTCACGGTTCGCCAGGTCCAGGTAGTCGACGCCGCGCTCCTTCGCGGTTCGAAGGATGTCATCGTCCACGTCGGTGACGTTCTGGACGTGATCGACGTGGATGCCGCGCCGCCGGAGGTAACGGACCAGCACGTCGAACTGCGCGTAGAGGAACGCGTGCCCCACGTGCGCCGAGTCGTAGGGCGTGATCCCGCAGACGTAGACGCTCATTCGATCGCGGGTCGCGAGTTCGACCGGCGCGCCGGCGTGTCGATCGAACAGGCGCAACGGCGGGCTCGGCATCACGCCGGAGGATAACGTCGCCGCCGGCCGATCGATGCCCGCCGGCTTCGCCGAATCCTCATGTCACAGAGGGGCCGGCGAGCGGCATAGTACGGGCGGATGGACACCGCGCTCGACAGGTCGTTCGAGGAGACGTTGGACGACGGGGATCTCCTGATCCTGTCGGTACGCCGCCCGGAGGCGTTCGTGACCTTCTACCAACGACACGCCGAAGGCCTGCTTCGGTACTTCGCCCGGCGAACGCTCGAGCCCGACGTCGCCGCCGAGCTGACCGCCGAGACGTTCGCGGAGGCGTATGCGAGCCGTGCGCGCTATCGGGACGTGGGGTCGGAAGCTGCAGCGTGGCTGTTCGCGATCGCGCGGCATCAACTCTCGCGGTTCTTCCGCGACGGCGGCGTCGATGCGAAAGCACGGCGGCGGCTGGGCATGCCGGAGCGAGAGGTCTCGGACGAGGACCACGAACGGATCGAACGCCTCGCCGACCTGGCGGCTGTTCGGCGCATGGTCGCGGACGCGCTCATCCAATTGCCCGTCGGCGAACGCCGTGCGGTCTCGCTTCGCGTCGTCGACGAACTCCCCTACGACGAGGTGGCCCGGGCGCTCGCGTGCTCGCAGCAGGCCGCTCGGGCGCGGGTCAGCCGAGGGCTCCGACGCCTTGGGCGGTTGTTGGCGCCGGAGCGCGAGGGACTTCTGGACGGAGGCTGGATCGAATGACGACGGACATCGCGTACCTGGACGACCTGCGGACCGA
>JBEDUK010000082.1:0-28681 GCA_040414485.1 Actinomycetota bacterium
GTCGCGGTCGCGTGCGAATGGTGCGGGTTCTTCTCGCGCCCCGGTGGCGTCTGCGACATCTGCGGTTCGCCGCTGCCACAGGAGGCGCCACGGCTCTCCGTCGAGGAGGCTCGTGCGGCGCTCGCCACACGCGCACGTCCCGCGTCGGCCGTCTCCGAGGATGGGGCCGAAGGCGAACCCGTCGCCGAGGGTGAGGGTCGCCGCGACCCGTGGGCCGGCGTCGAGCGCGAACTGCAGACCTTCATCCCGCTGGCGGACCAGACGGATCAGCCGTACCCGCAGGACCAGTCCGCGCTCTTCGCCGAGCTCGAAGCGTCGCAGATGGCGCTCTGGGAGCGGCAGGCAGCTCTGGAGCGCGGCGAGCGGACGCTCGCTGAGCAGCGTGAGGCGGTCGAGGCGGCTCGGGCCGCGCTGCGCGAGCGCGAGCAGCGCCACAAGTGGGCCGCCGCCCGGGCCGAGGAGGATCGCGACGACCTCGAACGGCGCGGGGCGGAGCTCGCCGAGCGCGAGGCGAGGGCCGCCGAACGGGAGTCCTCGCTCTCCGAACGCGAGGCGAAGGCGGCCGAGCGCGAGGCAGGGCACGCCGGGCGCGAGGTCGAGTACGGCGAGCGCGTGGAGTCGGCCCGGCAGGCGCAGTCGGCGGTCGAGGGCCGCGCGCGGGAGCTGGCCGAAACGGAGGCCGCGCTCGCCGAGCGAAGCGCCGAGTTCGACCGAAGAGAAGCCGAGCTGGCCGAACGAGAGGGGCACTGGTTCGACCTGGACGCCGGGCTCGCGGAGCGCGAGACGAGCCTGACCTCCCAGGAGAGCGACCTGACCGACCGGCAGGCCGCGCTCGCCGGACGGCAGGAGGCGCTCGCCGCCGCGGAGGCCGAGCTGGCGGAGCGTCGGGCGTCCCACGAGGCGGACCGCGAGCTGCTCGGGGCCGAACGCGCGTCGCTGGCCGGCGAGATCCAGGCGCTGGCCGAGCGCGAGGGTGCCATCGAGCGCGCCCAGGCCGAGCAGGACGATCGCGGCGCGGCGCTCGACCGGCGGACCGCTGAGCTCACCGAGCGCGACGCGCTGCTCTCCCGTTCGGAGGAAACGCTCTCGCTTCGCGAACGCACGATCGCCGAACGCGAGGCGGCCGCCGCGGAGGCCGAATCGGCGCTCGCGGCGCGCGAGGGGCGGATCGAGGAGGTCGAACACGAGCACTCCAGCGCCGTGGAGGAGGCCGTGGAGGGCGCGCTCGCGGGTCGCCTGCGCGCCGTCGAGCAGCGGGAGGCCGACGCGTCCCGGTTCGAGACGTCCCTGCGCGAACGGGAGGATGGGCTCGACGCGCGCGACGCCGCCGTCGGCGAAC
This sequence comes from Actinomycetota bacterium, assembly GCA_040414485.1. Classification (GTDB taxonomy): domain Bacteria; phylum Actinomycetota; class UBA4738; order UBA4738; family UBA4738; genus JBEDUK01. The sequence continues at coordinate 1,340 of JBEDUK010000082.1, forward strand.
GGGAGGGCCTCGCCGCGTCCCGAGAGTCCGACCTGGCGGAGCGCGAGTCCGCCGCCGACCGGCGCGAGCAGGGGATCGATGAGGCCGCGTCCGCGCTCGGCGCGCGCGAGGGGGACCTCGGACGGCGAGCCGGCGACCTCGACGCCCGCGAGACGGTCCTGGCCGCACGCGAGGCCGCCATCGCGAACGAGGACGCGGACTTCGCCGAGCGAAACGAAAGCCTGGCGGTGCGCCAGGCGTCGGTCACGCATCGCGAAGAGGCCGTGGCCGCGCTCGAGGCGTCGCTGTCCGAACGCGACGTCGCGATGCTGGAGGTGCAGGTCGAACTGGAACGGCAAGAGGCGGAGATCGCGTCCCGCTCGCAGTCGTCGGACGAATCCGCGAGCGCCCTGGCCGAACGCGAGGCCGAGATCGCGGCGCGCGCCGCGGAGGCCGACGCCGCGCGGGCCGCCGCGGAGGAGCGCGAGGCCCGGCTGTCCGAACGGGAGACGGCCGCGGCGGAGACGGAGGCCGCCATGACCGCCCGCGCGGAGTCGCTCGACGAGCGGACGGCCGCGCTCGCCGCGCGCGAGGCGGCGATCGACGAACTGGCCTCCGCGTCGGATTCGCGAGAAGAGGCGCTCATCGAACGCGAGGCCGTCGTCGCGGCGAAGGAGACCTCGTTCGCCGAACGCGACCGCCGCCTGTCCGAGCGCGAGGCGGGCCTCCGAGCGGCTCAGGTCGCGGCGGGCCGTGGAGCCGCCGGAAGGCCGCGAGGTCCGGCGCCGGCCATGACGGGGTTCAGCACGCACGCCATGGAGATGGGTGCCGAACTCCGGGGACTGGCGGACGCGCTCGATCCCGGATCGCCTCCATCCGCTCAGGCGCAGGTCCCGGACCGCGAGTACCGGCCGCCGGGGCCCGGTTCCCGCGTCGTGCCTCCGGCGGCGCCGCCGGCCGACCCGCTCGTGCAATTGGAGGCCGCGGCAGCGTCGCAGGCGCAGGCGCAGTCCACGCCGCCTGCCCCGGCGACCGAAGAGGCCGCGCCACCGGCCCCTCCGGCGCCAGAAGCGGCTTCAGCGACGCATCCGCCCACGGCGACGCCGTCTCAGGCGAGGCCCGCGGCACCTCAGCCCTCGGCGAGGCCCGCCGCGGCGCGGCCTCCCGCGGCTCCCCCCGAGCCGGAGGGCCGCAAGCGGGGCGGCCTCTTCCGGCGTGAGAAGCGCAGCGCCGAGGAGCACGTGCCGAAGCATTCGGCATCCCGATCCTCGTCAAGCGGAGCGCCGGCGAAGGCCGACACCGCGGGTGGCGCCACACCGGGGGAGGATGCGGCCGCCGAGGAGCGCCCCGTGCCGAAGACCTCCTGCGCGAAATGCGGCCAGCCCTCGGAGCGGGCGATCTGCGAGGCGTGCCGCGACGCCCTGCAGGAGCTGCATTCGCTCAGCCTGTGACGGCCCGCCGCGCGGCGGTCGGCGTCACTTGTGCCGGAACAGGTCCGTGATCAGCGACACCGTGAGCCCGCCGCCGACGATGCCCATGGTGATGGGCAGCCATTCCGGCGCCGACGCCGAGTTCGCGGTGGTCGCCGTCCCCAGGATCGCCGCGCCGGCCGTGATCCCGAGCGCCAGCCGCCGGCCCGTCCGCCGGATGGTGTCCTCCAGGCGGTCGGCGCCGAAGTTGACCTGCAGGTTCGGTCCCGGGCGAGCGCCGGTCAGGCGCTCGATCGACTCGACCAGGTTCATGAGTCGAAGCCGGAACTTCTGCCCCTCGTAAAACAGGCGCTTCGGATCCATGCTCTCCCGCATCCTCGACATCAGCGAGCGCATGAGGAACGACCCCGCCACGTCGAACGGGTCCAGGTCCGGGTCCAGTTCGGCCGTCGCCAGCTGCATCTGCGCGAGCGCCTTCCCCGTGAGCGCCAGCGACGCCGGGATCGGCACGTCGTACCGGACCGAGATCTCGGTCATCTCCTGCAGGATCGGCCCGAGCTGGAGGTCCTTCAGCGACGCGCCGGCCTGCTTCGCCACGAGCTGCCCGAGCGCCTCGCGGAACCCCGCGATGTCCAGGTCCGTCTTCTCCTGCGCGCCGGCGAGCGACAGCGTCAGGTCCGTCAGCAGCGTGACGTCCTGCTGCCAGAACGCCATCAGCAGCATCATCAGCTGCTCGCGCATGCCCGGCGAGACCTCGCCGATCATGCCGAAGTCCAGCAGGTAGATCGTGTCGTTCCACCACATCAGGTTGCCCGGGTGCGGGTCCGCGTGGAAGAACCCGTCGATCAAGATCTGCCGGTAGTAGGACTCGAGCAGCTCGCGCGCGGCGGCCTTACGTTCGGGCCCCTCCGGGGCCTGACGGATCGGGACGCCCTGGATCTCCTCCATGACCAGCAGCCGCGAGGTCGAAAGGTCCGCGTACACGCCGGGCACGGCCAGATGGGCGTACGGCGCCAGCACGTTCCGCATCCGTTCGATGTTCGCCAGCTCCTGCCGGAAGTCGAGCTCGCGCTGCAGCGACGCCGAAAGGTGCTCGAAGACGGCCTTCACGTCGACCACCTGCCGGAGGCCCGGGCGCTTGCCAGCCTTCTCGGCGAAGATCTCCAGGAGCCCCAGGTCCTGGGTGATCTCCTCGCGCGCGTTCGGCCGCTGGACCTTCACGACGACCCGGGAGCCGTCGGCGAGCGTGGCGCGGTGGACCTCCGCGATCGTGCCGGCCGCCATCGGCGTCGCCTCGATCGTCTCGAACACGTCCTCCCAAGGCACGCCGAGCTCCTGCTCCATGACGGCCACGACCTGCGCCTCGGTCAGCGGCGGGACGCGGTCCTGGAGGGTCGACAGCTCGTCGATGAACTCCTGCGGGATCAGGTCCGGGCGGGTCGACAGCACCTGGCCGAGCTTCGCGAACGTCGGGCCGAGCTCCTCCAGCGCGGTGCGGAGGTGGTGGGCCTGCCGCCGCCGCGACGTGGACGAGTCGCCGTCGCCCCGGTCGAACATGGCCTTGACGCCGTGGCGCGCCATGACCGCCGCGATCTGGGTGCCGCGCCGCAGGAGCCGGGGTTCGATCTGCGATTCGTCCTCGTCGCGGCCGAGCACGCCGGGCGCCGTGCGGGGTCCGGCGGTCGCCGTTCGGCTGCCGTTCCCGGCGCCGGCGTCGCCCTCGAGCTGCCCGTTGTAGATGATCACGGTGCAGCGGGCGTTGTGACTGATCCGGTTCGGCACGTTTCCCAGCAGGAACTCCTTGCGTCCCGCCATCCCCAGATTGCCGACCACCAGCACGTCCGCGTCGCCTTCCTCGGCGGCCTCGACGATGGCGCGCGCCGGATCCCGGTCGAGCACGACGCGGCCCGAGCCGCGGTCGCCGGCGAGCTCGTAGACGAACGCGTCCAGCTCCTTCGCGGCGACGGCGGCGCGCGTCGATTCGGCGGCGCCCGCCTCCGTGCCCGGAGGGTTCTCCGGAACGATGACCTGGATCGCCAGGAGCTCGGCGCCGTACCGGTCCGCCAGCGAGCCCGCCCAGCGCACCGCCCGATCGGCCGTGACCGAGCGGTCGGTGGCGACCGCGACGCGACGGATGCCGGCGGTCGCCGAAGGCGGCTTGCCGGCGTCCACGGTGGTGACCGCGGGGTCGTTCGAACCGTTACCCATCACGGGCCGATTATGCCTAGTCTCTACGCGATGACCACGCCCACCGTCCGAGTCCGCATCCGCGCCGGCGCCCGATCCGCGCCGAAATCCCGCCGGTTCCAGCGCTTCGTCGTCGGCATCGCGATGTCGGTCGTCGCCTTCGTGCTCGAACGCGTCGTCGTCCGGGCCATGAAGCGCAGCGGCGGCGCGGCCGGATTGCGGGCGTAGGCCGGCCGGATGGGCTTCAAGCACGCTCGCCTTGGCCCAAGGCTGGTCGAGGCCGCCACATCCGGCGAGCGCTACCGCGACGTGCACGTGGCGCTCGGCGGCACGGGTGCCGTCGGCGGCACGGCCGTCCTCCAACTGCTGTCGCTGTACGAGGAGATGTTCGCCGTCGCACCGCCGGGGGACGACGACGTCCCGATCCTGGTCGCCACCGGCGCCGCGCCCGAGGAGATCGGCGCGTTCACGCGCCGGCTGTTCCGGTACGTCGAATCGCTCCACGGCTCCGCTCGCCTGCCCAAACGCGTCCGCCGCGGGTATCTGACCCACTCGGGCGTGTTCGTCGCGCTCGAGCGCTTCACGGTGTCGGCGCTGCCGGGCCTGGACGCCGTGCTCGCCGCCGCGCCCGCCGACCGCGCGGAGGAGGCGGAACGGTTCCTGGCGACGCTCGGCGTGGAGGGCGCCGCTCGCCGCGCGCGGGTGTTCGACGCGCTGGCGGACGCGATCGGCGGCGCCCGTCCGTTCAGCTCGTTCCTGGATCGGTATCGAAGCGAACACCTCGAGCGGCTCGGGATCGAACGCTACCGGAGCGTGATGCTCGGGATCCCGATCCCGAGCCTGGTCGCGTACCACCAGGACGACCTGCAGTTCCTCGCCGATCAGGTCGACGGGCTGGGCCCCGAGGACGTCGAGCGGCTGAAGGAGCGCTTCGTCCTGGCGCTCCGCGACGACCTGGTGCAGGTCCAGTCGTCGCTCGCCGACATCGTGCTGGTGGCCCACACGACCGGCGTGGGCGGCATGTACGACGAGCACCCGGGCGGGATCGGCGCCGCCCCGGCGCACCCGACGATCCGCCTGGGGTTCGCCCACGCCGGGAACGACCTTCGGCTGGCCGACAAGCAGCGGTTTGCCGACGAGCTGACCCGGTTGTACAGCGATGCCGGCGTCCGCGTGCTGATCACCGCCGCGGCGATCGGGGTCGACGAGATCCGGATCCGCGACCGCATCCCGCTGCACCGTTCGATCCGGCAGGCGCTGCACGAGGCTCCCGTCGAGGTGTTCCCGGGCTCGAAGGGGTCCTCACGCCAGACGATCCACGTGTTCCCGCCGCTCACCGTGCCGCTGGACGATCCGCCGGCGGGCGACGTCGCGTTCGACAAGGGCGACGAGCTGATCCCGGCGTTCACGGTCCGAAGCGGCGAGAACGGGTTCTTCTCGGTGGCGAACGCCGATGCCCTCTACCGGGTGATGCGCGTGGCCTCGGCGAGCGAATTGGGCCTGGTGCTGGCCACGGTCGGACTGCTGGGTGATGACCCCGTGTACCCGTGGTTCCGCGAGAACGTCTGCTACTACACGGAGACGGACAACGCGCGCCAGGTGCTGGACTTCCTCGCCCAGCCGGCGCTTCTGGCCATGCAGACCTCCGGAATGGAGCCGGGGGCGCTCCAGGACCTGGGTTCGGCGAAGCACCAGGCCGAGCTCCACACGCTCGCCCTCCTGATCCTCTTGCACCGGCTCCGGTCGCTCGACGTCGACGCGATCGATCCGTACGTCGACCTGGACCACTTCGAACCCGAGTCGTTCCTGACGAGGCACTCGCGCCTGCTGACGTTCGAGGACGTCGCGGCGTGGGAGTTCGAACCCCTGTGCGCGGACCTGACGATGCTGGCGTCGGCGGCCGCGCCCGATGATCTCGTGGGGCTGACGGCGCCGCGCGACCACTCGCTGTTCCCCCAGCGTCGCGAGGCGCTCCGGCGGGTGCTGGCCCGGGCTCTGCAAGCGGTGTGGACTCCGCCGTCGCTGGGCTCACCGCTGCTGTACGAATCGGGCGGCGGCACCACGATGGTAAGGATGGGTTACTATTTGGCGCCGCTCGATCAGTTGGTGAGGCAGACCGACGGCCTTTCCACCTGGCTCCGCAAGGCCCACGCCGACAGCGGGAACCCCTGCTCGTTCGAGGACTTCCGCGACTATCACGTGACGGTCGGCGGATTCGTGGACCTTCGGCCCGGCGCAACCGTCGTCAGCGCGCGCAGCGACCGCGAGGATCTCACGGGGCGGGTTGCGAGGTTCGACGACGAATCATCCCTGCGCGAGCACCTGTGGTCGCTCGAGCCGTATTCGTTCTTCTCGACCTCGGGCGTGCTCGCGCTGCTCTTCAGGCTGCGGGGCCTGTACGCCGAGCTTCGCGAGGCGATGCTCGAACTGGGGTCGCTCCAGGGCTACCGGTGGCAGATGCCTCGCGACGAGAGCGGGCACATTCTGGTCGTGCCCGGTGTGGTCGAGGCGTTCCGCATGGTCTCGGAGGGGATCGAGAAGACCACGGGCACCGAACGCCTTGACGGGATGTGGGGCTACGAGGCGCGGCCGGTTCCCGACCGTCGCGGGCGGATCCCCGGTGTGAACGGCGCGGCAGAGACCTAAGCCGAGGCCGCGTCTCCAGCGAACCGGCCCGCAACGCTCCGCGCTTCATCGAACACGTCGGGCGGCACCGGCGCCTGGACGGCAGGGCGACCGGCGGCGAACGCCGATTCGAGTGCCGACGCCACCGCCTCCCAGGTGATGCCGGGCGCCTCGTCGGCGACGGCGCCGGCGGTCGCCGGGTCCCACGAGAGCCCGAGCGCCCGGTAGACCGGGATCAACACGTCGCGCACACGGTCTGCGCCGTCGACGACCACGACCCCACCCACATGGGCCGCGTGGTGCACCAGGCGCTGGCCGACGCCCATGACCTTCACCGCCCCGCGGGCGTTTACGCTGAACTCGCCGGGGCAGTACTCGCCGGGGACCTCGCCCACCCGGGCATCGACCCCCAGCGACCGCAACGCGCCGGCGACGGCCTCGCTCAGCCACGCGAACCGCTCCCGGATCCGCAGACGGGGAACCGGATCGGGCACGATCCAGGAGAAGGCGATGGTTCCGCCGTGGAACACCGCGGCGCGCCCGCCCGCCAGGCGTTCGACGACGCCGAACCCGTGAGCGTGCGCGGCGGCGACGGCCGCGTCGAAGCCCGGCTCGTGCCGGTCCCGCGGGCCGAACGCCACGATGTCGCCCGGCCGATGGAGCCGGACCGCCTCCGGGAACGCGCCGTCGGAGACGCGGCGGAGCAGCACCGAAGAGACCGCGGTGTCCATCCCCGGCGGTGACGGAAACGAATCCCGAAGGATCAGCAGCGGGTCACTGCTCGGGCGCATGCAGGACAGACGCTAGCGCGCGCCCGAGCAAAGAAGGGCTCTGCCCGCGGGGGTCAGGGGGGGTGACCCCCGCGGGATCAGGCGCGGGACCGACTGGGGTTGAGCGCCTCGAGCCCCGATCGGAGCGCATCCACAGCGCCGGGAAGATCCCCACCGGCCAGGAGCAGCTCTCCGACCTCCCGCCAACAAGAGGCCTCCTGTTGGCGGGCGCTCTGCTTTGCGAACAGCACCGCGGCCTCTTCGAGGACCTCCTTGGCCGCGGCTTCGTGCCCGAGACTCGCGAGCGCTCGTCCCTTGACGAACAGTGCCCTCGCGCTCTCGATGGGATCGTTGCCCGCGGAGCCGTATGCGGCATCCGCGTGGCGAACGGCGGATTCGTAGCGGTGTTCGATGAGCGCCACCCGGCTGCGCTCGGTCATGAGGTAGGCCAGGTCCTCGCTCGACCCGGTTTCGATAAGAATGGTCTCGGCGCGATCCAGGTGGGCGGCCGCCTCGAGGGTTCGGGGCGGGTCGTCCTCCAGGCAGAGGAAGGCGGTGGCGATGAAGATTCGTGCCACCCGGCGCCGATCGTCCAGATGTTCGACCAGAACCCGGGCGCGCGTGATGAGGTCCAGTGCCTCCTCGAGCCGCCCGGCCTGGGCGAGCACGCGCGAAGCGTCCCAATATGTCCGGGCACGGATCTCCTCGGAGGTGTCGTCGTCATGCGAAGCGAGCGCACGGGCGGCCGTTCGTTCGGCCTTCACGACGTCGCCCCGTTCGAAGTAGATCTGGACCAGGACCGACTGCAGGTCGGCGGCCACGCCGGGGTCCAGCGGGCCGCCGTCGCGGCGGGCGAGATGCGACTCGATCAGGTCCGCCGCGTACGCCAGATCTCCCACGCGGCGGTACGCGCGTCCCAGGGCCGCGGTGACCTCGCCGGTCTCGCGCTGGGTCAGGTCGCCCTCCAGCGCCTGTTCGTAGAGGTCGATGGCCTCGCGAGTTCGGTCCGTCCGAATGCGCAGGTCGGCCTGCGCGACGCGGACCCGCGCGAGCGACCGTCCGAGGCAGAATCGCTCGGCGCTCTCACGCGCCTCGTCGAGCAGGTATTCGGCCTCCTGATGCCGGCCGTCCCGCATGGCAAGGCGCGCGTCGTCGATCACGAACCGCAACCGGTTCTCCTCGTCCTCGGGGACGCCGGTGGCGAGGAAGCCGGCCGACACGCCGAGCCGGCTCGCGAGGTAGGTGAGGGCGTCCGCCGAAGGCGTGCGCTTGCCGGCCTCGATCTGGCTCACGTAGGAGACGGTGTACCGCGGCCGCGCGAGCGCAGTCTTCGTCAAGCCGGCTCGCTGCCGTTCGGCACGCAGACGCTCCCCGAGAGTCATGGGGGGGACCATATCGCAAACAGGACCGATTTAACAGCCCGCTTGACTGTAAGTTAAGGACATCAGTACCATCCCTGTTCAATCGGTGAGAAGGAGGCCATGCATGAGGCGGTGGTACGGGATCGCGATCGCATCGCTCGCAGCCGTGGCGATGACGGTCGTACTGAACGTGAGTTTCCTGGCTGGATTCCCCTGGTCGGAGCGCATGTTCGGATAACGCCGCACGACACAGCCTGCGGGGCCGATCCGGCGATCGCCGGACGTGATCGGGGGGAACGAGCGGGATCACGGTGGCCCTCGCACATGAGAGTCCCTCGCGACCTCGGTCGCGTCCCTCGACACCAACCCGGCGTAGACTCCTGGTCCCGCACGCCCAGATCGCGTTGCTCCGAATGGTTGACCGACCGGCCGAAGGAGGTTCGCCGTGCTCGCCGAAGGCACTCCGGCACCGCCGTTCCGGCTCCCCGACCAGCACGGACAACCGGTTGCGCTCGAGGACTTCGCCGGGCGCTGGCTCGTCCTGTTCTGGTTCCCGAAGGCGTTCACCGGCGGTTGAACGGAGGAACTCAAGGGGTTCCGTGACCGAACCCCGGACTTCGACCGTCTGGACGTGACCGTCCTGGGCGCGTCGTTCGACCTGCCGGAGGACAACCGGGCATTCGCCGAGAAGTTCAACTACCCGGGGCGGATTCTCTCCGACCTCGATCACACCGTCGGCGAGGCGTACCAGACGGCCCGCCCGTCGGACGATCCGTCGGCGACGTACGCGAAGCGCAGGACGTTCGTCATCGACCCGGACGGCATCATCCGGAAGGTCTACGCCGTGAAGGACATACCGGCGCACCCGGGGGCCGTCCTGGAGGATCTGGCGGGGCTGGGCGTGACGCGGGGCTGATCGCGTCGCTGCGCGGCAGGCGACGCTAGACGGCCCAGATCTGCACGTGCCCGCACCGGGGGCACGTTCCGGCGTAGCGCCACTCGCGGCCGTGCTCGCGAGGAAGAGGTTCGCCGCAGTCCTCGCAGCAGTTGAAGCCCTTCTGCCCGGGCGCCGTGGAAGCCCGGCCGATCACCCCGCCCCGCCGCCGGTCCCGGAAGCCACGGACCCGTTCGGGCCTTGGACGGTGGACGCGCGTGCCCTTCACGTTCTCCATGCTCCTGGTGGCGTCGGCCACGACCCGAACGAACGGGTCGACCGGCATCGGGTCCCGCGACTCCCGAACGCGCGGAGGACGCTCCTTCGTGGCCGGAAGGGCGCGGGGCGCGGCGGGCGCGCCGCGGGCCGGCGCTCCCGCAGGCATGCCGGAGCCGGTCCGTCCCGGCGTCGTCCGGTTCGGCGTGAGCGGCGCGGCCGGGGTTCCCCGCACGGGCACACCGCGGGGAGGCACGGCGCGAGCCGCGGAGCGGACGGGCATCCCCGCCGCCGGGACCACGCGGGGTCGAACGGGCGCGGTCGGGGCCGGGACGCCGCGCGTGGGAACGACCCTCGGCGTCCGGCCGTTGGTCCTGTCCCCGCCGGGCAGCCGCAGGGCGCCGGGCGACGGAGCTGAAGGCGCTGACGGCGAACGGCCCCCGCGCTCCGGTGCCCGCTGAACGCCGATCCGGATCGGGACCGCCGGGATCCGCACCACACGGAACACGGGACGGTCCTGCGACGGGCGGCGTGGAGCCGGCGCGGCCGGACCCCACGGCTCGACCGCAGCCGTCGGACCCTCGAGATTCCGGATCGCCCATTCCTGGACGCGGCCGCAGCGCGGACAGGTACCCGAGAGCCGCCAGTCGGCGCCCTCCTCGGAGGGGAGGGGCCGGTGGCAGTGTTCGCAGGCGTTGTACCCCCGGTTCGAGCGGCTCGGCTTCAGGCGCCGCACCGGATGGCCGACGAACGTCACCAGCGCGATCACGCCGGCTCCGACCGCAACGAATGCCATGAAGAGGGGGTCCATGCCGGGGGACCGTATCTGAGCGCGAACCAAGAGTCAAAGACCACGGCCACGAGCCGCGCCGTCGACCAGAAGGCTCACGGGATCAACGAATCCGCGGCCTGCGCGTAGACGGCCGTGTGGCGGTCGATGTCCGCGTCAACCGTGGCCGGCGACATCAGCGCCATGTTGTGGAACGGCGTCAGCAGGATGCCGCGATTGAGCGCAAAAAGGTGCATGTAGGCGTCGAGGTCGCCGTCGGCGTTCGCCGCGGCCTCGGCCCCCGTCCTCGGCCGGCGGGCGGAGAAGAGGTATTCGGCCCGGCAACCCAGCCGCGTGACGTGCCACGGCAGGCCGCCGTCGCTGATCACGCCTTCGACGCCGGCGGTGAAGCGTTCGCCGAGGGCGATCATCCGTTCGAACGCTTCGTTCGTCAGGACCTCGCCGAGCGTCGCGCGCATCGCGGCCATGGACAGCGCGTTGCCCGCCAGCGTCCCTCCGATCCCGCCGGTGTCCGCCTCCTGCTCGCTGGTCAGCGGGCCGAGGCGCGCCGCGATCTCGGGCGTGAAGCCGTAGACGGCTGACGGCACGCCGCTCGCGATCGCCTTGCCGATGGTGAGGGCGTCCGGCTTCAGCCCGTGCGCGGCCGTGTAGCCGCCCGGGCCGGCGCAGATCGTGTGCGTCTCATCGATGATCAGCAGCGTGCCGGTGGCTGCGGTCAGTTCGCGCAGCGCGTCGTGGAAGCCGGGCTCCGGCAGCACGATCCCGATGTTGGTCAGCGCCGGTTCGGCCAGCACGCAGGCCACGTCGCGGTCGGCCAGCGCCCGTTCCAGGGCCGGAACGTCGTTGAACTCCACGACCTTCGTGGTGACCGCCGGGTCCACGGGCGGCCCCAGGTTGCCCGCACGGGTGCTCGCCGAGCCGTCCTCGTGCAGGGTGATGAACGTCTCGTCCACCGTGCCGTGGTAGCACCAGTTGAACACCAGGACCTTCGACCTGCCCGTCAGCTCCCGCGCGAGCCGGATCACGAACCGGTTCGCATCCGTGGCCGTCAGCGCGAACTGCCAGGCGGTCAGCCCGAACCGTCGCGTGAGCTCCTCGCCGACCCAGGCCGAGTCCTCGGTGGGTAGCATGAACGTGATCCCGTTCGCGGCCTGCCGTGCCACGGCCTCCACGGCGGCGGGCGGCGCGTGGCCGGCCATTGCCCCCGTGTCGCCGAGGCAGAGGTCCACGTACTCCAGGTCGTCGACGTCGACGAAATGCGCCCCGTGGGCCTCGCGGACGAAGACCGGGAAGCCGCCGGCCCAGCGCGTCATCCAGTTCATCGGCACGCCCGACAGCAGCGAGCGCTTCGAGCGTTCGAACAGCTCCAGGGAGCGCGGGTGGTCGGTGGCGAAGCGCCGCCGTTCGGCGTCCATGAGATCCCGAAGTCGTTCGCGGTCCACGGTGCTCACCGTCGCGGTCCTCCTCGTCGTCCGGTGGACCGCAGTATGACCGGCCTCGCGGATGCCGCGGCGCGATACGGTGGGGCGAATGCCCGAACTCCCCGAGGTGCAGGCGCTCGCCGAACGGCTGACCGACGCGCTCGCCGGCGGCGAACTGGTGGCGTTGCAGGCGATGCAATTCTCCGCGCTGAAGACGTTCGCGCCGGCGCCCGAGTCCCTGGTCGGTCTGACCGTGGCGGAGGTGGGCCGGCGCGGGAAGTTCCTCGTGCTCTCGTTCGACGCTCCGGCCGCGCCCAGGCTGCTCATCCATCTGTCGCAGGGCGGCCGCGTCGACGTCGAGCAGCCGCCGAAGCAGACGAAGCCGAAGGGCTCGGTGGTGCGCCTGCTCTTCCGGCGCACCGACGGGCGGGGAGGGGCCTCGATGCTGGTCAAGGAGTTCGGCACCGAACGAAAGGCCGGATGGTGGGTGGTCGCGGCCGGCGACGACGGCCCGCTGGCGTCGCTCGGGCCGGAGCCCGACTCGGAGGCGTTCGCCGACCTGATCCTGCGCGGCGAGGACCGTCGGCGCGTCCACACGATCCTGCGCGACCAGCACACGGTCGCCGGGATCGGCCGTGGCTACGCCGACGACTCGCTCCACCGGGCGCGACTGTCGCCGTTCGCCTCCCTGGCGGGGCTCTCGACCGAACAGCGGGGGGTGCTGCTCACGTCGATCCGCGACGTGCTGGCGGAGGCGTTGGAGGGCGAACGGACGCGAACCGGCGGGCTTCCGCCGAAGCTCGGCGACCGCTTCACGGTGCACAACCGGTGGGGCACGCCGTGTCCCCGGTGCGGCGAGGACCTCCGTCGCGTGTCGTACGAGAGCCACGAGGTGACCTACTGCCCGAACTGCCAGACCGGGGGTCAGATCCTGGCCGACCGGCGGATGTCGCGCCTGCTCGGCAAGCCGCCCTCGGGCTCAGCGCGATCCCCGCGATCGCCGGTCGCCGTGGCCGACGATGAGTGACACACCGGATCGTGCACGACGAACGCTGACGACGAACGGCATCTCGCTCTCGGTGGTCGAAGCCGGGCCGGCCGATCCGGATGCGCCGCTGGTCGTGCTGTGCCACGGCTTCCCCGAGCTCGCGTACTCGTGGCGGCATCAGATCCCGGTGCTGGCCGGCGCCGGCTTCCACGTGGTCGCACCGGACATGCGTGGCTACGGACGGAGCGACCGTCCCGCCGATCAGGCCGGCTACGATTTGGTAAACATAGCTGACGACCTCGCCGGACTGCTGGACGCGCTCGGGCAGGAGCGCGCCGTCTTCGTCGGGCACGATTGGGGCGCCGCGTCGGTCTGGACGCTGGCGACGGTCCACCCGGAGCGCGTCCGCGCGGTGGCGGCGCTCTCCGTTCCGTACCGGCCGCGTGGATCGCGGCCGCCGGTCTCCACGCTGAAGTTCCTGTTCGGCGACACGTTCTTCTACATGCTGTACTTCCAGGCGCCCGGGCCGGCCGACCGGGAACTGGCGCGGGATCCGCGGGCGTTCCTGGCGCGCTTCTACTACAGCGCTTCCGGCGACGCGCCCGCCGGCTTCTCAACCGTTCGGGACTTCCACGGGACCGAACTGCACGAGGTGCTGGACGAGGCGCCCGACCCGTTCCCACCCTGGCTCACCTCCGACGACCTCGATCGCGTCGCGTCGGAGTTCGCCCGAACCGGGTTCACGGGCGGCCTGAGCTACTACCGCGCGATGGATCGGACCTGGGAGCGGACGGCCGGACTGGCCGAGGCGAAGGTGACCCAGCCCGCGCTGTTCATCGCGGGAGACCGCGACCTGGTGCTGCGGATGGGCGGCCCCTCGGTCATGGACGGCTGGGTCGAGGATCTGCGGGACGTGGTCCTGGTTCCCGGCGCCGGCCACTGGGTCCAGCAGGAGCGGCCCGAGGAGGTGAACGAAGCCCTGCTCGGTTTCCTCGCGACCCTCCGCTGACGGCTCCCGGGCCCCCTTGACACCTCGCGCGGGGCCGTGGTTGGCTCAGGATTCAGAATCTCTACCTCGGGAGTCGGATTTGATCAGGACACGCGGCTACGGGCTGGTCGGGAAGATGATCCCCGACCGGGTGTGTTGTCCTGGAACGACGCCCGCCGGACGGGCGTCACCATGATCTAGCCGCACGACCAAGGGGGCGGGAGACCGATCCACGAGGGCCGCGGCGGCGGCCTTCATTCGTTTTCAGGGACAGGGGCGAGCAAACCCCACGATGGCGGAAGGAGCGGCAGACGATGGGTGAGTACGCGAATCCCGGCGCGCTGGTTTCGACGGACTGGCTTGCCGAACACCTGGACGATCCGAACGTCGCGGTCATCGAGGTCGACGAGAACACCGCGGCGTACGAGGAGAACCACATCCGCGGCGCCCACGGCTGGAACTGGAAGACCGACCTGCACGCCAAGGTAGGGCGTGACTATGTCGACGCTTCCGGGCTGCAGGGCCTGCTACGCGCCGCCGGTGTGGACGACGGTGACACGGTGGTGCTCTACGGCGGCAACAACAACTGGTTCGCCGCCTACGCGTACTGGATCGCGAAGCTGCGGGGCTTCGACAACCTGGTCCTCCTCGATGGGGGCCGGAAGAAGTGGGAGCTCGAGGGCCGCGACCTGGTCACGGACGCGCCCGCGGTCGGGCAGGGCAACGTCACCGTGTCCGGCGGCGAGCGGCCCGACGTCCGCGCCCTGCGCGACGAGGTGCTGGCGAAGGCCGGCAGCGGGTCCTTCGTCGACGTCCGCTCGCCCGAGGAGTTCCGCGGCGAGAAGCTCGCCCCGGACCACCTCCCGCAGGAGCAGGCGCAGGTTCCGGGGCACATCCCGGGCTCGGCGAACATCCCGTGGGCGAAGGCCGCCAACGACGACGGCTCGTTCAAGTCGGCCGACGAGTTGCGCGCGCTCTACGAGGGCGCGGGCGTGACCTCCGACGCCGAGGTGATCGCCTATTGCCGGATCGGCGAGCGTTCGTCGCACACCTGGTTCGCGCTGGTCGAGTTGCTCGGGTACCCGAACGTGAAGAACTACGACGGGTCCTGGACCGAGTACGGCTCGCTGGTCGGCGCGCCGGTGGAGGTCGGATAGGAACCCGCCCGGGGCCATCGGAGCCCGGCAGGTCCGTGAACCCTGTCGAGCCGCCGGAGGAGGCATCGGCTCGGCCGGGCGTGGCCGACGAGATGCTCGACGCGAACGAGCGCTTCGCCCGGACGTTCGACAGGGGCGACGTGCCCGCGCGACCCGAGCGGCGCGTGGCCGTGCTGGCGTGCATGGACGCGCGCGTGCATCCGGAGGCCCTCCTCGGGCTGGAGATCGGCGACGCCCACGTGATCCGCAACGCCGGCGGCCGCGCGTCCGACGACGCCCTACGGTCGCTGGTGATCTCGAACCGTCTGCTCGGGACCAACGAGTACCTCGTCATCCATCACACCGACTGCGGGATGCTCGCGTTCAGCAACGACGACCTCCGGGCCAGGCTGACCGACGAGAGCGGTGCGGACGCGTCGCACATCGACTTCCTGCCGTTCTCGGACCTGGATCAGAGCGTTCGTGACGACGTCCGGCGCATCCTGGAGTTCCCGTTCCTACCGAACGACATCACGGTGAGCGGGTACGTCTACGACGTGACCGACGGGCGGTTGCGGAGGGTCGAGTAGCTATCCGGCGTGTCAGCGCGGGGGTCAGTGCCCCGAAGTGCTCGTTGAACCGTCCTCGGAGCCGCCGCCTCCGTGACTCGAGCCGCCGCTGCTCCCAGACGAACCGCTGGAGTCGTCCGACCCGCCCGAGCTTCCGGATCCGCCGGACGTTCCCGAGGAGTCCCTTCCGGAGCCACCGCTCGAACCGCCGTGGTCGTCGGAGGGCGAGGCGCTCGGTCCCGCGGACGGCGTCGAGTCACCGGAACCGGAGCCCTTCGAGCTCCCGTCGTCGTGATGCTTGTGATCGTCGGCGCTCGCTGAGGGTGACGACCCGGACGACGACACCTGCGTCGGCCGCACGGGAAGCGGAACCGAATCGGCGGAGGCTCCCAGGCTCGACACGATCAGATAGCCCGTGAACACCAGCGCGACCGGCAGCAGGATTCCGCCGGCGACCAACAGCGTGCGTTTCATCAGCGTCATGGCGTCCACGGTACGGATCTACGGTTGAGCGGCCCGGAAGGATCAGGTCAAGAAACGGTAGGCGTCGGCGCGTTCTGCCGCGTCGCGCCCTCGACCGCCTCGCTCTGACCAGCGTCGCGCGGCCGCCCGTCGGAGCCGCTGGGGCGCGCCGCCGGCTTCGGCCCGGCGGTGCCCGACTCGGCCGCCGCGATCAGCGGCAGACGCACCTCGAACCGGGCGCCCGGCGCGTCGACCAGCCGGACGTCGCCGCCCCATCGCCGTACCAGTTCCCCCACGATGGCCAGGCCGAGGCCGGTTCCCGGACCCGAGGTCCGCCCGGTCGAGCCGCGGAAGAAGCGCTCGAAGATGCGTTCGCGTTCGGCGGCGGGAATCCCGGGCCCGTCGTCGGCGACGACGAGCACCGCGTCCGCGCGATCCGGCGCGGCCTCGACCGTGACGTGCCCACCGGCGGGGACGTATCGGATGGCGTTCTCGATCAGGTTGTCCAACACGTGACCGAGATCCGTCGGATCGGCCAGCACCGGCGTGGCCGCCACGCGTCCGAGGGCGAGGTCCGTCCCGTGGGCCTGTGCGGTGTCGAACCAGCGCGCCACGGCCTCGGAGGCCGCGGCGGCGACGTCGGTCCGGACGCCCGCCGACCCGACCGATGTGGCCTTCGCCAGCGCCAGCAGGTCGTCCACGAGCGACGAGAGGCGGGTCAGTTCGGCCTGCGCCTTCGAGGCCTGCTCGCCCGCCGCGCCGCCCTCGTCCTGGATGGCCTCCAGCCGCAGACGGATACCCGTCATCGGCGTTCGCAGCTGATGGGACGCGTTCGCCACGAAGTCGTGCTGGGCGGCGAGGTTCGCCTCCATCGCATCGGCCATCCGGTTGAACGAAACGGAGAGGCTCGCCACCTCCTGAGGGCCTTCGACCGGCGCGCGGGCGCTCATGTCGCCGTGGCCGAGGTCCTCGGCGGCGCCCTCGAGCCGTTCGACGGGCCGCGCGATCGACCGCGCCAGGAGCCAGGCCAACACGAGGCCGACCGCGATCACCGCCAATCCGATGGCGCCCAGTCCGATCCATGAGCGGAGGACGCCGGCATGCAGTTCGCCGAGCGGAACCGAACCCTGCACCGCCCCGATGACCGCACGGTTGTGGAGCACGGGCGCGGTGACCAGTTGCATGGTGGGACCGCCAGGGTCGGTCGGGGCCTGGCGGGAGTCAGGAAGCGTCCCCTGCCCCCGGCCGAGGATCTCGGCGAATTCCGGCCTGCCCGACATGTAGGGCGTGCCGGCCGGCGTGCGGTGCGCCGTGTCGTAGACGAGGTTGCCTTCGGCGTCGACGATGACGACCCGCGCGTGGCTGCGCGCCGCGGCGAAGTCGGCCACCTGAGCGATCGCGGCCGCCGGATCTGGCAACGCTTTGTTCGGCTTCTCGAGGGCCGCGAGGTCATCGTTGATCGCCGAGGCCGTGATCGCCGTGTACGACACGATCCGCGAGGTGACGTCGCCCTCGCGGAAGCGCTGCAGCGTGGTGGCGAGCGGGATCTCCAGCGCGACCACCACGACGGTCAACAGATACGCGGCGGAGAGGATCAACCGTCCGCGAAGGCTCGTCCTTCGCCGTGGCCTGCCGTTCGGCATTGGTGCGGCCGCGTCAGGAGTGCCGGGCATCGCCGTCTGCTGCGAGTTCGTCATCAGACGAGAATCGGAATCCCACTCCCCGAACGGTGTGGATGTAGCGAGGCTTCTCGGGATCGTCGCCGAGCTTCTTGCGGAGCGAGCTCACGTGGACGTCGAGCGTCTTCGTCGACCCGTACCAGTTCGTGTCCCAGACCTCGTCCATGAGGTCGGTCCGGCTGACCACTCGGCCCGCGCGTTCGATCAGCATGTGCAGGAGGTCGAACTCTTTGAGGGTCAGATCCAGCACTTCGTCAGCATGGCTGACCGAATGCGTGTCGAGGTTCATGGTGACGTCGCCGACCTGCAGCGAGGACGCGGCCGCCGTCTGCTCGGCCGCGGACGTGCGCCGAAGCACGGCTCGGATCCGCGCGATCAGCTCCGCGGCGCCGAACGGCTTGACCACGTAGTCGTCGGCGCCGAGTTCCAGGCCGACCACCTTGTCCAGTTCCTCGCCGCGCGCGGTGAGCAGGATCACCGGCGTGCGGGACAGGGAACGGATCTCCCGCAGAACCTCGCGGCCGTCGCCGTCGGGCAGCATGACGTCCAGCAGCACCAGATCCGGCGAGCGCGAACGGAACGCCTCGACGCCGCCGGCGGCGGTGTCCGCGACGGCAGGATCGAAGCCCTCGCGGCTGAGCGCCGCGGCGAGCGGTTCTGAGATCGAGGATTCGTCCTCGATGAGCAGGATCGTTCGGCCGTTCATCCCGGCCAATGGTAGACGGCGATCGCGCTTCGATTAGTGGTGTGGGCGAGCCGTGCCGAACCATTACCGACCCTGAACCATGCCTTACCTCAAGGGCGCAAACCCCTTGCCGGCGGTGGCGTAGTCCTTGTCGTGCCGAGCGCCGGAGAGACCGGTGCCGGGGGGACAGAAAGGGAGGGAGCGCCATGCGGAAGGCGATCCGATTCGGATTGGCGGGGCTGCTCGCGGTGGGACTGCTCGCGATGGCTCCGGCCGCGTTCGCGAACAGCGCCGCGCCCGCGAAGGGCGGCATCAAGGCCAGCGGCAAGTGCAGCGCATCGGGCGTGTGGAAGCTGAAGGCGAGCAGGGACAACGGCAAGATCGAAGTCGAGTTCGAGGTCGACCAGATCAAGCCCGGCCAGACGTGGGACGTCACGCTCTCGGACAACGGCAACACGTTCTTCTCCGGAACCAAGACTCCGTCGCTTGACTCGTTCCACGTGCGCAAGCGGACGGCGAACCAGACGGGCACCGACATGATCGTGGCCAACGCGACCAATCAGGTGACCGGCGAGACGTGCGACGGATCCCTGAATTTCGGGTAGGAGCGCAGCACGGCAAGGGGGCGGAGGGCCCGGGCGACGAGAGCGTCCGGGGCTTCGCCCTTTTTCATGTCTTTCGGTCGGCCGAGTCCTTCTCTCCCGGCTGAGTCGCCACCGGGATGGAATGAGGGCGTTTTCCAACCACGTGCATGAGAACCATTGAGATCAGTGTGAGCGCGACGGCAACACCGAGCGAAATGAGCCAGACGCTCGATGAGGATGTTCCGACGGATGGCCCGCCTTCGCTTGGCAATCGGAGGCGTGGGAAGGGCGGCTCCACTGCGAGGGTGCGCCAGGCGCCGTCGAGCGACTGTTGCGTGAGCACGATGGTGCCCCGCTGCTCGGCTCCGTCCACCGTGACGACCCGGTAAGGCACTGCGTAATGGTTCGACCGGTGGATGCCGGTGAGCTCGAGGTCTTCGCCTCGACCGACCTCGATCGTGTCCAACTGCCCGGGGTCCTTCGTTCGCCATCCCGGCAGGACGCGCTGACTGAGCGCATCGGGCGCGTACTGCTCGGGGCGACCGGCCGTACCTTCGTTCAGCGCCAGCAGCCAGCGCTCGACGACGCCTTCGGGCCGCGGCGTGGTCGAACACCCCGACAGCAGCGCCGCGGCCATCAGCGCCGCCAGCCCGAACGCCGCCCGCCGCCTCAGCGCGCCGCCTCCCACTCGAGGGCGGCGTCCAGCGCCGCCAGGTCCAGTCCCTTCGTCTCGCCGACATAGAGCGTCGCGATCGTTAGCACGGGGATCAGCGTCACGATCAGCACGGCCGTCATCGCGTCGCCGATCGAGCCGATCGCCCCGGTCGTGTGGTCGCCCAGCAGCCCGACGATGAACGGTCCGAGCATCCCGCCGGGGATCTCGAACGCGTTCCGGCACCACGCGGCGGCGCGGCTTCGAACGTACGTCGGGAAGAACTCGGTCGCGAACGCCGACGTCATGCACCCGGAACCGAGCCCGAAGAAGATCGCCAGACACAGCAGCGGAAACATCAGTGGGACATTGCTCGTCTGGAAGAGCCAGACGCCGAAGACGGCCGTCGCCGCCATGTACACGATGAACGTGGGCCGCCGGCCCCACCGCTCCATCAGCCGTCCCGCGATCAGGAAGCCCGCGGCACCGAGCACCCCTGCACCCGCCAGGTAGATGCCCGACAGCGAGAACGACATCCCGACTTCCTGCTGCGCGTAGTACGGCCACCAGAACACGGCCGCCGCGACGGCGAAGTACCGGAAGAAGTTCAGCAGCCCCACCGCCAGCAGGTCGTGGCGGTAGGCGGGCTTCCAGGGCTCGAACAGCCTCGAGTGGTCCAACTGTCGGCCCGTCGCGGAGGTGCGCACGGCAACGTAGCGCTCGGTCTCGTGCAGTCCCCGCCTGGCGATCGCCACGACGATCAGCGGCACGACCCCGACGAGATAGAACGCCCGCCAACCGATCGGCGTGCTGCCGAGCCCGATGAACCCCAGGACGCCGACCAGGATCGCGCCCAGCGTGAGCATGGCGACCAGCACGGACAGCCCGCGCGAGCGTTCGTGCGCGGGGAACTCCTCGACGACGATCGTGATCGCCACGGCCCATTCGGCGCCCAGGAAGACCTGCGCGACGAACTGCGCGCCGGTCAGGAACGCGAGGCTCGGCGACAGCGCCGTGGCGACGACGGCGCACGTGTAGCCGGTGATCGTGATCAGCAGCAGTCGCCGCCGGCCGATCCGATCGGCCTGCGCCGCCAGGAAGAACGCCACCACCGCGCCGCTCTGGGCGACCAACTGGACGGTGCCGGCGGCCGCCTGCGACCCACCGAGGTCGACCAGGATGAGCGAGAGCACGAACGGCAGCACGAACGCGTCGTAGCCGTTGAAGAACGTGGCGGTGGCAAGTAACCGAAGGAGCTTCCTTCGGTAGCGGGCATCCGTGCCGGCCGATGCGGGAGTCGATGCCGCGGGCGGTGTGCTTGCCACGCCCGGATTCTGCACGCATGCCGACCGGTCCGCGAGGCCCTAGGCTCGCGGCCATGGACGATCACACGAGAGACGCGCTCGACGGGGAGATCCGCCGGCTGCTCGACCGCTACGACGAGCCGGTTCTGCGGGAGATGGAGGCCGAGGCAGAGCAACGCGGCTTCCCGATCGTCGGCCGGACGGTCGGCGTCATGCTCGAGATCCTGGCCCGTTCGATCGGCGCGAAGCGCGTGTTCGAGCTGGGTTCGGGCTTCGGATATTCGGCCTATTGGTTCGCCCGAGCGGTCGGCGATGGCGGCGAGGTGCACTGCACCGAATTCGACGAGTCGAACATCGAAAAGGCGCGCGACTTCCTGGGCCGGGCGGGCCTGGCCGACCGGTGCGTGTTCCACACCGGCGACGCGCTGAAGGAATTTGCGGCCGCGGATGACGGCCGCGAATTCGACATCGTGTTCTGCGACATCGACAAGCACGAGTATCCGGCGGCGTTCCGCGCTGCCCGCTCCCGGATCCGCGTGGGCGGATTCTGGATCTGCGACAACTCGCTGGGGATCGGCGCGGGGACGATCCTCGATCACCCAGAAGGCCGGGCCGGCGAGATGATCGACGGGATCAGGGAGCACGACGAGCTGGTCTCGGCCGATCCCGACTTCATGGCTACGATCCTGCCGATCCGGGACGGCGACATGATCGCGCTCCGGCTTCGCTGAACGGACGCGGCAGTCGGTTCAGGGGTTCACGGTTCACAGGTTCACGGGTTCACGGTGAAGCGGACCGACGAGAGCACGCGCGGCGAGAACGGCGCGTGATCAGCGGCGACGAATTCCGCCACCAGGATGTGCGCCCCAGGGTCGACCTTCACCACGCTCGTGGTCGACGTGGTCATGGCCACCAGCGCGCCGTCGATCAGCAGGTGGACATGGCCGGTGGTCGCGGTGAGGTGCGTCGTGGTGAACGGCACGATCCGCCCTCCGATCACCCGGACGCGGACCGTCACGGTCGCCGGCTTGCCCCGGTAGGTCTGTCCGTCGGACGGCGTGAGGATCGCGATGCGGGCGGGGCTCGACGGCCGCCCCGGGGGTTCGGGCCGGATGATCGGCGGAAGGACCAGCGCCAGCACGACGCAGGCCACGGCCAGCACCGCCGCGATCCATCCCGCCCCCGTCGGAAGCCTGGCAAACCCTCTCCCGCGGATCCGGGCCACCGCGACCCATCCGAGGAGCAGCGCCCCGATGAACAGCAGGCTCGTGACGCCCTGATCGAGCGGCGACCCCGCGCCGTCCGCAAGCGGCCACCCGATCATGCGCGCTTTTAGTCCTCTTCGAACTCGTCCGGCTCGCGGGAGCGGCGGATCCGCCGGATGACCCTCGGCGAGGTGAACAGCAGGATCAACAGGACGACCATGGCGGCCACCACGATCGGAAGGATGCGCCGCAGCGACGACGATCCCCCCGTCGCGGAACCTGCTCCACCCGTTCGCGCGACCACGAAGTAGCCCAACGTGCCCATCTTCGCCGTGACCTGGAGGCTTCCGGGAAGGTCCTGCGAGGGAAGCGTCTGCCAGGTCTTCCCGTCCGCCGAGGCGAGGATCTGGTGCTTCAGCCCGCCGAGCCCGAACGTGGCGTCCGCGGGGTAGGTGAGCGCCAGATCCGCCGCCGGCGAGACCGCGCTGGCCTTCGCGCCGCCGGGCTGGTACGCGCCGACGATCCTGTATGCGTTCCCGTCGAACGAGAGGCCGCTCGGCGGGGCCGCGAGCGTGGCCGGATCCAGCGGATCCACGGTCACCAGCACGCCGGTCTGCCCGTTCGACGGCTTGATCGAACCGTCCTGCAGGATCACCGTCGCCTGGAGGTCGTTCGTGCTCACCACGCCGCCCTGCAACACGCTCGCCTTGAACGCGAACGTCTGGCGGGCGTGATGCGGCGGCTGATTGTTCGCCGCGAGCGCGGCCGGCGGAGTGACCCACCGATAGGGCTGGTTCGAACCGAACCCGTCCAGCAGGGGCCGGCGCGCGGCCGGCGAGAGATGCCCGCTCAGCGCGGCGCCGGCCAGGTACGCGCCGGCGGCCAGCGCGCCGGCCAGCAGAACCCGAGCGCCACGCCGCGTCGGCGAACCGCGTCCGCCGCTCATCCGGTGATCGGCATGACGCGGATCGGCTCGGTCGCGAACCTGGGCGGCCACACCACGCCGCGCCAGTACTCCTGGGTCCACTCCCAGATCACGCCCGCGGCCAGGACGTTCGACCCGGCCATGGACGTGCCGGCCGTGCCGAACCGGAGCCCGCTGCCGTTCGGGAGGCTGCCCGCGGGCAGGTCGACATGCCGCGCCTCGGTCGCGATCGCCGTCGGCGTCATGGCGGACGCCTTCGGCATCACGTCGTGGAACAGCGCCCAGGCGGCGGAGAACCCGGCCAGCGCCGCCGCGCTCATGTCGGTGTGATAGCGACGGTGGTAGGCGTCGTTCGCCCTCGCCAGGACGTCCCGCGCCGCCGGCGACAGCCCCTTGATCGACAGGGCGTCGGCATCCGGCTTGTCCGAGGCGAACAGGCCGACCGCGTCGTCGCCGAGCGCCTTGCCGAACGCCGGCATGCAGTAGCTGGACGACGAACCGATGTTCGCCAGCAGGTGCAGGTGCTGCGCCACCATGGCGCGCCGAAGGGCGACGCCGTCGACCACGTAGGCGGAGACGAACAGCACGTCCGGGTGCATCGCGGCGATCCGCTTGACGGTCTCGGTCGGGTCGAATCCCTGCAGCGAGTACTGCACCTGCCCGGCGAACGGCAGCCCGAGACGGTGGATCTCCTCGACCGCACCGGTGGCGACCCAGCTTCCGTAGAGGTCGTCGACGTTCGCCACCGCGAATCGCAGCGTCTTCGGGTCGCGGTGCAAAGCCGGCGCGATGTGGTCCACGATGAACGAGATCGCGGTGGCGCCGAGGACCGCGCCCGAGGGCGCCACACGGAACACCAGACGGCCACGCCCCGGCCCGAGCATCTGCCCGACCGCGCCGGTCTCCCAGAACAGCATGCCCTTGCGCGCGGCCTCGGCGGCGGCGGGGCTGGAGATGGTGCTGCCGTAGCTGCCGAGGATGAGGTCCACTCCACGGCTCTTCAGGCCGTCGATCGCGGAGGGGGCCGCGTCGGATCCGGGCGCGTCCACGGGCACCAGTTGCACGTCGCGTCCGCCGATGCCGCCGGCCGTGTTCGTCATGTCGGCGGCGAGCCGAACGCCCCGATATTCGTCCACACCTCCAGGCCCTTGCGGACCGGTCAGCGGGTACACGGCGCCGACCTTGATCGTCGGGGCCTTGGTGGAGCACGCGACCGCTCCGGCCGCGACCGCCAGCGCGCACAGACCGGCAGCGGTCCATCGCATCGCCGGGCCGGTCATCGCAGCACCGCCAGCACGTTGGCGACCGCGTGGGTCGCGGCCGGCACGGTCCACGCGCCGCTCGCCGCGCGCTGCCACGACAGCAGCAGGCCCGCGCCCAGATCGACCGGAAACGCTGCCATTCCGTACAGGGGGACGTGGAGGAGGGCGAACGCCAGAGCGGAGACCACCACCGCGACGCCCACGCCCCACGGTTCGAGCCGCGCGAAGAGGAACCCCCGGAAGAAGGCCTCTTCGGCGACGGCCGCTCCGATGTTCAACGCGACGATCCCGATCCCGGCGGGAAGCGCCGGAGCGGGACCCGCCAGGAGCCTGGCAACCAGAACGGCGACGGTCCCCACTGCCAGCGGGACCAGCACGCGGCGTGAGGTCGCCGCCGGCGCCGAGCCGCGGAGCATGGCCACGGACGCCGTGCCGACGGCCAGGTACCCGACCGCGAGCGGCGCGTTCCCTCGCGCCGCAAGCAGCGGACGGAGCAGGAGGAACAGGACCGTCCCGATCCCGAGCGCGAAGGCGATCGATTCGGTTCGAACGACTCGCCTGGGGTGCTGCACTGAAGCGACGCTCATGGCTTCACCTCGAATGTGACCTGTTGGATCACCCTTGGGTCGAACGGCGCGTGGTCCGTCGCGACGAATTCGATTCGAAGCAGGTGCTGGCCGGGCTTCACGTCGTGTAGGACCGCGTCCGCCTGGTAATTCATGCTGACGATCTGATTGTCCAGATACAGGTGAAGGTGGCCCTCGTTCGGCTTCAGGTTCGTGCTGGTCGTCGGGACGATCCTGGCGTCCTGCAGCGAGACCTTCACCGGGATCGTGGACGTGGTGAACACCTCGCCCTGGGTGGGTGAGATAAGGGCGAGCTTCGCGGTGCTGCTCGGGCGCGCCTGTGGGGGCGTCGTGGACCCCGAACCGGACCCTCCGCCGGACCCGTTCGAACAGGCCGCCGCGCCGAACAGCGTGAGCATCAGGGCAGCCGCCACCGCGAGAGCGGCGGGGTGTCGCTTCGAGTCGAACACGTTCATGAGCCTCCGATCGTCTGGCTGAAATAGGCGGAGATCGGCCGGCCGTCGGTGGTCACGGCCTTCACCTTGAAGGTCCACCGGCCGTCGATCAACGTGGTGTTCGCGATGAAATGCCCCGGATCGAAGCGGGTCAGCGGCAGAGGCGCCTCGCGCTGTGACGGGGCGACCGCGGTCGCCGTCGCGGACCGGATCGGTTGTTCGCTTCCGTTCGGCTTGAAGAACGTGAAGTGCACCTGATTGACCCCGGCCTTGCCCGGGTCCACGTACGTCTGCAGCGTTCCTCCGGTGGGCAGCTTGATCGTGTACAGGGTCGGCTGCCCCGGCACCTCCGAGACCTGGATGTTCTCGGGCGGCAGCCGCGTGCGGACCTTCAGCGGGACCTCCACGGCGCCGGTCGCCTCCTGGATCTCGGCCGTCACGTCCCACGTGCCGTCGATCGACAGGTTGGCTCCCTGCGCGCTCCAAACGCCGGGCGCCGATCGCTTCAGCGGGAGCGTGGAGGCCGCGATGTCCGGCCTGGACGGGAGCTCGAACCGCAATCCGACCGACGTCGCCGGCACGGGCTTGCCCGTATCGAAGTCGTTCACGTGCGCGACGAACGCGTTCGGTCCGACGGAGCCCGGTGTGATCGTGAGCCGAACACGGACGCTCGTGCCGAAGTCGCTCCCGGACACCGTGACGGACTGCGCCACAGCCGGTTTCGCCGACGCCTCGGTCACGTACACGCCCGGCGGCAACTGGCTCAAGACGGCGGTCACCGCGATCACCGCGACGGCCGTCAGCACCTCGAAGCGAACCGTGCGGCGGACGCCCGCCGCCTCGGGATCCTCAACCTCGGTCCTGGGGAGGAACCGGTACCGGTTCATGGCCGCCAGCGCGACCAGGACGGCGACCAACGCCGACTTGATCAGGAGCGTGATGCCGAACGCCGTGTCGAACAGCGGCCTCCAGCCGCCGAGTTCGGCCCATGCCCGGCCGATCCCGCTCGCGATGGTGATCGCCAGCGCGTAGGCGGCGATCGCCGAGAACCGCCGGATCGCGCCACGGCGCTCCTCGCCCCCCAGCGAGAGCATCGAGACGAGCAGCCAGGCCAGCCCCCCGATCCACACGCCGACCGCCAGCAGGTGGATCCACTGGACGCCCACGTGCAGCCATTCGGGCGACTGCCCGGCCGCGTGACCGGAGATGGCCACGACGAACATCGGGGCGGCCGTTGCGATGGCCAGGAACAGGAGGGACTCCCATCGAGGGCGCACGAGCGTCACGACCACCATGACCAGCGGCGCCAGGAGCGTGAAGGCGAGCGTCACGATGTCCCGGCCGGAGGAGGAGCGAAGCAACGTTCCGAGGGAGACCCCGACCGCCGCCCGCTCCGAGAGCGTCATCGCGACCAGGCCCGCGGCCGCCAGCAGCCAGGCGCCGATCAGCAGGACGCGGTGCGTCCTCGTCACCGCGCGGGCGACGAACGCGCCCGCCACGCCCGCGCCCAGGAGCAGGATCAGGCCCCAATCGAGCGCCCAGCGGCCGGCCGCGGACACCGGACGGATCGGCGCGCTGCCCGCCTGGGCGCCGGCCGACGATCCTCCGGTGCCGGCGGGCGGCGTGACGCCGACCCCGAACGCGTACGAGCCGGCGGTCACGTGCCCGTCCACCTTCGACACGGTTCGCCACGTCACCGTGTAGGCGCCGTCCGGCAGGTGCGGCAGGGCGAGTCGAAGCTGTCGTGGATTCCCCGGGACCGGTTCGGCATGCTGCTTGGAGACGACGGCTCCGGTCGAGTCCAGCAGTTGGATGCTCGACAGTTGCGGGTCGGGCGCCTCGGTGAACGTGATGATGACCTGGCTCGGGGCGGTGGAGAGCACCGCGCCGGCGGCGGGATCGGAGGTCCGAAGCAGTGCGTGCGCCGACGCGGGCGCCGCGAACGCAAGGGTCCACGCGGCGGCGGCGCCGATCGCCGCCGCCGCGACCCCCAACCGGACCCGGCGGTTGCACTGTGTCACGACCGTCAGCGTCGCGCCCGTACCAGCGCGACGCCGCCCACGACGAGCCCCAGCGCGCCGACCGCGATCCCGATGATGCCGAGCGTCCGCGCGGACGAGGCCGCGTCCTTCGCGCTGTTCGTTCCCGCCGCCGCAAGCGCCGTCACGC
>JBEDUK010000083.1:0-17088 GCA_040414485.1 Actinomycetota bacterium
TCCCCACGCTGAACGCGCCGCGCTCCGTGACCGTCCTCAATTCCGTGACCTGCCTCTCGGCAACGTCCTGCGTCGCGGTTGGCCAGGCAGGGCCCAGCCAGATCGCACCGAACCTGACGATCGTGGAGTCGTGGAACGGTTCGAAATGGACGCTCGTCCCCAGCCCGGAGCCGCCGAACGCGCAGGTGGCGGCGCTCCAGAGCGTTTCCTGCTCCTCAGCCTCGGCGTGCACGGCGGTCGGCTGGTGGCAGGAGGCCGGCGGCCGCGGTCAATCGCTCCTCGTCGAGCGCTGGAACGGTTCGAAGTGGAAGATCCAGACCGCGCCGGACCCGAGCGGCGGAACCGGGTCCTTGTTCGCCGGGGTCTCCTGTTCGTCCGACACCGAGTGCAGCGCGACGGGGTTCTATCTCGACGGCTCGACGGGGCTGTCGCTCGCCGAGCGATGGGACGGCACGAAATGGAAGGTGCAGTCCACGCCGAACCCTCAGGGCTCCAGCGCGACGCTTCTCGAAGCCGTGTCGTGCCCCTCTTCGAAGAGTTGCACGGCAACGGGCCTGTATCAGACGATCGGCGGGCAGTTCCCGGTCGCCGAACGATGGGACGGTTCGTCCTGGAAGGTGGAGGCCCCGGACGTGCCGAACGGGTCGGTGCACAGCAGCCTGGACGGCGTTTCGTGCACGGCCGCGAACGCGTGCACGGCGGCGGGCGCGTTCGAGGACAACGCCGGGAACGCCTTCACGCTCGCCGAACAGAGCGCGTAGCCGGGCTGCTCGGCCGCGCCCGCAATCAGACGGCCGTCTGCTGGGCGACCACGAACTCCATCACGCGGTCCGGCGCCATCGGCCGAGCGAACAGGAAGCCCTGCCCGAGCTCGCATCCCTGATCGGACAGGAAGTCGAGCTGCGAACGCTCTTCGATCCCCTCTGCCAGCGGGACGATGCCCAGGCCTTTCACCAGTTGCAGCATGGCCCGCACGATCGTGCGGGCGTCGTGGTCGTTCGGCAGGTCCTGCACGAACGTCCGGTCGATCTTCACCATGTCCACGGGCAGCTCGCGCAGCCTGCTCAGCGAGGAGTACCCGGTCCCGAAGTCGTCGATCGCGATGTGCACGCCCGCGTCGTGCAGCCGCCTGAGGACGCCGGGGCCGTGTTCGACCTGCGCCATGACCGCCGACTCGGTCACCTCGGCCGTCACCGAATCGGGCGCGATGCCCGAACGCTCGAGATGGCCGAGGATCATCTCCGGCAGCGACGGGTCCCACAGCTGCCTGGCCGACAGGTTGAACGTGACGGCGAACCGAACGCCCGACCGCCGCCACACCAGGATCTGCCGGCACACGGTGGCCATGACCCACTCGGTCACCGGCCCCATGAGCCCCATCTCCTCGGCCATCTGGATGAACGAGCCCGCCGGCACGAGCTTTCGGCCCTCCGGCAGCCGGAGCAGCGCCTCGACCGCGACGACCCCGCCGCGTTCGATGTCCACGATCGGCTGATATTCGAGCGCCCACCGCTGCTCCCGCGCTGCCCGGCGGAGCCGGTTCGCCAGCGCGAGCGTCCGGCGCATGGTGCCGGCCTGACCGGAGAAGACGACGTAGCCGCCCGATTCGGTCCGCTTCGCCTGATACATGGCGGCGTCGGCGTTGCGGATCAGGCTCGCCGCATCGTCGGCGTCCACCGGGTAGACGCTCACCCCGATCGACGTGGACGCATACAGCTGCCGGCGCTGAAGGGTCAGTGGACGGCGCAGCGAATCCTGCACGCGCTGTGCGACCCGCTCAGCGGCACCGAGCGCCTGGGCCGGGTCGCCGGCCAGCGGAAGGTCGGGTGCGATGACGGCGAACTCGTCGCCTCCCACGCGCGCGGCGACGTCCGCCTGCCGGATGGAGGTTCGAAGCGAGTCGGCCGTCCGCCGGAGCAGCTCGTCGCCCGCGTCGTGCCCGAGCGCGTCGTTGACCAGCTTGAGCCCGTCCACGTCCATGGAGAGCACGGCGACGCCCGTCCCGTTGCGCCGAGCCCGCTCCAGCGACTTCGCGAGCAGCTGTTCGAACAGCGTCCGGTTCGGCAATTCGGTGAGGTTGTCATGGAAGGCGAGGAACTCGATGCGGCTCTCGGCGACACGCTGGGCGGTCACGTCGACCATGACCCCCTGCCAGTACGGTGCCGCGCCGTCCTCGGTGACCAGCGCCGCCTCGTCGCGCAGCCAGACCGACCGGCCGTCGGGCCGGCGGAGCTGGAACTCCGCGAGGAACGGCGTCCCGTCGACAAGGCACCGGGCCCGCTGTTCCTCGATGTCCTGCCGGGACGGCGTCTCGATGCTCTCCCACCAGGATTCGGGGTCGTCGATCCTGCCCTGCGCGGTGAAGCCGGTGAGGTCCTCGATCTGGGGGCTGACGTAGAGCGTCCGGCCGTCCACGCCCTGGACGTAGGTGATGGCCGGCAGGCGCTCGACCAGGACGCGGAAGCGTTCGGCGATGCTTCGCTGCAGCTGCAGGAGGCGCGCGTTGTCGATCGCCACACCAGCCCTGGAGGCGAGCACCTCCAGCACGCGGATGTCGGACGGGTCGAAGCGATCCAGGCCCTTGGCGACGAGCACGATCGCCCCCAACGCCCGTCCGCCGGCCCGCATCGGGACGGCGACGATGGATTCGTCCTCGTCGAGCGTGCCGGGGATGTCCACCGCGAAATCGCAGTGCGCGGCGTCCGCCACGTAGACGGTGCGGTCCTCGGCCACGGCGCTGCCGGTGATGCCCTCGCCCAGTGACACCTGGAGCGCGCGGCCCAGCGAGCCGTCGTGGTCCTCAGCCTTGCCCAGGTATGCGATCGGCTCGAGCGTGTCGCCGGTGGCGCCCAATTGATAGACGCGGCAGTCCTGGTAGTCGACGAGTTCGAGGAGTTCCTCTGTGATCGTCTCGCCGATGCGGGCCGGATCGCCCAGCCTGTCGAGCTTCGCGGCGAAGTCCTGCAGCAGATTCAACTGGGCCAGCGACCGCTCGAGCCGCTTCGCCGTGTCCTCCAGATCCCGGGTACGCAGGAACATCCGGCGACCGAGCAGCACCGCGATCGCCCAGGGCACCACGGTCCACGCGCCGACGCGCTGGTAGAACCACGCGAGCAGAGCGCCGACCAGCCCGAGGCCGAGGAACGTGCCGACGAACTTCGGAAGCGAGCCGATGCGGAGTCCCGCGACGGCGTCGCGTAGCGTGACGCCGTAGTCGAGCGTGATCGCGATCGTGACGAGCGTGATGTTCAGGACGTATCCGACCAGCACCGCGACGACGGCCGCCGCGACGAACAACCCGGGGCCCGGCTTCGTTCCGGCCATGGCGTGAAAGGTCGCCGAGGCGGCCACCGTGGACAGCCCGACCTGCGAGCGGTTGAACAGCGCCCGCAGCAGGGGGATCTCGCGCCGGAACTCGCGCGTGTCGCACGAGCCGACGAACGTGACCAGACCGGCCGCCGCCGGCGGGTAGAGGACCGCCAGGGCCATGGAGAGCGGAAAGTCCATCCCGACACGCGCCTGGATGGCCGGCACCGGCAGCAGGCTGATCGTCGCCAGCGCCGCCATCCACACGAGATAGGCGGGGTCGAGGATGACGCCCGGGTCGCGGATGATCGCCAGGGCGAAGTAGGCAAGCGCGGCGAATGACACCGCGGCCTGGTACAGCCGAACGGGGAAGATTCGTTTCATGACACGCCCGCGAGCATCCAACCCCGGGTCGCCGGGTGCGTCAAGGGTCCGGGGCGCGCCGCGCATAGGCCATTCGGCCTAACCCGCGCCCATCACCAGATCGACGCGTCGCGGGTCGAACGGACCGGCGCAACGTCCGAACGTCCCGACTTTTCCGGCGTCCGAACGAATGGCGGTGGGCGACCGTCAAGGCCACGGTGCTCGGGCCGATGCCTCCGCGTCGGCCGGACACGAACTGCCCCGGCCCCTGATGGAGTGGAGGGAATCATGGCTCGAATGAGGATCCGCGCCGCGGCGGCGTTGGCTGCGCTGGTAGCGCTGCTCGTCTCCGGCGGTGCGTGGTGGAAGTACTGAAATAGCGATCGTCAACATGACTGACGATCCGCAGCAGGCCGCGCTCCAGCGGCCTGGTCCGTCAGTCGGTCGGGTCTGCCACGTCCAGTTCGTCCCGGGCCAGACCGAGCTGATCGAGGACCGAACGGGCATGTTCCGCGTCGCCGGCTGCCACCGACACGCACGAGCCCTCGACGAAATCGATCGACGGAAACACGATCGAGGCGGCGGACACCGACGCGGTGATGCCGTGGACCGCGAGGGTGAGCTTGATGAACTCCGCGTCGGCGGACGCTCGCGCCGAGGCGACGACCACCGAACGCTGCTCCTGCTCGTACCGGAACGCCATGACGCGAACCAGGGTACGATGCCGCCGCCCGAGGCGAGGGAGTGGGGGTCCACGTCGACGTGCCACCGGACCTGATCGGGATCACGCGTGATGGCGACGTCGCCATCGTCACCCTCGAGCGCCCGGAGAAGCTGAACGCCATCTCCACCGAGACCGAACGCGCGCTGGATGCGGCGCTGCGGTCCGAAGAGGTTCGAACGAGCCGGAGCGTCGTCTTCACCGGTGCCGGCCGGGCGTTCTCGGCCGGCGCCGACGTGACGGAGTTCGCCGACCGAGATCCCGGCGGCATCATGGACTACTACCGATCCGCGGGCGAGGTGTACGAGCGGATCGCGGTCCTGGCCCAGCCCACGTTCGCGGCCATCCACGGCTACTGCCTCGGCGGAGGACTCGAACTGGCGCTCGCCGCGGACATCCGCGTCGCCGACGCCACCGCTGTGCTCGGGTTCCCGGAGGTCGGGATCGGCATCGTGCCAAGCTCGGGCGGAACCCATCGGCTCGTGCGGATGGTCGGCATCGCGCGGGCGAAGGAGCTGATCCTGCTGGGGCGGCGGTTGTCCGCAGAGGAGGCGCTCGCGGCCGGCCTGGTCACCGAGGTCTGCGAGACGGGCTCGGCGCTGACGCGGGCGTTGCATCTCGCCTCGGACGTCGCCCGCGCCCCGGCGCTCGCCCTGGCGGTCGCAAAGGCAGCCATCCACGCCATGGCGGAATCCTCCCGCGACGCGGGTCTGCTGATCGAACGGCTCGCCTATGGGATGCTCGCTCAGACGGAAGATGCCGCCGACGCCGTGCAGCGGTTCACCCGTGACCGGGCGGGGGCGGCCGCGCCGGAGCTAGGCGACTAGGTCTCCCGCGCGGGCTCGGGCTCGGGCGGCAGCTCTCCCGACCCCCACGCGTCCGCTCCCCCGTCGATCACGACCGTCGTGCCCGTGACGTAGTCGGCCCCCGGCGAGGCGAGGAACGCGATCAGAGCTCCCACCTCCTCCGGCGAGCCGAGCCGGCCCATGGGTATCTGCCGCCTCCACGCGTCGACGCGATCGGCGCCGTACGCCTCGAGGCCCTCGGTAAGGATCGAGCCGGCAGCGACGCAGAGGCTTCGGATCCCGTACCGGCTCCATTCGAGCGCCAGCCCGGATGCCAGGTTCTCCAGGGCCGCACGGGCCGCGGAGGCGTGTGCGAACCCGGGAATGCCACGCCGCGGGCTGAACCCCACGAATAAGACGACGCCGGAGCGGTTCGGGATCATCGACCGGCGAGCGACCGAACGGGTCAGGTTCCAGGCTGCCTCGACGGTGAGCCGGTGAACCGCGCGCCAGCCGTTCGCCGAGATCTCCTGCGCGGCGGCGGTGAACTGTCCCCCCGCGCAGTGCACGAGGGCGTCGATCCTGCCGAATCTCTCGAGCGTTTCGTCGATCAGACGCTCGGCCTGGTCGGGGTCCCGCACGTCAGTGGGCCTTACGAGGCAGGCGGCTCCGAGCGCCGAGATCGACGCCTCGGCCGACCGGAGAGGCTCCTCGCGACGGCCGCAGATCGCCAGCCTCGCGCCGGTCCTGGCGAACTCGAGCGCCGTGGCCAGTCCGATGCCGGTCCCGCCACCCGTGACCAGGGCGACACGGCCTGCGTTGGCGTCCCCCGCCAGGGGGCTCCTGTAGGGACGCACGGACGGCCAGCCGCCTACCCCGGGCGCGTCTCCGTGAAGGCCCTCGTGTCCGGCGATGGCCGGAGTATAGGTTCGGCCGCGACCGCCGGGTCAGCACCCGGCGGTCGCGGCCCGGAACGCGTCAGACGTAGGGCCGGCGAACGATCAGGCCGCCTTGCGTTCGACGACCTCGAGGTGCCGGACCTGCTCGACCTCGGCCGTCCTTCGGATGCCGAACACCCCGAGCGCACCCGCCAGCAGCGAGATGATCGAGCCGATGATCAGCGTCCAGACGATCGGGACGAACGAGACGGACGTCAGAGTCTGGTAGTCGGACAGGTGCTGATCGAACGTCGTGACCAGGTTCTGGAACCGGGTCATCGTTGCCGGCATGGACTGGAGCGCGGTCGCGGTGGCCGGCATGTTCTTCTCCATGAACGCCTGGAGTTGTGCCTGGCTCATCCCCATCTGCTGAGCGAGCGTCGGCAGCATCTCGCTTTGCAGCTGCTGGCCCATCGCCCCCATCGTCGTCACGGCCGTCTTCGCGCCGGCGACCATCTGAGCGGTGTAGACGGGCTTCAGGTGCGCGTTCATCGTGTCCGCCGCCGAGGCCTTCTGCGGCAGCGAGAACGCGACCGAGGCGACGATCAGCAGGGCGCTGAACGCCACCGCCAGCCACGCCCACAGCCGGCCCGGCAGGAGGATGATCAGGGCGCCCAGCGCGATCAGGACGATCCCGGCGATGAGGTACGCCCACGGGATCGTGCCTGCGGGCAGGTTCGACGTCGGGATCGCGTCGGCGCGGACGAACCGCGCCTGTTCGGCCTGGAGGGTCCCCACGACCCCCTTGAACTGGTCGACGATCGCCGGAAGCTGCTGCATGCCGGCGGCGACCGCGGGGAAGTCCTGGGTCACGTAGGCGTAGAACTGGCCTGGCGCCATCGTCATGCCCTGCGCGAAGACCGGCACCGCCGCGTTGTACTCGTCACTCACCGTCGCGAGCGACTGGACGTTCTGCTGCAGCTGCGTGAGCGGAGCGGTCTTCATCACCGGCCTGAATCCGCCGCTCATGCGGTCGAAGGCCGGTCCGACGGAGAACAGGCTGTTCGCGATCGTCATGACGATGAAGGCCACGCCGACGGCGGCCACGACCAGGCCCGATGTCCAACGCTGCCAACTGCGCATCGCAAAACCCCTTTCTGACCACGTCGAGTGCAGGCGCGGTCGTTGCTCGGATCCCATGCATCGGTGTCATTCGCGCTGAGCGTCGCACCGACGGACCCGCATCCGCCGGGCCCAGGGACCCACTACGCGGGGATCGGAAGGCCTGCCCGCAGCTGCAACCGCCATGCTCTAGGCTCGCGGGTCGAGCGCCATGGACGCGATCCGGACGTCGGACTTGACGAAGCACTACAGCGCGACCGTCGCGCTGGAAGGACTCGATCTGACGGTCCGTGAGGGCGAGGTCTACGGGTACCTCGGGCCGAACGGGGCCGGCAAGACCACGACGATCAGGCTGCTGCTCGGGCTGCATCGGCCCACACGCGGCAGCGCGGAACTGTTCGGCCTGGACGCCTGGGCCAACCCGGTCGAGGCGCACCAGCGCGTCGCTTACGTGGCCGGCGAGCCGTTCCTGTGGCCGGCGATGACCGGCGCAGAGACGTTCGAGTTCATGGCGCGGCTCCACGGCGGGACCGATCGCGCCTACCGCGATTCGCTCGTCGAGCGGTTCGAACTGGACCCTCGCAAGAAGATCCGGGCATTGTCGAAGGGCAATCGTCAGAAGGTGCAATTGATCGCGGCGCTGTCGACACGGGCGGACCTCCTGCTGCTTGACGAGCCCACCAGCGGGCTCGACCCGCTGATGGAGATGGTCTTCCGCGAGTGCGCGAACGAGGCGAAGGGCCGCGGGCAGACGATCTTCCTGTCGTCCCACATCCTGAGCGAGGTGGAGGCCGTGTGCGATCGGGTCGGCATCCTGCGGGCCGGCCGTCTGGTCGACCAGGGGACGCTGGCCGAGCTTCGACATCTGAGCGCGCACACGGTGGACGTGTCCTTCGCGGGCCCGGCGCCCGCGCTCGCGCCGATCCCGGGCGTGGAGGTCGAGCACCCGGCGCCGGACGCGCTGCGACTCGAGGTGTCCGCGAACATGGAGCGGGTCGTCGAAGCCCTCGCCGGCCATCCGGTGGTCACGCTCACCAGCCGGGAGCCCTCGCTCGAGGAGATCTTCCTGCACCACTACGCCACGGCGTCCGCACCGTCGCCGGACGAAACGGCCGGCGGCGAGGCGGCGGCCGTCCCGGAGGATGGCGGGCGCCATACCGCCACACGCCATACGTAGGGCGACGGCGCAGAAGGAACCCTGTTCGTGTCCGACGCCAGCCACCCGCGAACCGCCGAGGCCGAAGCTCGCGGCAGCCCCGCGGGCGCCGTCGCCAGGCGCGCGTTCCGCGACGCCCGCGTAAGGACGCTGGCGTTCGCCTATCTCTTCGCCATCTACTCCTATATCCAGCCGGTCGGCTACCGCCACGCGTATCCCACCCTCGCCAGCCGCGTCGCCTTCGCCCAGGCGTTCGGGAACAACGTCGGGCTCCGGTTCCTCTACGGCTATCCGTTCGATCTGCTCACGGTCGGCGGCTACACGGCCTGGCGCGTCGGCGGGACGCTCGCCATCGCGGCCGCGGCGTTCGGCATCCTCGCCGCCGTGCGGCCCCTGCGAGGCGACGAAGAGGCCGGCCGAACCGAGCTCGTGCTCGCCGGCGCGCTCGGCCGCCGCCGCTCCTACCTGGCCGTGATGGCCGCCATCGCCGCGGGCACCGCGATCCTGTGGCTCGCGATGCTCGTCGGCTTCGTCATCGGTGGGCTCCCATGGGGAGGGTCGGCCTACCTCGCGCTCGCGACGACCTCCGTGGTGCCCGTGTTCGCCGGCATCGGAGCGATCGCCAGCCAGGTCGCCCCGACCCGCCGGATCGCCCTCGAGCTGGGCGGCGCCGCCGTCGGGGTCTTTCTCCTGCTCCGTGTCGTGGCGGACACCGCCGCGAGCCTCGCCTGGCTCCGCTGGTTCACGCCGCTCGGATGGGCGGAGGAGATGCGACCGTTCACGGGCGCGCGCCCGGTGGTGCTCGTGCTGCCGGTGCTGGCCACGATCGGCCTGCTGATCGGCGCGGAGCGTCTGTTCGCCCGCCGCGACATCGGTACCGGCGTCCTTCCAGCGCGCGACACCGCGGACCCGCGGTTCGGCCTGCTGTCCTCGCCGAGCGCCCAGGCCATCCGCACGCTCCGCGGTGGACTCATCGCGTGGGCCGCGAGCGTCACGGTGTTCGCCTACATCCTCGGCGTGGTGTCCAGGAGCGTGTCGTCATCGGACATCCCGAAGAACATCGAACAGCAGCTCGCGAAGCTCGGGATCGGCTCGATCCTCACGTCCACCGGCTATCTGTCGTTCGTCTTCTTCTTCTTCGTGCTGGCGCTCTGCCTGTTCGTCTGCGCCCAGGTCGGGGGTGCGCGACGCGAGGAGGAGGACGACCGCCTCGAGACGCTGCTCGCCCTGCCGGTCGGACGGATCAGGTGGCTCACCGGCCGGCTGCTGGTGGCGGCGGGCGCAACGGCGGCGCTCGCGCTGCTGGCGGGCGCGGCGACGTGGGCGGGGGCGGCCACCACCGGTGCGTCGGTCCCGTTCGCCCAGATGCTGGGCGCCGGGGCGAACTGCCTCCCGGTCGCGTTCCTGTTCCTCGGCCTTGCGGCCCTCGCGTACGCGGTCGCCCCGCGCGCCAGCACGGGGATCGCCTACGGCATCGTGATGGTCTCGTTCCTGTGGCAGGCGGTCGGCTCGCTCCTGGGCGCGCCGCAGTGGCTCGTGGACCTCACGCCCTTCGCGCACATCGCGCTGGTGCCGGCCCAGTCGTTCCACCCGGCGCCGGCCGCGATCTTGGTCGCGATCAGTGTGGCCTGCGCCGCGGGCGCGCTTGCGCTCTTCCGGCGGCGTGACCTGCTCGGCGCCTAAGGATCCGCCGCGAATCCATCGAAATTGCCCAGCGACCGTTGGGGTTCGCGTGGTCGCACCGTATCGTTAATCGCCGCAAACCGGGATGAATGGGGTGCGCGTTCGGCTCGCCCCGATTCCCGCCATTCCTGTCCCCTAGGAAGGAGAAGTTGGCATGCGCCTGCGCACACGCACGACCGGAGCGCGAATGGTGCTGTTCACGGCACTGGCCGGCTCGATGGTACTGACATTGTTCGCCCACGGGGCCACGGCCTCCTCGGGCGTCACCCCGGGAACCGCCCGCCGCGCCCCGGCGCGGATGCCGGTGCTCCACGTCCGGGATGGGGCCCGCGTGACCAAGCCGGCGCGCGCGGGAACTGCTCCCGCCGGCACCCTCGTGTACTACAAGGGCGGCAACATCTTCGTCTCGGCCACCGATGGCACGGGCGCGCAGCAGGTCACGACCGGCGGCGGATACCTCTACGCCAGCATGGCCGACAACGGCACGCTGGTCGCCGAGGGCCCCGGTGAGATCGCTCCCGACGGCACGCCCGGGATGGACCTCTACGTCATGGACCGCGCCGGGCACCTGAACCACAGGATCACGACGCCCTCGGACTATTCGAGCACCAACTGGCCGGCCTACCCGCCGGACTCGGTCCGCATCTCTCCGGACGCGCAGAAGATCGCGTACTGGAACTGGGAGGGCGGCGAGCAGACGACGTACTGGACCCCGACCAGCTCGACGAACCTGAACTTCCCCGGGCAGTCGCTCGGGCAGGAGAACAACGAGCACCCGGCGTGGATCGACAACACGCATTTCATGACCGACGACCCGTCGGCGTGGCAGTGCTTCGTCGACCCGCCCGACCGCGTGTTCAAGTACTACAAGACCGGCAACGGCGACGACACCGCGGCCAGCTGGTTCGACGACAACAGCGAGGGCGGCGGCTGCTACACGAACGGCTGGTCCTACGGCTTCAACCCGGTGATCACGCGGGCCGGCGACAAGATCGCGATCGTCGAGGACGACGCCGCGAACTGGCTCGACGGCCAGCCCCGCAAGGTGGTCATCCGGCTGTTCGCCACGAACGGCCCGGCGCCGACCAAGCCCACCTACAAGTGCCAGATCGCGCTGAACGCGAGCAAGTTCAACACCGACAAGGGCGGCCAGTGGGTCGGCTATGCCAGCCCAACGTTCACGGCCGACGGCACGGAACTGGCGTGGGGCGACGTCGACGGCATCCACATCGCGAACGTCTCGAACCTGTCGAACTGCGCGAGCATCACGTCGAGCCTCATGATCGCTGGGGCTGCCCTTCCGCAGTTCAGCGCCGCCGGCGCGGCGCAGGCTCCGGCGATCACGCTGTCGAAGGGCAAGGGCCTCCCGGGGACGACGGTCACCGTGAAGGGCACCGCGTTCGGTGCGAACGAGAAGGTCAACATCACGTTCAAGGACCACGCCGGCACGGCCTCGACGCTGGGGCAGGCGACGGCCAGCGCGACCGGGGCGTTCTCGCTGAAGGTGACGATCCCTGCGAGCGCGGTGGTCGGCAAGGGCAAGATCACGGCGAAGGGCGCCACCAGCGGCCTCGCCGCGACGAAGGCCTTCAAGGTCACGTAGGACCTCACTCCTTCAGACGAAGGTGACACGAGGGGCCCGGCCGCGCAGCGGCCGGGCCTTTCGTTCGTTGTCCCACGGGACTGCTACGGTCGCCGTCATGAGACGACGCGTGCCCCCCACCGGAAGCGAGAAAGAGAGCCTGTACGTCGCGCTCGACCGGCAGCGCGACGTGATCCTCTGGAAGCTCGACGGCCTGGACGACGAACAGGTTCGCCGCCGGATGACCCCGTCCGGAACCAGCATGCTCGGCTTGGTCAAGCACCTGGCCGCCGTCGAGTACGGCTGGTTCTGCGAGACATTCGGCCGGGACACCGAACCGCTCCCGGAGTTCGACGAGAACGATCCGGACGCCGATTGGCGCGTGGAGCCGAACGAGACCGCTGCCGACATCGTCGCGTTCTACGGCCGCGCACGGACTGCCGCGGATCGCGCCATCGAAGCAACGGACCTGGACGCGCTCGGCAACGCGTGGTTCGGCGAACAGGTCTCCATGCGCTGGGTGCTCATCCACATGCTCGAGGAGACGGCGCGCCACGCGGGGCACATGGACATCCTGCGCGAGTCGATCGACGGCGCCACGGGCGACTTTCCCGACTAGCGGCGCCGGACGGCGGCGGCCTCGAAGGTCGCGCGAACCGTCGAGGCGTCCCGTGCGTAAGGGTCCCCAGAAGATCCGAGCGTCCAGGCTGGAGGAGGTCGGCCCTTCATGAACGTCCGTCGCGCGTTCCGCGTGTCCCTCGCCCTGGCCGGTGTCTGGGCCCTCGCGAGTCAGGCGGCCCTCACCGCCGTGGCCGGCGCATCACCGCCGCCGGCGGGCCATCGGGTCGGCCTCGGCAAGGTCCTCTCGACCGCCGACGGCGGTCAGATCTTCGGCTGGGACATCAACCTGAACGGCACCGACGGCGTGCTCACCACGTCGCAGGACGTCGGCCCGCCGGGGACCTACAAGGTCTCGGTGGAGACCTTCGACCAGAGCAGGGCGAAGGTCGCCCACGTGTTCGCCCGCCACACGAACAAGCGCGACGCGTATCTCGGCGACGGCATCTTCGCGGGCGACATCGCGCTCATCACGCACTACGTCACGCCCCACGGTTCGATCTACGCCCGCCGCCGCTACAAGGTCATGAACCCGGTGACGGCCGGGCAGTTCACCGGCCCATGGGTCCCGCCCATCGCGGACTTCGACGTCATTCAGAACGCCGAGAACCAGTCGACGAGCACCAGCGTCGTCTATGGGATCGACCTCAAGCATGGCGACGTGCCCGACCTGATCGCGACCGACCTCACCCAGGGCACGAGCACCGTGTTCGAGCTGGATCCGAACAGGTTCGCGATCGGGCTCGTCCAGGTGGCGCAGGACACGGCGACGAACAAGGCGGTCCTTGCCTCCTCCACCGGCGCGGTGGGCGGCCCGCCGCCGGTGAACACATTGCTCGATCTCACGACCGGAGACATCACCCAGTTCAACGGCCTGAACGGCGGGCCCTTCGGCGCCGGATTCGTCAACGGGCTCGCCGTCGACTCGGGCACCGGCATCGCGTGCACCACCACAGAGCTGAACGCCCAGGTCGAGTTCTACAACCTCAAGAAGAAGACCGGTTTCGCCGTGCAGCTGCCCGGGACCGGGCCGGCCGATCAGCTGAACAGCGGCGCGGCCGTGGCCGTGGATCCCGTGAACCACCTGTTCCTCGTCGCCGACCCCGTGTTCGCCCCCACCGGCGGCAGCGCGATCGTCGTCTACGACGAACAGGGAAACCTGATCGAGTCGA
Organism: Actinomycetota bacterium; assembly: GCA_040414485.1. Taxonomy (GTDB): domain Bacteria; phylum Actinomycetota; class UBA4738; order UBA4738; family UBA4738; genus JBEDUK01. Next base: position 13,387 of record JBEDUK010000083.1, read on the forward strand.
TCACCGGCTTCGACTTCTCGAATCGGTTCGCCGTGGTCCCCATCCGCGTCGCCGTCAACCCGGCGCTGCGGATGGGATACGTCGACGGCCCGGGGATCGATCAGCTCCAGCAGTTCTTCTACTGACGTACTGACGGCACGCGCCGGCACGCGCGCTAGTGGACCACGGCCTCGACGGCCCGGGGCGTCCGCCCGATCCGGTCGCGCGTCGGTCCCGGCTGCTGCGCGCGTTCGGCCTCGAGTTGGGCGGCGAACGCGAATCCGGCGTAGATCGAGATCCCGGAGAGATAGGACCACACGAGCAGCGCGATGACGCCGAGCAGCGGACCGTACGTCTGGCTGGCAGCCGTGTCCAGACGGAAGTAGACGCCGAGCAGCAGGGTCGAGACGATCCAGAGGATCACCGAGAGCGCGGTGCCGGTGAGCAACCATGCGAACGACGGCTGCTTCCGGTTCGGGGCGGCCTTCATCACGATCGTCAAGGCGACCGCGACGAGCGCGACCCCGAGCGGCCAGCGGATCACCAGCGCCGCCGTTCGCCCGATCCCGGAAAGCGAATCCGCGATGCCCGCCCCCGCCGCGATCAGCAGCACGGCGCCGAACAACAGGGAGCCGGCCGTGAGCTGCAGCACCAGCGCGCGGAGGTAGCGCCGGACGAACGGCCGGTCGACCTCGATGCCGTACATGCGGTTGGCGCCGCGCTCGACCTGCGCCATGGCGAACGTTCCGGCGACCACCGCGGCGAGCAGCCCCACGATCAGCGCGCGGCCCCCGGACGTCCGCGTTCCCTGGCGGATCGCCTGGGTCAGGATCTCGCCGGACCTGCCGGGCGCCAGACCCTGCACGGTGCTGTCGACGACCGATCGCACCGTCTGCAGGCCGAAGACGGTCGAGAGCCCGATCAGGGCGATCAGGGCGGGGATGAACACCAGCACGCCGGAGTAGGCGAGGGCGCGCGCGTGGCTCGCGCAGTCCGCGGCGATGAAGCGCCGGAACCCGTCGGCCGCCAGGCGCCGCCGGCCCGGGCCCCGCGTGACCTCCTTGACCTCGTCGCGCAGGCCACCGCCGGTCTCGGGGACGAACGACGCGTGTGACATCAGGCGCTCCTACCATCGACGTGCGTGCTCACGACGACTCGGACTACCCTCGGCCGAGCGCGCCGAAACGCCCCGTCCTGTCCCGGTCCCGTAGCATCCCGGCTGACGCAAAGGAGTTCGCATGCGCCCGTACGCACTGAAGGCCGGGGAGGGATGGATCTTCGATTACGTCGGCGTCGACTTCGTCGTGAAGGCCGGCGAGATCGGCCGGGGACGCACGATGGCGGTCGTCGAATACACGACGCGCCGAGGCGAGGAACCGCCCGAGCACGTGCACACCACCGAGGACGAGATCTTCTACGTCCTCCAGGGCTCGGCGACGTTCCGCTGCGGCGATCAGGCATTCGACGTCGAAGAGACCGGGTCGGTCTTCCTTCCCCGTGGCATCCCGCACACCTACGAGATCCGAGGCGACGGCGACGTCCGCCTGCTGATGCTCACGGCTCCGGCGAACGAGGACGCGTCGGGCGGCTGGGGCGGCTTCGTCACGGACATCGAGACGGGCGGCACGCTTCGTTCCGCGCCGGACGGACCGTCTTAGGGTTTTCGTCAGGCTACTTTACTTTCTTCGGAACCTGCTCCGTCGCGTCCGGAGAGACGAACGTCATGGCCGCGCTGTCCCAGGCGTACGGGTGCGCGGCCGAACCCGTGGCGGATCCGGTTGCCGGCGCGCACGGATCGTCCTGAAGGACCAACACCCCCGCCTCTGGCGCGTCCTGCTCCTCCGGCACTTCGGGGCCGGAGCCGCTCAGCGCGTCCAGCAGCCGGCGTTCGATCCCCGCGCGTTCGGGCCAGGGAAGCTCGATCACAGCCTCGAGGTAACCGCGGATCACGTAGTGCTCGACGCCGTCCGTCGGCATCAGCCGCAGTCGTGTCAGTTGCCGCAACGCCTCCGCCCTCACCGCCCGCGGCATGGCCGCCGCCCGGATGCGCTCCCGATATGCGTCGATCACCTCGTCCAACCCGGTCGATGCCGGCGGTTGCGTGCGCATGGGCACGAGCCTCCTCCCGGTCGGGATCCCCGCGGGCGCCGATGCGCTCGCACTGCGACCTGACGCCACCGACCTTCAGACTGGCTGAAAGGTTCCCTTGAGGAGCCTGCGAGAAACGCGCCCGAGGCCACGGCCGGCGCGTCCCAGGGTGCCCCGTTCGGAACCCAGATTCGACCATGCGGGGGTATCCTCCACACCATGCGAACGGCCGACCCGACGGCCTCTCGAAGCCATGTCCAGCGGCGTGCCCCCCTGGTCGCATTCGCGGCGGTCACGGGCGTCGTCGCCGGTCACGGGCTGGCCTACGCGGCGGCGTATCCCAACGCGGGCGTGCGCGAGGTGCTACTCGGTCAGACCGGGCACCGGTACTGGTCCACGGCCATCGCGTGCGCGATCGTGTTCGGCGCGATCGCCGTGTTCGGCACCGCCTGCCGTCACTTCGTCCGCGGCGTCCGCGGCGCCCGCGGCGAGCAGCCGGCGGCCGGCTGGTGGGAGGGGTTTCGCCGCTCGGCGCTCGCGCTCGCCGCCCTGCAGATCTCGCTGTTCGTCGTCCAGGAGGTCGTCGAACGGCTGCTGGCCGGCGCGCCCGTCTCCTCCCTGCTGCACGGGCCGTTCCTGTCCCTGGGCCTGGCCGTTCAGGTCCTGGTGGCGACCGCATTGGCCCTGGCGCTGTCGTTCCTCGGCCGCGCCGCCCTGGCGATCGGCCGCGCGCTGGCGCCGGCCGAGCCGGTTCGGCGGGTCACGCCGCGGTTCGGCATCGCCGGCGTGCGGAGATTCGCATCGACCGTTCTCTTCGGCGAGCGCCTGACGCGCGCGCCTCCTGCCCTTTCGCTCGTCTGACCGTGACCGCGGCCGGCGGTGGGTCCACCGCCGTCGCCGCGGGCGGAGCGCTTGTGTGAGCGTCAACCGGGCGCGCGCGGCGGACCAACGCGGATCCGTCCGGCGCCCCCGAGCGGAGGAATCGAATCGAATGAAACGTTGCAGCGTCCTGGCGACGCTCGTCGGCGCCGTGTCGGCGTCCGTGCTCCTGCTCGGCGTCGGCCCCGCGTTCGCCCATGCCGAACGGCAGGTCGGCCCCTACACCGTTGCCATCGGCCTTGGAACCGAGCCCGCATACGTCGGCTATCCCAACAGCGTGGAGGTGATCATCCACGAGACCGCGTCCGGAACGGGCGTCGACAACGCAGCCGACACGCTGAAGGCGACGTTGTCGCTCGGTTCGGCGTCCACGCCGGTCGCATTGGAGCCGAACTTCGACGCGGACTCGGGTGGGTCACCGGGCGACTACCGGGGCGCGTTCATCCCGACGTCGCCGGGGGCGTACACGATCAAGATCACCGGCTCGATCAACAGCACGACCATCAACGAGACCGTGACGGCGGGCCCGGATACGTTCGCCACGGTAACCGATCCCACCACGGTCCAGTTCCCGACGAAGGTTCCGACCGCGACGGAACTCGCGACGCGGGTCGACCGGGAGACGGCGCGCGTGACGGCGCTTGCGGCGGCGGGAACGAACAGCGCGAAGGACGCGGCCTCGTCCGCGCGGACGCTCGGCATCATCGGGATCGCGGTCGGCGCGCTGGGGCTCGTCGTGGGCGGCGTCGCGCTGGT
>JBEDUK010000084.1:0-41092 GCA_040414485.1 Actinomycetota bacterium
TGCTGCGCACCGGCGTCGTCCGATGCCGAACCGGACTCCTCGGCGAGCGTCAACTCGGTGGTTGCCATTCGCGCCTCCTTCCGCGAGCGCCCGCTGCGCTCGCTCATACCGGAGGCGCCAGGTTCGAGGTAGCGATGCCAGAATTCACGGCCGGACGCTCCAGCGGACCGGCTCGGCCGGGTCGTATGAGCAGAAGGCACCGGTGCGGATCGACCGGTCGAGGTGGCGCCCGAGCGCGGGCAGGTCGCGTTCGATCCTTCGGACCGACTCCCGGATGCGCGCCGTGACGGCCTTCCGCGCCCGTTCGACGGAATCGCCCATCGCCCGCGGACGGCCTCCCAGCCCGAACGCCGTCACCAGTTGCTCGGTGAGCGCATCCACCTCGATGCGGATCCGGGCCGCGCGTTCGGGATCGTGGTTCGCCTCGGCCTCCTCCAGATCGGCACCGAGCGCCCGAAGGCGCTCGCGGTACGCGTCCCGAGCACGGGTGTCGAGCACGTCCTGACCGCCGGTGGCCGCCGCGGCGGCCCCTCCGGCGAGCTCCATCACGTGGACGGCGACGCCGGGGCGGGCGAGGAGCACCGCCAGGTCTCGAAGGCCCTTGGCGTCGCGAAGGCGCGTGGAGCGGCCACCCCAGGTGACGTTCCAGACATCGCCGTCACGGATGAGCTCGCCCGACGCATCCGGGAACGGCTCGATCTTCGCTTCGTCCGCCGGACCGGCGGCCCGCAGGGCGGCGTCGGCCTTCGCGGGCGCGCCGATGGTTCGGAACACCGCCGCGGCGGATCGGGCCAGTTCCATCGCGCGCGGCGGCACGACGGAGCCATCTTCGCCTGCAAGTCGGACCAGCGCGTCCGCATGGTCCGCCTCAGTCTGCGCGAGCAGCGGCGCCGCCTCGATGCGCCGGTGGGCCTCGGTCGCCTTCGCGAAGTGCTCCTCGGCGTCGGCCCGCCTGCCGAGCAGCGCCGCCAGCAACGCCAGCGGCCGTTCTACGGAACCGACGAGCACCGCCCCGATCCCGTCCACGGCGAACAGGTCGCGGTGTGGAAGCAGCGCGTCGTAGAGGCGTTCGGCGCCTCCGGGTTCGCGCGTCGCCCACAGCGCCTCGGCGACGTAGGTCATCGACGCCATGAACTCGGAGTCGCGAGGGTTCTCCGCCACGCCGAGCGCCAGCGTCCGGGCGACCGCTCGTGCCTCGGCGGGCCGGCCCCGGTCGAGGTCGGCGATCGCCAGGGCTGCGGCCGCGCCGGGGTAGGACGCGTACTGCTCCATCGAGGTCGCCGTCAGATCCGTCACCGCGGCGTGCTCGCCGCGAACGTGCGCGGCCATGAAACGGACGGTGAGCACGAGCATCTCCGCGTTCTCGCTCGAAGCGCGTCGTCCGATCTCTTCGGCCTGCACGACGAGCGCCTCGGCTCCATCGAAGTCGCCGCGGACGAGCGCGCGCATGGCGCGCCAGACGGGCACGTACCACAGATACAGCGCCTGACGGAGCGGCGTCGCCAGGCGCGCGAACGCGTCGATCTCCTGGTCGGCCTCGCCGATCCGCCCCTGTTCGAGCAGCGCGACCACACGGAACCGGCGTCCGAGGAGCTCCATCTCCGGTTCGCCGGCCGCGCGCGCGAGGTCCACCATGCTGGTCGCCGCATCCCATCGCTCCACGACGTGGTCGGGACCGGCGATGGCATCGCAGAGGCTCGAAAGCGCATACGCCAAGGCGACGCGCTCGTCGAGCCGCCGGGCCATCGCCACGGCGTCCCTGCTCAGAGCCTCCCTGCGCCGGGGAGGCTCCGCGTACGAGAGCGCGACCGAGAGCCGCGCGAGCAGCCACGCCCGGAGCGCCGAGTCGCCCGGCGCCAGGCGGTCGAGCGCCTCCTCGAGCAGATCGATCTGCCGCCGGTCGAACACCTTGATCTCGAACCCGGTCAGGCCGGCGCCGACGCCGAGCGCCGCGCGAGCCAGGTCCTCCGAGCGATCGAGCCGGCGTGCGAGGTCGGCTGCCTCCTCGAACCGAGTCCTGGAGGAGGGAAGGTCGCCGACGCGAACGAGCGCGTCGCCCAGCGCGAGCAGCATCCGAAGGCGGCCGCCGGCGTCGCGAGCCTGTTCCATGACCATCAGCGCCTGCGAGAAGAGCCGTGTGGCCTCCTCGTACGCCATCTGCGAGACGGCTCGGCGCCCGGCCTGCTCGAGGAAACCGGCGGCGACCAACGGGTCGATCGCCGGAACGGCCCTGAGGCAGTGCTCCGCCAACTCCGCGACGCGTTCCGCCGGTGCCTCGCCGGTCTGGCCCCGGATGCCGTCGGCGGCGCGACGGTGGAGGTCCGTTCGGACCCCGGCCGGCAGGTCGGCGTAGAGCGCGTCGCGAACCAGCGCGTGCGCGAACCGGTATCGCCCGGCGCCGGTCGCCTCATCCGGTTCGATCAGGCGGGCGGCGGCCGCTTCGTCGATGGCCGCCAGGACATCCGGGCGGGCACCTTGGCCGGCATCGCCACCATGGTCGTCGAACATCGAACGGAGCGTCGCGATGTCGAACTCCTGGCCAAGCACCGCCGCCGCGCCGAGGACGGACTCGGTGGACTGGGCGAGCCGCGCCACGCGCCGTTCGATCACCTCGCGGACGCCCTCCGGGACGCTCAGCTCGGCAACTCCGCCGGGCGGATCGGAACCTGATCCTCCGAGGCGTCCCTGGGAGTCCAGGAGCCGGGCCAGTTCCCGGACGAAGAACGGGTTGCCACCGGTTCTCCGGTGCACGGCATCGGACATCTCGGGCCGCGGCTCGGCGCCGGTCGTGGCGACAACCAATGCCGAGGTCGCCTCCCGCGACAGCCCGGAGAGCTCGATGCGGAGCGCCACGCGGTTCAGGTCGGCCAGCGCCGTCCCGAGCGCGCCGCCGGGCTCGACCTCCGCGGGCCGGTACGTCCCGACCACCAGCAGCCGAAGCGGGCGCGTGTCGTTGGCGAGGAAGCGCAACAGCAGCAGCGACGGCTCGTCCGCCCAGTGAAGGTCGTCAAGGACGGCGACCGCCGGCCGGTCCGCGGTTCGTTCGGCGAGCTGTTCGACGACGTGGTCGAACAGGAGGAACCGGGTTGCCGCGGCATCCCCCGTGGAGGTCACCCCGGGCGAGTGCGTCGTCCCGAAGGGGTCGTCCGCTCCGAGCGAACGGAAGGTCTGGACCCACGGCCAGAACGGTGGGGCGCCGTCGCCGGCCCAGCTCCGGCCCCGCGCGGCCGCGAATCCGCGGCCGGCCAGCCGCTCCGTGCATTCCTCGGCGAGCCGCGTCTTGCCGATCCCGGGTTCGCCGGCGATGAGCGCGATCGACGGGTGGCCGGCCGTAACGGGATCGGACAGCGCGAGGAGGTCCGCGAGTTCGCGCTCCCGGCCGAAGAAGGGCCCCATGGTCCGGACCTCCACCCCCTCCTTCGTTCGTCCCGCGACCCGTTGCGACCAGGATCGTAGCCGGGACGCCACGCGGGCATCGGCTGACCGCCGCCCGCGTGTGAGATCAGAAGCGGCCGATGCGCAGGTTGTCGGTGATGTACCGGTAGTACGGGCTGAGGGCATCCATCGGTATGCCGGTGTGGTTCCTGGTGTCGGGATTCATCGGTCTCGACGCGTGTCCGAGGAACCAGTCCTCGACGACTTTGGCCTGGGCCTCCAGGTTGAGGTCGGGGAAGTCGAAACCGGCGGCTTCGTAGTCGTACGCGCTCCAGGCATCCCCTCGAAGCTCCAGCTCGCTCTCCAACTGGGTGATGATGGCGGTGGCGGTGAAGAACAGATCCTCTGTATGCGCGATCTGGCAGGCGTGGGTGAGTTCGTGGATGACGGTCGCTTCGTCGGCGTGCAGGTTGCCGAACACGGTGTCCCCGAGGTTGACCAAGGTCGGTCCGCCGAAGGTCGGGAAGGTGAAGGGACGGTCCCCGAACCCGAGGTAGTTGGTGATGCGGAAGCTGTCGATCGGCGGCAATGAGCCGCGGAAGACGACGTCGTTCGCCCAGCCGTACTCGGCGTCGGTGAGGAGCCTCCCGTCGCTGTTGGTCGCCGTGGCCAGCACCCGGACGAAGACGCCGCCGGGGCCGGTGAGCCACGGCACTCCGCCCGCGATGATCGCGCCGGGGACGAGCGAGCCGGTTGCCAGCAGCGACCCGACCTCCATGCCCACGACGACCACGAAGCCGTACGGCGTCAAGGCGGTGCCCACGGCCGCCTCGAAGATGGCCACCAGAGCTGCCTCGAGGTAGTCGACCACGTCGACGCTGTGTTCCAGGCGAACCGACAGGCCGGAGAATCGATAGCCGTCCAGCTTGGCGGCAAGCAAGGGGTTCGGGTCGTGGTTCTCGTCCCAGATTTCGACGCCGCTGCCCGGCTCCCCCCAGCCCGCGACGGAACCGTGGTGGGCCGCGCCGATGTCGGCATGCGTCCCGGTTGACGCGAAGACGCTGAGGCCGAAGTTGTAGCCGTAGACCTGATCGTTGGTGAGATCGCCGTGCCACCGGGTTGAGCCGTCCTCACGCAACGTCAGCCAGACGGTGCCGCGCAGGCCGCGGCCGCCTGAGACGTGCGCCGAGAGCGTGATCTCCGGCGGGTGCGCGTCGACCAGGGACCCGTCGGTGAGGGCCCACAGAGCCGTCGGCGTGTCCGGATTGAACAGAACGCCGGCCGTGGCCCCCGACGGGTCGGCGCCCGAGCCGATCGGGACCACGGACCACTCGCTGTCGAAGAACGCCTGGTACGTCGTGCCCGCCCCGTCGACCCACCAGACCCGCATCAGGTTCTCCTGCAGCGAGCCGCCGAAGGACGAGCTGATCCGGCAGGTGGGCGACGCGCTGCCGGATCCCGACAGCGTGTAGATCTGCCACTGCGCGTCGTGGTACGCGCCGGCGACCGAACCGTCCGGGGCGACCCACCAGACCTCCATCGAGTCGCCGCCCTTGAACACCGCGGTGATGCCGCCGGTGGTCGCCGCGGCGCCCGAACCGGCGAGCGCATAGAGGTTCCATTCGCTCTCGTGCCAGGCGGCCTGGACCGACCCGTCGGGCCCGATCCACCAGACCTCCATCACGTCACCGCCCTTGGAGATGCCGGCGATTCCCCCGGTGACAGCGGCGCTGCCCGGGCCGGCGAGCGTGTAAAGGTTCCACTCGCTCTCGTGCCACGCGGCCTGCACGGATCCGTCCGGTGCGACCCACCACACCTCCATCACGTCACCGCCCTTGGACACCGCCGTGATTCCGCCCCCCGCGGCCGCGGCGCCCGGTCCGGCGAGCTGGTAGCTCTGCCAGCCCAAGCCCGGTTCGGTCCACAGCCCGTTCACCGCGCCGTCCGCGCCGATCCACCAGAACTCACAACCCAGCGGCTTCGCAACGCCGGTGAGCCGCGCCGCACTCTGCAGCGCTGCCGGGGCGGCGACCTGACTGGTTGCCCAAGGTGGCGGCGGTGGGGGCGGAGGAGTCGGGAACGGGGACTGAACGATCACGGGAACGCTCGCCGCGACGTGCCGCCCGTCGTCGGCGGCAGCGACGACCTCGACCTGCTGACTTCCGCTGACGGCGGGCACGGTCACGGTCGCCTCGAACTGCACCGTCGGAACCGGCCGGTTCGGCACGGGGCTCAGCGCAGCCTCCACCGGCGGACCGGCGAGGGCGACCGTCACGCTGTCGACAACCACCGGTTCGGCTCCCCCGATCCCGCTGGCCACGCCCGCCACGGTTAGGGCGTCGCCCGGGTTCAGGACGACGTTCGAATCGGGTGCAGAGACCAGGACTCGCAGCGCCGGAGCCGACGCGAAGTCAAGGACCTCGTCGCCTTCGAGCGCCAGCTGATCGATCTGTTTCGTCATCGCGATCGTTCCTTTCGTGAATGTGATGCAGCAGCGGCGTTGGACCGAGCGAGCCCGCGCGGGTCACTGAGTCGTTCATCTCGCTGCTCTTCCAACCGGCGATCGCCCAAGAATCAGTGCGCCAGCAGCGATCCCAGCCACGCGGGGTACTGCAGGAACACTCCAAGGGAGAGCGCCAGCAGCCCGAACCCGATGGGGAGCGTCAGGCGGTCGCCGTGCCTGCCCACCTTCTCGTAGACCATGACCGCCGTCAGCGCGGCCATCCACCACAGGTGCGCGACCCCGACGGCGAACATCAGGAGCATCAGCGCCCAGCAGCACCCGAGGCAGAACGCCCCGTGGCGCACCCCGAAGGCGAACGCCGCCCGCTCGCCACGCGCCCGGTAGTAACGCATCAGGAACGCTCCCGGGTGGCGGCACTCCGTCAGGCACCTCTCCTTGAGGTCCGAGAACTGGAACGCCCCCGCCAGCGCGAGCACGCTCCCGCCGATCACGTACGGGTGCGCCGCCAGCCACGGTGTCGCGTCCACCAGATGGTGCAGCCCGTCGTCGCCCAGGAAGGCCACGGCGCCGAACAGCGACCACATCGCCGCGTAGCCGCCGACGAACGCGGCCATCGTCCGGCCCCGGTGCGGCACCCGCGCCGACGCCGCGCCGAACATCCTGATCATGGGGACGGTCGACGGCAGCATCATGGCCGCGACCATGACCTGCCAGGCCAGGACGAAGACGGGGAGGGCGACCCACAACGGTGGGCCGCCCTCGATCAGCGCGTCATGGTGCAGAAGATGCGCCTTCCCCGTGGCCTGCGCGACGAGCGCCAGCGCCCACGCGACGGCGATCGCCGCCGGGATGACGACGGGGATCCGCCGTGGCGCACGCCGGACCCCGCGCGGCCCGATCGCGCCGGGCGCGTGAGTCGGAGCGCTCGTCGTCTGCATCAGTTCGCTCCGGCGTCGCGGCGGTACGTGATCCGGTAGTCGGACTGGATGGCGTTGCGGTTCTCGAACGACCAGACCATGCCGAACTCGGGCAGGTTGACCGTGTTCTTCGAGGCCTTCGAGACGTACGCCGGCGAGCCGGGGACCGTCGAGAAGACGGAGTCGCGAAGGGTGGTGAGCGTGCCGTCGCCACCGCGGTACGGCGCCATCTCGGCCGACACCACATCTCCGACCATGAGCGTGCCCGCGCCGCCGCGGATCTCGTGGCTGATCTTCGCCCGCCGTACGTCGAGCACCTCGCCGATCAGGCCGGCGAGGTCCGCCAGCGGACCGCCCAGCTTCCCGCTGTACGCGTCGAGCAGCGCCTGCAGCTGCTCGTCGGTGGCGCGCTCGTCGACGAACATGGCCACCTTCCAGGAGCCCGGCGTCAGGACGTTGCCCGGGATGAGCACCACGTTGACCAGGCTCAGCCCGCCGATGTCGACCCCGTTCACCGTGCCGGTGTCGAAGTGGTACGCGACGAACGCATCGCAGGACCCGCCATCGGGGTCCTCTCCGATCCAGCACGGGCACAGCACGCCGCACGAGCACGCCTCGAGCAGCGTTCCCTGCAGGTCGTAGACGAGGTCGGTCGCCTCGACCTGCTCGGTCACCATCGCCATGGGGCGATCCCTCCTTCCCGCCGCGTCTGCGGCTCCCGCTGCGGGCCGGTCCCGTCGCGGCGACACGGACCGTATGGGGCGGGGTTGCAGCCACGTTGCAATCGCGCTGCAATGCGGGCAGGGCACCATGTGCCCCGCGGAGGTGATGCGTGTGAGGGCGCGGTATCCGGATCGTGACGGATTCGTCGAACGCGACGGCGTGAAGGTGTTCTTCGAGGTCTACGGCGACGGCGACCCGACGATCCTGCTGATGCCGTCGTGGCCGATCGTGCATTCGCGCATGTGGAAGGGCCAGATCCCGTACCTGGCCCGGCACTACCGCGTGGTGACGCTCGACCCGCGGGGGAACGGCCGGACCGATCGGCCGCGGGACCCGGCCGCATACGCGGACGAGGAGTACGTGGCCGACGCGTTGCAGGTCATGGACGCCACCGGGACGGAACGGGCGGTGCTGGTCGGCCTCTGCCCCGGGGTGCGCTGGTCCGTCGAGCTGGCCGCCAACCACCCCGGCCGCGTCGAGGGGCTGGTCGCCATCGCGCCCGGCGTCCCCTTTCTCAGCCCGCCCCACGAGTTCCGGGCGAGGGCTGCGGAGACCTTCGACCAGGTGGTCCCCGAGTCGGACGACTGGGCCTCTCGCGAGAACCGGCACTACTGGCTCCGGGACTATCGCGGGTGGGCCGAATACCACTCCGGCCCGGTGCTCATGCTTCCGGAGCCGCACAGTTCGAAGCCATACGACGACCTGGTCGAATGGGCGCTGGAGACGGATGCTGAGACGCTCCTGATCACCCGCGACGCACCCGGGGGCAATCTGTTCCCGAAGGACAAGGAGCAGGCCGAAGAGCTCTGTCGGCGGATCGCATGCCCGGTGCTGATCATCCACGGCACGGACGACCTCTGTCAGCCGATCTCGCGCGCCGAGCGTCTCGCGGAACTGACCGGCGGCCGGCTCCTCGTGCTGGAGGACGCCGGCCATGCCGGGTTCGCCCGCCACCCGGTTGTCGTCAACCTGGAGATCAGGCGGTTCGTCGACGAGATCCACCCACCGGCGGCGCGCGGGCTCACATGGACGCGCGCGATGTCACGGCCGAAGCGGGCCCTGTTTCTCTCCTCGCCGATAGGGCTCGGTCATGCGCGGCGCGACGTGGCGATCGCGACCGCATTGCGCGAACTCCGGCCGGACTTGCGGATCGACTGGCTGACGCAGCACCCGGTCACGGCGATGCTGGAGGCGCGGGGCGAGCACGTGCACCCCGCGTCCGACCACCTCGCGAACGAGTCGCAGCACATCGAGAGCGTGGCCGCCGATCACGACCTGCCCGTCTTCCAGGCCATCCGGGACATGGACGAGATCCTGGTGTCGAACTTCATGGTGCTCCACGACCTGCTGCGGGACGAGCCCTACGACCTGGTGATCGGCGACGAGGCCTGGGACGCCGACCATTTCTGGCACGAGAACCCGGAGCTGAAGCGGGCGCCGTTCGTCTGGCTGACCGACTTCGTCGGCTGGCTGCCCATGCCTGACCTGGGGGAGCGCGAGGCGGCGCTCACGGCCGACTACAACGCCGAGATGGTCGAGCACGTCGAACGCTTCCCCTGGGTGCGCGACCGTTCGATCTTCGTCGGCGATCCGGAGGACATCGTTCCCGATCGACTTGGGCCCGACCTGCCGGGGATCCGCGAATGGACCGAGGGCCACTTCGACTTCTGCGGCTACGTCACCGGGTTCGATCCTGTGGCGCTCGGGGACCGGGAGCGGCTCCGCAGCGATCTCGGGTTCGGGCCCGACGAGGCCGTGTGCGTGGCCACCGTCGGTGGATCCGGCGTCGGCGTGGACCTGCTTCGGCGCGTCATCGAGGCGTTCCCGGAGGCGAAGGCCGAACGCCCGGATCTGCGGATGATCGTGGTTGCCGGCCCGCGCATCGATCCGGCGACGCTCCCGGCGCGCGACGGGCTGGAGGTGCGGGGCTACGTCGACGGCCTGCATCGATACCTGGCCGCGTGCGACGTGGCGGTGGTCCATGGGGGCCTGACCACCACCATGGAGCTGACGGCGGCGAACCGGCCGTTCCTGTACTTCCCGATCCGGCACCACTTCGAGGAGAACTTCCACGTTCGCCACCGCCTGGAGCGGTACGGTGCCGGCCGCCGCATGGAGTACGCGGAGTCGCCTCCCGAGGTGATCGCGGGGGCGATCGTGGAGGAGATCGGGCGGCCGGTGTCGTACCGTCCGGTCGAGACCGACGGGGCCGCCCGCGCGGCGGCCATGATCGCGGACCTCGTGTCGTGATGGCTGTCGTCTCGTGGTCCGCCACCAGGAGGGTTCCTTGAGGGTCGCGCTGACGTTCGACGCCGAACACCCCGACCGGCCGAACTGCGCGCCGGGGACCGCCGACGCGATCCTGGACGCGCTGGCCGAACGGGCGGTGCGCGGCACGTTCTTCCTGCAGGGGCGGTGGGTCGAGGCGTACCCGGCGACCGCTCGGCGCGTGGCCGGCGACGGGCACCTGGTGGGGAGCCATTCGCACCACCACGCCCCGATGCCGATGCTGGGCCGCCAAGGGGTCTGGCGGGACCTCCAGGCGGCGGACCGGGCGATCGCCGCGGTGACCGGGGCCGATCCACGGCCGTGGTTCCGCTGCCCGTGGGGGCTCGGCTGGGACGACGCGACGGTGCTGGACGCCCTGGCCGACGCGGGCTACCGGCACGTCGGCTGGGACGTGGAGGTGCACGACTGGGAGCCGTCGCGTTCGTCGGCTCACATCGCGGACGACGTCGTGAGCGCCGTGCTGGGCCGGGAAGAGGCGGCGCAGGCAGGCTTGGCACCGGACGAGGCGATCGTCCTGCTGCACTCGTGGCCCGAGCAGAACCGCGAGGCTGTGCCGGCGATGGTCGACGCGCTGCTGGCGGCGGGCGCCGAGTTCGTCGGGGTGGACGAGCTCCGCGGGATCACGGCCCAGGCGGTCGAGCTGTGGGACGGCACGCTCTGAGCCGATGAGGGCGCTCGAGCCGGACCGGGACGGCTACGTCGAGCGGAACGGCGTCAAGGTGCACTTCGAGGCGTTCGGGACGGCGAACGGAACCGCGCCCGCGATCCTCCTGCTGCCCACGTGGTCCATCGTGCAGTCGCGCCGCTGGAAGATGCAGGTCCCGTACCTGGCTCGAAGGTTCCGCGTCGTCACGTTCGACGGCCGCGGATGCGGGCGTTCGGACCGCCCTCGCGAGGTCGCCGGATACGCGGACACCGAATACGTGGACGACGCCGCGGCCGTGCTGGACGCGACCGGCATCGAGCGGGCGGTGGTGGTCGGGATCTCGATGGGAGGCGGGTACGGGCTCCGGTTCGCCGCTCGGTACCCGGAACGAACGCTCGGAGCGGTGTTCATCGCCCCCGCCGTCGGGCTGGCCGACCCGCTCCCGGCGCGTCAGGTTTCCGACTTCGACGCCGACCTCGGCGACGGTGAGTACGAGGGCTGGGCGAAGGAGAACCGGCACTACTGGCTGCGCGACTGGCCCGGCTACGTGGAGTTCTTCATTCCCAACCTCTTCACCGAGCCGCATTCGACGAAGCAGATCGAGGACTCGATCGGCTGGGGCCTGGAGACGGACCCGGAGACGATGATCCTGATCGAGGATGCGCCGTATCTGGACTCGGGCGACCGGACGCGGCGGTCATATGCGCGGGCGACCACGCTGGACCTCGCCGCTCGCGTCCGGTGTCCGTGTCTCGTGGTCCAGGGGACCGACGACGCGGTCGTCCACGCGAGCGGAGGGCGCCGTCTGGCGGACGCGCTGGGCTGCCCGATCGTGGAATTCGAGGGCTCCGGTCACGCCCCGGACGCCCGGGATCCGGTTCGCTTCAACCTGCTGCTGCGGGAGTTCGTCGAACGGGTCGCATCTCGGGAGGCGGCGACGAAGACGAACATCGCCACGGCCCCGGCCCCGGTGGGGCAGGCGGGCCCCCTGACATGGCGCCGGGCGCAGGCGCGCCCCCAGCGCGCGCTGTTCCTGTCCTCGCCGATCGGATTGGGACACGCGCTCCGCGACGTCGCCATCGCCCGGGAGTTGCGAGCGCTCCGGCCGGATCTGCAGGTCGACTGGCTCGCCCAGGACCCCGTGACGCACGTGCTCGCGGCGCGCGGCGAGCGCATCCTCCCGGCCAGCGCGTGGCTCGCCGGCGAGAGCGCGCACATCGAATCCGAGGCCGGCGAGCACGACCTGCGTGTCTTCCAGGCGTACCGCGACATGGACGAGATCCTCCTGGCGAACTTCCACGTCTTCCACGACGTGGTCGCCGAAGAGCCCTACGACCTGGTGATCGGCGACGAGGCCTGGGACGTCGACCACTTCTGGCATGAGAATCCGGAACTGAAGCGGACGCCGTTCGTCTGGCTCACCGACTTCGTCGGATGGCTGCCCATGCCCGACGGCGGCGAGCGGGAGGCGTTCCTGACCGCGGACTACAACGCGGAGATGATCGGGCACGTCGAACGCTTCCCCTACCTGCGCGATCGCGCGATCTTCGTCGGCGAGCCGGACGACCTCCCCGAGGTGGACTTCGGCCCGGGCCTGCCCGCGGTCCGTTCCTGGACGCAGGCGCACTTCGCGTTCGCGGGCTACGTGAGCGGCTTCGACCCGTCCGCGGTGGACCGGGACGAGGCCCGGGCGGAGTTCGGCTACGGCGAAGGCGAGCAGGTGTGCCTGGTCACCGTGGGTGGGTCCGGGGTGGGGGAGCACCTCCTGCGCAGGGTCATCCAGGCGCATCCGGAGATCGAACGCGTGGTTCCCGGCCTCCGGATGGTCGTGGTGGCCGGACCCAGGATCGATCCGGCCTCGCTGGGCGCACCGGCAGGCGTCGAGATCCACGGCTACCTGGACGATCTGCACCGGCGCATGGCGGCTGCCGACGTGGCGGTGGTGCAGGGCGGGCTGACGACCACGATGGAGCTCGCGGCGCTCCGGACGCCGTTCGTCTACGTCCCTCTTCGCGGGCACTTCGAGCAGCAGCTGCTCGTGCCGCGAAGGCTCGGCCGGTACGGAGCCGGCCGGCGGCTCGACCACGAGGATGCGACGCCCGACGCGATCGCCGAGGCGATCTCGTCCGAGATGGTAAAGCATACTGACTATCTACCCGTGGAGGCCGATGGCGCGGCGCGGGCCGCGGCGCTGATCGCCGGGCTCCTGTAGCGGTGGTCAGTCGGCCGGGGCGAGGGACCGTCGTCCGCGGGACGATCGCCGTGACGTGACGGCCGGCGGCGTCCCGAGCGAATCGCGGAGCCTCGTCCTCAGGGCCGGATCGTCGACCCTCGCTTCCAGGTCTCGCGCGATCTCTTCGGCGGCCGTCTCGTGCTCGGACGCGCCGTCCGGCGAGCCGTCATCGCGGTCCATTCGAGCCAGGTTGACGTGCGCCTCCCACGCGGACCTCGGGATCGCGCCCCCCGTCGCGGCATGCAGCGCCCGTTCGAACAGCGCCCTCGCGCCGGCGGGATCGCCGCTCGAATCCCGCGCAAGGCCGAGCAGGTTCGCCGCGTCGGCGACGATCTCGAACCAGCGCACGTGGTCCGCTGCTCGCAACACGTCGCCGACGGCGGGTTCGGTCTCGGCGGCCCGCCCCTGTGCGAGGCGAAGGCGAGCCAGGTGGAGGCGGGCGTGCGCACCGTGGAGGAACTCGGATCCGTCCGGCACGACGATCTGCGCGACGGCCGAGTCGGCCCGGTCGGCCAGCGCTTCGGCAGCGGCGCGATCGCCGACGCACCACCTGGCCCAGGCGAGGTGAGCGAGGCATCGAACCAGGTAGAAGGCCGCGTTGGACCGTTCGGCGCTCTCGAGCGCCATCTCGAGCTCGGGGATCGCCAGGTCGTGCGCGCCCAGGTCCTGGTAGGTCCACCCGAGCATGGTTCCGCAGATGGCGTTCCACCAGCGATGGGAGGCGCTCGCCGCGCGCTCCACCGCGGCGCGCCCGTCCTGGAGCGCACCGGCGTAATCGCCGGCCGCGCGCCGGACCCAGCACCGGTGCGCCAGGAACATGGGCTCGCCCACGGGGTCGCCGATACGCCGGCCGATCGCGACGGCCTCGTCGATCAAGCCGACCGCGCGGTCCGCCCGCCCGGCGGCCATCGGGACGAAGGCAGATTCGAACACGGCCCACTGCAGCAGGAACTGGTCGCCGCGCCGGCGAAGGACCGCCTCCAGCTCGGGCACGATCCGTTCGAGCGCGGGAAGGTCGCCCAGGTACGCCGCGGACGTCTTGACGGCGTCGAGCGCCGGGGCGATCGCGCGGTCGTCGCCCGATGCGCGGGCGATCGCGATGGCGCGTTCGGCCTGCTCGCGACAGAGATCCAGCCGCCCCAGGTTGTTCTGAAGGATCGCCAGGCGGGACCGGATGCGCGGCTCCGCGACGCGATCGCCGATGCGCTCGGCGATGGCGAGCGCGGTCTCGAGGTGCGGCGCGCAGGCGCGGGCGGGCGCTCCGATCGAGATCATCAGGTCGCCGCCGAGTTGGCCGTGCGCGACCATCTCCACCTCGGGCTGGCCGGTCTCCCGCGCCAGCCGGATGGCCTCGGTGGCGTCCTCGACGGCGCCGTTCAGGTCGCGGAGGGCCTCCCGCGCGCGGCCTCTGGCAAGCCGGACCCGCGCCTCCAGCGCCGGGTCGCCAGCGACGATCGCGGCGTCCATCGCGCGGTCGAGCAGCGCGACCGCGTCGCGGTTCGCGTAGCGCCGCGCGGCCGTCTCGCCCGCTGTCAGGAAGCCGGCCGCAGCCGCCGGCAGGTCGCCGGCATCGAACGCGTGCTCGGCGGCGGCCTCGGGCCGGTCGGCCAGCAGTTCGGCAGCCCGCCGGTGCCTGCTGACCCGCGCCGGCATCGGCGTGGTCTGGTAGATCACGTCGCGGATCAGGTCGTTGGCGAACCCGTACAGGGCCTCCTCCTCGACGAGCAGCCGCGCGCGCAGGGCGCGATCGGCGCGCGCCGTCACCTGTTCGACCGGCAGGTCCGTCAGGCGCGCCACCAGCAGGGGATCGAACACGGATCCGAACGTGGCGGCCGCACGGAGCGTCTCGTCGACCTCCGGACCCAGCCTGCGGAGGCGCGCGAGGACCGCGGCGCGAAGCGATTCCGGGACCGGCCGGGCCTCGTCCGCGCCCTCGGCCAGCGCACGGAGCGCCTCGACCACGAACAGCGGGTGGCCGCGCGTGAGGGCGCGGATCCGTTCGGCCTGCTTCGGGGCGCCCATCGACGCGGCGATGGCGTCGACGGCGTCGTCCGGAAGGGGCCCGAGGTCCACGAAGCTCGCCACGTCCTGGATGGCCGTCAGCGCCTCATCACCCTCGTCGGCGCGGACGGTCGCCAGCACGAGCACCCGTCCCGGAACCAGGCGCCGGGCGGCGAAGTGCAGCAGTTCCAGGGTGGACGACCCGGCGTGGTGGAGGTCGTCGAATCCGAGCAGCACCGGACGGTCACGGGAGAGCGTGCTGAAGAAGGCGATGACGGCTTCGAACGTCCGCCGGCGCTCCAGTTCGCGGGAGACCCGCTCGCGGGCGCGGGGGCGGAGGATGGCGCCCACCTCCGGGACCAGGTCGGCGAGGGTCGCGGCGGCGTCTCCGGCCGCGAGACGGACGGCCTCGGGGTTCGTGCTCACGATGACGGCACGGATCGCCTCGGCCCACGGCTGGAGGAGCAGCGAGCGTTCGGCCTCGAAGCACCGGACGGTGATGACCAGTCCTCCGGTCGACTCGGCCAGGCGCGCGACCTGGGCGGCGAGGGTCGTCTTGCCGATCCCGGCCTCGCCGCGGATGGCGACGAGTGACGGGCGTCCCTCGGCGGCATCGGACCACCGCGCGCGAAGCTCCTCCAGTTCGGGGTCGCGGCCGAGAAAGCCCGGCTCACCGGTCGTGGTCCGTGACGGTGGTGCCGTGCCGGACATGGCGTGCTGCCCGGGCTCCGGCGGCGCGGGCTCGTCGCGTAGGAGCGCAAGGTGGAGCTCGCGGGTCTCCGGTGACGGGTCGGTCCCCAGTTCCTCGCCGAGTCGCTCGCGCAGGCGCTCGTACGCCGCGAGCGCGCGGGCGGGCTCGCCGGCCGCCTGATACGCGGTCATGAGTGCCCGGTGGGCCTCCTCGTCGAGGGGGTCGGCGGCGGCCGCGGCCTCGGCCGCGGCCGCGGCCTCGGCCGGAGCGTCCAGAGCGAGCGCGGCGCGCCATTCGGCGCGCCGCGCTCGCCTCCGCAACCGCTCCACCGCGATCCGAGCCTGCTCCGCCCATGGCGCGTACGGCTCGTCCTGCAGAAGTTCGCCGCGCTCCAAGACGGCCACCGCCTGACGGGCCGCGGCGACCGCCAGAGCGGGTTCGGCGCCCGCGAGCCTGGCCTCGGCTTCCGCGGTCAACCGTTCCGCCTCATCGGCGTCGACCCGGAACCGCGGCCCCGGCACGAACTGATATCCGTCCCGGCCCCCCGAGATGGCGTCGGCGCCGAGGAGCGCCCGAAGGCGGCTGACCAGCACGGCCACGTTCGACTCCGCGCGCGCGGGCACGTCGTCGCCCCAGAGCGCCTCGGCCAGCCGGTCCACGGAGACCGTGTGTCCGCGTTCGACCAAAAGAAACTTCAGAAGCGTTCGACCCTTCCGGCTGGAGACCGCGTTGGCCGGGATGGGCTCGCCCCCACGTTCCAGCGCGAATGGTCCGAGCAGCAGGACGTCGAACCGAGCAAGCCCATCCGATTCGTCGCGCACCTACGATCCCCCTCGAGCGATGCGGCCGGGCCGGTTGATGGTACCGCCGCGCCCGCGCGTGGACGCCGCCGCCTCGCGGCAGGATGATGGCCGAAGCGTGGCGCAGCCGCCGGGCGGCCGACCGGCGCCATCGTCTGGGGGAGTGGGGGGCATGAGCACCGGATCGCACGCAGGACGGATCGACGACCTCGTGTACGCCGTGCTCGGCGCCGGCCGCCAGGGCGCGGCGGCGGCCTTCGACCTCGCCGTCCGCGGCGACGCGGCCCGTGTGCTCGTCGCGGACCTGGATCCCGGCCGGGCGGATTCATCCGCGTCACGCGTCAACCGGTTGAGCGGACGCGACCGCTGCGCCGGCGCCGGTCTCCGCGTGGACGAGGAGCCCGCCCTGGAAGCGTTCCTGCGCGAGCACGCCGTGGACGCCCTGGTGTCGGCGGTTCCGTACGGCCTGAACCTCGGCGTCGCCCGCGCCGCCGTCGCCGCCGGCACGCACGCGTGCGACCTGGGCGGCAGCATGGCGATCGTCGAGGCCGAACTGGCCCTGGACGAACCGGCGCGCGAGCGGGGCGTCTGCATCGTCCCGGACTGCGGCGAGGCGCCCGGGATGGGCAACAACCTCATGGCCCGTGCGCTCGAACTGCTGCGCGACGCCGGCGCCGAACCCGACGAGGTCGTCCTGCTCGACGGCGGGATCCCCGTCGAGCCCAGGCCACCATGGAACTACGAGGTCACGTTCCACATCGACGGCCTGACGAACGAGTACGACGGCACGACCACGTTCGTCATCGACGGCGAACCCACTTCCGTTCGCTGCCTGGGGCCCGAGGAGTACGAGCTGGTCGACATGGGCGAGCCGTTCGGCCTGCTCGAAGCGTTCCCCGCGGCGACGGCGTCGACCACGCCGTGGACGCTGGGCCGGAACCTGCGGACGTTGCGATCGAAGGTCCTGCGGTACCCGGGGCACGCCGCGCAGTGGCAGGCGTTCCGCGACGCCGGGCTCTTCGGGCAGGAGCCGGTCCGCGCGGGCGAGGTGGAGGTGATCCCGCGCGAGGTGCTCCACGCGCTGATCGAGCCCCAGATCCGCGCGGGCGATGGGGCCCGGGACGTCGTCCTCGCGCGGGCCATGGCGCGGTCGCCGGACGGGTCGAGCGCGACGGTCGACTACCGCGCTTACGGCGACGAGGCGCTCGGCTTCACCGCTATGGAGCGTTCCACCGGCTGGCATGCCGCGATCGTCTGCGCCCTGATGGCTCACGGCCGCGTGGCTCCGGGGGCCACGCCGGTGGAGGTCGCGGTGCCGCCCGGCCACATGATGGCGGCCCTCCGCGAGCGTGGACTGTCCGTGCAGGAGCGGGTCGACCTCGCCTGAGGTCCCAAATTCGGGTCCCGAAGGGCTGTGGACGCCGCTCCTGCGCGACGGCATGATGCTCTCCACGCGGAGGGCGGCGCAGATGTCGGATGAACGGATCGTCCTGAGCTACCGTCGAGACGATGCGCCGGGGCACGCCGGCCGCATCTTCGACCGCCTGCGCGGCCGGTTCGGTGAGCGCTCGGTTTTCGCCGATGCGACCGACATCCGTTCGGACCTCGATCCCGTCGTCCAGATCGAGCGGGCGATGCGCGGCTGCGACGTGCTGGTCGTGATCGTCGGGCCCCGCTGGTCCTCGCCGGCGGATGACGGCGACGCGGACCCGCGCCGTCTGATCGCGCTGGGGATCGACGCGGCCGTGGCCCGCGACGTTCCGATCGTGCCGGTGCTGGTCGACCGCGCCGGAGTCCCGTCCGCCGACGGGACTCCGGGGGCGGCGGCGCTCGCGCGGCGGCGGCCGCTCGAGGTGTCCGATGACCACTTCGAAACCGACGTCGCCCATCTGATCGACCTGGTCAAGCAGTACCTCGACGCCGCCGAGGGATCCCGCCCGGACCCGACGGGCGTCGGGGCTCCGGCGACCCGCCGCGGGATCGAGATCGCCTACCCGGAACCGCCGGCGGGCTCCGGCGCTGCGGCCGACCGAACGTCCGACGGGCGCGCACTGGACGCGCCAGGACCGGACGTGCGGCACGAATCGCGAAAGACCGTGACCGCGCTCTTCTGCGACCTCGTCGCGTCGACCTCGCTCGGCGAGGCCATGGACCCCGAGGCGCTCAGTCACATCCTGGACCGGTACTTCGCCGAGATGCACCGGGTGATCGCGCTGCACGGCGGCCTGACCGAGTGGTATGCCGGCGACTCGATAACGGCGGTGTTCGGCCTGCCGACGCTGCACGAGGACGACGCCCTGCGGGCCGTACGCGCCGCCTGGGACATGCGGGACGCGCTCGCGGAGGTCAACGCGTGGCTCGCCGAACGGTGGGACGTCCGGCTTCGCGCACGGTCCGGCATCAACACGGGCGAGGTCCTGGTGGGACCGGCCACCGATCGCAAGCGACTCGTGGTCGGCGATGCGATCAACACCGCGGCGCGACTGGAGCAGGTGGCGGAGCCGGGAGACATCCTGATCGGGCCCGTCACCCGCCAATTGGTCCGGGGAGCCTTCGACACCGAACCGGTCGAGCCGCTTCACCTCAAGGGCAAGGCGCTGCCCGTGCCGGCCTGGCGGGTGGTGGGACGCCGAACGAGCGGAGGCGACGGACGGCCCGAGGGGGTTCTGGTCGACCGGCGCAAGGAGATGGCCCTGCTCGACCGGGCGTACGAGCGCGCCGTGGCCGATCGTTCGTGCTACCTGTTCACGCTCATCGGCGTGGCCGGCGTGGGAAAGACCCGGCTCCTCGGCGGCTTCGGCGACGAGGTTGACGACGAGGCCCGCGTCCTCACCGGCCGCTGCCTCCCGTACGGACAGGCGATCACGTACCTCCCGTTCGCCGAGGCCATCAGGCAGGCCGCCGGCCTCGACGGGGGCGAGCGACGCGACGACCTGCGGACGCTGGTCGGCGGGCTCGTGCAGGGGGCGCGGGACGCGGACCGGTTGGCGGACACGCTGGCGCAGGTCTCCGGCCTGGAGCCCGTGACGGCCTCGCCCGAGGAGCTGTCGTGGGCGGTGCGCGGCCTCCTGGAGCACCTCGCCAGGGAGCGGCCGCTGGTGCTGGCCGTGGAGGACATCCACTGGGCCGAACCGACGCTGCTCGATCTGCTCGAGCACCTGGCGGACTGGACGCGCGAAGCGCCGATCCTGCTCATCTGTTCGGCGCGCCACGAGCTGCTCGAGGTCCGGCCCGGCTGGGGCGGCGGGAAGCTCCGGGCCACGGTGGCCACGCTCGAACCGCTCGCCGGGCCCGACGGCGAGGAGATGATGCGGAACCTGATGGGCGGCGGCGACCTCAGCCCGCGCCTGCGGCGTTGGATCTCGCGGAAGGCCGAAGGCAACCCGCTGTTCGTCGAGGAGCTGATCCGCCTGCTCACCGAACAGGGCCGCCTCCACCGCGAGGACACCGGCTGGGAGGCCAGCGGCGACCTCTCGGAGATCGAGGTGCCGCCGTCGATCACGGCGCTCATCGCCGCGCGCGTCGACGGGCTGGGGCCGGACACCCGCGAGGTGCTCGAGCGGGCGTCGGTGATCGGGCGGAGCTTCCGCCTGGGGGAGCTGCATGAGCTGTGCACGAACGACCTGCAACCGCGACTCCGCCAGGAGCTGATGACCCTGATCCGCAAGGAGCTGATCGTGCCGGTCGCGTCCCAGGCTGGCGATGAGCAGTTCCGGTTCCGCCACAACCTGATCAGGGACGCGGCCTATGCGGCGATGCCGAAGGAGATGCGCGGCTTCCTGCACGAGCGGTTCGCGTTCTGGCTGGAGGATCCCCGAAGCGAGGCCAGCGGCGACACGGACCGTCCGGGCGAGATCGATGAGATCGTCGGATACCAGTTCGAACAGGCGTACCTGAATCTCAACGCGGTCCGGCCCGGCACGGCGCGGGAGCACCGGCTGGCGGCGCGCGCGGCCGAACGTCTGGCGGCCGCCGGTGCGCGGGCCTCCGCTCGTGGAGACGTTCGACGCGCGCTCGGCCTGCTCTCCCGCGCGGTCGACATCACGCCGCCCGACGCCCCCGATCGCCTCGAGCTCCTGGTCAACCTGGCGCAGGTGCTGCTGGAGTCGGGGGAGTTCGGTCGGGCGGCGGTGCTCATGCAGGAGGTCATCGACGCCGCCCGCGCAGCCGGCGACCAGCGCATCGAGGCGCACGCCAGGCTGCTCATCCTGTGGGGTGAACTGTTCTCGGCCCCGGACGTGGATCTGGCGGACGTGCGCGCCGAGGCGGAGCGCCTGCTGTCGGTGTTCAACGCGCATGAGGACGAACTGGGTCTCGCCCGGGGCTGGACGATCCTCGGCGAGCTGCACCTGGCAGACGGGCAGGCCGAAGCCGCTGCGGCGGACGCGGCGCGTGCGGTTCGGCACGCCCGCCAGGCGGCGCAGGGCTGGCTCGTCTCGGTCAACCTGAGCCTGCAGTGCACTGCGGTGGCGAGCGGGCCGATGCCGGTGCGCGAGGGCATCGATCAGTGCCGCGCCGCTCTCGCGGAGATCGCGGGCAACCCGGTCGCCGAGGCGTGGATCAGCCGAAGCCTGGCTCGTCTGCTGGCCATGCAAGGCGAGTTCGACCAAGCACGGACCCTGATCTCGGCCGGCCGCGAGGTCATGGATCAGTTCGGGTACGGCTTCATCCTCGCGGGCGGGCTCTCGCTCAGCGCCGGATATGTCGAGGAATTGAGCGGCGATTTCGCTGCGGCTGAGGCTGCCCTCCGGTGGGGCCACCGCATCCTCGAACAGATGGGCGAACGCAGTTTGCTGAGTACGGTGGCCGCCCGGTTGGCCCGCGTGCTCCTCGAGGAAGGCCCGGACCATCTGCCGGAGGCGGAGCGTTTCGCGGCACAGAGCGAGCGGGCGGTGGGCAGGCTCCTCAGCTCGCAGATCGCGGCTCGTTCCGTGAAGGCGCTCGTGCTCTCAGCAGCAGGGGACGGCGTGCGCGCGTTGAAACTCGGGCGTGAGGCCCTGGCCATCAGTGAGCGCACGGACATGCTCGTGGATCAGGCCGAAACCCATGCCGCGCTCGCGAGGGTGCTTGCCGCGGACGGTCGGGACGCCGAGGCGGCCGACGAACGGGCCACGGCGCGGGCTCTGTTCACCCGAAAAGGCAACGTGGTGGCCGTCGCGGCCCTCGACGGGGGAGCCGGCCCGCCGTAGAGTACGCGCGGCAACGGGCCGTCGAACTGGGAGGGGGGCGGGGCCGTGGAAGGGTTCGATCCGATAGAACTCGTCGCGAGCGCGTACGAGGGGTTCAGGAGCAACTGGGAGGGCGGTTCTCCTTTCACCGAGGACGTGGTCTGGCACATCCCGGTGAACAAGGGCGTCACGCTCGACATCCCCGGGAGCGGCGCGGTCATGGCGTTCCTGGATTTCGCATGGCGGGCGGGTAACACGGATTCGTTCGACATCTCCGACCCGGACATCAGCAGCAAAGGCGACAGGATGGTCGTCGCCCAGCACACAGCGTCCGCCTCCAATGGCGATCAGCAGTGGAGCGACGACGTCACGATCGTCTGCCGAATCGAGGACCAGCTGATCGCCGAGGTGTGGCAGTTCTTCCAGGACCCGCCGGCCTGGCAGACGTTCTGGGCATCGGTCGGCGCCACCCCGTCGAACGATGCGCCGCTGCCGCCGCTACCGCCCGGCTTCGATGAGAGGGACATCGTCCAGCAGGCGTACGACGCCGTCTGGCCGCTGTGGATGCCCCTGGCGCTGAGCTCCCTGCTCGACCCGAACGTTCACTGGCACTGGCTGGACGCCGGTGGCACGCAGCACGACCGCAACGGTGTCAGCCAGGTGATGGACTACCTGTCCTGGCCCCACCGAGTTCACAGCGTGGGTGGACGCCTGGCGATATCGAACGTGGTGATCTCGCCGCCCTCAGGCGGCGTGGTCACGGCGACACACACGCTCACGGCATCCGTGGCGAGTCAGGCTCCGTTCGTCGACCATGTCACGCTCACCGTGAGGGTGTCGAACGGCAAGATCCTCGACGTCGGCCAGCACTTCGAGCATCCGGAACACTGGGTGTTCTAGCTACCCGGCCGGCTCCAGGCGCTCGTCGAGTCGCGTTCGAACCTCGACGCCCTCGGCCGAGAGTTCGGCCAGGAACGCCATGGCATCGAACGCCGACTCCGGGGGGTGAACGCCGGGTGAGATGCGGCCGGCGGCCTGCCACCGCGCCGCGACGCCGATCGGCAGCGCCGTTCCGAAGGTCCCCGCGCCGATCCCTTCCGCTGTGGGATGGAAGACCGTCGTCCCGGTGAAGGTCGCGGGCCTGCCGTCCCGCGTGCCGGTGACGATGACGTCGATGGCCTCGACGTCCTGCGGGGGACCGTCGGGGGCGGGGAGCCGCGACAGCGCCTGCATGAGCACCTCACGCGGCGAAACCGGCGTTCCGGTCGTCTCGACGGGTTGCTCGTCCGTGAGGCCCAGGCGGACCAGCAGCCGGAACCCCTGGGTCAGGACGTCCGGCAGTGCGAGCCGCCACCGAACGTCCCGCACGCCCTCGATCCTCGACGGCAGCGTCGCGGGCTCCGAGTGCAGCGTGTAGAAGGCCTCCTGTTCGCCGATCGGGTCGGGGAACCGGTGACGGATCCCGCCGCTCGCCGCCGGGACCTCCCGGAGCGCGCCGCCCTCGAAGACCATCGCCGGCAGCGTGAACTCGTCGATGATCGTGGCCGCGGAGTACGGCACGCCGAACTCGCCGGATGGGTCGATCGCCCCGTTCAGGCAGTCGATGCTCCTCGCGCCTCCCGGGTCGAGACGGTCGGCGCCGGCGCGCGCCAGGACGTTGGTGATGCCGGGGGCGCTGCCGATCCCGAGCACCGCCGAAAGGCCCGCATCGGCGAAGCGCCGGTGCAGTTCGAGTTGCTTCAAGGTGGTGTGGAAGAGCCCGCCCAGGTCGGCGTAGTGCACGCCGGCGGCGAGGCAGGCCTCCATGACAGGGATGTTCAGCCGGTAGGGAATGCATGCCGCGACGGCCTGGACGTCGCCGAACGCATCCGCAAGCGACGGGGACGAGATGTCCACCACGGACGCCGTCGCGGACGCTCCGCATGCCTCTGCGACACGACCGGCACGGTCGGCGTCGCTGTCGAGGACGCGGAGATCGACGTCGTCGCGGCGGCTGAGAAGCCGGGCCGCGGCGCTCCCCATCGCGCCCGCGCCGAGCACCGCGATGCGCGTCACGATCGGCCTCTGGGTTGGAGCATGTACCACTCGCGGTATTCGCGGCAGCGGCCCTCGTCGTCGAAGGTGAGGACGAAGACGTTGTGGTACACGCGGTCGACCGCGCCGTCCTTCCGCAGGTACGAACTGGTGCCGCTGCCCACCCCAGCGTCGCCGCACCCGCTACGAGCCCGGTATTCGGCCCTCCAGGAACCGTCGGGATCGCGCGAGTCGAGCCACGCGTCGGCGACCGCGCCGGGGCCGCGCAAGGGTTCCGAGTACGGTTCCGCGTAGTAGAGGGCATCCGGCGCGAAGAGCGATTCGATCTCCGCCCGGTCGTAGCTGCGCCACGCCGCGACGTAGCGGTCGAGCCATTCCTGCACGCGTTCGACGTCCGTCGCCATATCGATCGTCAGTCCCCCTTACCATTCGTCCGGCGAACCGCCAGCCGTTCGATGAGATCCGCGGCGGTCACCGTGCCGGGAACGGAGCCGATCCGTTCGCCGATGGCCGCCATCCGCGTGCGAAGCGTGTGGTCAACGAGAAGGCGGTCGATGGCGCCGAGAAGCTCGTCCCGCGCGCAGCCGTACGTGTCGAGCCGGATCCCGAAGCCGAGCTCGTTCGCCCGCTGGGCGTTGTCGTACTGGTCCCAGAACAGGGGCAGGACGACCATCGGCCTGCCCGCCGCGAGGCATTCGGTGAACGTGTTGTTGCCTCCGTGGGTGATCACCAGGTCCACGTGCGGAAGGATCTTGGTCTGCGGCACGAACTCCGCGCCCCACATGTTGTCAGCCAGGTTGACGAGTTCGGCCTGCGGTCCCTTGCTCACGATCACGCGGTAGGGCGAGTCCGCCAGATGCCCCATCAGGCGGTTCATCAGGTCGACGTCCGCCGAGCCGAGCGAGCCGAGCGACAGGTACAGGAGCGGGCCGGCGTCGGGGCGGTGCGGCTCGAAGCCGGCCGGCCATTCCCACGTCTCGTCCGTCTCCCGCACGCAGGCGTCCAGCCGGCGCCACGTCGGTCCGAGTGGTTCGGATCGCCGGTAGTCCGCCTCCCCCGGATAGAGGAACAGGTTCAGGTCGGGCGACTCGAACATGAACTGTCGCGGCGGGAGTGGTGGTCCGCCTGCGTCGCGTGTGAACGCGTCGAACGCCGCCCACATCTCGCCGTGTGTCACGTCCCGTTCCGTCTCGAAGTCCTCCCAGCCGGTTCGATCGCGACTGTCGTAGCCGGAGAAGACCGGGGGGATCGCCGCGTCCGGGAGCTCGAGCGGGTTGCAGGAGGCGATCCGAACCCAGGGAGCCCCGGCCGTCGCAACCGCGGGGAACGCGACCACGTTGTCCTCCACGATCACGTCCGGTTCGAGTTCCCCGAAGATCGCCCGCAGGCGTGGTTCGACGTACATCGAGCCGTCGATCAGCGCCTGCCAGGTCGGCTGGAGGAAACCGCCCAATTGCTCGATGGTCGGCAGGCGGAACACCGGTGCGGTGTCACGGATGAAGTCCTTCCAGAACTGGCCGGGTACCTCCGGCTCGGCCGGCGGCGGCCCGAGCCGCATGAGGGCCTCCTCGAAGCCCTGCGCCTCGAGCGTGCCCGCGAACGACTCCTCGACGACGAACACCACGCGGTGCCCGCGCTCCCGCAGGACGCGTCCGATGCCGACGCAGTTGTTCGTGGGCCCGAAGGCGCCCTCGGGAAAGAAGACGACGGTGGCGCTCATGGCGGCCGTATCGTAGCCAGCACCGCCCGTCCCCGGGGCGAGAGGCGGTAGCCGATCCGAAGGCTCTCCGTGAGCCCGAGCTCCTTCAGCTTGCGGACGTCGCGCTTGAACGAGACCGTGTCGCGGCCGAGGGACGCGGCCAGGTCGGGAGCGCGGACGGCCGGTCGTTCCGCGATGAGCGCCAGCGTCTGAGCGGTCCACGGCCCTCGCGGGCTGGCGGCGTCCAGGCGGTCGAGGCGCCGAAGGATCCCCGCGGCTTCGTCCCCGGTCAGGTCGGCGCGTTCACGCAGCGCGGCTCGCGGGTCGGGTCCCGCGAAGTGGAACTCGACCCGGTAGATGGGCGCGTCGCCGTTCGCATCGAGCCGCGCGAGCAGCGCCGTTCGCGACGAGGCTCCCGCCCGGCGGGCGTCGGCATCGGTGATCCGGTCGCGGTCGACCACCTCGACCGCATCGATCGCGAGCATCCCGCCGGGGATCCGGTGCTGCGAGCCCACCCGGGCGTGTGGCGAGCGCCACCGCCGGAAGGCGACGGTGATCGACCCGTCAACGAGTCCGGGCCACTCCCGCTTGTCGAAGAGCACGGCTGGTGGACGATACTGCCCCGGCGCGCCGGCACGCCCCGCGCGCGGACGGTGTGTGTGTGGGAACGGGGGGACGGAGATGGCGGGCGGTCTGCTGAACGGCGCTGTCACGCTGGCGCGTGGCCGCGGCAAGGGCCTGGCGGTCCTCGCCGAGAGCGCCGGCTACGCGTTCCCCCGACCGTTCGCCAAGCGCGTCATCCAGACCAGGACGCGGCTCGCGGAGGGCGTCGAGGGCGACCTGTACGACCCGGGCGTGCCCGCGCCGGCGCTTCTGCTGATTCCAGGGGGCGCCCCCCGCGGCGCGGAGGACCCGGCGATGATCCGCCTCGCGCGGTCGTTCGCCGGGGCGCGCCGGGCGGTCTTCGTTCCGGACCTGGCCCTGAGCCGGCAGACGTTCGAATGGTCCGACATCGAAGCGCTCCGCGCCGCGGTGCTCGCCCTGCGCGACTCGTCCGAGGGCCCGCGCTCCGTCGGCATGCTCGGCCTTTCCTACGGCGGCTCGTTCGCGCTGATCGCCGCCGAGGACCCGGAGGTGGCCGCGGCGCTCTCGTTCGTGGCGGTGTTCGGCTCGTATGTGCGGCTGCTGAACGTGATCCAGGGGATCACGACCGGCGCCACGATCGTCGACGGGCGGGTGGTTCCGTGGCAGCCGGCAGCCGAGGCACAAGGGCTGCTCGCCAAGGGAGCGGTGGCGCTGTCGGCACCGCAAGAGCGGGATGGGCTGGCTCGGGCGCTGGAGTCCGGCTACCCGGACGGGCTGGCGTTCGGCACGCGGGCGGTGTTCGACATGGTGAAGAACACCGATCCGAAGCGGACGGAGGCGCTTGCCGGACGGCTGCCCGAGGCGTTCCGCGAGACGATCGAACGGTTCTCGCCGGACGCGCACCTGAACGGCTTCCGCGTCCCGCTGTTCATCATGCAGTCGACCGACGATCTGGCCACGCCGCCGGCCGAGGCCGAACTGATGCACCGGCTCGTCCCGGGGTCGAGGCTGGTGAAGCTCGAGTACTTCCAGCACGTGCGGCCGGGCGGCGCCGGCACGCCGCTGGCCGGGCGGCTCGAGGACATCCGGCGCTCGTGGTCGTTCGTGTCCTGGGTCCTCGGCGCGCAGGAGTGACGTCGCGGACCCGCGCGGCCGGCTCATTCCCGGCCGTGGGGACGCCGATCACCAGATCATGGACGCGGTTCCCGAGCAGGGATTCGAATCCCTGCGTGTCATCGAGACGCAGCGCAGCCCCACCGCGCGGGCGGTCGCCGCATGCGTCGCCGCGGCCGCGTGCCTGCTGATCGGCTGGTTCCCCTTCGTCCGGGCCCGGAGCGTGCCGTTCCTCTGGTACGTCGATCTGGGCTTCCACGAACTCGGTCACATGCTCACGATGTGGGCGCCCCGGCTGATCTACTTCGCGATGGGCTCGGTCAACCAGATCCTGGTGCCGATCGGGCTCTCCGCGTACTTCCTGTGGTTCCGGCGCGACCGGATCGGCGGCGGGTTGTGCCTGGCATGGGCGGGGACCTCGGCGGCGAACGTCGCGATCTACATCGCCGACGCGCCGTACCGGCGGCTGCCGCTGATCGGAGGAATCCACGACTGGGCGTACATCCTGGGGCCGCCGCACCTGAACGAGCTCGGCGCCGCGCACGGGCTCGGGGTCGCGGTCAAGACGTTCGGCGCGCTCTGCGTGCTCGGGGGCTTCGCCCTGTGCTGCAGCGCCGCCGCGAGCGCGATCGGCGCGCTCACCCCGGATCGGGGCGACGGGGTGGGCCGTGCCCCGCGGCCGGCCGGGCCGGCGAGGCCGGCGCCGACCCGCGACCCGGTCGACATGTGGCGGTGAGCTACGGCGGCAGGAAGCGCTTCGCGAACGTGTCGTACTCGCGCGTCACGTGCATGCCGGCGCGCTCATAGAGCGCGACCGCGCCGGTGGCGTTCTGAGCATCGACGTCCAGCGCCACCGTCTGGATGCCCCGCCGGGCGTATTCCGCGAACGACGAGCGCAGCAGCGCGAGCCCGATCCCTCGGCCGCGCCATGCCGGCACCACGCCGAGCGTCTCCACGAATCCGCGGTCGCCGCTGACCACCGCGATCAGCACGCCGACCATGGCGCCGTCCTGCGTCACGGCCACCCGCCACAGGCCGGCGTCGAACGCCGGCCGGTCGATGCGAACCGCCGCGAACTCCTCGAACGTCCGGGGCACCCAGCCGTAATGGTGGGCGAAGGACTCCTCGGTCACGGCGTGGAAGGCGTGCGCGTCTGCGTCCGCGTCGAACGGCCGGATCGTGATGCCGTCGGGCGCGGCCGGATCCTGGTCGTCCGGCCCGACCTGTCGTTCCATCTCCCAGTCGTGCCGCTCCTCGACGAACCCTCGCGCTTCGAGCATCTGGTGGACCGCGACGTCCGGAGCGATCACCCCCCACCGGACGGTGGTGCCGGCTCCGTCGGGAGCCTGAGCGGCGTGCTCGAGCGCTCTCGCCTCGATCCGATTCAGCAGGAGCGAACCGACGCCCCGCCCGCGATCCTCCGGATGCACCACACCCCAGCCGTCGAGTTGCCGATGCCGGTCCCGGGCGAGCAGCCACGAATAGCCGGCCACTCCGCCGGTGGTCTGGTCCTCGACCAGCCAGGTGTCCCGACTGAGGTCCAACTGTGGCATGGACCATTCGAACTCCAGGAACTCGGCCGTGAAGTCGGGAGCGCCCCAGTCGGCCATGTCGACCGCGTAAAGCATCGCGACGATGCGGTCGAAGTCCTCCCTGGCTGCGGCGCGGATCGAATATCCGGCCGGGACGTCCGCGGGGAGATGCGTGGCGCTGCGGGCGGTCACCTCACCCGCCGCCGCACATCCCGCTGCCGGTGACATGCATGAGCGTGTGTGCGAGCGCGCTGCCGCCGATGAGCAGCAGCGTCAGGACGAGCCCGCCGATCAGGACCAGACGCCCGCGCCAGGACAGGCGGCGTTGTCGTGAAGGAGGCTGACCTGCGGGACCGATGTCGGCCATCCCCTCCGGCGGCGGCACCGGCGGCGGCGACGTCCCTTCCGCCGACTCATCGCGTTCGAAGGGCGACATCGCCCGATCCTACCCGACCACGGATCGGGTCACGGGGCCGTCGACAACGGCCGAACCCAGGTTCGAGCGCGTGCGCCGTAGACTCCCAACGGCAAGCTGCAGGCGGAGTCCTCGTCCCGCAGGCGCCCGATCGCGGCGTTGCGCTCGCCGTCCAGGAGGCTCGCTCATGCCGCCCGTCCAATCGTGAGCAGACCGGAACACCCGCCCGCTCAGGAGATGCGTGCCACGGTTCCCCAGACGGCCGGCGCCACCGCTACGGGGGACCGGACGGGGACCGTGCGAACGCTCGAGTGCCGGGACCTGGTGCGCCGATTCGGCGACCTTTTGGCCGTCGACCGCGTCGGCTTCCACATCGATCCGGGCGAGACCTATGGGTTGCTGGGTCCGAACGGCGCTGGCAAGACCACGGCGATCTCCATGATCGCCGGACTGCTGGAGCGCGACGGCGGTGAGGTCACGGTCGCCGGCGAGCCGATGGACACCCGGAGCGTCGGCACCAAGCGCCTGATCGGCTACGTCCCGCAGGACCTGGCGATCTATCCGGACCTCTCGGGGCGCGAGAACCTGCTCTTCTTCGCGCGCCTCTACGGGATGGACACCGCCGGCGCGAGGAGGCGCGCCGCGGAGGTTCTCGACCTGATCGGCCTGGCCGATCGCGGTGGTGACCAGACGAAGACGTATTCGGGCGGGATGAAGCGGCGCCTGAACATCGGCATCGGCCTCCTTCACCGGCCGAAGCTGCTGATCCTCGACGAACCGACCGTGGGCGTCGATCCACAGAGCCGCAACGCGATCCTGGAGAGCGTGGATGGGCTCGCCGGCGAGGGCATGGCCGTGCTGTACACCACCCACTACATGGAAGAGGCCGAACGCCTCTGCGACCGGGTGGGCATCATCGACCACGGCAGGCTGGTTGCGGAGGGCACCCGCCGGGAGCTGGTGAGCCTCCTCGGCGAGGGCGACCGCATCCGCCTGACGGCGACCGGCGACATCGCCGGAGCAGCCGCCTCGCTCAGGGCGCAGGCTTCGGTCCGCCAATCGAACGCGATCGAGGGCGGCATCGACCTGGAGGTCGTCGACGCGCGGGACAACCTCCCCGGCATCCTGCAGGAGGCGGCCGCAGCAGGAGCCGTCATCCGCTCCGTGGACGTCGTCGAGCCGGACCTGGAGGCGGTGTTCCTCCACCTCACCGGTCGGGCGCTTCGCGACTGAGGCGAGGACCGCATGCGAGCGACCCTGCTCATCTGTCTCAAGGACCTCAGGGCCCGCCTTCGCGACCGCTCCGCGCTGCTCATCGGGATCGTCGTGCCGCTCGGGCTCGCATTCGTCTTCAACGCGATCTTCGGCGGCATCTCCGGCTCCTCGAACGCCATCCACCTCGGCGTCGTCGACGCCGACGGCGGACCGGCGGCGAAGGTCTTCGTGACGAACGTCCTTGGGGCCGTCGACCGGAGCGGGCTCATCTCGGTTCGGCACGAGCGCTCCGAGGTCGTGGCCCGGCGGCTGACGGCGGCGGGCACGCTCGACGCGTTGATCGTGATCCCGGCGGGGTTCTCCCAGCGGGTCGAATCGAATGGGCCGGCGTCGATGCTGGTGGTCGGCAACGTGGACGCGCCGATCTCGACGCAGATCGCGCGCTCCATCGCGGATGGCTACGCGGCGGAGCTGAATCGGGTCCGGCTGTCCGTCGCGACGGTGGTCCACGCAGAGGGAGGTCCGAGCCGCGTCCCGCCGGCGCGCCTTCGCGCGCTCGCCGACCGGGCGGCTGCCACCGCCGCGCCGGTCACCGTCCAGGACGTGTCGGCTGCCAGCAAGGAGCTCGACCAGAAGTCCTTCTTCGCCGCAGGGATGGCCGTGTTCTTCCTGTTCTTCACCGTGCAGTTCGGCGTGACCAGCCTCCTGGAGGAACGCGTCGACGGGACGCTCGCGCGCCTCCTGGCCGCCCCCATCCACCGCGCGTCGATCCTGGGCGGGAAGCTGCTGACCAGCCTGCTGCTGGGTGTGATCAGCGTGGCGGTTCTGGTCGTCGCGACGACCTTGCTGTTCGGCGCGTCGTGGGGAAACCCGCTGGGGGTGGCCGTGCTGGTGATCGCCGCGGTCCTGGCCGCCACGGCGATCATGGCCCTGATCGCGACGTTCGCGAAGAACGCCGAGCAGGCGGGGAACTGGCAGTCGGTGGTCGCGGTGGTCCTCGGCCTTCTCGGCGGGACCTTCTTCCCCGTGTCACAGGCCCCCGGCGTGCTTTCGAGGCTCACGTTCATCGCGCCGCAGGCGTGGTTCCTCCGCGGGCTGGGCGACCTCCGTGGGGGGAGCCTGTCGGCGGTCTGGGTTCCCGCCCTCGCGATGCTCGGCTTCGCCGTGCTGACGGGCGGGATCGCGATGGTCCGGCTGCGGCATGTGGCGGAGATCTGACGTGAAGGCCCTGTCGATCGCGACGATGAACCTGCGCCGGATGTTCCGGGCCAGGACCAACCTGTTCTTCGTGTTCATCTTCCCGATGGTCCTCATCCTGGTGCTCGGCGCCACGTTCGGTGGGTCCTCGTCCCCGCGGGTCGGGGTCGTGGTTCCGGCCGGGCCCGCGCTCGCAGGCAGGGTGGTCGCCGAGCTCCAGAGGACGCCGCACCTTCGCGTTCAGACGGTGTCCGATCGATCGACGCTGCTGACGCAGGTCGAACGCGGGGACCTCGCCGCGGGGCTGGTGATCCCGGAGGGATTCGACGCGTCCGTGCGGGCCGGGCGGCCGGTGCAACTCGTCTACCTCGCCCGCCCGGATCAGTCATCGCAGCAACTGGGAGCGACGATAAGGGGGGCGGTCGCCAGGGTGTCGGCGGTCCTCGGTGCGGCGCGGTTCGCCGTGCACGAACGAGCGACGGGCTCCTTCGACGTGGGCTTGGCCGAGGCCGATCGGATCGTCCCCTCCGTCCCGGCCGTCACCGTCCGGGAGACGACGGCGGGCACGGCGCTCTTTCCGACCTCCCTCGGGCAGTTCGACGAGGGCGCCTGGACCCAACTCCTGTTGTTCCTGTTCCTGACCGCGCTCACGGGAGCGGTGGCGTTGATCGAGACCCGGCGCCTGGGCCTGTCCCGACGGATGCTGTCCACCCCGACGCCGCCCGCCATGGTGATCGCCGGCGAGACCGGCGGCCGGGTCCTGATCTCGATCACGCAGGCGTTGGTGATCATTGTCGGAACGGCCCTGCTGTTCGGTGTGCGCTGGGGGCAGCCGGCGGGCGTCGCGGCCGTGGTCATCCTGTTCGCGCTGGTCGGCGCCGGGGCCGGAATCCTCCTGGGGACCGTGTTTCGAAACGAACAGCAGGCGATCGGCGTTTCGTTGCTGCTCGGTCTGGGGTTGGGGGCGCTCGGTGGGTGCATGGTTCCGCTCGAGGTGTTCTCTCCCACGATGCGGCAGGTGGCGCGCATCACCCCGCAGGCATGGGGGAACGAGGCGTTCGCGAAGCTCGTCGGCCACGGCGCTTCGATCACGGACATCCTGCCGCAGCTGGGCGTGCTCGCCGCCTTCGCCATCGTCGTGCTGGCGCTTGCGACGTGGAGGCTCCGCCGCGTGCTGGTCGGCTAGGGCGAGGCGGGTCCGGGGACCGGCGTCGCGGGGTCGCCGACGCCCACCGTTCCGGGTTCGACCACCTCGCCGTAGACCCCGAACGGCAACTTCCGGGCTGCGTTCTCGCCCCGGAGGCGCTTGATCGCGTGCAGGGTTCCGAAGTCCCGAACGCCGGTGTCGGGGTCGTAGGTGGTGACGGCGCACCTGGGAATCTGGCCGCCGACGCGGATCACGGCCTCACCGAGCCGCAGCAGGCGGCCGTTCCACGTGTCCTCCTCGTACGGCTCGCACCCGGCCAGTTCGAACAGCATCCGAAACCGGCGGGTCTCCAGCGGCCGGTCGCTTCCACTGCCCTCGGCGAGCGAGGCCGCCGACGCGGTGGACATCAGCGACAGCGGCTCGACGTCGTTCGCCTCCCCGGGCCGGTCGGTGCGCACCACGCGGAGCCGCTGGCCGTACCAGTCGCTGATCGCGGCGGAGAAGGGGCCGTCCACCTCATGACCGACGACCGTTCGGCGCCCGTAGAAGTCGGTGGCCACAGGGGAGCCGGTGACGCGATCGGATGCAGCCTCCACCGAGGCGCCGTCGGGGAACTCCACACGAAGGATCTCCGTGTCCGGCGACCAGCACGAATGGATCTGCAGGAGCCGGCCGTGCTTCGGCCCGCAGACCAGTTCGCCGCGGCCGTCGGCCAGGTAGAAGCGCCGGTTGTCGAGTACGCCGAAGGGCTCGAGCCGGACCTGGTCGACCGTTCGGATCGCCGTTGCCTTCACGGGCGTCACGCGGATGCGCGCGACGGAGCGCTGGGAGTTCGGGCCGGGCACGGCTGCTACGATACCTGCCGCCCCGGACGGGTCCGGCCCGCAGGCCGCGCTCACCCGTCGAACGGGCGCTCCCGTGGTCGCCGGCCGCCGCATCAAGGCTGACGCGCGGGTCGGACACGCAGACCAACAGGGACGAAACCAGCGAAGGGGAGAGTGTTGGAGCAGGGACCGCGCGTCGCCGTCATCGGGATCGACTGCGCAACGCCGCAGCTGATCTTCGACCGGCTCTCGGAGGAGATCCCGAACATCAACGCGCTGATGCAGCGCGGGATGTTCGGCGAGCTGGCCAGCATCACGCCCCCCATCACCATCCCCGCGTGGGCCTGCGCCATGACCGGCAAGACGCCGGGGCAGCTCGCCATCTACGGCATGCGCAACCGCAAGGACACCACCTACGACGGCCTGTCGATCGCCACGAGCCTGGCGGTCAAGGAGCCGGCCGTCTGGGACCTGCTGGGGGAGCACGGCAAGCGCTCGCTCCTGATCGGCGTCCCACCGGGCTATCCGGCCCGGCCGCTGAACGGGTGGCGCGTGTCCTGCTTCCTCACCCCGCCGTCCGCGCCCGGCTACACCTATCCGGAGGAGCTCGGGGGCGAGATCAAGGAGATCCTGAACGGCGAGGACTACATCTTCGACATCCCGAACTACCGCGAGCAGGGCATGGACTTCGTGCTCGAACAGGTGTTCAAGATGACCGAACGGCGGTTCAGGGTGGCGCGGTCGTTCGTGAGGACAAAGCCGTGGGACTACTTCATGCTGGTGGAGATGGGCGCCGACCGCCTGCACCACGTGTTCTGGCAGTACTTCGACCCTGCGCATCCGAAGTTCGTGGAGGGCAACCCCTACCAGGACGCCTTCCAGCGCTATTACCGGGCGCTCGACGCCGAGGTCGGCGCGCTGATCGAGGCGCTGCCGCCGGACACCGTGATCATGCTGGCCTCCGACCACGGTGCGCGGCCCATGATCGGCGGGGTGTGCTTCAACGACTGGCTCATCCGTGAGGGCTACCTCGCCATGTCCGAGCCCGTCACCGAACAGACCCCGATCGCCAAGGCCCCGATCGACTGGTCCAGGACGGTGGCGTGGGGCGACGGCGGCTACTACGGCCGTTGCTTCCTGAACGTCCGCGGCCGCGAGCCCGGTGGAATCGTCGATCCCGCGCGGTACGAGGAGACGCGGGACGAGCTGAAGGGACGGCTCGAGTCCATGCCGGGCCCGGACGGCACGCCGCTCGGGACCCGCGTGATCAAGCCGCAGGACGTCTATCCGGAGGTCCGGGGCATCGCGCCGGATCTGATCGTGTACTTCGGCGACCTGGAATGGCGAAGCGTCGGCGCGGTGAACGCGGCCACGTTCGGCGGCGTGTTCACCCAGGAGAACGACACCGGCCCCGACGGTGCGAACCACGACCGGACCGGCGTGTTCGCCATGGCGGGACTGTCCGGTCAGCGCACCGGCCGCGTCGAGGGCATGAACCTCGTCGACGTCGGCCCCTCGATCCTGTCCCTGTACGGCATCCCGGCGCCGGAGGGCGCCGTCGGAAGGAGCTTCCTGTCATGACCGACCACTTCGACGAACGCGGCGTCACCATCTGGTTCACCGGCCTCTCCGGCGCGGGCAAGTCCACGCTGGCGGAGATGCTGTTCCACGAGCTGCGCCACCGCGACCGGAAGGTCGAGCTCCTCGACGGCGACGTCGTTCGGACGAATCTCTCCAAGGGCCTGGGGTTCAGCCGCGAGGACCGCGACACGAACATCCTGCGGATCGGGTTCGTCGCGAACCTGCTCACGCGCAACGGCGTGGCGACCATCGTGAGCGCGATCTCGCCCTACCGGAATGCCCGAAACGAGTGCCGCGCCACGATCAAGGACTTCGTCGAGATCTACGTCCACGCCACGGTCGAGGAATGCGCGAAGCGTGACGTCAAGGGCCTGTACCAGAAGGCGCTGGCCGGCGAGATCACCGGGTTCACGGGCGTCGACGACCCCTACGAGGCGCCGTCAAGCCCCGAGATCTTCGTCGACACCATGTCCGAGACGCCGGACGACTCGCTGCAGAAGATCCTCGACAAGCTGGGGACCATGGGCTACATCGAGGAGACCGCCCGCCTGGTCGGGCAGCCGAAGGGCCACTCGGGCCTCACTGACCTCGACGGCGCGATCGGCACGCACCTCGCCGGACGCCACTCGGCCGCCTCCACGCAGTCGAAGGACAACTAGCACGACGGACGGGCGCCCCGTGCGCTTCGGGGGCTGACACGCCCGTCTCCGAGGGATAACCCTCTCGCACGCGGCCCTTCGGACTGGCAGGATGCTGCCGATATGGCGGCGCACCCCGACGGCGGCGAATCGAATCCGCGACGGCGACGAGCGCCGGCCGTCCTGGCGATCGTCATGGTGGTGCTCGCCGCGATCGGTGTTGTGCTGGCGGCGGTCACACGCGAGCCGATCGACGACAACTACGTGATCGCGACCGCCACCGGGGGCATCGCGTTCTCGATCCTGGCCGGCCTGGTCGGTTCGAAGCGACCCGACAACCGCATCTGGGTCGTGTACGCCGTGATCGGGTCGTCGCTGGCCATCGGGGTGTTCAGCCAGTCCTACGCGTACTACGCGCTGATGGGCGGGCATGCTCTCCCGTTCGCGCCACTCATGTCGTGGATCCCGCCGTGGTCGTACGTGCCGGCGCTGGTCAGCCTGTTCACGTTCGCGCTGCTGCTCTTTCCCACAGGGCGGCTGCCGTCGCCCCGGTGGTCGCCCGTCGCGTGGGCGTCCGCGGCCGTGATCGTGTGCAAGACGGTTCCGTTCGCCATCGCGTCCTGGCCGTATCGCGGACTTCCGTTGGTGGATCCGAACTACCCGGAGCCGGACACGCGGGCCCTTCACGTCGCGGGCGCGATCGACACGGTCGGGACGTTGCTTCTGCTGCCCGCCGCGATCCTGTCGATCGCCGCGGTCGTCGTTCGGTACCGGCGCGCGAAGGCGGACGAGCGCGAACAGATGAAGTGGCTGGTCTTCGCGCTGATCATCGTGGCGGTCTCGCTGGCGAAGGGCTTTCTGACCACCGGATTCGGCGACGTGGTGGAGGCGATCGACTACGCGGTGATCGCGATCGCGGTCGGCGTGGCGATCCTGAAGTACCACCTCTGGGACATCGACGTCGTCATCAACAAGACGCTGGTGTTTGGCGGCCTCGCGGTGTTCATCACCGCCGTCTACGTGGCCGTCGTGGTGGGCCTGGGGGCGCTCCTGGGCTCGAGCGGTCAGCCGAATCTGGGACTGTCGATCGCCGCGACCGCGGTCGTCGCGATCGCGTTCGCGCCCGCCCGGCAGCGCGTCCAGCGTTGGGCGAACCGCGTCGTCTACGGCAAGCGGGCGACGCCCTACGAGGCGCTCTCGGGCCTGGCCGAGCGTATGTCGAAGGCCTACGCCGGGGACGAGGCGCTCGCGGAGATGGCGCGTCTGGCGGGACAGGCGACCGGCGCGACGGGCGCGACCGTCTGGCTGAGCGTCGGGGGGTCGATGGTGCCCAGGGGCTCGTGGCCGGACGCCCGAATCGTGCCCACCGACGGTCTCGCCTCGACGGTCGTTCCGGTGACGCAGGGCGGCGAGGTCCTCGGCTCGATCGCCCTGGACCGTCCCGAGGGGCAGCCCTTGAAGCCGGAGGAGTCGCGGCTCCTTGACTCGCTTGCCGCGCAGGCTGGGCTGGCGCTTCGAAACGTCGGCCTCATCGAGGACCTTCGGGCGTCGCGCGTTCGGCTGATCGAGGCCCAGGACGACGAACGCCGGCGGCTGGAGCGCAACATCCACGACGGCGCGCAGCAGCGTCTGGTCGCGCTGGCGGTTCGGTTCAACATGACGCAGCGCCTGCTCCCGCCGGACGACGGCCTCGATCGCGCGGCCGTGGAGGATCTAGCCGAACAGACGAAGGCGGCCCTCGAGGATCTGCGGAACCTGGCCCGCGGCATCTACCCGCCGCTGCTCGCCGACCACGGATTGGTCGACGCACTGGAGGCGCAGGCGGCCCGTTCCCCGGTTCCGACGGAGGTCTTCGCCGCCGGCGTCCGTCGCTACCCGCAGGCGACCGAGTCCGCCATCTA
Source organism: Actinomycetota bacterium (assembly GCA_040414485.1). Classification (GTDB taxonomy): domain Bacteria; phylum Actinomycetota; class UBA4738; order UBA4738; family UBA4738; genus JBEDUK01. The sequence goes on from JBEDUK010000084.1 coordinate 37,189, forward strand.
CTTCTCATGCCTGGAGGCGCTGCAGAACGTGTCGAAGTACGCGCACGCGCGCCGCGTGCTCATCCGGCTCCAGGGCGGTGACGACGAGATCGCGTTCGAGGTGCACGACGACGGCGTCGGGTTCGATCCGGCGACCACGCCGCGCGGCTCCGGCCTCACGAACATCGCCGACCGACTGGCGGCGCTCGACGGTGACCTGGAGGTCCGCTCGGCGCCCGGACAGGGCGTCACCGTCGCCGGACATCTTCCGACCGCCAACCGCACGCTCGAGGCGGTTGCCACATGAGCGACCGCACGCTCTCTCGTCTTGCCTGGGCGGTGTTCATCGTGGTGGTCGCGCTGTTCGCCGCCGCCGTGATCATGATCCCGTTCGAGCACACGGGCTCGGGCGAGCTGTTCTTCATCGCATCCGTGTTCGCGTTCCCGATGGTCGGCGGGCTCGTCGCGTCGCGGCGCCCCCGGAACACGATCGGCTGGATCCTGCTGGCGATCGGATTCTCCTGGGGCCTCGGCGAGTTCCTGGACAGTTACTCGACGTGGGGCGGCCCGGCCCATCCCGGATCGCTTCCGGGCGCCGCGGTCCTCAGCGCGATCAGCGGGGGGCTGTGGGTTCCGGCGGTCGGCCTGCTCGGGACGTTCGCCATCCTGCTGTTCCCCGACGGGCATCTCCCCTCGCGAGGCTGGCGGTTCCTCGCCCGGACATCGGCGGCCGTGCTGTTCGTCGCGTACCTGGTCGTGGCCTTCAGCCCCGATCCGCTCGAGCTCGGCCGGTCGAGCCACTTCGTCGTCAATCCGTTGGCGATCCCGTCGCTGGCTCCCGTCATGCACGAGGCGACCGTGCTCGTGCTGGTCATCCCGATGTGCGTGATCGGATGCGCCTGGGCGCTGATCCGGCGATATCGGCGATCCGAGGGCGTCGAACGCCTGCAGATGAAGTGGCTGACGACCGCCGGCGCGATCGTTGCCTGCATCTATCTCGTCGCGATGGTCGCTTCGGTCGGATCGGACTGGGGCCCGACGGCTCCCGCGTGGGTCGGCGCGTTGCAGGTGTTGTCGGCCATGTCGTTCTGCTTGATCGCGATCGCGATCGGCATCGCCGTGCTCCGGTACCGCCTCTACGACATCGACGTCGTGATCAACAAGACGCTGGTCTACGGCGCGCTGGCGGCGTTCATCACCGGCGTCTACATCGCGATCGTCGTCGGCATCGGCGCCCTGCTCGGCCGCGGCCGGCAACCGTCGGTCGCGCTGTCGATCGTCGCGACCGTCGTCGTGGCGCTCGCCTTCCAGCCGGTGCGCGAACGCGTCCAGCACCTGGCCAACCGACTGGTGTACGGCAAGCGGGCCACGCCGTACGAGGTGCTGTCTTCGTTCTCCGAGCGGCTCTCTGCCGCGTACGCCACCGACGAACTGCTGCCGCGCATGGCGCGAACGCTGGCGGAGGGCGTGGGTGGAGGTCGCGCGGACATCTGGCTCCGCGTGGACGGTGTGCTCTTCCACGAGGCCACGTGGCCGGCCGACGGTCCGCTGTCCGGTCCGATCGCTGCGCCGGGATCCGACGTGCCCGCCCTCCCCGACGCGACACAGACCGTCGCCGTTCGGCATCAGGGCGAACTGCTCGGCGCGCTCGCGGTGACGAAACCTGCGGCCGACCCGCTGACGCCGGTCGAGTCCGCGCTGCTCGACGATCTGGCCGCGCAGGCAGGGCTCGTACTTCGGAACGTCAGGCTGATGGAGGAGCTACGAGCCTCCCGCCAGCGGATCGTCGTGGCCCAGGACGAGGAGCGCAGGCGCCTGGAACGCGACATCCACGACGGCGCGCAGCAGCAACTGATCACGCTCTCCATGGCCGCGGCGAGCGTCCGAAATCGGCTTGACGGCACCGCTCCGAAGGCCGCCGAGATGCTCGACGGCTCGCTCACCGAACTTCGCGCGGCGCTGGAGGAGATCCGCGAGCTCGCCCGTGGCATCCACCCGTCGATCCTCACGAACCAGGGACTGCCGGCCGCGCTCGAGTCCCTTGCCGACCGGTCCGTGGTGCCCGTCTCGGTCACGACGAACATCGCGGGAAGGCTGCCCGCGCCCGTCGAGGCGACGGCTTATTTCGCTGTGAACGAGGCGCTGGCGAACGTGGCGAAGTACGCGAGCGCGACGGCGGTGGACGTGAGCGCGGAGCGCGTCGACGGCCACCTGTCGGTACGTGTGCACGACGACGGTGTCGGCGGCGCCGATCCGGCGGTGGGCTCGGGTCTGCGGGGCCTGCTCGACCGTGTTCACGCCGTCGGGGGGCGGCTGGAGATCGTCAGCCCGCCGGGGCACGGCACGACGATGCGCGTGACGCTCCCGTGCGCGTAAGGCACGCGTAGCGATGCGCGTGGCGGTCGCGGACGACGCGGTCCTGCTGCGCGAGGGCGTCGTTCGCCTGCTGGTCGAAGCGGGATTCGACGTCACCGGCCAGGTCGGGACGGCGGAGGAGCTGATGGCGCTCGTGGACGGCGATCCGCCGGACGTCTGCGTGGTGGACATCCGCATGCCGCCGACGCACACGGATGAGGGTCTGCGGGCCGCTGCGGAGATCGGCGAGCGGCACCCGTCGGTCGGCGTGGTGATCCTCTCGCAGTACGCGGACGCCGCCTACGCGATGCAGTTGCTGGCGAAGGGCGCCGAGGGGCGCGGGTATCTGCTGAAGGACCGCGTGATGGACGTCGACGAGTTCGTCGATGCGGTCCGTCGGGTCGCCGAAGGAGGATCGGCGATCGACCCCGAGATCGTGGCCCGCATGGTGGGCCGGTCTCGAGCCCGATCGCCCCTCGACGAATTGACCGATCGCGAGCGCGAGGTGCTCGCGCTGATGGCCGAGGGCCGTTCGAACGCCGCGATCGAACGGCGGCTGTTCCTGGCGCCGAAGACGGTCGAGGGCAACATTCGGAACATCTTCCAGAAGCTCGGGTTGCGGCAGGAGGGCGACGACCACCGGCGGGTGCTGGCGGTGCTGACCTACCTTCGCGCCGGCGCCGCGACGCAGCCGCCTCAGTAGACGCGGCCGTATTCGGCCTGCTCCCAGTCCGTCACGGCGCGGTCCCAGCGTTCGACCTCCTGCCGCTTGATGGCCACGAACGCGTCGCAGAGGTCGTCCCCGAGCGCGGCGCGAAGGACCAGGTCCTTCTCGAAGGCGTCAAGGGCATCGGACAGCGAATGCGGGGTGTGGCGATCGCTGACCGGGCGCGCGTCGCCGTCACCGGTCTGGGGATCGGGGAGGTCGGCCTCGCGTTCGATGCCGTCCATCGCCGCGGCGAGCATCGCGGTGAGCGCCAGGTACGGGTTCACCGTGCCGTCCGGCGTGCGGTGTTCGATCCGCGTGGCTTCGGCGCGCTGGCCGGGGATGCGGACGGTGGCGATGCGGTTGTCCAGGCCCCACGTGGCCCAGTAGCCGGACAGCAGCCTGGGTTGGAGCCGCTTGTACGAGTTGACGGTGGGCGCGAACAGCGCCGTCAACGATTCGTGGTGGTCGAGCAGACCAGCGACGGCGTGGCGGCAGAGCGCCGAGATCCCCTCCGGATCAGCGGGGTCGTCGAACGCGTTCGCGCCGCCCTCGGTGGACGCGCTCAGGTTCAGGTGCAGGCCGTTGCCGATCCGATCCGCGAACGGACGCGCCATGAACGTGACGCCGGCACCGCGCTCGATCGCCGTTTCGCGAACCAGGTCCTTGAACAGGAACGCGGCGTCGGCGGCGTCGACGGCGGGGAGGTGGTGGAGCGCCGCCTCGGCTTGTCCGGCATGAAACTCGCCGTTGACGCCATGGGTGTGGAGCCCTCTGCGTTCGGTTCGGTCCAGAATCTCCTCCAGGAGCCCGCTGGGATCGGCGCCCGGCCCCGTGCCGTACACGCGGTGCCAGGGCACGTCC
>JBEDUK010000085.1:0-48606 GCA_040414485.1 Actinomycetota bacterium
ATCTCGCGGTTCTGCACGCCGCGCGCGAGCGACTGCTTGCGTTGGAGCCGGTGCTGATCATTCCCGGACACGGCGCGCCGTTCAGGCCGGACGCGGCGACGCCTCGATAGCGGACCGACCACCCACCGTTCCGACCACGGCTCGTCTATTCGGACGATTCGTTCGCGAGGGATCGGATTACCTTGCCGAGCGCCGAGAAGTCCTCTCTACCGAAGCCTTCGGCCTGCGCCATGGTCAACACCTGACGGACCAGCGCCGTCGAAAGCAACGGCAGCCCGTTCGCCGCGCCGTGCTCCAGCGCCAGATCCAGGTCCTTCGCCATCAAATCCGTCATGAAGCCCGGCATCCAGTCGTTCGATGCCGGTGCGTCGGGAAGGACTCCCTCGAACGGGATCCGAGTGCGGACCGCGGTGCAGTCGGCCGTCGACGCCGTGAGGATCTGATGAAGCACGCGAAGGTCGATGCCCGCCTCGTGCGCCATGACCGACGCCTCGGAGGTCGCCAGCATCTGCGCCGCGTAGATCAGGTTGTTGCACAGCTTCGCCACCTGACCGACCCCCGGCCCACCGACGTGCACGATCAGGCCGGAGAATGCCTCCAGCGCGGGCCGCGCGGCATCCAATGCACCCGCCGAGCCGCCGACCATCAGCGTCAGGGTTCCGCGTTCGGCGCCCACCGTCCCGCCGCTCACCGGCGCTTCCAGATACGCGGCACCGGTTTCGTTCACCCTTCCGTGCTGTTCGCGCTCCACCGAAGGGGAGATCGTCGAACAGTCCACGATCACCTTGCCTTCGCGCAGCATCGGGAGCATCGTGTCCACCACGTCGGCCACATCGGGCGATGACGGCACGCAGATCACGGTGACCTCGCTCGCGGAGGCGACGCCTGCGGCGTCGCCTCCGTCCACGGCCCCGAAGGCCATCGCCGCCTCCACGGGCGGACGGCTGCGCGAGGCGACCGTCACCGTGTGACCCTTCTCCACCAGGTTCCGCGTCATGGGCAGCCCCATGGCGCCGAGGCCGACGAACCCGACCCTCACGGCTGACTCCGGCCGGCGGCGCGAGCCCTCGCGCCGTCACCCGCGGCGTCGGCCACCAGTCGTTCGCGCACCGCGCGCGACAACCGCGACCGGACCTCCGAATCGGGCGGCGCTCCGGCCTTCTCCAATGCCGTCAGCACGGCGCCGACCACGGGGGCTGTGTCCAGCCGAACGAGGCTCGCGCGATGGGCCACCCTTCGGACCGCGACCTCGATGGCCTCGTCCACGAGCCTGCTCTCGTTCCGGAACAGCCCGCCGGCCAGCACCACATGGAAGGGCTCCGATTCCATCGACAGTCGGCGCGCGACCAGCGCCGCCGATTCACCGAGCGACGCTCCGGCCCGATCGAGGATGTCCCGCGCGACCGCGTCGCCGCGTTCGGCCTCCCGGATAACGAGCGGCGCGACCCGGGGATCCTCATAGTCGTCGTGCGACAGGCCCGGCGCTCCGCGGCTCGCTCGTTCCAGCAGGTCCGCCGCGCTCTCCGCGCCGACGTACGCGCACATGGCCGCCGTCAGCGTCGTCTCCGGACCGCGGCCGGTGTACGCGTTCGCGACGCCGCGAAGCGCCTCTTGCGCAATGTCGCTCGCGCTTCCCCAGTCGCCGAACTCCCATCCCAGGCCGAGCGTTCGAAACGTCTCCCCGGCCTTGTTGCGGCCCGCGGCCACCGCGCCGGTGCCCGAGATGATCACCACGCCCCAGGACCGGGCCGTGCCCGCCCGGAGCGCGATCAGCGAGTCGTTGGTCACGGCGCTCGGCCCTCGGAGCCGAAGCCGCGTGACGAGCGGCATGAGGCGCTCCTCATCGGAGGGCCAGTCCACGCCGGCCAGGCCGAACACCGCCGCGTCGACGTCGTCGGCGACGGCACCCGACTCGCCGAGCGCCGTCTGGACGGCCCGCGTGATGGCCGTCGCGGCACCCACGAGCCCCACCATCTCCCAGTTCGAGGCGCCGTTGGCGGAGAAGCCGAGCAGGTCTCCGGCCTCGTTCGCCACCGCGACGTGCGTCTTCGTGCCGCCCCCGTCGACGCCGACGACGATCGTCACGAGCCCCCTCCCTCGAGGGCGGACCGGTACGCGTCCTCCACGATCCGCACGACCACCGCGCCGTCTTCGCCGTTTGGCCGTGGCTCGCGGCCGTCCGCGATCGCTCCGAGGAACTCGGTCATCTGTGCCGTGTACATCGGCTGCGCGCAGTGCTCGTACCCGGGCGGACCTTCCGCGAAGTCCCACACCCGCGCGTATCCGCGCGTGCCGTAGACCTCGGTGTCGGCCTCGAGCCCCGCCAGGTGCGGCTGCCACCAGCCGGATTCGATGAGCGAGTTCGTCCCGTTTGACCATGTGATCAGCACGACGGCGTCGTCGTCCACCTGATAGCGGCCGTCCGCGTACCGCGTTCCGACCACGGCGCGCACGCGCACGGGAGAAGGGTCGCCGAGCAGGAACCGCGCGGTGTCGATGGCGTGGACGCCCATGTCCATCAGCGCGCCCCCGCCGGCCAGGTCGGCATCGGTGAACCAGCCCTCAGGGCCCCAGTTCGCGTGCACGCCGTACCCGCGGGTCTTCACGATCGCTCCCAGTTCCGCTCGCTCGATGCGCTGCCGCAGCCGCCGCACGTCCTCGTGGAAGCGCCAGCAGTGCGCCACCATCAGGCGGGCGCCGCCCTCCCGCGCCGCGGCGATCATGGCGTTCGCGTCCGCGAGGGTCGTCGCCATGGGCTTCTCGACCAGAACGTGCTTGCCTGCCCGGAGCATGGCGATCGCCTGAGGCGCATGCAACACGTTCGGCGTGCCGATCACGACGGCGTCCACGCCGTCGTCCTCCGCCAGGTCCTCCCACGAGGTGGTCCGCCGCGGGACGTCGAAGGTGTCGGCGAAGCGCTCCAGCGATTCCGGCCGGTGGTTCGCCGCGGCCACAAGCGAGGCGTCGGCGAACGCACGGATCGCGCGGGCGTGGAACGGCATGATCCAGCCCGTGCCGATCGTCGCCACGCGGATCACGTCGCCGTCAGCCTTTGACGCCGGTGAGCGTCACGCCCTCGATGAACACGCGCTGCGCGAGGAAGAAAAGGACGATCACGGGCAGCATGAATAACAGCGACGCCGCCATCGTGAGGTTCCACTGCACGTGGTGCAGGGCCCGGAATTCGGACAGGCCGACGGCGAGCGTCCACAGCTTGTCGTTCCCGCCCACGTACAGGAGCGGCGCGAAGAAGTCGTTCCACGCGTAGAGGAAATTGAACAGCGCGACCGCCGCGATGGCCGGCTTGGCCAGCGGCACGATCACGCGCAGCATGATCTGGAACTCGTTCGCGCCGTCGACGCGCGCCGCGTCCGAGAGCTCTTCCGGGATCGTGAGGAAGAACTGCCGCAGCAGGAAGATCGAGAACGCGTCGCCGAAGAATGCGGGGATGATCAGCGGCTTGAGCGAATCGATCCAGTGCAGCCGCACGAAGATGATGTACAGGGGCACGACGGTCACCTGGAACGGCAGCATGATCGTGGCCAGCACCACGATGAACGCCACCTGCCGGCCGCGCCACCGCATGCGTGAGAGCGCGTAGGCAACCGGGATGCAGGAAACAACCGTTCCGACCGTGCTGAGCACCGCGTACTGCAGCGTGTTCCAGGTGTAGCGGACGAGCGGGATCTCCGAGAACACGTGGGGGAAGTTCGACCAGACGAACGGGTGCGGCCAGATCTTCGGCGTGAGCGCCTGCCCGTCGGTCATCAGCGCCGTCAGGATCACGAACACGATCGGCAAGGTGAAGATGGCCGCCACGGTGATGAGCAGGGCGTGGTCGCCGATCGATTGCAGCTGGCGCCGCCTGCGGACCTCGGGCGGGAGCTTCCGCGGCGTGACCTTGCCCGCCGCGGTGCCGGTCCGGGTCTTCGGAACGCTCGTCGCGGTGGTGGCTACCGGAACCCACCTCCCTGGTAATGCACCCATTTCGACGAAGTCTTGATGATGATGACGGTGCATATCATGGTGATGATGAACAGCACCCATGCCATCGCGGACGCGTAGCCCATCCGGAAGAACGAGAAGCCCTGCTCGTACAGATAGACCGAATAGAACAGCAGCGAGCCCTGCGGAAAGCCGAGCGTCGAGCTCGCCCCGGCGCTGTTGACGGTGCCACCGGCCGCCAGGCTCGCCACGTACGCCTGTGTGAAGTACTGGAATCCGTCGATCACGCCGATCACCAGAGAGAAGAAGATCACGGGCGAGATCATGGGCAGCGTCACGTACCGGAACTTCTGCCAGCCGCCGGCGCCCTCGATGTCGGCGGCCTCGTACAACTGGCGGGGCACGTCCAGCAGGCCGGCCAGGAAGATGATCATCGCATCGCCGATGCCCCAGAGGCCGAGGAGCAGGAGTGAGGGTTTCGACCACGTCGGGCTGTAGAACCACAGCGGCGGGTTGTGCCATCCGAGGTTGTGCAGCGCCACGTTGATCGGACCCGTCGCGGGGTTGAACAGATAGACGAACGCCAGCGCCGCCGCGACCGCGGGGGTCATCGACGGCAGGAAATACAGCGTCCGGTACGTCTTGATCCCTCTGCGCGGCCTGGTCAGGAGCGACGCGGTCGCCACGGCGAAGGCGATCCGAAGCGGCACGCCGAACACGATGATCCACAGCGTGTTCCGCATGGCCTGCCAGAACAGCGGGTCCTTCGTGAACATGAACCGGATGTTCTCGAACCCGGTGAACACGGGCTGTGACAGCAGGTCGTAGTTCGTGAAGGAGAAATACAGGCTGGCCAGCATCGGATAGAGGATGAAGACCGTGAATCCGATGATCCACGGCGACATGAACAGCAGCACGACCCACGGTTTCGAGCGGGAGACCGAGCGCCGGGAGCGTCGGGCGCGCGCCCGCGGCGCGGCCGTGGTCCCGGCGCTCGTGGCCTGAGCCGTCCCGGCGATCGGTTGCCCCTCCCGCTACGGGCTCGCCTGCGCGAGCAGGTTGTCGATCTGTTGCGCCGTGGCCTGAAGCCCGGCCTGCAGGTTGCTCACCTTCCCCGCCTGCCACTTCTCGAGGAAGAGGTTGAACGTGTCCTGGTCCGCGGCCCCGATGACCGTGTTGCCCTTGTAGTAGGACCCCGGGTTCTTGAAGATGTCGAGGAAGGTCTGGAACTGCGGCGGCAGCTTGAGGTCCGGCGAGTCGAGCGAGTCGAACGTGGTCGGAACGTTCCCGACCTTGTTCGCCATCAGCACGAGCCCCGGTGTGTTCGTGGCCAGGTACTTCAGCAACAGGAACGCCTCGCCGGGGTGCGCCGAACCCTTCGGGATCCCGATGATCGTGCCGCCGATCTGCCCGACGCCGTACCGGTCCTGCTGGTCGTCCGGGACCGGGAACGGCGCCGTGCCGTAGTTCAGCTTCGGCGCCTCGCGGCCGATGAAGGCGGTCCGCCACTCACCATCCATGTTCATGGCGATTCGGCCCGTCTCGAAGTCCTGGCTGGTGGAGAACTCGTCGCCCGAACCGGCCACGAACTTCGCCAGCTTGTCGGCGCCGTAGAAGTCGACCAGCTGCTTCTGCCACGTGAGCATGTTCGTCCAGGCCGGGTCGGTCGCCAGCGCGGACTTCGTCCCGGTCGAGTCGTAGAACTGCGCGCCCCACGGCACGCCGTACGTCACGGGGTTGGTCTCGTACCAGCCCATCCAGGGGACGAACCCGGCCACCTTGATGGAACCGTCGGGGTTGAACACCGTGAGCTTCTTCGCCATGTCCGTCAGTTCGGAAAGCGTCTTCGGCGGAGACGTGAAGCCCTTCGCCGCGAGCATGTCCTTGTTGTAGTACAGCCCATAGGCGTCGGTGAGGAAGGGGAGCGCGCACTGGCTGCCCCCGAAGCTCGTGTACTTGAACACCGCCTGCGGGAAGACCGACAGGTCCGTGTTCGACTGCTTGATGTACGGCGTCAGGTTCTGCCATGCGCCCGTTGAGCAGAACTTCGCGATGTTGTCCAGGCCGAACGAGAGCACCGCGTCCGGCGCCTTCCCGCCGCTGATCGCAGCCAGGATCTTGTCGTCCGTCAGGCCCTTGGCGGTCTTGACCGTGATCCACGGGTAGGCCTGGTGGAACATGTCGACGGCCTGGTTGAACGTCGCGAACTCGTCAGGGTCCGACCACTCCGTCCAGAACGTGAGCGTGACGGGCGTGTGCGACGCCGACGGGTTGGTGGGCGGGAGCTTCGTCGTCTGCGCGGAGCCGCCGGCCGTGCACGCCGTCGCCACCGCCAGGAAGGCGGCCGCGACGGCGAACTTCGACATGCCGATGCTTCGCTTCGTGGATCTCATGTAGAGCCTCCTTGCCGGTGGGCGCCGGCGTGCGTCTTCAACCGTGTGTCCCGATATGTCCTCATTCGTCCACCCTCATACGGCTTGAACGGCCTCGCCCGATTGCTCTGGCGCACGGCCTCGTGGGAAGAGCAGATCCTGCGCCGCCGCCAGCGCGGTGGAAACGGCGCCGTGCAGCACCGCATCCTCGCCCAGCGCCGAACGCGCCAGCCTGGGCCGGAACGGCGAGATGGCCCGGAGCTCTTCCTCGATCCGGTTCATCAGCAGGTCCTCGTTCGCGCCGATCCCGCCGCCCAGGATCACCAGTTCCGGATCGAGGATCGGGGCGACGGTGGCGATCACCGTGGCCAGGCGGCCGGCGGCCTGCTCGACCACCCGGACCGCGCGCTCGTCGCCCCGCCGCGCCGCCGCGAAGACCTTCTTCGGCGTGAGCGGCGGGGGAAGTCCGATCGCCCGGGCCATCTCGACGATGCCCGGGGCCGCCACCGCGTCCTCGAGCGGGCCGTGTCGACGGGTGGCCGGATCGTGCGGGTCCGTGAAGCCCAGGGGCAGGTAGGCGATCTCGCCCGCGTACCCGTGCGCGCCGCGGTGCAGGGCGCCGCCTGCCACGACGCCCAGCCCGATCCCGGTCCCGATCCACAGGAAGACGAAATCCGACACTCCCGCGCCGAGGCCGCGGGTCTGCTCCCCGAGCGCCGCGAGGTTCACATCGTTGTCGAAGGTCACGCCGGTGCCCAGTTCCTGGTGGATGGCCTCGACCAGGCCCTTGCGGCCCCACCCGGGGAGGTTCGGGGCGAGTTCGACGCTGCCGCGACGGGGGTCCACGACGCCGGGGCTGCCCACTGTGGCGTGCGTGACCTGGTCCCAGGCGATGCCCGCCTCGGCCGCCAGCGCGTGCGCCATCCGGCCGATCTGTCCGATGAGCGTGGCGGCGCTTCGAACCCGGGCCCGCTCCGTCGCTCGCGCCACGAGCGCGCCGCTCAGGTCCGCGATGGCGGCGCGAACCCACAGGCGGCCGACGTCGATGCCGACCACCCATCCTGCCTCCGGATCGAGCTCGTAGAGGAGCGCGGCCGGCCCCTTCCCGCCGGATGAGCGGCCGACCTCGCGCACGAGCCCGGCGCCGGCGAGGCCGCCCAACGCGAGCGAGACGGTCGGCTTGGACAGCCCGGTCTCGCGTGCGACCTGCGCCCGGGAGGCCGGGCCCCGTCGCCGCAGGAACTCGAGGATCGTGCGCTCGTTGATGGCTCGAAGGAGCCTGGGCGTGCCGGGCGCGAACGTGCCGGCAGCGGCGTCGCCCCCGGCGCCCCCCGTCGCGTTCGCCATGACTGCCCGCCGCCTCCGAACGGCACGCGATCGATCACGGTCGCGTCTCGGCTGCGTTTAGTAAGGAAAGTTTCCTTACTAGTCGGCCGCATGCTACGCTGCGGCCCCGCGAAGAGTCAAGGATGGGAGCGTCCGAAACGTGAAGCTCGCGATCAGGGGCGGTCCGGCCGTGCGACCGGGCGGGTATCCGCCGTGGCCGGCCCGCGATCAACGCGATCTGGACGCCGTCGCCGCCGTCGTCCGAGACGGCCGCTGGGGCGGCTTCCCCGAGCCGGGGCCCCAGGCGGCGGCGTTCGAGCAGCGGTTCGCCGCGTACCAGGGTGCGAAGCACGGCATCCTCATGGTCAACGGCACCGTCACCATGGAGGTCGCCCTCAAGGCGCTCGGGATCGGCTGGGGTGACGAGGTCATCGTCCCCGCGCTCACGTTCGCCGCCACGCCGTACGCGGCAATGGCGGCCGGCGCGCTGCCCGTGTTCGTCGACGTCCTGCCGTCCACCTGGACGATCGACCCGGATCAGGCTGAAGCCGCCATCACGCCCCGCACGCGCGCGATCCTCCCGGTCCACCTCGGGCACCAGATGGCCGACATGGACCGCCTGATGGAGATCGCCGGCCGGCACGGTCTGGCCGTCGTCGAGGACGGCGCCCACGCCCACGGGCAGCGGTGGCGCGATCGGGGCGCCGGCTGCATCGGGGACTTCGGCTCGTTCAGCCATCAGTCGTCGAAGATCCTCACGGCGGGTGAGGGCGGTTCGCTGTTGACGAACGACGACCGGCTGGGGCGCCTCGCCCACTCGATCATCGACTGCGGGCGGCCGAAGGACGCCGCGGAGAAGGAATACACGTTCGGCGCGAACTACCGCCTGGGCGAGGTCCACGCAGCACTCCTGAACGTCGCGATGGAGCGCTTTCCCGCGCAGCAGGAGGAGCGCGCCGCGAATGCCGAGCGGTTCGAGAAGCTCGTCGCCGACGTGCCGGGCGTCCGCGTGATGCCGCGCGACCAACGGGTCACGCGGTGGTCCTTCTACCGGTACGTCCTGGCGATCGAACCGGGAGCGTTCGGCGGCGCCACGAACGCGCGCGTATGCGACGCGCTCGAGGCCGAGGGCGTCGGCGCCTGGTCCGGCTATGAGCCCATGTCGAACTACGACCTGTTCCAGCCGGCCCTCTCGCGGCTCCCGGTGGCGGTCGAGTTCGCCGACCGGCTCGACCCCTCGAAGATGTCGTTCCCGGTTGCGGAAGCCGCGGGGCTTCGCGAAGGCGTCTACATCGACGAGAACGTGTTCCGGGCCGGCGACCAGGGCGTCGACGATGCCGTCGAGGCGATCGCGAAGGTTCAGGCCAACGCGGCCGAGCTGACCGACTGATCAGGCCGAGGCCGGCGCGATGCCCGGCCGGCCGTGCGCGGCCATGATCTCCAGCAGTCGGTCCTGCGGCAGGGCGTACGCAGTGACGCCGTCACGGCCGGTCATGGTCTCGGCGGCGAGCAAGGCGTTCAGGATCGCTTCTTCGGTGGCGTCCACGCAGGCTTCGAACAGGGCCGTGATCCGCGCGTCGGAGAGCATCCGGACGGCATACTCGATCTCCGTCGGGCCCTCTTCGTCAGTATGGTTGACGATCTGGTCGTTCCCGGTGGCGAAGCAGACGAACAGGTCGCCGCTGGAGTTCGACGCGAAGCTCCCCATCCTGGCCAGGCCGAGCGATGCACGCTGGGCCAGCCGCTCGCACTGGTGGGGGAGCAGCGGCGCGTCGGTCGCCACCACGATGATGATCGACCCCGCACCGGCGGCGCCGGGCGGCGCCTGCGGCGGGTCGTCCCAGGGCGAGGGCACCTCCGACGTCGGGATATGGCGGCCGACCGGGACGCCGTCGACGGTCAGCCGGTCGCGCCGGCCGTAGTTCGCCTGCACCAGGACGCCGACGGTGAACCCACCCTCGGACTCGGCCACCACGCGCGACGCGGTGCCGATGCCGCCCTTGAACTCGTGACAGACCATCCCGGTCCCACCGCCGACATTTCCCTCGTGAACCGGCCCCCCGGTGGCGGAGTCCAGCGCCTGGAGGAGATGTTCCGCACGAACGTGGAAGCCGTCCGTGTCGTTCAGGCGCCCGTCCCACGTCTCGCCGACGACCGGGAGACTCCACACCACCTCGCCCCCGCGCCGTCGAACCACGTCCGCGGCGACCAGCGCGTCGCGGACCACGCCGACGCTGTGCGTGTTCGTGATCGCGATCGGCGTCGTGAGCAGGCCCGATTCGCGCACCCATTCGAGCCCGGTGAGCTCGCCGTTGCCGTTCAGCCGGTGGCATCCGGCGAAGAGCGCCCGTTCGCCGATGGTCTCGGCCGGGACGACGACGGTCACGCCCGTCCTGACCGGGCCGTGGCCCACCCGCAACGGACCGTCGCCCTCGATCAGCGTCGTGTGACCCACGCGCACACCCGGGACGTCGGTGATGGCGTCATGGACGCCCGGCTCGAGCAGCCCGATCCTGATGCCCAGGTCGCGTGCACGCGGCTTCGACCCGCTTCCTGTGGCCATCGAGACGATCAGCCCTCGGGGAAGAACCGGGGGAGGTGGGCGCGGTTGGCCTCGAGCAGCGCGTCGAGGAGCTGCGCCGCGATGGGGTATTGCCGAACGAGCGGATTCGCCATCAGCGCCGCGAGCGCCACCGTCCGGTCGCCGGTGATCGCGGCGCGCGCCGCCAGCCGCTCGTAGGCCTTCATCGCCTGGACGAGGCCGAGGTGCTCCTGCCTCAGAGGATCGAGCGGCAGAGGGGTGGCGCCGTCCCGATCGATCCGCGCGGGAATCTCGACGACGGCGTCGTCGGGCAGGTCGGGCAGCGCGCCGTCGTTTCGCACGTCGACGACCTGGACGTCGCCGGTGCCGGCGTGGAGCGACGCCATGAGCTGGGCGGCGGCCTCGCTGTAGAAGGCGCCCCCGCGCTGCTCCAGCAGCGCCGGCTTCTCCGCCAGGTCGGGGTCCCCATACAGCTCGAGCAGCGAGCGTTCGATCTCCATGACCTCCTGCGCGCGGACGGACCCGGCGCGCTGTTCGGCCAGCACCTCATCGGTCAGGTAGTAGTAGCGCAGGTAGGAGGACGGGATCGCGCGCTGCGCCGCGATGAGCGCGGCGGGCATCTCGGTGTGCTCGGCCAGCTCCTCGAGCGCCTCGGCCGAATCGAGCATCCCCGGCAGGCGGTCGACGCCGTCGACGAACACCGCCCGCTCCCAGGACAGGTGGTTCAGGCCCACGTGCTCCAGCCGGACACGGTCGGGTTCGACCCCGAAGCGGCGAGCCAGTTCGCGCTGGAGCCCGATGGCCACGTTGCAGAGCCCGATCGCGCGATGGCCCTCGTCCAGCAGGGCCTGCGTGACGATCCCGACCGGATTGGTGAAGTCGATGAGCCACGCCCCCGGCGCGCCGCGCTTCGCCGTCTCCTCCGCCAGATTGAGCACGACGGGGACCGTTCGCAGCGCCTTCGCGAAGCCGCCGGGGCCGGTCGTCTCCTGCCCGATGCAGCCGAATCGAAGGGGGAGCGTCTCGTCGACCAGGCGCGCGGCCTGGCCGCCCACCCGCAACTGGACCACGACGAAGTCGGCGCCCTCCAGCGCCTCCTCGCGATCGCCGGTGAGCGAAAGGCTTCCGGCGAAGCCGCGCCGCGAGAGGATCCGTCGCGCCAGCCCGCCGATGATCTCGAGACGTTCCGGATCGACGTCGAGCAACGAGAGCTCGTCGATGCGCAGATCCTCGGAGCGCGAGGCGAGCCCGTCGACCAGCTCGGGGGTGTAGGTGCTGCCCGCTCCGACGACGGCGATCTTCACCGCCACGGTGACGTTCCCGCGTTGCCGGCCGGCGCCGCCCCTTCCATCGCGACGGCATCCTACGGTATCCTTCCGCCGCCATGGAATCGTTAGGAAAGTTTCCTGATAGTTTCCTGGCCGAGATCGCCGGGCAGCCCGACGCGCTCCGGCGGGCGGCCGCCGCCGTGTCGGCGTCGGCCGCGTCCCTGGCCCAGGTGGCACGCGCGGCCGCGTCGCGGCCGCGCGTGGTCCTCACCGGCATGGGCGCCTCCCACTTCGCCGGCTACGGGCCGGTGACCCGGCTGGCCGGCGACGGCATCGCGGCGCTTCACGTGGACGCCGCCGAACTCCTGCACTTCCGCGAGCGCGTCCTCGGCGCCGATTCGCTGGTGGTCATCACCAGCCAGTCGGGCGAGTCGGCCGAGCCGGTCGCGCTCGCCGAACGACTTCGCGCCCGCGTGACCTCCGACCGGCCGTTCGTCCTGACTGTGACGAACGGCCTGGGGAACGACCTCGCGGCCCTGGCGGACGTGGCGCTGGACACCCGCGCCGGCGAGGAGCGCGGCCCGTCGACCGGCACGTTCGGGGCGAGCCTCGTGGTGCTGGCCGCCGTCGCGGACGCGATGGCTGCCGGCGCGCGCGGTTCGGCGGTGACCGCCTTGTCGTCCGATGCGGAAACCGGAGCGGAACGGGCGGCTGTCGCGGCCGAAGCGCTCCTGACGCCGACTCCCGCCGACGTCGCGGTGCGCTTGGCGGATCGGTACGCGAGCCGGCCGGTCGTGGTCACGCTCGGTCGCGGCGCTGCCCGGGCAGCGTCCGAGATGGGGGCGCTGGTGCTGAAGGAGGCCGCCAGGTTCCCCGCCGAGGCCCTGGAGGCGGCCCAGTTCCGGCACGGCCCGCTGGAACTTGCCGGCGACGGTCTCGGCGCGTTCGTCGTCGCGACCGAGCCGGAAACCGAGCGGCTGGACGCCTCGCTGGCACACGATCTCGCGCGGCTCCGCGCGGCGGTGACGCTGATCACGCGGAGCGATGGCGACGGCGGCGTCGAGGAAGACGAGAACCGGGCGCTCCGGAGGATCTCGGTCGGCCGGCAGCACCGGGTCGCCGCCGCCGCCGTGGCAGTGATCCCCATGCAACTGCTCGCGTGGCGCCTGAGTGTGCAGCGCGGATTCGACCCAACGGACCTCCGGGTGGCGGCGAAGGTGACGACGCGTGAGTGATTCCGCCCGCCCGCGGACGGTCGCCGCCGCGCGCCGCCGTCCTGCCGCCGTCCTGGCGGTGGACGGCGGCAACTCGAAGACCGACGTCGCGCTGCTCGATCGGCGTGGCCACGTGCTCGGCGTGGCGAGGGGGACGGGGTCGTCCCAGCAGACGAGCGGCGTCGAAGGCTCCTCCGCGTCGCTCGCCGCGACCGTCGAGCGGGCCTGCGCGACGGGCGGCCTGGACCCATCGGCGCGGCCGGTCGCGGAGGTCGGCGTCTACTGCATGGCCGGCGTCGACCTGCCCGTCGACGAGCGCCGGGTGGCGTCGGCCGTCCGTTCGCTCGGGCTTTCGGAACAGGACGTCGTGCTGAACGACACGTTCGCGGTGCTGCGTGCCGGAACAGACCGGGGGTGGGGGGTCGCGGTGGTGTGCGGCGCGGGCATGAACTGCTTGGGCCTGTCTCCTGCGGGCCGCGCGGTCCGGTTCCCGGCGCTCGGCGCGATCTCGGGCGACTGGGGCAGCGGGTTCTCCCTCGGGATGGCGGCGCTCGGCGCCGCCGTCCGGGCCCGGGACGGGCGGGGCCGCCGAACGGTGTTGGAGCGCACCGTGCCGGCCCATTTCGCGCTGACGAGGCCGTCCGCGGTCACAGAGGCGATCTACCTCGGCCGGATCCCCGAGGTCCGCCTGATGGAGCTGCCGCCTCTGGTGTTCGCCGCGAGCCGCGATGGCGATGCGGTGGCGGAGAGCATCGTGGATCGCCTGGCCGACGAGGTGGTCGCCATGGCCGGGGCCGCCATCCGGCGGCTCGGCATGCGCCGGCTCGACGTGGAGGTGGTTCTCGGCGGCGGGATGTTCCGAAGCGACGACGAGCGCCTGCTGGGTCGCGTTCGCGAGGGCCTGGAAGCCGTGGCGCCGCGGACGCGGGTGGTGAACCTCGGCGCCCCGCCGGTGCTGGGAGCGGCGCTGATCGGCATGGGCCGGCTCCACGCGGATTCGGGCGACGGCGCAGGCCGCCGCGACGGGCACGGCCCGTCCCGGCGCGATCCCGTGGCAGCCCGGGTCCGCACCGCCCTGACCCATGAGACGATGCGCACCGGCGCAGTGGTCAGCACGAACGGCGCGGCAGGCGCGAACGGCGCGAACGGCGCGAACGGAAGGAAGGTCAAGGGGTAGCGGACGTGGGTGAGATCGTCCTGGAGCAGGTCAGCAAGGTGTTCGGCGACGTCGTGGCCGTCGACGACGTGTCCCTCGAGATCGGCGACGGCGAGTTCGTCGTCCTGGTCGGTCCGTCGGGCTGCGGCAAGACCACGATCCTGCGCATGGTCGCCGGGCTGGAGGACCTCACCGCCGGGGAGATCTCGATCGGCGGCCGAACGGTGACCGACCTGCCCCCGAAGAACCGGGACATCGCGATGGTGTTCCAGAACTACGCGCTGTACCCGCACATGACCGTGGCGGAGAACCTCGGCTTCGGCCTTCGGCTCCGCCACACGCCGAAGGACGAGGCGCAGCGCCGCGTCCGGGAGGTGGCGGGGGTCCTCGGGCTGGATTCGCTGCTCGACCGCAAGCCCGTCGCGCTGTCCGGCGGTCAGCGCCAGCGGGTCGCCATGGGGCGAGCAATCATCCGCCAGCCGCAGGCGTTCCTGATGGATGAGCCCCTGTCGAACCTGGACGCGAAGCTGCGCGTGCACATGCGCGGCGAATTGGCGCGGATCCGCGATCGCCTTCGGACGACGACGCTCTACGTGACCCACGACCAGATCGAAGCCATGACGCTGGGAGACCGCGTGGCGGTCCTGCGCGACGGCATCCTGCAGCAGGTGGACAGCCCGCAGGTCCTGTTCAACGCCCCGGCGAACCTGTTCGTGGCGGCGTTCATCGGCTCGCCCTCGATGAACTTGGTCGAAGCGACGGTCCGCGGGGCCACGATCTCCTTCGCCGGGTGGGACGTCCCGCTCCGGCCGGACGCCGACCTCAGGCGCTACGACGGCCGCACCGTGATCCTCGGGATCCGGCCGTCGGACATCGAGGACGCGGCGGTGCATCCGGACCCGGCTCTGCCGACCATCGAGGTCACGCCAGAGGTCATCGAGGAACTCGGGTCGCAGGTGCACCTGATCTTCCCCGTCGACGCGCCGAGGGTGACGTCCGAGCACACCCGCGCGGCGGAGGAGGACGACGTCGAGGACGAGCCGCTCGTCTCGCTCGCGGAGGGCGAGGGCCAGAACCCGTTCACGGCAGAGGTCGATCCCAGGACCCGCGCGCGGCTCCACGAGCCGGTGCGGCTGACGCTGGACCCCGCACGGTTCCACTTCTTCGATCCGGCCACCGCGGAGGCCATCCCGGCGGTGACCACGGCCGCCCGCGCCGGCCGCTGAGGCCCCCCACTTCGAGCCGCTGACGACCGCCCCGGGCAGGAGTCCCGGGCCATTCGATCCTGCATGGTCGAGACTTCCGGCTGAGTCCTGTACGCGAACTTATCCGTTAGGCTCGGCCTCGCATGCAGACCACCCTGGAGGACAGTGAGCGACACACCGTGCGGATGACCGTCGAGGTCCCGCCGGACGAGTACGCCAAGGACCTGGACCGCGCCTACCGCAAGATCGCAGGGCAGGTCCGCATCCCCGGATTCCGCCAGGGAAAGGCCCCCCGTCAGGTCATCGACGCCATGGTCGGGCGCGAGGTCGTGCTCGAGGAGTTCGTGCACGACACGGTGCCGGAGTACTACGCGAAGGCCGTCAACGAGCATGAGCTGGTCCCGATCGCCGAGCCCGAGATCGACATCGACGACGTCGACACGGCGAAGCCCCTTCGGTTCACCGTGACCGTCGAGGTCCGCCCGCGCGTCGAGCTCGGGCCCGAGGACTACGAGGGGCTTCGGGTCGAGGCGCCCTCCACCGAGCCGACCGCGGAGGAGATCACCGAATACCTCGACCGGCTGCGCGAGCGGTTCGCCGAGCTCGACACCGTCTCGCGCCCGGCACGGAACGGCGACCACGTGCTCGCGGACGTCCGCGCGTACGTGCACGACCGCGAGATCCCGGAAGCCACCCGCATGGGCTACCTGGCCGAGGTGGGCGACGAGAACCTGATCCCCGAACTGAACAAGGAGCTCGAGGGCGCGCGGGCCGGCGACATCCTGAAGTTCAACGCGCCGGTGAACCGCGGCGGTCTCGACGCCGGGGCCTCCGATGAGCCGGACGCCTCGGAGCCGGAGGAGGTTTCGTTCCAGGTGCTCGTCAAGGAGGTCAAGACCAAGCGCCTCCCCGCCCTGGACGACGAGTTCGCGACCACGGCGTCCGAGTTCGACACGCTCGCGGAGCTTCGTGAGGACATCCGCACGAAGATCCGGGAGGTCAAGGAGGTGGAATCCACCGCGGCGGTGCGTGAACGGGCGCTCGCCGCGCTGGTGGCCAACGTGACCGTGGACCTGCCCGAGCGCCTGCTCGACGACGAGACCGAGCATCATCTGACCACCATGCAGCGCCGGGCCGAGCGCATGGGCGTCACCCTGGACGCGCTCATGCAGGCGCAGGGCATCGACGAGCTTCGCCTGCGCGCCGACGCGCGGGAGCACGCCACCCGCGACCTGGTCGCGGACCTGGCGCTGGAGGCGGTCGCCAGGAACGAGGACCTGGAGGCGACCCCCGAGGAGATCGACCGCGAGATCGGGGCGCTGGCGCGAGCCGCCAAGCAGGACCCGAAGGCGGTCCGGCGTACCCTCGAGCGGTCCGGCCGCATGCTCGCCGTGGCGGGCGACATCATCCGTTCGAAGGCGCTCGACCTGGTCGTGGAGCGCGCCGACATCATCACCGACCGGTCGGCTCCGGCCGGCGACACGAAGAACGACGACGTGCCGGAGGAGAGCCCGCCGGACGAAGGAACGGAGAGCGAACAATGAACGAGCCGATGCGCAACTACCTGGTCCCGATGGTCATCGAGCAGACCAACCGCGGCGAGCGGTCCTTCGACATCTACTCGCGGCTGCTCAAGGACCGCATCATCATCCTGGGGACGCCGATCGACGAGGCCGTGGCGAACCTGATCGTCGCCCAGTTGATCCACCTGGAGTCCGAGGACCCGGACAAGGACATCAACCTGTACATCAACTCGCCCGGCGGCATGGTCTACGCGGGCCTGGCGATCTACGACACGATGCAGTTCATCCGCCCCGACGTCTCCACGATCTGCGTGGGCATGGCCATGTCCATGGGCGCGATCCTGCTGGCGGGCGGCGCGCCGGGCAAGCGCTACGCGCTGCCGAACGCGAAGATCATGATCCACCAGGGCTCGGCCGGCTTCAGCGGCTCACCGACCGACATCGAGATCCAGGCCCGCGAGGTCCTGGCCCTCAAGCAGCGGATGGCGGAGATCATCGCCGAGCACACGGGTCAGCCGCTCGAGCAGGTGGAGAAGGACATCGACCGCGACCGGTTCATGACCGCCGAGGAGGCCCGCGACTACCGCATCGTCGACGAGGTCTTCACCACGAGGAAACTGCGGAAGGCGAAGTTGCAACAGGCGGACTCGGCGGCGTCGTAGACTGGCGCGGCCGGGGGCTGGTGCGTAGGCGTTCGGTTCGATTCGGGGCGAAGGAAGGAACGGGAGCGGGGGGCTATGGCGAGACTCGGGGAATCAGACCTCCTGAAGTGCTCCTTCTGCGGAAAGTCGCAGAAGCAGGTGAAGAAGCTGATCGCAGGCCCCGGGGTCTACATCTGTGACGAGTGCATCGACCTCTGCAACGAGATCATCGAAGAGGAGCTCTCCGAGACCCAGGAGTTCAAGCTCGAGGAGCTCCCCAAGCCCATGGAGATCGACGAGTTCCTGAACGACTACGTGGTCGGGCAGGAGCAGGCGAAGAAGGTCCTGTCGGTCGCGGTCTACAACCACTACAAGCGGATCCGGGTCGGCGCGGCTGCCGGCAGCGACGTCGAGCTGCAGAAGTCGAACATCATGCTGCTGGGCCCGACCGGCTGCGGCAAGACGCTGCTCGCCCAGACGCTCGCGCGCATGCTGAACGTGCCGTTCGCCATCGCCGACGCCACCGCGCTGACCGAAGCCGGCTACGTGGGCGAGGACGTCGAGAACATCCTGCTGAAGCTCATCCAGGCGGCCGACTACGACGTCAAGAAGGCCGAGACGGGCATCATCTACATCGACGAGGTCGACAAGATCGCCCGAAAGAGCGAGAACCCGTCGATCACCCGTGACGTGTCGGGTGAGGGCGTCCAGCAGGCCCTGCTGAAGATCCTGGAAGGAACGCAGGCGAGCGTGCCACCTCAAGGGGGCCGCAAGCACCCGCACCAGGAGTTCATCCAGATCGACACCACGAACATCCTGTTCATCTGCGGCGGGGCGTTCGCCGGCTTGGAGAAGATCATCGAGTCGCGCACCGGAAAGCGCGGCGTCGGGTTCGGCGCGGACGTGCGTTCGCTGCAGGAGAAGGACGTCGGCGAGGTCTTCAAGGACGTCCTCCCCGAGGACCTGCTGAAGTTCGGGCTGATCCCCGAGTTCGTCGGACGGCTGCCGGTGATCACCTACGTCCACCAGCTGGACGACTCGGCGCTGATCGACATCCTCACCAAGCCGAAGAACGCGCTGGTCAAGCAGTACAAGAAGTTCTTCGAATTCGACGGCGTCGAACTGGAGTTCAGCGACGACGCGCTCCGGGCGATCGCCGAGCAGTGCCAGTTGCGCGGCACCGGCGCCCGCGGGCTGAGGGCCATCCTCGAAGAGGTCCTGCTGGGCGTCATGTACGACCTGCCCTCGCGCAAGGACGTCACGCGCTGCGTGATCGACGAGGGCGTCGTGCTGAAGGGCGTGAACCCCACGCTCGTGCCGCGCGACGAGAAGGCCAGGGCGGCCAAGCAGCCGAAGGAACGCTCCGCCTAGGCGGCGGGGCGGGTCAGCCCCTTCGGCGTCAGACGGGCTGTTCGGGGAGGCGGCGTGCCCCGCATCGACATCGCGACCCGCGAGGCCAGACGCCGACGCCTGATCGAGGCCGCGTGGCGCTGCGCCTCCTCCACCAGTTACCGCAACTGGACGGTCGACGACGTCTGCGACCAGGCGGGCGTCAGCAAGGGCGCCTTCTACGGCTACTTCGCGGGCAAGGGCGAGCTGCTGGTGGCGATGGTGGAGGACGACGCGGCCTGGGTCGATGACCTGATCGTTCGTCTCGACGCCTCGCCGGCGGCAGGATCCGAGCGGCTCCGCCGATTCGTCGACGCCGTGCTGAAGCGCCGTGAGGATCCCGGCCGGGTGCAGCTGCGAGCCGACCTCTGGAGCGAGATGCTCGCCGACCCCTCCGTGCGCGAACCGTTCGTCGGGCTGATCCGGCGGCGCCGCCTGCGCGTGCAGTCCTGGATCGATTCGAATGCCGGATCCCGCTCCTCGGCGAAGGCGCTGGCGTCCATCGTTCTGGCGTTGATCGACGGGCTCACCCTGCACCGGGCACTCGATCCCACCGCGTTCCAATGGGCGAACGTCCGTGGCGCCGTGGACGGTCTCCTGTCGGGACTGGAACGCGACCGAACCTGACGCCTTCTCCATAGGGCTATCGCAGGTGGCGCCGATTCCGGCGCTATGATGTTAGAAACCGACGGGTCGGTTTTAGACATCCAACCGAAGGCCCGTCTGCCCGCAAGTTCGAACCGCTTTGAGAGGTGATCGCCCGTGCGGCTGCTGGATCTCGCGTGTGACTCGCTCATCGAATACCTCGCCGCCGGGGGCGGCCGCGGCGTGGAGGCCGCCCGCCGGTTCGGCCCAGACCGTCTGATCGAGATGGTCGGCCACAGCGGACTGCGGGGCCGTGGCGGCGCAGGATTCCCGACCGGACAGAAGTGGCGCGCGATCCGGGACGCCGGCTCCGGGGATCGCTACGTCGTGTGCAACGCGGCGGAGGGCGAGCCCGGCACGTACAAGGACCGGTTCCTGCTTCGCCGCAACCCGTACCAGGTGCTCGAGGGCCTCGCGATCGCCACGCTCGCAGTGGGCGCGCGGGCCTCGTACATCGTGCTGAAGGAGACGTTCGACGCCGAGATCCGTCGGGTCGCCTCCGCCGCCCGCGAGATGGCCGCCGCGGGGATCCTGAAGGACCGGCCGATGGCGATGGTGCTCGGGCCGGACCTGTACCTGCTCGGGGAGGAGACCGGCCTGCTCGAGGCCGTCGAAGGCCGGCTGCCGTTGCCGCGCACGTCCCGGCCGTTCATGCAGGGCCTGTTCGCCATGCCCACGTCCGACAACCCCACCGCCGTGAACAACGCCGAGACGCTCGCCAACGTCCCGCCGATCGTGGCCGAGGGTCCCGAGTGGCTCCGGGCAATGGGCACCGACACGTCACCGGGCACGATGCTGTTCACGATCGCCGGGGACGTGCAGGCCGAGGGCGTGTTCGAGCTCCCGCTGGGCACGCCGCTCCGCTATCTGATCGAGGAGATCGCCGGAGGTCCGCGGACCGGGCGGGTCAAGGCCGTCTTCCCGGGCGCCGCCAACACCGTGATCCTGCCCGAGGTCCTCGACGTTCCCATGGACTTCGATTCGATGCGAGCGATCGGTTCCGGCCTCGGTGCGGGAAGCTTCTTCGTCTTCGACGAGACCGCGTGCATGGTGCAGGCCGCCGCCCTGTACTCGCGCTTCCTGTGGGTCGAATCCTGCGGGCAGTGCCCGTCCTGCAAGCTGGGCGGCGCGGTCATCACCGACTGCCTCGACCGGCTGGAGTCGGGCGGCGCGGCCCCCAGGGTCGTCGCGCGCATGCTGGCCCGTGCGAAGAAGGTGACCGACGGCCAACGGTGCGGCCTGCCGACCGGCGAGAGCCTGCTGGTGCAGAGCCTGTACCAGGCGTTCGCGCACGAGTTCACGGACCACCTGACGCTGGGCTGCCGGTCGGCCCGCCGGCTGCAGTTCCCGAAGATCCTCGACTACGACGAGCGCTGCGGCAGGTTCGTCTACGACGCGGGATACGCGGCGAAGAACCCGGATTGGACCTACGAGGGAGGGGAGGAGCGACGGTGGACGCGGACGGCGTGAGCGTGCCTGATGGGGCGCGGACGGTCTCGAACGAGGCGGCCCTCGAGACGGTCAGCTATTCCTGCCGCAGGTGCGGCCACATCTGGGTGCGCGAATACGAGGTGACGACCCACGACTACTGGGACGGCTACCGGATCGAGATCTACCGCGAGCGGGGCATGCCGGCTCCGCCGCCCGATGCGCCCATGCCGTGCCCCGCGTGCGGGGGCTACCGGGTCAGAGTCGTGCGGAGCCGCCGATGGGTGACGGTCCAGTCGACCGACCGCTGACGTGCGGGACGCCCGCGAACGCGCTCAAGCCGCCCCAGCGATCGATCTCCCGGACCAGGCTCGGCGAACCGTCCACGCGGATCACGCCACGGTCTCGGGCCGCGTCGAGCGAGATCTCACCCATGTGCCACCGCGTCAGCCACTCGGCGTCGGTGGAGACGACCAGGTCCTCTTCGAAGCCCGGCGGCTTCAGGCACACCTCGGGCTCGGGTCGTTGGACCAGGACCCAGTACCGCTTGTGGTGGTCGTCGGCGATCTCGAACCGCATCACCACCGGACGCGCGGGCAGACGATCCCGGTCCATGAGCCGGCACATCGTCCACAGCACCACGCCGGGGTCGTAGTGCTCGGGCGCGATCTCGAGCCACCGGGCGCCCCAGGTCCCCAGCGCGAAGACCACGTCGTGCAGGTCGGCGCCCGCCGGCGTCAGGTAGTAGCGCGAACCGCGACCCTTCGGGTTCTTGCTCGTCTCGATGACACCGGCGCGCTCGAGCGCCCGGAGGCGCTGAGCGAGCAATGTTCTCGACATCCCAGGCAGCCCGTCGTGGATCTCGTTGAACGAATGGCAGCCGAGGATGAGGTTTCGAAGGATCAGCGGCGTCCAGCGCTCGGCGAAGATCTCTGAGCCGCGGGCGATGGGGCAGTATTGCCCGTAGGTCTTCATGGCGGTCAGTGTCGGGCCGCGGTGCGGTCCGGCGCAAGTACATTTCCTGTCCTTGGCGCATCGACGGCGGGGTCGAAAGCTCGTCCTCACCTTGGGGAGGTCGAAGGAGGACCCGATGGACACCATGAGGCGGCGGAATGGAGCGGTGCCGAAGCGCGCGGACGTGACATCGCTGGAGGCTGGGTTCGACGGCGTCGTGGTTCGGCCCGGAGACGACGGATACGACGAGGCCAGGCGCGTCTGGAACGGCGACGTCGACCGGCATCCCGCCGTGATCGCGCGGTGCTCGTCGCCGGGCGACGTGGCGGCCTCGATCCGGTTCGCCCGTGAGCGCGACCTGTCGCTGGCCGTTCGCGGCGGCGGTCACGGCGTCGCGGGCCTCGCGGTCTGCGACGACGGTGTCGTCGCCGACCTCTCGCAGATGACCGATCTGCGGGTCGACCCGGCGGCGCGTATCGCCCAGGCGGGGCCGGGCGTGCTCTGGGGCGCGTTCGACGCGGCGGCGCAGGAGCACGGGTTGGACACGCCGGGCGGCATCGTGACGCACACTGGTGTCGCCGGCCTGACGCTCGGCGGCGGGATCGGGTGGCTGATGCGTCGTTTCGGCCTGACGTGCGACAGCCTGTTCGGTGCCGAACTCGTGACGGCCGACGGCGACGTCATGGAGGTCTCTGACGAACGCGATCCCGACCTCATGTGGGCGCTCCGAGGCGGGGGTGGGAACTTCGGCGTGGTCACGCGGTTCGACTTCCGGCTGCATCCGGTGGGGCCGGACGTCCTGTCCGGGGCGGTGTTCTACTCGGCGGAGGACGCGGAACCGGTGCTCCGCGGGTACCGAGACCTCAGCGCCTGTGCGCCGCGGGACCTGACGACGATCGTGAACGTGCGGAACGCTCCTCCGGCGCCCTACCTGCCGGCGGACGTCCATGGCCAGCCGGTGGTGGTGATCGCTCTGTGCTGGGCGGGCGACCCTGCGCAGGGTGAACGGGCGGTCGAGCCGTACCGGAGACTGGCGAAGCCCGTGGCCGACGTGGTCACGGTCAAGCCGTTCGTGCAGCACCAGGCGATGTTCGACGCGAGCGTCCCGCACGGGTGGTCCTACTACTGGAAGTCCCGCTACCTTGCGCCGCTCTCCGACGAGGGCATCGCGGTGATCGCCGAGCACGCGTGGCGGCACGGGTCGCCCCGGTCGTACGCCGTCGTGTTCCACATGGGCGGCGCGGTCCGCGACGTGGGGTCGGAGGACGCGGCGTTCACCGGACGCGACGCCGAGCACGCGATCAACATCAACGCCGTGTGGACCGAACCGGAAGAGCGGGATCGCCAGGTCGAATGGGCCCGCTCGTTCTTCGATGCGACCGCCCCCATGGGAAGTGGCGGCGTGTACGTGAACTTCCTGGGAAGCGAGGGCGCCGAACGGGTTCGCGAAGCGTACTCCCCGGCGGTGTTCACGCGTCTGCAGTCGGTGAAGCGGCGGCTGGACCCGGACAACGTGTTCCGCCTGAACCAGAACATCCCGCCGGCCTGAAGGGGTAGGCTCCGGCCGCCATGAACGACGACATCGCCGGGTTCGCCGCGAGCTACCGGGAGTTCATCGACAGCATGACCGGTCTGGCGAACTCGCAGATGACGTCGCTCCTGCGGGACCGGATGGACGAGTACCTGGGCGTCGACACGGCCGACCTTCCCGTCGTCGCCGACCTCTACGAACCGTGGGATCACATCAACGTCCAGACCGCGATGGATGCCTGGTTCGCCGAACCCGGCCGATCCCACGAGCTGTTCGGGCTCATGGGATCGGGTCGCCACATGGGCAGCTTGGCGGACATCGTGGAAATGGGCCGTCACCATGGCGTCCGTCCCGGCTCTGTCGATCTCGTCGATCTGCCGATCGGGCCACAGGAAACCCTGACGTGCGTGAACTTCGGCATCTTCCTCATCGACGACCATGGGTCGCGCTCCGCGGTGCTGATGCGGCGTGGCATGGACGAATTCGGCGAGGGCGCCGGCATCAAGCTGGAGGTGCAGTCCACGGACCCGGAGTGGGCGCGCGGCTTCCTCGCGGACATCCGTGGGCTGGTGCTGGAGCACAACCGGTTCCGAGGCCAGGTCGTCGCGTTCGGCGAATCGGACATCGGTCGCCGCCGCGTCGGTCCCATCGTGTTCCTCGCGCGACCGGAAGTGGCTCGTGACCACCTGGTGATGGCGCCGGGCGTGCTGGAGTCGATCGAACGCGAGGTGTTCAGCATCGCCCGGCATCGCGAGCGGCTCCGGGCGGCTGCGCAGCACGTGAAGCGGGGTGTGCTGCTGCACGGCCCGCCGGGAACCGGCAAGACGCTGACCGTCCGGTACCTGCTGGGCGCGCTCCGCGAACACACCGTGTTCGTGCTGACGGGCGGAGGGCTCGGCATGATCCGGCCGGCGTGCTCGATGGCACGGATGCTGCAACCCTCGATCGTGGTCCTCGAGGACATCGATCTGGTGGCGATGGACCGTTCATATTCGCCGTTCGGATCGAACCCGCTGCTCTTCGACGTGCTGAACGAGATGGACGGCATCGCCGAGGACGCGGACGTGACGTTCGTGGTGACCACGAACCGGGCCGACCTGCTGGAGCGGGCGCTGGCGGCGCGGCCGGGGCGGGTGGATCTGGCCGTCGAGCTGGGGTTGCCGGACGCGGACGCCCGGCGGCGGCTGATCGCGCTGTACGCCGAGGGCCTGGACCTTCGGCTTGCGGACGTGGATCGCGTGGTCGAGCGAACCGGCGGCGTCACCGCGTCCTTCGTCAAGGAGCTGATGCGGAAGGCGGCGCTGCTGTCCGCCGAAGGCGATCCCGATGGGACGGGCAGTCCGGTGGTCACGGACGAGCACGTCAACGCGGCGCTCGATGAGCTGCTCGCGGAGGGAAGCGCGCTGACCCGCGCGCTGCTCGGTGGGGGACAGTCGGAGGCCGGACCTGAGGGTTTCGAGCCGGGCGGCACCTTCCAGCGCCGGATGCCATATCCGGCTGTCTATGAGGGCGGCGACAGCGGCTTCGCCGTCCACTTCGAGCCCATGGATCCCTGATCCGGCGGGGCCGGTACGGGGTACGCTGCGGCTTCCATGAACGAAGCGTTCGCGAAGGAGATGGCGGCCGGCTACGCGCTGTCCGAGCCGGGGATCGTGCTGGGCAACCCGATGCTGGACGGCGAGGTCGCCCCGACACATGTGCAGGTGGCCCTGTCCATGATGAACCGGCACGGCCTGGTCGCAGGCGCCACCGGGACCGGGAAGACGAAGACCCTGCAGGTCATGGCCGGTCAGCTGTCCGCGCAGGGCGTGCCGTGCTTCATCGCGGACGTGAAGGGCGATCTGACGGGCCTGGCCGCGCCGGGCGACGCGACGAACCTGAAGGTGCAGGAGCGCGTCACCCAACTCGGCTGGACGTTCCAGCCGGCCGGGCACCCGGTCCAGTTCCTGTCACTGTCGGGCAAGCTCGGAGCGCAGGTTCGGGCGACCGTGCATTCGTTCGGCCCGATGCTCCTCGGGCGCGTGTTGGGGCTGAACGACACGCAGACATCGGTGCTGGCGATGGTCTTCAAGTTCTGCGACGACAGTGCGCTGCCGCTGCTGGATCTGGCCGACCTGACGACCACACTGAAGTACCTGGGATCCGATCAGGGGAAGGCCGTGCTGGCCGAGTACGGCGGAATCGCGCCGGCGACGGTCGGGGTGATCCTCCGGTCCATCGTCACGCTCGAGCAGCAGGGCGCGGACGTGTTCTTCGGCGAGCCTGAGTTCGACGTGGAGGATCTGCTGCAGGTCACGCCGGACGGCGCGGGCATGCTCTCGGTCCTGGAGCTGTCCGACGTGATGGAGCAGCCCGCGCTGTTCTCCACGTTCATGCTGTGGATGCTCGCGCAGCTGTACGCGGCGCTCCCCGAGGTCGGCGACCTGCCCAAGCCGAAGCTCTGCTTCTTCTTCGACGAGGCCCATCTGCTGTTCGACGAGGCGTCCGACGCGCTGCTGCAGGAGATCGAACGCACCGCGCGGTTGATCAGGTCGAAGGGCGTCGGCGTGTATTTCGTGACGCAGACGCCGACGGACGTGGCGTCGTCGGTGCTGGCGCAGTTGGGGAACCGGGTCCAGCACGCGCTCCGGGTGTTCACCCCGAAGGATGCCGATGCGCTGAAGAAGACCGTGGAGACGTTTCCGATGACGGACCATTACGACGTGGGGAAGACGCTCACGTCGCTCGGGATCGGCGAGGCGGTGGTGACGGTGCTCTCGCCGAACGGGGTGCCGACTCCGCTGGCGGCGACACGCCTGATCCCGCCCGATTCGCTGATGGCGGCGATCCCTGCCGCCGACTTCCAGGCGAGGGTCGCGTCGGGTCCCCTTACGGCGAAGTACGCGCAGACGGTCGACCGGCAGAGCGCACACGAGATGATCCAGGCGAAGATCGCGGCGGCCCAGGCGGCCGCTCCCGCTCCGGCGGTGGGAACCGCGCCGGCCGCGCCGCGCCCCCCGGGTCGAGGCCGGCGTCCGGCGGCTTCGAAGTCCGCGCCGGCGAAGAAACCGCTCGACGTGAACGTGCTCATACGTGAGGGAACCAAGATCGCGACCTCACGAACGGGTCAGGAGGTTGCCAGGACGGTCTTCGGCGCGCTGTTCGGCAAGAAGTCCTGACCGCGGCCTGTCAGAGGCCCGAGACGACAAACACGCCGCTGCGGCCGGCTCTCGAGGCCGGCCGCCGAGCGGCGCGTCCGGTCGGTCAGTTCGCCTTACCAGGGCTTCCAGGCTGCCCCGGCCGCCACCATCAGCGCGGCGACCCAGCCTGCGAATCCGGCGAGACGGCGAAGCCGATCGTTCATCCATTCACCTCCTCGGGAAGGTCTGCTCAATATCGACGCAGCGGCGACCCGGTCCCAACCCCAATGGACGGCAACCTGTGGGCGACCTTGGTCGTAGGAACCTTCATCCGGCGGGTGAGCCTGTCGATACCGTTCCGGATGACTGAACGGGAGCCGCGATGACGCTCGCGGGTCTGTCGATGCTCGTCGCGATCGCCATCGGGTATGCCGCCGGCGGGCGCCTGCGCAACCTGCTCGCGCTCCGGATCCGATGGCCGCTGGCCGCCCTCGTCGGACTGGCGCTGCAGATGCTCCCCGTTCACGGCGGCCTGTCCTGGCTGGTGTTCCCCTCGCTCCTGGTCTCGTTCGGACTGCTCGGTGCATTCGCGGCAGCGAACTTCCGCCTTCCAGGATTCGCTCTCGTCCTGGCTGGTGTGGCCGCGAACCTGCTGGTGATCGCCCTCAACCACGGGATGCCCGTGACACACGGGGCGCTCGTCGCTGCGCACCAACTTGGATCCGTGCCCGAACTGGCCCACGGCGGCGCGCGGTACCACCTGGCTGGCCCGGGCGACGCGCTCGTCCCGATATCGGACTCCATCGGGGCGACGTTCCCCCTTCGCATGGTGATCAGCCCCGGCGACGTGGCCATCTACACCGGCATGATCTGGTTCCTGGTCTGGGGGATGCGCCGCAGGCCCGCCGTCACCGAGGCGCAAGCGACCGACAGGCCGGTACAGATGCGCGCGGACGAACGCGCCGTCTGAAACGTCACGCTTGGTACAGGTTCCGGGCCCCACGGCCGATGTTTCGTTCGTGACGCCCATCGCTCTCGGGGGGGATCGGTGATCGTCGGCGATGGCTCAGTGAGGGCGCCCGGGCCGGACGACGATCATCGTTCGTCATTGCCCCCTTCGGCAGACGAAACCGGCGGAAACAAGGTCTCACTCGCGCCCGAGCCGAACGGCAATCCGACCGGGCTCCGGATCTACGAGCTGCTCATCGTCGTTCCGACACTCTTGTATCTCACCGCGCACGCGGTCATCCATCCGGGTGTGTTCGCCGACCCGGAGATCCTCTTCTGGACGCTCGCCATCGCCGTGGTCGATCTCATGCCGGTAACGGTCGGAGAGGAGCTCCAACTCAGTCTGAGCTTTCCGATCGAGCTCGCGGTGGCGATGGTGTTCGCGCCGCCCGTCGCGATGCTCATCACGCTTCTGGGATCGTTCGATCCGCGGGAATTTCGCGGCGAATTGCCTCTCCTCAAGGCGGTGTTCATTCGCTCGCAGGTGGCGGTCTCGATCCTGTTCGAAAGTGCGCTGTTTCACCTGCTCGCCAACATCAACCATCCCTGGTACCGGCTCGCGCCGGCCGTGGTTGCCGCCATCACCATCGGCTACGCGGTGAACGTGCTCCTGGTGGCGATCTACGTGCATCTGGCGTCGGGATCGACACTTCGCCAGATCATCGATCGGATGAAGGTCGGTCGCGCATCCGAGTTCCTGGTCTCATACACGGGACTCTCATTGTTCGGCATCGTGATCGCATGGGTCAGCGTCAACGACGGATTGTGGCTGGTCGTCGTCTTCGTCGCGCCGCTCGCGTTCGGCAGACAGATGTATTTCAAGAGCCGCGCGCTCTCGGATCGGCTGGCCGCCCAGAACGAGATCCTGGCCGAACAGGCCGCGAGACTTCGTGAGCACCTCGACCGCGAGCAGCAGGCCGTGGCCGAACTGAAGGAACTCAACCGGATGAAGAGCGAATTCGCGGCGGTGGCCTCACACGAGCTTCGAACTCCACTCACGGCGATCATCGGATATGCGAAGACGCTCCGACAGCCGGCCTTCGCCGAGGACCCGGTCATGCGCGAGGAATTCCTGGTGGCGATGGAACGTCAGGGTGACCGGCTGCTCCGGCTGGTGGAGAACCTGCTCATGGCATCGAACCTGGAGAACAGCCAGATCTCGGTGCATCCCGAGCGCGTGCCGCTGCATGAGCTCTGCGCCGAGCTGATCGAAGGCCTCGGGCGGATGGCACCGCGGGTGCAGGTGGATCTGCCGTCGGGACTGCCCACCATGCTGACCGATCGGCAGTTGCTGGGCAGGGTGCTGGCGAACCTGATCGACAACGCCCTGAAATACTCGCCCGAATCGATGCCCTGTGAGATCGGAGCCGCCGTCCGCGGCAGCGGCATGGAGATCTGGGTCCGGGACTACGGCGTGGGCATCTCGGCCGAGGAGCAGGCGAGGATCTTCGATCGCTTCTATCAGGCCGATTCGTCGCCCACACGGACCGCGTCGGGCGTCGGGCTCGGGCTCAGCCTGGTCAAGGAGATCGTGGCGGCCCTCGGGGGCACGATCGATGTGGAGAGCCGGCCCGGGGCCGGCAGCCGGTTCATCGTCGCCATTCCGATCACCTACGCGGCCGACGTGATCGTGCACGACACCGACCTCGACGCCGTCCAAGCCCGCCCGGCCTGAAGGCGTTCCGAGGACGCGAGCCGGCGGCGGCCGGGCCGGGTCCGCGCACCCGGTCCCGTAGACTCGCTGCTTCCCATGAGCGAGCAGCCGGCCACCGCATCTGCGCCATCCCACCCGGCGTCCACGCCGGATGAGTTCGACTTGCCGCCGGCGTACGACGCGCTGGCCACCGAGCAGCGCCTGTACGAGCAGTGGGTCGAGTCAGGCTCCTTCCGCGCGGATCCGAACCCGGACCGCGAGCCGTATTGCATCGTCCTGCCGCCGCCGAATGTGACGGGCGCGCTTCACATCGGGCACGCCTTCCAGCAGTTGCTGCAGGACATCGTGATCCGGCGTGCGCGCATGCAGGGCCTGGAGGCGCTGTGGCTGCCCGGTACCGACCACGCCGGCATCGCCACCCAGGTGGTGGTCGAGCGCGAACTGGCGAAGGAGGGCATCGACCGGCGGGAGATCGGCCGGGAGGCCTTCGTCGAGAAGGTCTGGGAATGGAAGGCGCAGTACGGCGGCCGAATCGTCGAGCAGATGCAGGCGATGGGCAACTCCTGCGACTGGAGCCGGCTGCGCTTCACCATGGACGACGGTCTGGCCCACGCCGTGCGCGTGGCGTTCGTGCGGCTCTACGAGGGCGGGCTCATCTATCGCGGCGAACGGCTCGTGAACTGGTGCCCGAGGGACACCACGTCGCTGTCCGATTCGGAGGTCAACCACTGGGATGTGGACGGCGAACTGGTGACGTTCACGTACCCGTTCAGCGACGATCCGAGCCACGGAGTCGATGTCGCGACCACCCGCGTGGAGACCATGCTCGGAGACACCGGCATCGCGGTCCACCCCACCGACGAGCGATATACCGGCGTGATCGGCAAGACCGTCCACCACCCGTTCACCGGGCAGGACCTGCCGATCGCGGCCGACGACGCCGTCGATCCCACGTTCGGCACGGGCGCCGTGAAGGTCACGCCGGCTCACGATCCGACCGACTTCGAGATCGGGCAGCGTCACGGCTGGCCGCTGATGAACATCCTCACGGCGCAGGCGCGCATCGCCGACACAGCGCCCGAGCGCTTCCGCGGCCTCGACCGGTACGAGGCGCGCGCCGCGGTGCTGGAGGCGCTGCAGGAACTCGGACTCGTGAAGAACGTCGAGCGTCCGTACGCGCACCCGGTCGGCCACTGCTACCGGTGCGACACGGAGGTCGAACCGTGGCTCGCAGGCCTGCAGTGGTTCGTCCGCGTGGATCCCCTGAAGGGTCCGGCGAAGCAGGCCGCCCTGGACGGGAAGATCCGCTTCTGGCCCGAACGCTGGACCCACGCCTACACCCAATGGTTGGACGTGCTGCGGGACTGGAACATCTCGCGCCAGCTGTGGTGGGGCCACCGCATCCCCGTCTGGTACTGCCCCGACGGGCACATGACCTGCGTGGTCGAGGATCCCTCCGCGTGCGCCGAATGCGGCAGCGAGCAGCTGCGGCAGGACCCCGACGTGCTGGACACGTGGTTCTCCTCCCAGCTGTGGCCGTTCTCCACGCTCGGCTGGCCGGAGCAGACCACGGACCTGTCGTACTTCTATCCGACGACGACCCTGATCACCGGGTACGAGATCCTGTACCTCTGGGTCGCCCGGATGATCATGAGCGGCCTGTATCTGACGGGGGACGTGCCGTTCCACAACGTGGTCATCCACGGCCTCGTGCGCGACCCGCACGGCCGCAAGATGTCGAAGTCGGTCGGCAACACGATCGATCCCATGGACGTGGTCGAACGCGCCGGCGCGGATCCGCTGCGGTTCGGGCTCGCCTGGCAGGCGACGGAGGCGCAGAACATCCCGTTCGGCGAGGAGCACGTCGACGCGGGGCGGCGCTTCGCGAACAAGATCTGGAACGCGTCGCGCCTGGTGCTGCGGGCCCGCGACGGCCGCACCGGTCCGCCGGCACTGCCCGACCGGGCCGCGATGACCCTGCCGGAACGGTGGCTGCTATCGCGCCACGAGGCCATGGTCGAAGAGGTCGATCAGGCGCTGACGGAGTTCCATTTCGCCGAGGCGGCCCAGGCGATCCATCGGTTCTTCTGGTCCGAGTTCTGCGATTGGTCGATCGAAGCGGAGAAGGAGCGCCTGTACGGCGGCTCGCCGGCGGAGCGGGAGACGGCGGGCGAGCTCCTGGCGTGGGTCCTGGAGCGCACGCTTCGGGTCCTGCACCCGATGATGCCGTTCGTCACCGAGGAGATCTGGCAGCGGTTCGGAGCCGGTGAGTCGATCGTGACCGCGCCGTGGCCGGAGCAGCGGCCGGAACTCACGGACGCGGAGGCGGAAGCCCGGTTCGGAACGGCACAGGAGCTGGTCACGGCGATCCGACGCTTCCGGAAGGCGCACGGACTGCGAGACGGGCTGAGCCTCTCGGCGACGCTCGCCCCACGGGAGAGCGATTCCAAAGAGATCGAAAGCGTCCGTCCCGAGATCGAACGTCTGGCGAATCTCTCCTCGCTCGAGTTCGGGGAGAGCGCGAGCGAGGTCACCGGCGCCGCCCGCCTCAGCGCGGACGGCTTCGATGTCTTCGTCCGGCTCGAGGGCGTGCTGGACCTCGACGTCGAACGCGAGCGGCTTCGCGCGCGCCTGGCGCAGGTCGAAGCCGAAGCCGGCAGGCATCGCTCGAAGCTGGCGAACGACGCGTTCGTCTCCAAGGCGCCCGAGGCGGTCGTGGCGAAGGAGCGCGTCCGCCTCTCGTCGCTGGACGAGGAGGCCGAAGGGCTCCGCTCCCAGCTGGCGTCGCTCGGCTGACCCGGACGCTGGACCGGCCGTCATGGACTTCAAGCAGGCCCTCGCCGACCTCGACGGGCGGATGCCGGAGAACATGCCCGGCCCCTCCCTGGAGCGGATTCGGAAAGTCGTCAACCTACTTGACCATCCGGAGTTGACGTACCCCACGATCCACGTCGCCGGAACGAACGGGAAGACGACCACCACGCGGATCGCGACGTCGCTCGCGTGCGCGCACGGGTTCACGACCGGCACCTTCACCTCGCCGCACCTCGAGTCCATCACCGAGCGCCTTTCGATCTGCGGGCGCCCGATCAGCGAAGAGGAGTTCGCCGAGGCCTATTCGCACCTGACGCCGTACCTGGAACACGTCGACTTCGGCAGCGAACGCGTCACGTACTTCGAGGCGCTGGCGGCCCTTGCATATCTGTGGTTCGCCGACAAGCCCGTCGGCCTGGCCGTGTTCGAGGTCGGCATGGGTGGTTCGTGGGACGCGACGAACCTCGTCCGCGGCGACGTCGCGGTCATCTGTCCGGTCGGCATCGACCACGTGCAGCACCTCGGGACGACGATCGACCGGATCGCGACGGAGAAGGCCGGGATCATCAAGGAGGGCCGCGTGGCCGTGGTCCGCGAACAGCGGCCCGAGGCGATGGAGGTGATCCGTGCGCGGGCGCGCGATGTGGGGGCGACCCTGCTGGAGGAGGGCTCCGACTTCGATCTGATCCGCCGGGGGACCGCGCTGGGCGGTCAGGCGCTCTCGGTGCGCACGCCGAACGCCGAATACGGCGACCTGTTCGTCCCCCTGTTCGGCGAGAACGCGGCCAGGAACGCCGCGGCGGCCGTCACGGCGCTGGAGGCGCTGCTCGGAAGGGCGTTGGATCAGGAGGCGACGCGCGCCGCGCTCGCGTCGAGCACGTCGCCCGGCCGGGTGGAGGTCGTGGCGCGGCACCCCCTGGTGGTCCTCGACGGCGCGCACAACGCCGACGCGGCGAATGCCCTGGTGTCGGCCCTGCGTGAGTCGTTCCGCTGGGATCGCCTGCTGCTGGTCATGGCGTGCTTCGCCGACAAGGACGTCGAGCGCCTGGCCGGGATCTTCGCGCCGCTGACCGACGCCGCGTACGCGACGCAGATGTCGAGTCCGCGCGCCGCGCCGGCCGAACGGATCGCGAAGGCGGTCCGGGAAGCCGGCGTCGCCGACGTGCGGACGTTCGGTTCCGTCCGGGGGGCGTTGGATGCCGCGCGGGCGGCCGCCGCGGACGGCGACCTCGTGCTGGTGACGGGCTCTTTCTATACTGTGGCCGACGCGCGTCCGCTCATCGCGGGCGCGTGACGCGTCTTTCGACGAAGCCGATGCCCCCCTCGAGGAAGGTGACCCACAGCCATGCCGACGCAATCGACGCTCGTGATCGTCAAGCCGGACGCGGTCCGCCGCGGCCTGATCGGCGAGGTGCTCTCACGGATCGAACGAAAGGGCCTGCGGATCGACGAGCTGAAGATGATGCGGGAGTCGAAGACGCTGGCGCGCAAGCACTACGCCGAGCACAGGGCGAAACCGTTCTTCGGCGAACTGGTCCAGTTCATCACGGGCGGCCCGATCGTGGTGGCGAAGGTCAGCGGCCGCGACGCGGTCGCGGTGGTGCGGGCGCTCATGGGCTCGACGGACCCCGCCGCGGCGGCGCCCGGGACCATCCGTGGCGACTTCGGCATCGAGATCACCGAGAACCTCGTCCACGGCAGCGATTCGCCGGCAAGCGCGAAGCGCGAGCTCAGCCTGTTCTTCGGCTAGGGCGAGCCCGGCCTCACGGTTCCCACCGGCGGAACGCGAGCACCGCGTTCTGTCCCCCGAAGCCGAACGAATCCGAAAGGCCCAGGCGGACCTCCATCTTCCTGGCCTCGTTCGGCACGTAGTCCAGGTCGCATTCCGGATCCTTGTGCTCGTAGTTGATCGTCGGCGGGACCACGCCCCGGGAGATCGTCAGGGCCAGGATGCCCGCCTCCACGGCTCCGGCCGCGCCCAGCATGTGGCCGGTCATGGACTTCGTCGAGGACACCGCGACGCGGTCGGCGTGGTCGCCCAGCGCCTTCTTGATCGCGCGGGTCTCGGCGAGGTCGTTCAACGGGGTCGAGGTTCCGTGCGCGTTGACGTAGTCCACGGCGTCGGGCGCCTCACCCGCGGACTCGAGCGCCATCTCGATCGCCTGCACGGCGCCGAGCCCTTCCGGTTGCGGGGCCGTCACGTGGTACGCGTCCGCCGACGCGCCGTAGCCCGCCACCTCCGCGTAGATCCGCGCGCCGCGGGCCTCCGCGCGGGAGGACTCCTCCAGCACGAGGGCCGCTCCGCCCTCGCCCAGGACGAACCCGTCCCTCCTCGCGTCGAACGGCCGGCTCGCCGTCGACGGGTCCGGGTTCTTCGTCAGCGCCTGCATCTGGGAGAACGCCGCCAGGCACAGCGGCACCACCGGCGCCTCGGTCCCGCCAGCGATGCACGCGTCCGTCAGCCCGTCGCGGATGTACCGGAACGCCTCGCCCACGGCGTGCGCGCCGGCGGCACAGGCGGTCGTGATGCAGGTGTTCGGCCCGGTGAATCCCAGTTCCATGGCCACCAGGCCTGCGGCGGCGTTCGGCATGAGGGAGGGAACCATGTAGGGGCTGACGCGGTCGGCGCCCTTCTCCAGGAAGATCGAGTGCTGCTTGAGCAGGCTTCCCAGTCCGCCGATCCCGGTCGAGAACACGATCCCGGTCCGCGCCGGGTCCACCGTCGGCTCGCCCGCGTCGACCCAGGCCAGGTGCGCCGCGGCGATGGCGAAATGGGAGAAGCGGTCCATCTTCCTGGCCTCGCGCGGCGAGATCCACTGGTGGATGTCGAAGTCCCGCACCTGGCCCGCGATCCGGACGGGCAGTGCCGATGGGTCGAATGCCTCGATCGTCCCGATGCCGCTTCGGCCCGAAAGCAGCGCGTCCCAGAACGGTTCGAGCCCGATCCCGACGGGGGAGACCGGTCCGAACCCCGTGACGACGACCCTGCGAGCCATGTTCGGACTCCCTGCCTGCTCGATCCGCGAACGGGCGCTACGCGCCAGATCCGAGTTTCGCCGCGATCAGGTCGACCGCCTCGCCGATCGTCTTGACGTCCTCCATCTCGCTCTCGTCGATCGAAACGCTGAAGCTCTCCTCGAGGTCGAGCACGACCTCGACCAGCTCGAGAGAGTCGGCATCAAGGTCCTCCGCGAACCGGGTCGAGTCCGAGAGCTCGGACGCGTCCTTGTCGAAGCGCTCGGCGAGCGCGGTCGTCACCTTCGCCTGGATCTCGGCTCTTTCCATGTCCCCCTCCACGTCGTGGACCTCGTCGAAGCGTCCGCACAGGCTACAGAATGCCGCAACCGTGTGATGCGGGCCGTCACGCGGTGAGTCCGCCGTCCACCGAGATGATGGCCCCGTTCACGTACGAGGCGGCCGCGGACGCCAGGAACACCACGACCGCGGCGACCTCCTCCGGCGTGCCGAACCGGCCCGCCGGCGTGTTCTCGATGTAGAACGCCTTGACCTCGGGTGGATAGTCCTCG
This sequence comes from Actinomycetota bacterium, assembly GCA_040414485.1. GTDB lineage: Bacteria > Actinomycetota > UBA4738 > UBA4738 > UBA4738 > JBEDUK01. The sequence goes on from JBEDUK010000085.1 coordinate 35,262, forward strand.
GTCAGGCGTGTCTCGACGAAGCCCGGGCAGATGGCGTTCACCGTGATCCCGCGGGAGCCGTATTCGCGCGACAGCGAGCGCGTCATGCCCACCAGGCCGGCCTTCGACGCCGAATACGCCGACTGGCCCGGGTTCCCGCGCAGCGCCGCGGCCGAGGCGACGTTCACGATCCGGCCCCAGCGCGCCTTCATCATGGCCCGGAGCGAGCGCCGCGAGCACAGGAACGCCCCGCGGAGGTTCGTGTCCAGGGTGGTGTCCCACGCCTCGGTCGAATACGCGATCGCCAGGCCGTCCTTCACGTAGCCGGCGTTGTTGACCAGCACGCCGACGGGTCCGAGTTCGGCTTCGACCTCCTTGAAGGCCTGGTCGATCGCGGACTCGTCCGCCACGTCCAGTTGGACGGCGAGCGCCCGTCCGCCGGCACCCGTGATGGCGGCCGCGGCATCCTCGGCGCCGCCCGGATCCGACCGGTACCCGAGCGCCACCGGATGTCCGGTTTCGGCCAACCCCTCGGCCGTCGCGCGTCCGAGTCCGCGCGAGGCTCCGGTGACGAGGGCGACCGGTCGGGCCGCGACGTCCTCGGTCACGCGCCCGCGCCCCCGGGCTCACCCATCGTCCATCGCAGGAGGTTCGCGCCCCACGCCAGGCCCGCGCCGAACGCCGTGGTCAGCACCAGGTGGCCCGGCCGCAGGCGCCCGGATCGCCAGGCGCGGTCCAGGGCGATCGGGATGGAGGCGGCCGAGGTGTTGCCGACCCATTCCATGTCGACGAACACCCGGTCGTGCTCGACGTGCAGCCGGTCGGCCACCGCGGCGATGATCCTGGCGTTCGCCTGGTGGGGAACGACCAGGTCCAGCTCCTCCTTCGACAGGCCGTTCTTCTCCAACAGCGAGGCGCACGCGGAGGCCATTCCGACCACCGCCTTCTTGAACACCGCCTGGCCGTTGGGCATGACGATCGCGTGCCGGCCGCGCTCCACGGAGTCCACCGAGGTCGGCTCCTCGGCGCCTCCGGCCGGGATCGTGAGCAGCTCGTACTCGTTGCCGTCCAGATGCAGCGCGGAGTCGATCACGCCGGGCGACGACGCGCGCTCGAGCACGGCGGCCCCGGCGCCGTCGCCGAACAGGACGCACGTGGTCCTGTCGTGGAGGTTGATCACGCGCGACAGGGTCTCCGCGCCGATCAGCAGGATCCGGTCCGCGGCGCCGCTCTCGATGAACGCCGCCGACGTGGACATGCCGTAGATGAACCCCGCGCACGCGGCGTTGAGGTCGAAGGCCGCGCACGAGGAGCCGAGATTGCGCTGGACGGCCGCCGCCGTGGCGGGGAGCGGCCGGTCCGGCGTGCAGGTGGCGACGATGATCAGGTCGATCGCCTCGGGCGAGATCCCCGCGGCGTCCAGCGCCCGCCGTCCGGCGAGCGTGGCGAGCGAGCCCGTGGTCTCACCCTCGCCCGCGAACCGCCGCTCCCTGATCCCGGTCCGCTCGCGGATCCACTCGTCGGTGGTGTCGACCAGGTCCTCGAAGAAGGCGTTCGGCACGACCCGCTCGGGTACGGCGGACCCCACGCCCGTGATGGCCGCCTGCCGTCTGCTGCCAGAAGCGGTGCCAGTGCCGGTGCCGGTGGCGTCCCCGCCCACGGTCGTCATTCGGACTCCTTCGGCGGGGGGGCGGTCTCGTCCAGCCACACCAGGGGCTGGCCGGGCGCGACGGGCTCGCCGTCGCGAACCAGCACCCCGGCCACCCGCGCCTCACTCGGCGCGCGCACCTCGTGGACCACCGGGCCGTTCTCGACCAGCGCCAACGCCTGCCCGGCGGAGACCCATTCATCGCCGGCGTGGAACCGTGACGGCGGGAGCAGCCGGAGCCGGCCGCCGGAGGGCGCGACCACGAGCCGCACGGCGAGGCCGAGCGACTCCCCGACGCTCGATTCGTGCACGACCTGCGGTCGAAGCCTCTTCGCGGCGTTCCCCATACGCCCAACCTCCCGACGCAGGCGAATCCTACTCTGCGCGCGCCGCGATCCCCTCCACGGCCTCCCGGACGCGCTCGGGTGAGCCGGCGGCGATGACGAGCGCCCCGGGCACCGCCCGCTTGGCGAGCTTCGAGAGCACGTCGCCCGGGCCCGCTTCGATGAACACGGTGGCCCCGAGGCCGTCCATCGCCTTGAGGGTGGCGTCCCAGCGAACGGGCGACACCAGGTGGCGGGAGAGGAGGTCGCGCAGCTCGAGCGGCTGCTGCGTGGGCCGGGCCGTGACGTTCGGCACGATCGGGAACGCCGGCTGGTGGAACTGGACCTTGGACAGCGCCTCGCGGACCATCGGCAGCGCCGGCTCCATGAGCGGGGAGTGGAACGCGCCGGCCACGTTCAGCCTGATCGCCTTCGCCCCCCGCGTCCGGGCGAGCTCCTCTGCCTTCTCGATGGCCGAGACCGAACCGGACAGGACCGTCTGGCGCGAACTGTTCTCGTTCGCGACCGCCAGGACATCTCCGCGGCCGGCGATCGCGCACACCTCGTGGGCCTCCTCGGGTGAGAGGCCGAGCAGCGCCGTCATGGCGCCGGGGGCATCGCGCGATGCCTTGCCCATGGCGTCGGCCCTGGCCGCGAGCGCGGCGAGCCCGGGCTCCATCTCGACGGCGCCGGAAGCGACCAGGGCGGCGTATTCGCCCAACGAATGCCCCGCGGCCACGTCCGCCGTCATGCCCTCCGCGGCGAGCACCGCGTAGGCGGCGACGTCGCAGGCGAACACGGCCGGCTGGACTACCTCGGTGAGCTCGAGCGACTGCGGGTCGCGGCTGCGCTCGACGACGTCCCACCCGAGGATGCCGGATGCGCGGTCGAGGGCCGCCCGGCCGGACGGATGGTCGGCCCAAGGGTCGGCCATACCGGCGTATTGAGAGCCTTGCCCGGGGAAAAGAACCGCGACCTTCATGGCGTCAACTACAGGCTACCCCGCGCGTCGGCGGCCCTGCCAATCGAAGTGCTGCACCTGAACCAGAGATTGAGAGTTGTCGGGCGCCGAACAGGCCCCCGCAAGCCAAAACAGCACGTCGGAGCGCTATTTCGGTCCGTTCCGAGGTTGCCAAGGCCCCATCGCTCCTGTAGAAAGATTCCCAGATGCGCCAGGGCTGGCTGACCACCGCTTCCGCCAAAACGACCCCGAAGGACCCCGGGCTGACCGGTTTCCTCGGTCGTGACATGGCGGTCGACCTCGGGACCGCGAACACGCTCGTGTACGTCCGCGGCCGGGGCATCGTGCTCAACGAGCCCTCCGTCGTCGCGGTGAACACCGCGAACGGCGCGATCCTCGCGGTCGGGGCCGAGGCCAAGCGGATGATCGGGCGCACGCCGTCGCACATCCGGGCGGTCAGGCCCCTGAAGGACGGGGTCATCGCGGACTTCGATATCACCGAGAAGATGCTCCGCTACTTCATCCAGAAGGTGCACCACCGCAGGTTCCTGGCGAAGCCCCGCGTCGTGGTGTGCGTTCCCTCGGGCATCACCAGCGTCGAGCAGCGGGCGGTCGAAGAGGCCACCATCTCGGCGGGGGCGCGCGCCGCGTACATCATCGAGGAGCCCATGGCCGCGGCCATCGGCGCAGGCCTGCCCATCCACGAGCCCACCGGCAACATGGTCGTGGACATCGGCGGCGGCACCACGGAGGTCGCGGTGATCTCGCTCGGCGGCATCGTCACGGCCACGTCGGAGCGCGTGGGCGGCGACGAGCTGGACGAGGCGATCATCGCGTTCGTGAAGAAGGAGTACTCGGTGATGCTCGGGGAGCGCACCGCAGAGGCCATCAAGATCTACGTCGGCTCGGCGTTTCCCGGCGCGGAGGAGCTTCGGGCCGAGATCAAGGGCCGCGACCTGGTCAGCGGCCTGCCGAAGACCATCTTCGTCTCCTCGGAGGAGATCCGGCGGGCGATCGAGGAGCCGGTCAACGCGATCGTCGACGCCGTGCGGAACACGCTCGACCGGACCCCGCCCGAGCTGGCGGCGGACATCCTTGAGAAGGGCGTGGTCCTCACCGGCGGCGGGGCGCTGCTCCGTGGCCTCGACGAGCGTCTGAAGCACGAGACCGGCATGCCGGTCAACATCGCCGAGAGCCCGCTGTCCTGCGTGGCGATCGGCTCCGGCAAGTGCCTGGAGGAGTTCGAGGTCCTGAAGCGGGTGCTGATCTCCTCCGGCCGGCATTAGAGACGAGCGGCCGTGGCCGTCACCCGTCGCGCCAACAGGAGCACGCGTCTGCTGGTCGTCACCCTCGTCGTGGCGAGCCTCGTCATCATCACGGTCGACTACCGGCAGGGGAACTCCGGCATCTTCGAGTCGATGGGCCGGGCCACCGCATCGATCGTGTCGCCCATGCAGGCGGCGGTCTCGCGGGTCTTTCGGCCCATCGGATCCTTCTTCAGCGGGCTCGGCCACATCGGCTCGCTGGAATCGGAGAATCGCCGGCTGCGCGACGAGGTCGAGCGCCTGAAGGCCGAGAGCGGCAGCTTCCAGGACGTCGAACGCCAGCGTGAGGTGCTGCTCGCCACGCTCAACACGAAGCTCCGGCTGAACCTGACCAAGACGGTCGGCGCGAACGTGATCGCGGCGAGCATCTCGAACTTCGAATGGACCATCACGCTGGATCGTGGCGAGCACGACGGCGTTCGCGCGTTGCAGCCCGTGGTCACGGCGGACGGCCTTGTCGGCCACGTCCTGAGCGTCTACCCCACGACCTGTACGGTTCAGTTGATCATCGACCCGCGCTCAGCCGTCGGCGGACGGCTTGCTGCCACAGGCGAGACCGGGCTCGTGGTCGGCCAGCGGAACAAGGACCTGAAGATGGAGCTGGTGCCGCCGGACGCGGAGGTCCCGCCCGGCGAGCAGGTGGTGACCTCCGGCTACCAGGGCGGCCTGTACCCGCCGGGGCTCCCGATCGGCGCGGTGTCCCACGTCTACACGGACCCGGCCAGCCTGACGAAGGTCATCCAGGTCCGCCCGGCGGTCGACTTCGCCTCGCTCGAGTTCGTCCTGATCGTGACCGGCGCGTCGCCCGGCGTTCCGTACGTCGCGCCCTCAGCGTCGCCGTCCCCCCAGCCGGCGCCTTCGGCCTCGGGGTCGGCGACGCCGTGACGGCGGCCGCTCGCCCAGTCGGGCCTGCTCCCGTACACTCGGCGGATGCGACGCGTCGTCCTCTGGATCGCGCTCGTGGTCACGGCCCTGCTCCTGCAATCGGTCGTCTTCGCCAAGTTCCAGCTGGGCGGCGCGAAACCCGAGCTGATCGCCCTGCTGACGATCGTGGTGGCCTCGCTCGAGGGGCCGGCGGCGGGGGCCTTGGCGGGGTTCTTCGGCGGCATCGCCGAGGACTTCCTGCTGAACCAGCCGAAGGGCATCACGGCGCTCACGCTGACGCTCGTCGGCTACGCGGTGGGGATGATCTCGCAGTACACCACGACGTCCACGCCCTTGATCCCGGTGGTGCTGGTGGCCGGCGGAACGGCGGTCGCGGTGATCTTCTCCCAGCTCGTGGGCTTCCTGCTCGGGCAGACGGGCGTGACGTTCTTCTATGTGGTTCGGGTGGCGCTGCTCACGGCCGCCTACAACGCGCTGCTCACACCCATCGTGTATCCGCTGGTGCGCCGCCTGATGGAGGGTTCGAAGTCCCAGCGGGTGTTCAGGCTGTGACGGGGTTCCGGCTGGGGTCGCGGCCATGACGCAGCCGCGCACACGCGTCCGGATGAAGGTGCTGGCCGCCATGGTCGTATTCATGTTCGCCGCGCTCACCACGCGCCTGTGGTTCCTGCAGGTGCTGGCCGCGCCGCAGTTCGCACAGCGGGCGAACAGCAACCAGATCCGTGAGGTCACCGTCGAGCCGATCCGCGGCGACATCCTGGATCGAACCGGCAGCGTTCTGGCGACCAACACGTCCACACTGGCCGTCTTCGTCGATCGACAGGAGGTCGCGAAGAACGACGCGAGCGAGATGGCGCGCCTCGCGTCGCTGCTGCACCAGCCGCGCAAGGCCCTGCTGGACAAGCTGCGGAGCAAGCGGTACCTCGCCTATCAGCCGGTCCCCGTGGCGACGAACATCCCGAACGACGTCGCGTACTACCTGGGGGAGCACCAGGAGCAGTTCCCCGGCGTCTCCTTCCAGCCGGTCCCGATCCGCCAGTACCCGAAGGGCGACCTGGCGGCGCACGTCATCGGCTACGAGTACCAGATCACCCAGAAGGAGCTGGATTCGCCGCAGTACGCGGGCTACCAGCCGGGCGACGTCATCGGCCAGTCGGGTGTCGAAGCGTCGTACCAGTCCTACCTGCGGGGCACGCCCGGCGTTCGAAAAGTGCAGGTCGACGCGGCCGGCAAGGTGCTGGACCCGGACTACTGGGAGAAGCCCGCCACGCACGGCGACGACGTGATCCTCTCGATCGATTCGAAGGTGCAGCAGCTGACCGAGCAGAGCCTGGCGCAGGGCATCGCGGCGGCGCGCGCCACGATCGACACCACCACCGGCCTGCACTTCAAGGCGCCGGCGGGCGCCGCGGTCGTCATGGATCCGAAGACGGGCCAGGTGCTGTCGCTCGCGTCCAACCCCACGTTCGATCCCTCGATCTACGTGGACGGCCCGTCGAAGCAGCAGATGGCGTACCTGAACGATCCGGCCAGCAACCAGCCCCTGCTCGATCGCGCGCTGGCAGGCCTGTATCCGCCGGGGTCCACGTTCAAGCCCTTCGTGGCCGCGGCCGCCCTGCACGACAAGTTCGCCCACCTGAACCAGCAGTTCGACTGCCCGGCGCAGTACCTGCCGCCCGACGACGTGACGGACCCGCCGTTCCACAACTGGAATCCCGTGGACTCGGGGTTCATGTCCCTGGCCCAGGCGCTCGTGGTGTCCTGCGACACGGTGTTCTATCCGTTCGGCGAGGACTACTACGTCCACTACATCAACCATCAACACGATCCGCTGATGCAGCGCGATCTCATCAAGATGGGGTTCGGGCAGCGGACCGGGATCGACATCAGCGGCGAATCGTCGGGCATCGTCCCGGACCAGGCCTACAAGATGCTGGTGCACGACCGCCTGGAGCAGGCGTACCACCGGAAACTGCCCAAGTACCCCTGGTTCCCGGGCGACTACATCAACATGTCGATCGGCCAGGGGTACATGCTGGTGACCCCCATCCAGATGGCCGTGGCGTACTCGGCGCTGGCGAACGGCGGCAAGGTCATGCAGCCGCACGTCGCCTGGAAGATCCAGACGCCCGACGGCAAGCTGGTGAAGGAGATCAAGCCGACGGTCACCGGCCACCTCCCGCTCACGCCGGAGCAGTTGAACTACCTGCGAACGGCACTCACCGGCGTGCCGGCGGTCGGGACGGCGGCGCCCGCGTTCGTCGGATTCCCGCTCTCGCAGATCCCCGTCGCGGGCAAGACCGGCACCGCGCAGATCTCCGGCAAGCAGGACACGTCCTGGTTCTGCGCGATGGCACCGGCCAACAATCCGAAGTACGTGGTGGCGGTCATGCTCGAACAGGCGGGCCATGGCGCGACCAGCGCCGCGCCGGTCGTGCGCCGGATCCTCGAGGGGCTGTTCGGACTGAAGCACAACGGTCCGCTCAACACGGGATCGAAGCAGGACTGATGGCGATGGACGCGGAGTCGGTGGGGAGAGCCTGACGATGGCGCAGTTGGATGCCGCCGCCTTCCCCGGCCGGACGCGGACGCTCTCCGAGCGCCTTCCCCTCCGCCACGTGGATGTCGCGCTCGTCGCCGCGGCGCTCATGCTCGCCGTGTACGGGGTGCTCATGGTCTATTCGGCGACGCATCGGAGCCAGGCCGTCCAGGGCGCCGACCCCGCCTACTTCGTCAAGCGCCAGGCCGTGTTCCTGATCCTTGGCCTGATCGCGATGGCCGTCGCCGCGATCCTCAACTACCGCGTCCTGCGCCTGCTCGCTCCCGTCTTCTACATCTTCTTCATCCTCCTGCTGATCGCCGTGCGGAAGTTCGGGAGCGCGCGGCTCGGCGCGCAGCGCGCCTTCTCGATCGCGGGGTTCCAGTTGAGCCCCTCGCTGTTCATGCGGATCACGCTGATCGTGACGCTCGCCGCGTACCTGTCCAGCTTGAAAGGCACGCCCCGGCTGCGCCATGTGGTCCGCGCGGTCGTGATCGCCACGGTTCCGATCCTGCTGGTCTTCATCCAGCCGGACCTGGGGACCTCGATCATCCTGGCCACGATCCTGGTGGCCGAACTGGTGATCGCAGGCACGCGCGCGCGCCACCTGGTGGCGCTGGCACTCGTCGGGGCCATCGGCCTGTTCGGCGCGCTGCACTACCACGTGATCAAGGACTTCCAGGTCCAGCGCCTCACGGCGTTCCTGGACCAGTCGAACAGTTCCCTCCAGGCGCACTACACGCTGCAGCAGTCCGAGATCGCGATCGGCTCCGGAGGGATCGACGGCCGGGGCTATCTCAAGGGCAGCCAGACGAACCTGGCGTTCGTGCCGGAGCAACAGACCGACTTCATCTTCACGGTGGTGGGGGAGGAGTTCGGCTTTATCGGCGCGGCCGTGCTGCTGATGCTGTTCCTCCTGGTGCTCTGGCGGGCCTACCGGATCGCGCTGACGTCTCGGGACCCGTTCGGGACGTACCTGGCCGTGGGCGTCGCGGCGATGTTCACCATCCAGATCTTCATCAACGTGGGGATGACGATCGGCATCATGCCGATCACCGGCATCCCGTTACCGTTCCTCTCCTACGGCGGGAGCGCGCTGATCGCGGACTTCATCGGGATCGGGCTGCTGCTGAACGTCCACATGCGCCGCCTTTCGTAACCGGCCGCCGTCGCCGCGATTCAACGCCGCTGCCTGTCGTTTGGCGTCGCTACCGGGCCGGCGGCATCCACTTGGTATCCTGACCGGGCAAGGTGTGCCCTCGATCTCGGCCGCCGTGCGCAGCGCGCAGCTGGATGACAGCGCGAACGCGAGTGCCGGATGGCCTCGAGGCCGAGGGAACGAGCAGCGCCTCGTCGCGGCCGGCAGCCCGCCGCTCCCGCCGGGAGCGGGTCCGGAGCCGCCGAATGGCCGCGAGCGAAGCGAAGGAGAGGGACGCGATCGTCGACCGTCACGCCCATGTGGCGCCGTTCGCTCGGGGGAGCGAAGGCGCCAGGCGCGCCACGGGGATGCATGGAGCCCGGAAGAGCCGCGTGAACGGCGCTTTCGGGCGCGACGGCATCGTCACGATCGACCCTCCGGTTCGGCTTCCGCTCGCGTCCGGCCGGCACGGGGCCTCAGTCGAAAGGACCCCAGTTGACCAGCGAGCCCACCGTCTCTTCTCCCATGGCCGACGCCCAGCGCGTCGCCACCTCGCCCACCACGGATCCGTCGCCGAACGCCGAGCGCCCGGCGGCAGCACCGTCATCGTCTGAATCGAACCCGGCGACAGGCAACGGCGCGGCCGCGCCGGCCCGGCGTCGTCGCCGCCGCGGAGGGCGTGGACGCCGCCGCCCTGGAGCCCAGCCGGCGACAGCGCCCGGATTGGCGCCGACCGCCGACGGTTCTGGACAAGAGGATTCGAACGGCCCTCGCTCCGAGGACGCGGCCCAGAAATCTTCCCCGGATGCGGACGGCACCTCGCCGAAGCCCGCCGCGCGACGCAGGTCGGGACGCGGATCGGGCTCATCGAGCGCAGCGTCGCCGCCTGCCGACGGGACCGGCGACGCCGCGTCGGCCGACGCGCACGAGGCGGAGGCACCGAACGCTGGTGCCGCGGATGGTCAGGCTACGCCGAAGCCGGCTCGCAGGCGGGCATCGTCCACCGCGAAGGCGCGGGCCACGACCGCGTCCGTAGAAGGGTCCGATGGCGCGGCGACCGTCGCGCCTGCCACGGCCGGAGAGGCCGAATCCGGCGACGGTGGCGACCGCGCGGGTTCTTCGACCGGAGCGCGGGCCTCGGGAACGGGTTCGGCGGCGCGTCGGCGCCGCCGGCGCCGCGGAAGGGGCGGTGGCGGCGGCGCGGCCCCGACGGCCACGTCGGCCGCGTCGGAGGAGGCGTCCGCCGATTCCGCCGCGACGACGACGGATGGCGCCGCCCACTCGGACGGCGCGAAGGACGAGCGGGCCGCATCCGCGGCGCCGACAGAGGGCCGCGAGGCGAGCCCCCAGCGGACCCGTCGCCCCCGCACTCGGCGGACCACCTCCCCGGCGCCCGACACGGGCTCCACGGCGGAGACGACCGCGGCGGAGTCGGGCGACGGACAGGCGGTCGCTGACGCGGAGCCATCGCGCCCGAGCCAGCCACGCCGGCGACGGTCCCGTACGGGCACGCGCGGTGATACGGCCCGGGACGGCGCCGCCGAGCCGGCCGTCGCGGAGCCCGCCCGGGTCGGCAAGGCCGGTGCTGACGAGGCCGGGCTGGATGGCGGGTCGACGCGGACCCGCCGCCGGCGCCTCCCGGGAGGCAGGCGACGGCGCGAGCCCGTCGCCGCAGTCCCGCGCGTGGCGAACAAGATCATGCTGATCACCGAGAACGACGATCGCGACCAGATCGCGGTCGTCCAGGACCGTCTCCTCGTCGAGCACTACATCACCCGTTCGGGCTCGACCTCCATGGTCGGCAACATCTACATGGCGCGCGTGCAGAACGTGCTTCCGGGCATGGAGGCCGCCTTCGTCGACATCGGTCGCGGCCGCAACGCCGTCTTGTATGCGGGCGAGGTCGCGTTCGACGAGGACGAGGACGGCCCCCGGCCGCGCATCGAGAAGGTGCTGAAGTCGGGCCAGGTCATCATGGTCCAGGTCACCAAGGACCCGATCGGGGGCAAGGGCGCGCGGGTGACCCAGGAGATCAGCCTCCCCGGGCGCTACGTGGTCTTCGTTCCCAAGTCCGACGTGTTCGGCATCAGCAGGCGCCTGCCGGACACGGAGCGCCAGCGACTCAAGCGGATCCTCAAAGAAGTAAAGCCGGATGACGATGGGCTGATCGTCCGCACGGCCGCCGAGGGCGCCAGCGAGGAGGACCTTCGGGCCGACCTGGAACGGCTCACCAGAGAGTGGGCGGACATCCAGAAGGCGTCGAAGAAGGGCAAGGCGCCGAAGATCATCTACGAGGAGCCCGAGCTGACGGTCCGGGTCGTTCGCGACCTGTACAACGAGGCCGAGTTCACCGGAATGCTCATCGAGAACCCCGGCGTCTACGAGCGCGTCACCTCGTACCTGAGGAACGTCGCGCCGGAGCTCGTCGAGCACGTCACGTTGCACGACGGCTCGCTGCCGCTCTTCGAGCAGTACCACGTGATCGAACAGATCCACAAGGCGCTCGACCGCAAGGTGTGGCTTCCCTCCGGCGGCTACCTCGTCATCGACAAGACGGAGGCCATGACCGTCATCGACGTCAACACCGGCAAGCACGTCGGGAAGGCGAACCTCGAGGAGACCGTGACCAAGACGAACGTCGAGGCCGCCGACGAGATCGCGCGCCAGCTCCGGCTGCGCGACATCGGGGGCATCATCATCATCGACTTCATCGACATGCTGCTCGAGAAGAACCGCAAGCTCGTTCGGGACACGGTGTCGAACGCCCTCGCGCAGGACAAGACGAAGTCCCAGGTCTTCGACATCGGGCCGCTCGGCCTGCTGGAGGTCACCCGCAAACGGGTCTCGAGCGGGCTCTTGGAGGCGTTCTCGCACACCTGCCCCACGTGCGAGGGCCGCGGGATCCTTCTGACGCACAAGATCTGACGTTCGGGTCGCGACGGTCGTCCCGATGCGGGCGTCCGGTAGCATCTACCGCCGACTCCCGGTTGAGCGAGAGGAAAATCAGCATGTACGCGGTGATCAAGACGGGCGGCAAGCAGCACAAGGTCCAGCCCGGTGACGTGATCGAAGTCGAACTGATGCATACCTCCGGTGACACCGTCACCTTCACGCCGCTCCTGGTCGTCGACGATGACGGCGGCGCGCACGTCGGCAAGGAGGCTTCCAAGGCGAAGGTGACGGCCAAGCTCGTCGGCGAGCAGAAGGGCGACAAGGTCAAGATCTTCAAGTACCGGCCGAAGACCGGGTACGCCAAGCGAGCCGGCCACCGGCAGATGTACACGCTCATCGAGATCCAGGACGTCTCTCTGGGCGGGACCACGGCGAAGAAGGCCGCGGCGCAGAAACCCACCGCGTCTGAGAAGGCCGACAAGCCCGAGAAGGCGGCGAAGGCCGCGGCCTCGCCCAAGGCCGAGGACGCCGAGAAGGCCGAGAAGGCGGATGCCGCCGAGACGGCCGCGCCCGAGGCCGCAGCAGTTTCTGAACCCGAGCCCGCAGCCGAAGCCTCAGCAGACGCCGATGCACCGGTCGAACCGGAGGACGCCGAGGAGGAAGCGGCCGCGGAGGCGGACCCCGAGGCGGCCGACGCCGGCACTCCCGAACCCGATCCTGAGGCCTGAGCGGGCCCGTCTGTTAGCCTGGAGCGACCATGGCACACAAGAAGGGCGGCGGCTCGACCAGGAACGGGCGCGATTCCACCTCCAAGCGGCTCGGCGTGAAGGCGTTCGCCGGCCAGGAGGTGACGGCGGGTTCGATCCTGGTTCGGCAGCGTGGGACGCGCATCCATCCAGGCGACCAGGTCGGACGGGGTGGCGACGACACGTTGTTCGCCAAGGCGACCGGCACCGTCGCGTTCCACATCTCGAACGGCCGCCGGTTCGTCTCGATCCAGTCCGCCGAGTAGCGGGCCGACCGTTCGTTCGGCTCCTGGCTAGCCGCTCGACTCCGCCATCGCCCGCTTCAGGCGTCTCAGCCACGCGCTGACCTCGTCCCGGACGGCGGGATTCGCCTCCCGAAGCGAGGTCGCGGCGTCCTTCCGGGCTCGCCGCCGCGGCGCGGTGATCGGCACCAGGACCGACACGCGATTGACCGTTCCGTCGTCGGCCTCGCCCTGGGTGGTGTCCAGGCTGGGTGGTTGCACGAAGTAGAAGCCCATCCGGTCGGGCAGGTCCGGCGACCGCAGGCGCAGGTCCAGGACCGGAACGAATCGCGACTGCTTCACCTTCCGGATGTCGGAAAGCTTGATGGCGGTGTGGCCGAACCGGTCCGACGCCGGCCGGAACACGAGGGTGCCGGGCTCGAGCCAGATCTGGCCCTTGCGGCCGTTCAGCCCGGTCCGAATGCTCACCATCCACACGGTCGTGCGTGGGCCGGCGGGCCCGCCGCGCCGGTCGTTCGCTTCGCCGCTGGGCCGGCCATGAGCCGCTGATTCGCTCGTTCGTTCGTCCATCGACGCGTCGAGCGTAGCGCGGTCCCTGCGACTGCGGGCGCCGAGGCCCACCTGGGATGATCGGCGGATGTTCGTCGACCGCGCCAGGATCACCGTT
>JBEDUK010000086.1:0-63463 GCA_040414485.1 Actinomycetota bacterium
CAGCAGATCGCGCTCGGCGGCATGATGATCGCGCTCCCCATCTACCTGCAGATGGTGCTCGAGTACAACGCGATGCTCGCCGGCCTTTCGATGGCGCCGCTGTCGCTCAGCATGTTCGCGATCGCGCTCCTCGCCGGGAAGCGCGCGGGGAAGCGGCGGCCGGCAGGCATCATCCGTGCTGGGTTCGCGCTGATGCTCCTCGGCCTGGTGATCCTGATCCCGATCGTGCCTCGGGCATCCTCCGGCTGGTGGCTGCTGGTCCCGCTGATCATCGCGGGCTCCGGCTTGGGGCTGCTGGTGTCCCAGCTGAACAACTACACCCTGTCGCCGATCTCGGAGGAGCGGGTCAGCGAGGCGGCCGGCGTGAACTCGGCGGGCGGGTCGTTCGGCCTGTCGTTCGGGCTCGCGTTCGCCGGGGCGATCATGCTGGCGACGCTCGCCATCTCGTTCAACCACCTGTCGCAGTCGAGCACGGTCCTCGGTCCGGCCGAGCAGCAACAGGTCTCGACGGCGCTCGAGCACGACGCGCAGGTGATGACGAACACCGCGCTCGAGCAGCAACTTGCCGGTCAGCCTGCCGACGTGCAGGCGGAGATCCTTCGGATCAACACGGACGCTCGCCACATCGCCCTGCAGGTGGCGCTGCTCGTGCCTGTCATCGCCGGACTGGTCGGGCTGTTCGTGTCGTTCCGGATGATGCGATTGCCCGACCCCGAGGCGTCGAGCGCGGAGGGGATGGTCCTGGGCTGACCGGCTTCGACTCCCGCTAACGCCCGCCCGGTGGCTCGGCAATCCCCGGCGCCGGCCGGGGCGAGCGCATGTTCGTGATCAGGGTGTCGATGCTGAACAGCAGGATCCACAGCGGGAAGAGCAGGGTCACCCACGGCGTGATGCCGATGGTCACCAGCAGGACGAACGCGGTGGCGTAGCCGAGGATGCCGAGCCATCGCGGGATGATCCCCAGCCGGAGCGACATCGTGACGGCGGAGATCGTGAACACCGCCGCCATCCGCATCGCGAAGACGTTGAGCAGCGAATACGTGATCTGACGGCTGACCACGAGGACCTCGCGCGACGGCGCCGGCGTGTGCACGGTCGCGTACACGAGAACCCCGCCGGCGACCGCCGCGTCGACGAAGAGCATCGCGACGAACAGCAAGCCGCTTCCGAGGAACACGGTCGCGAAGAACTTGTCCTCGAGCGCGCCGATCCGGTCACGGGCGACGCCGATGAACCACAGGAACGCGATGCCGGCGAAGGGCACGAGGTTCAGCGCGATGGCGACGATCGCGCGCTGGCGATGATTGCCCAGCCACTGCGTGGCCGCGCTGCCTGACACGGCGAGCCGCAGCAGGACCAGCGCCGTTCCAAGGAGCACGGCGAAGACGATCCCCGCCACGGCGGCGGCCCGCGGCGTGCGCAGCTCGGCCCCGGCGCGCCCCGACGGCGTGGCCACCGCCCGTCAGCTCCGAACCAGGCGCAGCTCGTCGATGGCCTGTTCGAGCGACCGCAGGCGCGTCCGCACCGTCTCGGCGTCGGCGACCTGGCCGGTCGTCCGGTAGGTACGGGCGGCGGAACGGACCGCTCCGAGCGCCGCCAGGGCCTGTGCGACGGCGGCCGCAGCGGTCTCGTTCGGCGGGTTCGCCTCGAGCGCGTGCAGGCGCGCGTTCAACTCGTCGGCCTGCTGTTCGAGTTCGGTCCACCGCGCCGACGCCTCCGGCGCGGCCTGCGACGAGGGCGCGGCGACCTCGAGGGTGAGCGCGTCGCGGTACGTCGCTCCGAGCGAGTAGATCGTGAGCACCTGGCTCTGCCAGGTCGGCCCCTTCTCGCCGCGCCCGCGGATCGCGAACAGGTACAGCAGCAGGAACAGGACCCCCGCCACGAGCAGCCAGATCCAGCCGTTTCCGCCGCCCTCGTCGCCGACCGGCGTCGCGGTCACCGTCACCTCGGTCGTCGGTGCCTCGGTCGTCGGCGCCTCGGTGGTCGGCGCCTCGGTGGTCGGCGCCTCGGTCGTGGGAGCCTCGGTCGTGGGGGCCTCCGTGGTCGGAGCGTCCGTGGTCGGCGCTTCCGTCGTGGGCGCGTCCGTGGTGGGTGCTTCGGTCGTCGGCGCCTCGGTAGTCGGGGCCTCCGTTGTGGGGGCCTCGGTGGTTGGTGCTTCGGTCGTGGGCTCCTCGGTCGTGGGCAGCGTTCGAGTCGGCGTCGGCCGCGTCACGGTCGGCAGGTTGGTCAGCCCGGTCTTGATCGCGTCTCCGGCTCCCGTTCCGCAGGCTGCGCCGAGCAACCCGACGATGAATGCGGCGCCGAGCAGCGCGGCGACCCGCGGGTGACGGACATCTCGTGTCGCGTGGCGATCATGCCGATCCCATCTGCGCATCGTGACCCCTCCCAACTTCCGTCACGAACGTTCGGCGGGAGGCCACCGCCGGCCTCCCGCGCGACTCCTTGCGCCTCTTTTCTACTCCGATTCGGAGCCCGAACCGTGGAGCGCTTCCTGGAGTTCCTTCTCGGCGTCCTTCGACAGCGAAGACTTCAGCACGGTGCCTCCGAACTTCGACATGGCCTCGATGGCCTTGTCCGGCGTCACCTTCTCCACCACCATGAACAGGGCCGAGGTGCCCGGCTTCAGCATCTCGCGGACCTGGTCCTCGAACTCCTTGTTCACCGCCGACTTGCCGACCTTGCCCATCAGCGCGCCCATCCCAGCGCCGAGGGCCATGCCGAAGAACGGCACGAAGAACAGCATTCCGAACAGCAGGCCCCAGAACATGCCCCAGGTGGCGCCCGCGCCGACCATGTGGTGGTTGGTCACCACTCGGATCTTGCCCTCGTCGTTGCGCACGATCGCGGCGATCGCGTCCGCCTGGATCAGCAGGTCGTGCTGCAGGCGTTCCGCCTCGTCCATCGCCTCGAGCGCGGTCGTGGTGTCCGGGTATCCGATCGCGATCAGATCCGCCATGGATCCTCCCCTCTCAGTCCTGCGGTTCGCCCCGCGCTCCCAGCCGCACGGCGCCCGACCATTCAAACACCGATGCGGCGGGGCCGCATCGGCGCGGGCCGGATCATAGCGATCAGGCGCGCGCGGCCAGCCGAGCCCCCAGGTAGGAGATCGCGTTCACGGCCGAATGCGCGAGCCATGGCGCGGCAACGCTACGGGTCCGAAGCCGGAGCCAGGCGAGCGCCATGCCCGCGCCGGTCGTCACGGCGACGACGCCCGCGACCCGACCGGCCCGCGCCGCGGGGCTGGGTGCCGCCGCCCACCCTGTCACATGGCTCTCCCGAAGCTTGCGAGCCGTCGGCGCGACATGCCAGAGGCCGAACAGCAGGGAACTGACCACCACGGCATGGCGTGGACGCCGCGTTCGGAGCAGCAGCCCCAGCAGCGCCCCACGGAACAGCAGCTCCTCGGGCAGCGCCGTGCCGAATGGGATCCGCACGAGCGTCTCGAACCGCGCCGTCGCGGGCGTTGCTTCCGCCGCGTCGCGATCGACGAAGAACGGGCTCGTCCGGGGATGCATGGCCGCCCCGATGACCGCCGCGCCGATCACCGGAACGCACAGCAGACCGAATCTCGCACCCGCACCCAGATCCCTCCGCGCGACCCCGAGGCCGCCGGCGCTGATGCCCTCGCCGATGCCGAACGCCACGGCGAGCGATCCCGCCGCGAGGTTGACCGGGACGTGGAACCGCTTCGGGACCCTTCGATCCAGCACAAGTCCGTACGTCAGCGCGCCTGCGGCGGCCAACGACTCAACGAGGGTCGTTCGTCTCACGGCCACAATTCGTCATGCTCCTGTGGCGACACCGGACGGATGGCGCGTCATGCTAGCCGTGACACGACCACGCCGGGCTGCGGGAGGCGGCTCGGGAGACGGGAGTTGGCGATGGCTGACGGGGACGGAGCGGACACGGGCAGCACGAAGGACATCGGCGACGTGGGTGGAAGCGACGCCGAAGGAGCGCCGGAGCCGTTGGAGCACGAACAGCTCGAGGAGGTGCTGGAGGAGAACGCACAACTGAAAGAGGAGCTCGCGAAGGACAAGCAGGAGCTCGCGAAGACGAGCGACGAGGCTCGAAGCCGCCGTACGGCCTCGCGCCGGCGGTGGCGCAAGGTCGGTGCTGGTTTCCTCGTCTTCCTCACCGCGTTGCTGGTGCTGGCCAGCACTGTGTCGGTCTGGACGAGGGCGACGTTGTTCCAGACGGATCGGTTCGTCGCGCTCGTCGAACCCGCCCTCCACGATCGCACCGTCACCGACGCGATGGCGAACCGGCTGTCGGATCAGCTCTTCCAGGCGCTCGACCTGCAGGGCCGGGTCGACAGCGTCACCGGCTCGCTCCCGCCTCCCCTCAACGACGTGCTCAAGCGGCTGGTCGCGCCGATCGTCACGTCGGCTCAGAACTACGTCCGGGACAAGGTGCAGCAGGAGTTCCGGTCGCCGCAATTTCATAACCTCATCGTGCAGATCGTGACGGTCGCTCACGAGAAGGCCGTCGCGCTCATCAAGAAGGACTACGCCGCGTTGCCGAACGTCGTGGTCCAGAACGGCCAGATCCAACTGAACCTGCTGCCGGTCGCCACACGCGTGATCCGAAACATCGTGGTGGACGCGGCCAGCCTGTTCGGGATCCCCGCCTCGGCTATTCCCACGGTCGCTCCCGGCGACGACCCAACGGCAGCGATCCAGAAGATCTCGCAGGCGCTGGGACACCCGCTCCCGTCCGACTTCGGCCAGGTCACGGTGATGACCACGGCGCAGCTCGCGCCGATCCAGACCGCGGTCGAGCGGTTCAATCGCCTGATCGTGCTCATCCTGGTACTGACGGTCGTGCTCGCGGTACTGGCGCTCCTCGTGTCGGTGAACCGCCGCCGCACCGTGATCCAGCTGGGTGTCGCCACGGCCGTGGCCCTCCTCGTCGCGGCGCTGGCGATCCGCAAGATCAAGGAGTCGGTCGTCGACGGTCTGGCCACCGCGGCCGCGAGAAGTGCTGCGAACGACGTGTTCAATTCGATGATCTCGAGCCTGCGGACGCTGATCTGGTGGATCGTCGCGGTCGCGCTCGTCGCGGCCCTCGTGGCCTACCTGCTTGGCAGGCCGGCCTGGCTGATGAGGAGCATCGCGTGGGTGCGGCGCTCGTCGGCCGAGCGCCCCGGCGGCAGCCCGCTCGACCGCTGGGTGGCGGTCCACGCCGACCTGCTCCGGATCGGCGGCGTCGTGCTCGCCATCCTGGTGCTGCTGCTGGTCGGCTTCGGCTGGATCTCGTTCCTGGTGATCGCGGCGCTCCTCGCGCTGTTCATCTGGGCTGTGGAAGCCCTTCGCCGCAGGGGGGGCCCTGCCGGGGAGCTCGTCCCGGCCGGCGGCGTCGCGTCCCCCAACGGCGACACGGGCGGTGGCGGCGCCCAGGCCGACCTCAAGACGGAGGAGACCGTCGTCGCCGGGACGGCAACCACGGAGGAGATCCAGACGGGACCGGGCAACGGGGGGTCGGGCTAGGCCGGAGCATCGTCCGGCGGCGCCCCAGCGGTCGGCGGCCCGGTCGCGTCGGACGGTCCGGCTGCGTCGCGCGGCGTGCCTCCGCCGGCATCGTTCTTGTCGGATCGAAGATGGAGCCGTTCGGCCAGCGGCTCCTTCTCCTTCTTCGGCTTCGGCGGCCGAGCCGGAGCCTCCTCCGTCAGGTCCGTGTCCACCACCTGATACCCCTTGACGTACTCCTGCGATGCCGCCTGGATCACGGCCGCTGCCGGCAGCGCCAGAAACGCCATCAGGATGCCCCCGAGGGCACCGTCGATGAGCGCCGCCGCGAACGCCACCGCCGGATGGAGCGCCATCGTCTTCTTGGTCAGCCTGGGCGAGAGCAGGTAGTTCTCGACCGTCTGATACACGAGGAGGTAGACCAGCACCCAGATGGCGTCTCGCGGCGAGAACAGGAGGGCGACGAGCACCGGCGGGATCCCGGCGATGTACGTCCCGACGATCGGGATGAACGCCGCGACCATCCCTTCGAAGATCGCGAGCGGCGCCGCGAACGGGACACCGAGGACACGGAGCGTGATGTACATGCCCGTGCCGTTGATGACCGCGAGCAGCAGCCGCGAGTAGAAGTAGCCGCCCGTCTTCCTGATGGCCTGCTCCCACACGAACAGGACCTGCTGCTGCCGCTCCGGCGGGAGCAGCCGGCACACCGACCGGCGGACCTTCGGCCCTTCGGCCACGAAGTAGAAGAGGAACAGCGCGATGGTCGCCCACCGGAAGATGCCGCCGATGATCGAGGCGCCGAGCTTCAGCAGGCCGCCCGTGAGGCTCACGGCGGTGCTGACGATGTGCTGGGAATTCTTCTTGATCTCCTCCTGGATGTGTTCCGTGGAGACGTCGACGCCCAGACTCGCCAGCCACTTCTGGAGCCGGGCGAGCATGCCGGGAGCAGCGCCGATCAGCTGTTTGAAGCCGGATACGACGGCCGGGATGATCAGCGCGAACAGCACGCAAAAGGCGAGGAACGCGATCAGCAGGATGAGCCCGGTCGCTGCGCCGCGCCGCCAGCCGTGCTCGTGGAACCAGTTCGTCGCAGGCTCCACGGCGAAGGACAGGAACAGCGCGAGGAAGATGATGGTCAGGAAGCTCCGGAGATCCCGGATGAGGTTGATGATGACGAAGACGGCGAGCGCGGCGACGATCAGGCTGATCGTCAGCCGCCGGGCTCCCAACCTGATCGCGTCCGTGACGGTGATTCCCGCCGCATGCTCCGACCGACCGCCGTCTCCCGCCTGATCCGGCACGTCTGCCATCGCATCCCCTTCGCCCGCGAGCGCCGCACGGCGCCGGACGCCCGAGGATCGTCACCCGGCGTGCGGGCCCGTGCAAGCAGCCCGCCGCGTGTTCGCGGGTGGGCTATGCTGCGGGCGACAAGGCGAAGGGGGCGATCAGGATGGCGAAGCCGGACGGACCGGTCGGCGTGTTCGTCGCCGCATTCGATTCCGAAGAGCAGGCCGACAAGGCGCTGGAATCGATCAAGTTCCTCGAGGAACGGACGCTGATGATCGATGTCTTCGACCACGCGAAGGCCGTCAGGCACCCTGACGGAAAGGTCGAGATCCGTCATGCGTCGGACGCGAAGTCGGGAGCGAAGAAAGGGCTGATCGCCGGCGCGATCTTCGGCGTGATCTTCCCGCCGTCGATCATCGTGACCGGCGCCGTGGCGGCGGGGGCGGGCGCCGCGTACGAGAAGATGCGCAACAAGAGCGTGTTCGGCTCTGACCAGATGAAGGAGGCAGCCGAGATGATGCGTCCCGGCCGCAGCGCGATCGTCGTCGTCACCAACCCGCAGCACCTTGAAACGCTGAAGGAGACCGTGCCGAGCGCCGTCGCGACGGCGAGCCAGGTGTTCGACTCGCTCGACGCAGAGTCGATCCGCGAGTGGATCAACACGCTGCCCGAGGGCGCTCAGGCGCAGGCCGGAGCGACGGCCGAACAGGAGACCGAACCCCAGTCCTCGTGAGGCCGGCGCATCGCGCGAACTTGGTCCAACGTCCCGCAGGCGTGCTCGCGCGCCGGATATGGTTCACCAAACCCGGAGATTCGAAGCGGCAGGACCGGCTCGGGAGGGGGCCGGTCAGGAGAGGAGGCTAGGGAATGCTCGCGATGTCGACGTTCGTCGAGGTGCTCTGGTGGATGCTGGTGTTCTTCTTCTGGTTCATGGCGATCTGGATCTTCATCTCGATCTTCGCCGACATCTTCCACCGCAAGGACATCCGCGGTTGGGCCAAGGCGGGCTGGATCATCCTGATCTTCATCGTGCCGTTCCTGGGCGCCATCATCTACATGATCGCCCGGCCGAAGATGACCGCGCAGGACAAGGAAGAGCTGGACAAGATGCAGGAGGCGCAGCGGCGCCTCTCCGGCTACTCGCCGAGCGAGGAGATCTCCAAGGCCGCCGAGCTGCGTGACAAGGGTGAGATCACGGCCGACGAGTACAACGAGATCAAGCGGAAGGCCATGCTCCAGCTGTAACTGCGGAATCGAACGCGAACAGACGAACGGGCCGGGCGGCGAAGCCGCCCGGCCCGTTCATGTCGGTCGAATCGTCGGCCTGTGCCGGCGTCAGATCCCCAGGACCTTGGCCTTCGCCGCCTGGAACTCATCCTCCGTCAGGACGCCCGACTCCTTCAGCGAAGCCAGCCGCTGCAGTTCGGCGGTGATGTCTCCGCCTCCACCCCCACCGGCCGCCGGAAGCGCACCGCCGGCCCCGGCCGCCGCGATCGACTGCTGCGCCTGCTGCGCCTGCGCGGCCTGCATCTGCGCCTGGACCTCGGCCTGGATCTGCGCCTGCTGCTGGGCCTGTTGCTGCTGCTCGTACTGAGCCTGTTGCTGCTGCTCGTACTGCTGGTCCTCGTAGGCCTGCTGCTCCTTCGCCTGGTACTTCTGCTCCTGGTGGTGGTGCACGCCACCGGCCACCGCCGAGGCGGTCCCCGCGACGACCGCCGTCCTGGCCATGGTTCCCACCAGGCCCGGCCGTCCCCCTCGCATCGCTCTGCGCCGCATCATCTGGTCATCACCTCCGGTTCGACGTCCTGCGCCATCAAAGCCAGCGGATCAGCTCGCGGAGGCGGGCGCCGCCGCGAGCACCTCCTCGATCACGCGCCGCGGTATCCGCTCGTTCAGCACCAGTTCGCCGTTGGCGCGAAGCACCGCGTCGACGAAGCGCGTGGCCCATGTGTTCTCGAACAGCATGATCGCGGCCGAGGAGTTGTCCTCGAGCACGCCCGACAGGTGCTGCACGTCCTCTTCGGACAAGAGCCCCGTGATGTCGGCGACGATCGGGTCCCATATGGCATAGGTGTCCTCGTCGAGGTCGTTGATCTCCAGGACGCGCACCTCGCCGTCTTCCTTGATCATGAAGACGATGTCGATGACGCGGATGATCCCGGCATCGACCAGGTCCGCGAGCGCCGGCGCGATCTCCCCTCTGAAGTCGTTTCCCGGAAAGCGCAGCACCAGCAGCTCGATCGGTCCGAACGACGACATCTCTCCACCTCCAACCCCGTGAGCCATGCCTGCGCACGGCTCCTCGAGCCGGAGCATATCCGAATGCCGAATGACCGGCCCGGCCGGCTTCGAGCGGGCTGACGCTGCGTGCCTAGGCCGCCGCCAGCTTTCGGACCTGGAAGGCCACCACGATCTCCATCACGCCGTAGACCAGGAACCAGATACCCATGATCCAGGCGAGGGTGACGAGCGAGATGCCCGGCTCTGCCAGGACGACGATCCCGGCGACGACGCCCAACAGGCCCATGAAGATCCGCCAGCCGCGCCCGGGCATGCCCTTGTGCATGATGGCGGAGATGAACTCGATGGCCCCTCCGGCCACCCAGAACACGCCGATCAGGAACGCGATGATCGCGACCGTCTGGTACACGTGGCGCAGCATGAACAGCCCGATCAGGATCGAGATGATCCCCCACACGGCGACCAGGACCCGCACGCCGCCGGAGTCCTCACGGTCGGCGATCGCCTCGACGATGTGGAAGATGCCGCTGACGAACAGCCATGCGCCGAACAGGATCGCCACGCCCACGACCGCGCCGCCGGGCCGGGCGATCACCAGGATGCCGGCGATCGCCGAGACGATGCCGAAGAAGAGCACCCAGCCCCAGGACCGCCCGACGGCGGCGATCATGTCCTGGGGATCCGAGGCCGTGCGCTGAGCCACGCTGCACCTCCACTCCCTCGAGGGCCGACGGCGCTCACTGTACGCCCGCCCGCCGCCGCAGTCGGTACCTCGAACCGGGGCGGCCCGGAGCGGCGCGGCGCGCTTTTTGGCAGGATAGGGGCCGTCAGAGGGGGCAAGGAGGGCGGGATGGCGAAGGGGAAGAAGCGCGCCGGCGCGAAGGCGTCCAAGCTCGAGACGAAGGAACTGCAGGAACCGGTGGCCGAACGGATCGCCGCCGGCAAGGCGCTTCGGGATCGCGTGCCACGGGAGGCGCACGGTGAATGGCAGCCGGCGGCCAACCGGCCGGACCCCATCTCGCTGCTCGAGGAGCAGGAGAAGACCCGCGCGCCCGACCTGATCCCGGTTCGGCACGGGCGGATGAAGTCCTCCCCGTTCGCCTTCCTCCGCGGGTCCGCGATCGTGATGGCCGAGGACCTGTCGGGAACGCCCACCACGGCGCTCACGGTGCAGGCGTGCGGCGACGCGCACCTGATGAACTTCGGCATCTTCGCCACGCCGGAGCGGAACATCGTCTTCGACCTCAACGACTTCGACGAGACGCTTCCGGGTCCATGGGAGTGGGACCTCAAGCGCCTCGCGGCATCGTTCGTGGTGGCCGGCCGCCACCGCAACTTCAGCGAGGCGCAGATCCGCCTGGCGACCATCGGTCTGCTGCGCTCCTACGCCTTGCGCATGCGGGAGTTCGCCGCCATGCGCCACATCGACGTGTGGTATTCGCACATCGACGTGGACACCATCCTCGCCGCGGCGCCTCCGGAGGTCCGCCAGCGTCTGTCGGCCGGCGTGCAGAAGGCCCGGCTGCGCGACCATCTGCACGCGCAGTCGAAGATGACCGAGGTGGTGAACGGCAAGCGGCGGATCCTCGACAGCCCGCCGCTCATCCAGCACATCGGTGAGGACGCCCTCGCGTCGGACATCATCCAGTGGGCGTACGAGGACTACCTGAAGACGCTCCAGCCTGACCGCCGGGCGCTGCTGTCGCGCTACAAGATGGTCGACGTGGCCACGAAGGTGGTCGGGGTCGGGAGCGTCGGGACCTACTGCTTCATCGCCCTGTTCACCGGCGCGCACGACCAGGACCCGCTGTTCCTCCAGGTGAAGGAGGCCAACGCGTCCGTGCTCGAGCGGCACCACCGCAAGAGCCAGTACCGGAACCATGGCCAGCGAGTGGTGGAGGGCCAGCGGATGACACAGGCTGCCAGCGACGCGTTCCTGGGGTGGATCAAGGGGCGGGGCGCCGACCAGCGTCACTTCTACTGGCGGCAGCTGCGCGACGTGAAGGGCTCCGCGGACATGGAGGCCATCCAGCCCGCCGGCCTGGTCCTTTACGCGGACCTGTGCGGCGCCGGTCTCGCCCGAGCCCACGCGCGCTCGGGCGACGCCGCGGCGATCACCGGCTACATCGGCACCGGCATGACGTTCCCGAACGCCATCGCCGAGTTCGCGAACGCGTACGCGGACCAGACCGATCGGGACCACGCGGCGCTCGTCGCGGCGATCGACAGCGGCCGCCTCCAGGCGCTCGAAGGGGTCTGAGCGTGCGGCGCCCCGGGACGCGGTGGGTGCCCGCCATGGTGCCGGCCGTGGCCGTCGTGCTCGCCATGACGGGCTGCAGTTCGAACGCCAAGCTGGTCGGCCCGACGTGGCAGTGGATCGGCCTGACGCTGAACAACCCGAAACACCAGTCCGCGGTCCCGGATCCGCAGAACTACACGCTCACGTTCCAGGACGACGGCACCTTCCAGGCGAAGGCCGACTGCAACCAGCTCGCCGGGACGTACACCAAGAGCGGCAGTTCGTTGAAGCTCACGCACGGGCCCATGACGCTGGTCGCCTGCCCGGCGGGATCCCAGTCCGACCACTACGTCACGCTCCTCGGCACCGTCATCTCGTACGCGATCGACGGCAAGAAACTGACGTTGAACCTCGCGAGGGACGCGGGCGTGATGGGCTTCAACGAGCCATGATGCGGCCATCGAAGCAAGCCCCGCACATGGTGTAGGTCCGCGGGGCGGATCGAACCGGGGAAGGCCGGCTCGGCCTCGCGCGCGATCCGTCCTGCTCGAGGCCGCCCGCGTCTACGGGCGTTTCCCGCTGCGCGTGATCGGGACCGCCTCGGCCGTCTTCGTTCCGGTCGTGGCCGGCGAGGCGTTCGTCCACCGCTGGGCGGAGCACGCCCATCACACGGGCGAGCCGTCGGCCCTGTTCGTGCTCTTCGCGGTGGCCGGATCGACGGCCCTGGCGGACACCGTCGCCACGATCTTCTTCGCAGCGGTCATGGACACCACGGTCGTCGCCCACCAGCGGAACATGGCGCCGCCGCCCATCCGACGGATCCTGCGCCGGCTGCCGTACGGACCGCTCCTGATCGCCGACCTGGCCGCAGGGCTCGCGGCCGGCGCCGGCGCGTCGGTGGGCATCCTGCCCGGCCTGGTCGTCTTCACCCTGTTCTCCATCGTCGCGCCGGTGATCCTGATCGAACGCCTCGGGCCGGCGGCGGCGCTGCGCCGGTCCGCATTGCTCACCTGGACCTGGTTCGGCACGTCGCTGGTGGCGGTCACGTTGCCCGCAACCCTGGAGGGGCTCGCCGTCGAACAGCTGGTCGCCGGAACCCGCGGGCTGGGCTCCCTGCCGTTCGTGGTCGCCGCCGAGGCGTTCGGCGTGACGATCGGCGCGTTCGTCGGCCTGTGCGAGGTGGCGCTCGGCCACGCCCTGGTTCGCGCCGACCACGCCCGACGGATGACCCCAGCCGGGCACGAACCGGGCGCCGCTCCGCTACCCTGACGCGCCATGAGAACCCGACGCGGCACCGCGACCGTTCCAGCAGCGCCGAAGCGCCCGGCGCCGGTCCCCGCGGCGCCCATCTCGACTCCGAGGGCGGCGCCCTCCTCGTTCGCCTCCGCCTGGCGCCGCGCGCGCCTCTCCGTCGAGGAGCGGAGGGCGCGCGGCCGGGCCGGCCGCGTCGCCGCGCCCCGATCGAGCCACGGGCTCTGGGAACCGTCCCCCGACCGGCCTGATCCGATCGCGTTGCTGGAGGAACAGGCGAAGGACCGCGTGCCCGAGCTCATCCCGATCCGGTACGGCCGGATGCTGGAATCGCCTTTCGCGTTCTTCCGGGGCGGCGCCGCCATCATGGCGGCCGACCTGGCCGGGACGCCCCGGTCCGGTGTGACCGTCCAGCTGTGCGGCGACGCGCACCTGTCGAACTTCGGCGTGTTCGGAACGCCGGAGCGGCGGATGATCTTCGACGTCAACGACTTCGACGAGACCCTCCCGGGCCCGTGGGAATGGGACATCAAACGGCTCGCCGCCAGCCTGGAGGTGCACGGGCGGGACCGCGCGTTCGACGCCGCCGACCGGCGGGCGATCGTCATCGCGGCCGTGCGCGAGTACCGGCGGGAGGTGCGTCGGATCGCCCGGTTGCGGACGCTCGACGCCTGGTACGACCACCTCGACGTCGACTGGCTGCTGGAGCAGGCCCTCGCCGAGGTGCGCGCCGAACGACTCCACCGCCGGGAGGCGCGCGCGGCCGAGCGGCTGGTCGCCAGGGCCCGCACGCGCGACAGCGTGCGCGTCTTCGCGAAGCGGACCGGCCGCGTGGACGGCGAGTTGCGGATCAAGGCCGACCCGCCGCTGATCGTCCCCATCGAGGACCTGATCATCCCGGGCAGCCCCTGGGAGCGCTCGGAGGATCTGATCAAGAGGCTGCTGAGTTCGTACCGCCGGACGCTCGGCCATCAGCACCATCCGATCGAGGAGTTCCGGTACGTCCACGCGGCCCGAAAGGTCGTGGGCGTGGGGAGCGTCGGAACACGCTGCTACATCCTGCTGCTGGTCGGCCGCGACGAGAACGATCCCCTGTTCCTGCAGGTCAAGGAGGCACAGCGTTCGCCGCTCGAGCGCTATCTGAAGCGGAGTCGGGTCCGCCACGCGGGACAGCGGGTGGTGGTCGGCCAGCGCCTGATGCAGGCGGCGACGGACATCTTCCTCGGATGGCAGCGGATCACCGGGCTGAGCGGCGTGACGCGCGACTACTACGTGCGCCAGCTGCACGACTGGAAGGGCGGCGCCGACGTCGACCGGCTGCTGGTCACCGGGGCGACGTTCTACGGTCGATTGTGCGCCGCCACGCTCGCCCGGGCGCACGCCCGGTGGGGCGACAGGATCGCGATCGCGTCGTATCTCGGCCGGGGCGACGTGTTCGACCAGGCGACGGCGGACTTCGCCTCCGCATACGCCGATCAGAACGAACGCGACTACCGTGCGCTCGCGGACGCCGTGAAGTCCGGCCGGATCGAGGCCCAGACCGGCGTCTGAGCGCGCCGGCCGTGCACCGTGCGCTAGTCGGACTGAGGCGCGGCGTTGAATTCGTCAAGCGACTTTACTTTCTGCATCCCCGCCGCGCGGCCGCGCATCGCGAGCTGTTCGGCCATCTTCCGGCTGGCCTCGTCGATCATCTCGGACCCGAACATGACCGCGCCCGTCATCTGGACGTCGGTCGCGTGCGCGTAGGCCTCCAGGATGGCCTCGGCCTTGTCGAACTCGTCCTGCGAGGGCGCGAACACCTCGTTCAGCACGTCGATCTGCCCGGGGTGGAGCGCCCACTTGCCGTCATAGCCGAGCGCCCGCGCCCTGTTCGACATCTCACGGAAGCCGTCGAGGTCCTTGATGACCAGGTACGGGCCGTCGATCGCCTGCAGGCCGGCGTTGCGCGCCGCGATCAGGATGGTCATCAACACGTGGTGCCAGTGGTCGCCCGGGTAGCCCGGCATTGGAAGCCCGGCCGTCACGGTGGGCAGGCCGAGCGAGGCGCTCATGTCGGCCGGGCCGAAGATCAGCGTCTCGGCGCGGTCGGAGACCTGCGCGATCTCGTCGACGTTTGTCAGCCCGGTCGCGGTCTCGATCTGCAGTTCCAGCCCGATGCGGCGTTCGAGGCCGGTCGTGTCCTCGATCATCCTCAGGAGGTCGTCGACGAACGTCACGTCGGTGGCGTATTCGACCTTCGGGATCATCAGGCAGTCGATGTGCTCGCCGGCGCCCTCGACCACCTCGATCACGTCGCGGTAGCACCACTTCGTAGGGACGCCGTTGATGCGAACCACCACCGTCTTGCCGGTCCAGTCGTTCTCCTTCAGCGCCGCGACGATGTTCGCCCGGGCCTCTTCCTTCGCGCCCGGCGCCACCGAGTCCTCGAGGTCCATGAACACCTCGTCGGCGGGCAGGGTCGGGCCCTTCGCCAGCATCTTCGGCGACGACCCCGGCACGGACAGGCACGAGCGGCGGGGTCGGACGGCACGTTCTGTCGCGGTCATGGGAAGGTCCTTTCCGCAGGCACGGGTGAGGGTGGCACGGCGGCGGTCATGCTAGCGGCAGGACGAAGGGGAGGCTGATCGAATGGACTTCGACGAGGTGGTGCGCAGACGCCGGATGGTGAGGCGGTTCCGGACCGACCCGCTCGATCGCGAGGCCGTGGAACGGATCCTCCGCAACGCCGCGCGCGGGCCGTCGGCCGGCTTCTCGCAGGGCTTCGCGTTCCTCGTGTTCGACGGCACCGAGGAGGTCGCTCGCTTCTGGGAGGCGCTGCAGGGCGGGGACGAGGAGCCGCCGCTGGACCCCGAGGTGATGAACGCCCCGCTCGTCGTGGTCCCCCTGTCGAACAAGGACGCGTACCTGGACCGGTACACCGAGCCGGACAAGGGCTGGACGGACCGGGACGAGGCGCGGTGGCCGGTCCCGTACTGGGACATCGACACGGGGTTCACCGCGCTGCTGATGCTGCTGACGGCCGTGAACGAAGGTCTCGGGGCGCTCTTCTTCGGCCTGCCGCCGGACGTGACGGAGCGGTTCCGGGGGGCGTTCGGCGTCCCATCGTCGTTCGTTCCGATCGGGGCCGTGGTGGTCGGCCACCGAACCGATGACCCGGGACGGGGGTCGGGCGACACGCGACGCAGGATCCCGCTCGAGGAACTGGTCCATCGCGGCCGGTGGTGAGCGGCCGCGGCTCGGCGTTCTAGGAGGACGCCGAGGATGACGAGGAGGAGGACGAAGGCGGCGGGGAGTCGCCGTCGCGTCTGGGCCTGCCGAGCACGGCGCCGAGCGCGATCAGGCCGATGGCGACGGGGATGCCCAGCACGATGAAGAACACCGCGTCGGTGGAGTAGAGACCAAGCACGGACCGCAGCATAGCGAGGTCTCGCGCCCTGCGCCCCGCGCCGGATACAGTTCGATGGACCGGCGGTGTCGGGCCGGAGGGGCGAGGGCGAAGGGCGGCGGGGCATGCTCGAACTGATCGACCTGGACCGGTCCGTCTCCAAGGTCGTCTACGACCGTCGCATGCCAAGGCTGCAGTCCCGCCTGTACGACCTCGAACTGGCCGTGGCCGAAGCCCGCATCCCCGTGATGATCGTGTTCGAGGGTTGGGCTTCAGCCGGGAAGGCCGGAGCCATCAGGACCATGACGGCTCGTCTGGACCCCCGCGGCTGCACGGTCGTCCCGATCCTTCCGCCCCGGACGCTGGAGACGCAGTACCCGTGGCTGCATCGCTTCTGGCTGAAGATTCCCGCGTACGGGCAGATGGTGATCTTCGATACCTCCTGGTACCGGCGTGTGCTGATCGAACGCATCTCGCGCGCGGTCTCCAAGGGCGAATGGAAGGAGGCCTACCAGGACATCGTCGAGTTCGAGGAGACCCTCGCCGCGGACGGCACGGTCATCGTGAAGTTCTGGCTCCACATCAGCCGGAGGGAACAGGCCAGCCGTTTCAAGCACCTGTCGAAGGACGCGCTGACCGCTTGGCAGGTGACCGAGGAGGACCGCGAACAGCAGGGAAGCTACGACCGGTACCTCGCGGCCGTCGAGGAGATGCTCGCGCGCACGGACACCGCCGCCGCGCCGTGGGTGATCGTGGAAGCCACGGACCGCAGGTTCGCGCGACTGAAGATCGTGGAGACGACCATCGCGACGCTGGAGGCGGCGCTCACGAAGGCCGGACACGCCGTGGAGGCCGACGCGGCGGAGGCGAACGCGCCCGATGACCTCGGGGAGGAGTTCGATGCTTGAGCGCCTCGACCTCACCCTTCGATTGACCCGCGAGGAATACGACTCACGGCGGCGAGTGCTGCAGGCCGGCCTCCATGCTCACGCCTTCTCGGTCTATCAGGGCAAGCGTCCGGTGGTGGTCGTGTTCGAGGGGCCCGACGCGTCCGGCAAGGGCGGGGCGATCAAGCGGCTCACCGGCCAGGTCGACCCGCGCGGATACGTGGTCTGGCCGATCGCCGCGCCGGCGGGAGACGATCGCAACCACCACTACCTGTGGCGCTTCTGGCGGCGGCTGCCCGTCGCCGGCCAGATCGCCATCCTCGACCGCTCCTGGTACGGCCGCGTGCTGGTCGAACGCGTGGAGGGCTACGCGACGGAGGACGCCTGGCGCCGCGCGTACCGGGAGATCAACCAGTTCGAACGTCAGTTGGCCGGGTTCGGCACGATCATCGTGAAATTCTGGCTTCAGATCAGCCAGGAGGAACAATTGCGGCGATTCCAGGATCGCGAACGAACCCATTACAAGGCCTGGAAACTGACCGACGAGGACTGGCGCAATCGCGGGAAATGGGAGGATTACGAAGCCGCTGCCGAGGAGATGCTGCTGCGGACCTCCACGCCGACCGCGCCGTGGACCGTGGTCGAGGCCAACGACAAGCTCTACGCGCGCATCAAGGTGCTGGAGACCATGGAGAGCGTGCTGCGGCGCGAGCTGCCGGACCGCTGAGGGCGGAACAGGATGTCGTCCCTTGCCGGCAGGCGGTTCGTGATCGTCGGGCTCACCCGGCTGACCGTTCGTGTGAGCCGGCTGATCGTGGAGCGCGGCGGCGAGGTCACCGTCGTGTCGGGCGACGGCGGGTCCGACGGCGGGTCCGGCGGCGGGTCCGGCGGCGGGTCCGGCGGGGGACTCGCCAACCAGCTGCCTGAGGGTGTCCGCGTGATCGGATCCCAGGACGTGGAGGCCGCCCTCGAGCAGGCGGCTCTGGAGGGTTCGTCCTGCCTTCTCGCACTCGCCGACGACGACCTGGCGAACCTCGCCGCGGCGGTCGCCTGTCACGCGTTCCACCCGGAGGTGCCGATCGTCATTCGCATCTACGACATCACGCTCGCCGATCAACTGGAACAGGGGCTGAACATCCGCCGTGCCTACAGCGTCTCGACGCTCGCCGCGCCGGCGTTCCTGGCGGCCGGGCTCGGGTCGCGCGTCGTGGAGACGCTCCGGCTCGGCGACACGCAGGTGCCGATCTGGGAGATGGTCATCCCCGAGGGATCGCCGGCGGCGGGCGGCACAGCCGGGGACGCCGAGCCTGTCGCGGGCATCCATATCCTCGGGCTGAACGGCCCGGATTCGGACGCAACGGAGAGCGCGGACGGCTGGCACGCGCCCGTCGCGCGCTCGGCGACGGTCACCGGCGGGCAGGGCGTCGTCGCGGGCGGCCCGCAGGAACGCGTGGTCTCGTTCGCGCTCGGTGGCCGCCACCTCTTCGCGACGACCGGCGAGGCTCGCGAGTCCCGCCGGGCGCGGCGTCGGCAGAGGGCGGCCGCGCGGGCCTCGTCCCGTGCGGCTCGTCGGGACGCAGGGGTCGGCGGCGCCACGTTGCTCCCCATCACCGCGGTCGTCCTGGCCGTGTTCCTGATCGTCAGCGTGATCGTGTTCGGCATCGCCCTTCACAAGAGCCCCGTCGACGCCGTGTACTTCGCCATCTCCACCGCCCTCGGGAACGAGACGCTCGACCAGTCCGACGCGTGGTTGAAGATCGTCGGCGTGATCGCGATGCTCGCGGGCGGCGCGTTGATCGGCGTGCTGTTCTCCTACCTCGCGTCGGTCGCGACCGCGGTGCGGATCGAACAACGGATGGGCCGTCAGGCGCAGCGGATGTCGGGGCACGCCGTCGTCGCCGGCCTGGGCACGATCGGCTACCGCGTGGCCCGGCTGTTGCAGGACAGCGGCATCCCGTGGGCGGCGATCGACCGCGCGCCGGACACCCGGTATGCCGAAGCCGCCGGGGCCGACGCGCCGGTGCTGACGGGGGACATCCGGCTCCCGGAGAACCTCGAACGGGCCGGCGTCGCCGATGCCGCGTGCCTGTTCGCGTGCACAGACAGCGACCTGGCGAACATCGAGGCCTGCCTTCAGGCCAAGCGGCTGAATCCCTCGATCCGGACGGTGGCGAGGATCTTCGACGATGCCCTCGCGGCCCGCGTTGCGGGCGTCTTCGGCGTCGACGCCGCGGTCAGCGCCACGGCCGTGGCCGCCGCCGCGTTCGTCGGCGCCGCGGCGGACGAACGCGCGCTGCGCCCGTTCGAGATCGGAACGGTGGAGCACGTCGCGTTCCGTTGGGACGTTCCGAACCGGATCGAACCGGACCGGCTCCAGGCGCTGCACGACGCCGGCGTTGTGATCCTGGCCAGGCGGCGGTCGGACGGTTCGATCGAACCAAGCGCCGAGGACCGGCCGATCGCAGCCGGCACCGAGGTCATCGTCGCCGGGCCTCGCGCCGCGATCGACGCGGCCATCCTCCGGGGATGACGGCCGACTCCACGCCGGGCGCGCGACGGACCGCGGGCGCCGCCGCGCGGGGGGCGATCGGCCGCTTCCTCGGGCCGCTCAAGTCGACCCGCCGCGTGCTGGCCAAGGATGCGGTGGCAGGGCTGCCCGGCGCGATCGGGAGCGTTCCCGACGGGATGGCCGCCGCCGTGCTGGCCGGCGTGAACCCGATCTTCGGGCTGTACGCGAGCTTCATCGGGCCGATCGTCGGCGGCGTCATCACCGGGACCGAGCTGGCCGTGATCGCGCCGACCAGCGCCGCCGCTCTCGCCGCCGGTTCGACGCTGACCCACTTCCCCGCGGCCGAACGGCCGGATGCCCTGTTCCTGATCACACTGGTGGCAGGCGTCCTGATGATCGTCGCCGGCGCGCTGCGGTTCGGCCGCTACACGAGGTTCGTCTCGAACTCCGTGATGGTCGGGTTCATCACCGGCGTGGCCGTCAACATCCTGTTCGGTCAGTTGCCCGACCTGACGGGGGTCCAGACCACGGGCCACCGGGCGATCGGCAAGGCGCTGTTCGTCATCACGCACCCCGGTCAGATCGATCCGGCCACGACGCTCATCGGCCTGCTCGCGTTCGGACTGATCGCAGTGGGCAGCCGGACTCGCTTCCGGACGGCGGGTGCGCTGCTGGCGCTCGTCGTGCCGTCCGTCCTGGTGGTCGCGCTCGGCCTGGACAGCGTCGCCACGGTCGCCGGCCACGGCGCCATCCCCCGCGGCGTGCCCATCCCCACCTTGCCGCCCCTTCGCGCGTTCGATCTGAACCTCCTCGCCGGCGCGGCCGCCATCGTGATGATCGTGCTCGTCCAGGGGTCGGGCGTGAGCGAGAGCACCCCGAACCCCGACGGCTCGACACCCGACGCCAATCGCGACTTCCTTGCGCAGGGCTTCGCCAACGTGGCGTCGGGCCTGTTCAAGGGGCAGCCGGTCGGGGCGTCGGTCGGCCAGACGGCGCTGAACGTGAGCGCGGGCGCGAAGACGCGCTGGGCCTCGATCTTCTCCGGATTCTGGATGCTGGTGATCCTGCTGGCGTTCTCCGGGCTGGTCGGAAAGGTCGCGCTCACGACGCTCGCCGCCATCCTGATGTTCGCCGCGATCGGGGCGATCAAGCCGCGCTCGATCGAGCTCACGGCCCGCACCGGGAACATCTCGCGGATCGCGCTGGTGACCACGTTCGTGGCGGTGCTGCTGCTGCCGATCGCCGCCGCCGTAGGCATCGGCGTCGCGCTTTCGTTGATCCTTCAGTTGAACCGCGAGGCGCTCGACCTGAACGTCGTGCGGCTCGCGCAGCAGGCGGACGGCGGCGTGACCGTGGAGCCGGTGCCGGCGGCGCTCGAGAGCGGGACCGTCGTCGTGCTCGACATCTTCGGCAGCCTCCTGTTCGCGGGCTCGCGCACGCTGGAGGCGCGGCTGCCGGATCCGGCGGCCGCCCATGGCAGCGCCGTGATCCTGCGCCTCAGGGGCCGGACGAACCTCGCGTCGACGGCGATGCAGGTGCTGGCGAGGTACGCGCGCCGTCTGGACGCCGGCGGGAATCGCCTGTTCCTCAGCGGCATCGAACCCAGGCTGGCGGAACGGCTCCGCGCTTCACACGGGCTGGAGGCACTCGGCCCTGTGGAGCTCGTCCCGGCCACCCACATGTTGGGCGAATCGACGCGTGAGGCGTACCGCCAGGCGCTCGCGTTCGTTCGGAGTGCGCAGGCCTGAGGCGCCGTCGACGGGTCAGTCGCCCTCGACCAGGGCTTCACGCGGCGACTCGCCGTGCGCGCCGCGCGCATCCAGGGCAGCCTCCGCCATCGCATCGAGTGCCTCGTCGAGTTCGTCATCCGAGATGACCAATGGGATCAGGTGGCGAAGCACGTTGTGGTACACCCCGCACGACACGGTGATCAGGCCGCGCTTCATGCAGCCGGCGATCAGCGCGCCGAGGTACGCCTCGTTCGGCTCCTTCGTCGCCTTGTCCGAGACGAACTCCACGCCGACCATGGCGCCGACGCCGCGGATCTCGCCGACCTCGTCCACCTGCGTCGCCAACTCGTCCCACCGCGCCGTGACGGCCTTCCCGACCTGCGTCGAGCGCTCCATCAGGCCCTCCTCCTCGATCACGGTGAGGACGGCGTTGGCCGCGGCGCACGCGACGGGGTTCCCAACGTAGGTCCCGCCGATCGCCGAGGGGCCGGGCGCGTCCATGATCTCCTTGCGGGCGACCACCGCTGACAACGGAAAGCCCGCCGCCAGCGCCTTCGCCAGAATGACGATGTCCGCCTCGAAGCCGAACTGCTCGCCGGCCAGGAACGTGCCCGTCCGGCCGGTGCCGGACTGGACCTCGTCGCCGATCACGAGGATGCCGCGCTTCGAACAGGCCTCCTTCACGCCCCGCAGGAACTCGGCCGGCGGGACGACGAATCCGCCCTCGCCCTGGATGGGCTCGATCACCGCGCACGCGACCGACGTGGGATCGACCACCGTGGTGAACGCGCGCTCCAGCGCGTCGAGCGCGTCCTGCGCGGCGCGGTCCGGGTTCGGGCTGCGGTAGGGGTAGGCGTACGGCAGCCGGTAGACCTCCGGCGCGAACGGCCCGAATCCGTGCTTGTACGGGCGGATGCGCGACGTGAGCGACATGGTCAGGAGCGTCCTGCCGTGGAATCCGCCCTCGAACGCGATCACGGCCGGCCGGCCGGTGGCGGCCTTCGCGAACTTCACGGCGTTCTCCACCGCCTCCGCGCCGGAGTTGAACAGCGCGACCTTGCCGTCGGCGATGCCGGTCAACGAGACCAGCCGCTCGGCGAGCTCCACGTACGTCTCGTACGGAACGACCGAGAAGTCGGTGTGGCTGACGTTCGCCGCCTGCTTCTGAACGGCTTGGACGACCTTCGGGTGCGAGTAGCCGACCATCTGGCAGCCGAGCCCCGCGGAGAAGTCGATCAGCGTGTTGCCGTCGATGTCGGTGATCGTCGCGCCGCGGCCGTGGTCGATGACCGCGGGGACGTGGATGTCGAGCGGATCGCACACGACCTTCGCCTTGCGTTCGAGCACGGCGGCGGACTTCGGACCTGGGAGGTCGGTGACGAGACGGATCGCGTTGCCCATGCCAAGTCCTCCTTGGAAGGACCCGAGGGATCGCCGGCGGCTCCGTTCTGATCGCGGCTCCTTCGCGCGGCGGCCGTGGGCGAGGCTACACGACCGCCCACGGCTCGACACGGGGCGCGTTGCGCATCGAAGATGCAACGGATGGAACGGCGGCGATTCGCCTTCGTGTGGAGCGGCCAGGACGCGCCCCGGACCGAATACGTCGACGTTGCGCTGTCGCCGGGCGGGCTGGTGGCCAAAGGCCGCCAGATCGGCGTCGAACCCGGTCCGTACGCGGTGGACTACGAACTGCGCACGGATGGTCGCTTGGTCGCCGCGTGGATCGAGGCGGAGTCCAGAGGTCCAGCCGGCGAACATCGGCTCCTTCTCGTCCGCGGAGACGACGATCGCTGGCACGGCGAGTCGGACGGCGGCGGCCCGGAACGGATGGAGGAACTCTCCCCCGCGTTGGACGTGGACCTTGGCTTTTCCCCGTTGTTCAACTCGACGCCGGTGCTCCGGGACCTCCTGCATCGGGAAGGCGCCGCCGCCCACGACTACCTGATGGCGTGGGTCTCGGTGCCGGATCTCCGCGTCACGGCCGTCCCCCAGCGCTACGAGCCGCTCGGGTTCGACGAGGACGCGGCGGTGATCCGGTACACGAGCCTGGACTCGGGGTTCACGGCAAGGATCTGGTTCGATGCGGACGGGTTCGTGGTGGAGTACGAAGCCTTCCTGAAGCGGATCGCGGCCCAACGCGCCGGAGGCTCGTGACGGCCACGATCTGGTCGGTGGGGCACGGGGCGCGGCCGGTCGAGGAACTCATCGCCATCCTGCGGCAGGCCGGCGTCCGCGACCTGGTCGACGTCCGGACGGCGCCCGGTTCTCGCAGGCATCCGCAATTCGGGAAGGACGCGCTGGCGGCGTCGCTCGAAGACGCCGGCGTCGGGTTTCGATGGGAGAGGGATCTCGGCGGATGGCGCCGCCCGTCGCCTGACTCGCCGCACACGGCGCTTCGTTCGGACCAGTTCCGCGGCTACGCCGATCACATGGAGTCACCGGCGTTCGCCGCGGCGCTGCAGAGGCTGAAGGACGAAGCACGACGTACGCCGACCGCCTTCATGTGCGCGGAGACGCTCTGGTGGAACTGCCACCGGCGGATGATCTCCGACGCGTTGACGGTCGGCGGCTGGGACGTCATCCACCTGCTCGGCCCGGGGAAGGCCGAACCGCACCGCCTGCATCCGGCGCTCCGGATCAACGGAGGGCGACTGATCTACGACGTCGGCGGCGGGACCGAGCAGGCCTCGTTCGACCTGGCGTGAACGACGGGAAACGGGCTGCCTACACTCGGACGCCGAGGTTGCGCCAGGCGCTCGCGGCGTCCTCGAACGGCTCCAACGGGTCCATCAGGTCTTCGAGCGCAGCGATGAGCTCCTCGTAGATCGCCGGCGGCTCGCCCGCCGTCCTGAAGGCTTCGGCACCCGTCCTCGCCTCGGCCAAGCCCGCGGCGCACCGCTCCCAGACCTCTTCGACGTCAGCGACGCGCCATGAGCGCATGAGCGCATCGGCGTCGGCGAGCCCGGATTCGAACCCTGCCAGCGCCTCCGCCAACGGGGCGCCGGGAGCGCGACCGGCCCGAACCGACGACACCAGCGCCGCCTTCGCGTCCTCGATCCGCGTCAGCGTCGACGCGAACGCGCGACCGGCCTCGCGAAGGTCGTCGGGGACCTTCGGCCTCGATCCGAACCACTGCCGCGCCATGAGGGCCGCGATGCTAGAGGACGCGCCTTCGTATGCTCCAACGCCGTGCGCCGGGTCCTGCTCATCGCGAACGCGAACGCCCACACCGTCACGCCGTACGCCTACGACGTGATCTCGCGCGCGCTTGCGGCCGACACGCGCCTGGAGAAGGTCGAGACGAAGCGACCGGGGCACGCGACGCACGTCGCGCGGGGGGCGGCCCACGAGGGCGTGGATCTGGTGGTGGTCCTCGGCGGCGACGGGACGGTCAACGAGGTGGTCAACGGCCTCGCCCGGAGCGACACCCCGATGGCCGCGCTCCCCGGGGGCGGCGCGAACATCTTCGCCCGCGGCCTCGGCATGCCGAACGACCCGGTCGAAGCCGCAAGCTGGCTGATCGAGCGGCTGGACAAGCAGCCCACCCGCATCCCACTGGGTCGGCTGAACGACGAACGGTGGTTCGTCTCGAACTGCGGCTTCGGATTCGACGCGGCGATCGTCGAACGCGTGGAACGGCGCCAGTTCGCCAAACGGCTCGCGGGCGACGCGTTCTTCGTCTGGACGGCGCTGCGGGTGTTCTTCGCCGGGTACGACCGCCGCCACCCACACCTGGCGATCCGCTGGGGCGACGACCTGGAACAGGCGCACGAACGGCTGTTCCTGGCCATCACGCAGAAGGCCGATCCGTACACGTATCTCGGGAAGCGCCCCATGCGCCTGTGCCCGGACGTCCGTCGCGAGGGTGGATTCGACCTGATCGCGCTCGACCGGATGCGGATCGCGACCGTGCTCAGGACGGCCTTGCAGACCTTCGCCGGCGCGAAGCACCTGTCGTACAAGCACGTGGTCTCGCTGCACGATCAGGGGCGCATCCGGATCGAGAGCGACGTTCCGCTGCCGGTTCAGGCCGACGGCGAACTGATCGGCGAGCGCACGTCGATCGAACTGACCAGCGTGCCGGACGCGCTGGGCATCATCGCCTAGCGGCGCCAGGCCTCCCGCAACCGGACGCCCGTCGCCGGATCGTTCGTCACCACCGCGTCGACGCCCCAATCGAAGAACCGCTCCATGTCGTCGGGTTCGTCCACCGTCCATGTCCAGACCCGGATGCCGTCTTCCCGGGCGGCAACCACGAAGTCGGCGCCGGCGTCGGTCAGCGCGTAGGCGTGCGGGAGCACCACGACGTGGCCCGCCTGCCGGGCGTACGTCAGGGCCGCACGTGGATCGATGGCCGGCGACGTGAGGAACCCCGTCGGCACCTCCGGCGCCAGCGCCCGGACGCGCTCGATCGATAGCCAGTTGAACGACGTCACCAGCACGTCGCCTCCGCGCATGCCGAATTCGTCAAGGGTCTTTACCACTTCGACGGCGACCGCCTCGTCCGGCGAATCGAAGTCGGGATCCTCCGGCAGGTTCTTGATTTCGATGTCGATGCCGCCGCGCCCTCGGAGGAGGTCCAGCGCCTCACGGAGCGTCGGGATCTCGGTGCGCGCCCAGCCGATCGCGTCGCTCCCACCGTCATCGTCCCCTCCGCGTCCGGCCGAGGCGTCCAGTGCCTTGATCCGTTCCAGCGTCATCTCGTGGATCAGGCCCTGCTCGCCCGCGATGCGGGCCACGTCGGCGTCGTGGGACACCACCGCCACACCGTCGGCCGACAGCCGCGCGTCCAGTTCGACGGCGTCCGCCCCCGCGGCGAGGGCGGCGTCGAACGCGACCAGCGTGTTCTCCGGGTGGGTCAGGCGCGCGCCTCGATGGGCGACCACGAGCGGCCGAGAAAGTTCGACAGAATCGAGTGAATCCCTGGAAAAAAACATTGACTTGACGCGCGGGCGCGCCGGTATGATACGCGCCTCATCGGGCCATCCCGTACGGGCCGGGGACCGGAGCGGGAGAGCGGATCACCGGGGGCAATTCCACAGGGCTCGACGCTGCCTTCCCTTGGCGCGCGTCGATGGGGGTGGTTTGTATGGAGTGGGTTCACCGCGCGCGCTGCAAGGACGTCGAGGACCCCGAGCTCTTCTTTCCCATCGGGACGACAGGTCCGGCAGCCACGCAGGCGGAGATGGCGAAGGTGATCTGCTTCCAATGCCCGGTCAGGGTCGAATGCCTGGAGTGGGCCATCTCCACCGCACAGGACAGCGGCGTCTGGGGCGGCACCACGGAGGAGGAGCGTCGCGCGATGCGGCGGGCACGCAGGCGGAGCCAGGTGGCCACGGCCGGCTACGGAACCCGTCCCGTCGTGGTGGGCGCCAGGTAGCGCCTTCGCCTTCGCCCTCGCCCGAACTCAGGGCAGCCGTTCGGGCACCCGGCTCGCCGGACACAGGTCGCTGATCGGGCAGATCTCGCACTGCGGGTTGCGCGCCTCGCAGAGCGTCCTGCCGTGGTCGATCAGCACGTAAGTGAAGCCGAACCGCTCCTTCCGCGGGATGACGCGCATAAGGTCGCGCTCGACCTTGTCGGTGTCGGTTTCCTTGCTGAACCCGATCCGCCTGGCAAGCCTCCCCACATGGGTGTCCACGGCGATCCCCGCATCCGGGTCGCGGGCGTGCTCGCGCGGGTACGCGTTTCCCTGGACGATGTTCGCGGTCTTGCGCGCCACCCCGGGCAGCGTGATCAGCTCCGCGATGGTCTTCGGCACCGCGCCGCCGTAGACCTCCACGATGCGCTGGCACGCGCCGCGAACGGATTTCGTCTTGTTGTTGTAGAAGCCCGTGGGCTTGAGGTCCGCGGCCAGTTCCTCGACGGGCACACGCAGGTAGTCCTCGGCGGTGCGGTACTTCGCGAAGAGCCCGGTCGGTCCCTGCGTGACCCGGTTCACGTTCTGGTCGGTGGTCTGCGCGGACAGGATCGTGGCCACCAGGCACTCGAGCGGGTTGGTGAAGTCGAGCGCCACGGTGGCGTTCGGGTACGTCTTGCGCAGGCGCCGCCGGATCACCGGCCAGCGCTCCTCGATCGGGCTGCGGCGGGTCAGCGGCGCGCCCGACGCCGCCCCGTCCACCACGGCCTTCGGCTTGGCGCGCGCGACCATCAACGACCTCCGAACTCCGGCGTGCGGCGTTCGCGGAACGCGGCGATGCCCTCGCCCAGGTCCCCACTGGCGAGCGCCTCGGCGGCCATCAGGTCGTAGTCGGTGGCGCCGGTCCGTTCGCCGCCGCGGTCTGTGGCGGCCGGATCTGAGGCCAGCGAGATGCCCCGCTTCGACGCCCTGACGGACATCGGGGCGCCTGCGACCACCTGCTCGAGGAGCTCGCCGAGCGCCTCGTCCAGCTCCAGCGCCGGAACGGCCCGCGTGACCAGACCCCAGTTCTGGGCCTCCTCACCGGTGATCGACCGTGCGGTGTACAGCACGTCGCCGGCCCGTTTCGGCCCGACCGCCAGCACGAGCCGCCGGACGCTGTCGAACGGGATCACGACGCCGAGCCGCGCGGACGGGATGCCGAGTGAGGCGTCCCGCGCGGCGATCGCCAGGTCGCACGCCAGCACCAGCTGACACCCTCCGCCCAGCGCGCGTCCCTGGACGCGCGCGACCACCGGCGCCGGATGCGTCGCCACCGCCCGGAGGGTGTCGCGGAAGGGCGCGTCGAAGTCGAGCGCGCCGTCGCGGCCGCGCACCCGGGCCGCCTCGAGCTCGGCAAGGTCCGCACCGGCGCAGAAGTCCGGACCGTCGCCGGCGAGGACCACCGCCCGGATGTTCGGATCGACCGCAAGCGCGCCGAGCGCATCGGTGAGCTCGGCGAGCATCGGCACGGAGAGCGCGTTTCGAAGATCCGGCCGCGACAGGGTGAGCGTCGCCACGCGGCCCTCGCGGGAGCGTTCGACGCGGACCAGCGCCACCGCCGCCCTACCCCACCGCGCCGTCCGCGCCGATGCGCGCGATCACGTCGCCCTCCTGGACCACGTCGCCCTCGCGGACGAGCAGCTCGGTGATGGTTCCGGCGACCGGCGCCTCGACGGGAATCTCCATCTTCATCGACTCGAGGATGACCAGGGGCGCGCCCTCCACGATCGTGTCGCCCGCGGTGGCCACGACCTTCCACACGTTCGCGACCATCTCGGCCCGCACCTCGGTCATGCCGTGACCGCCGACCGGTCCGGCACCTCGGGGAGCGAAAGGATCCGTCGCGCTTGCGCGGGATCGGCCACGCGCCGGCCCTGCAATTCCACGATCTGCGCCGCGGCCTCGACCAGCGCGCCGTTCGATCCCGCCATATCGCCGGAGGGGAGATAGAAGTTGTCCTCGAATCCCACCCGCAGGTTGCCGCCCAGCGCGGCCGCCGCCGACGCCATCATCCACTGCTCGCGCGAGACGGCGATCACGCCCCAGGTGGACCCGGCGGGCACGACCGAGGCCATGTGCGCGAGGTTGCGGGCCGTGGCGCTGATGCCTCCGAGCACGCCGTGGATGAGGGAGAACTGGATCGGCGCGTCGAGCACACCGACGTCGATGAGCGGCGCCACGGATTCGACGTGCCCCACATCGAAACACTCGCACTCCGGCTTCACGCCGGCGTCGCGCATCCGGCGAAGGAGGAACACGATGTCGTCGAAGTCGTTCTGGAAGACGAAGTTGAACACGAATGCCTTGCGCTTCGCGCTGTACCGCGCGTAGTTCATCGAACCCATGTTGAGGGCGCCGATCTCCGGCTTCAGGTCGGTGATGTGCGCAACGCGGTCGGCCATGGGCAGCCCGACCCAGCCCGTGGAGTAGTTGACGATGACGTCGGGCGACTCCGCCAGGATCGCCTGGGTGATCGCGCGGTAGTGCTCGGGACGAACGGTGGGCGTGCCGTCGGGCTCGCGCGCATGGATGTGCACCATCGCCGCGCCCGCTTCGCGGGCGCGGCGCACCTCGGCCGCGTACTCCTCCGGCGTGTACGGGATGCCGGGGCACTGATCCTTGTTCGCGACGGCCCCCGAGACCGCGCACGTGATGATGCAGGCGTCACCGTCACCTTCGCCGCCGGCAACCGCGCCCACCGCGCCCGATCCCGTCACCCGCGCGGGAGGAAGCCCACCCGGTCGTACGCGTCCGCCAGGGTCTTCGATGCGACCGACTGGGCACGGTCGGCGCCGCCGCGAAGGAGTCTGGCGATCTCTCCCGGGTCGGCCATCAGGTCCCGATAGCGCTGTTGAACGGGCCGGACGTATTCGATCAGGGCGTCGGCCAGATCGCCCTTGAAGTCGCCGTAGCCCTTGCCCGTGTACTCGGACTCGAGGCGCCCGATCGACATGCCGGTGGCTGCCGACATGATCGTGAGGAGGTTGGTGATTGCGGGCTTGTCCGGCGACGCGACGACCTCTCGGCCCGAATCCGTCACGGCGGTTCGGACCTTGCGCCGGATCTCGTCGGGATCGTCCGTCAGCTTTACGGTTCCGTTCGGCGACTCTGTCGATTTCGACATCTTCGCCGTCGGGTTCTGCAGGTCCATGATGCGCGCGCCGCCCTCAGCCGGCGGGATGTCCGACTCGGGCACGACGAACGTCTCGCCGAACCGCTGGTTGAACCTGATGGCCACGTCGCGGGCCAGTTCCAGGTGCTGGCGCTGGTCGTCCCCGACCGGCACGCGGTCCGTGTGGTACAGCAGGATGTCGGCGGCCATGAGGACCGGATAGTCGAACAGTCCCGCGCTGATGAACCCCTCACGCCCGCGGCGCGACTTGTCCTTGAACTGGGTCATGCGCCCGAGTTCGCCGTGCGCGGTGAAGTTGTTCAGGACCCATGCGAGCTCGGCGTGCTCGTGGACGTGGGACTGGACGAACAGGATCGACCGGTCGGGATCGATGCCGGCCGCCATGTAGAGCGCGGCGAGGTCCAGCGTCTTCGTGGCCAGGTCCTCGGGCACGTACAGCGTGATCGCGTGGAGGTCGACGATGCAGAAGTAGGTTGTGTCCTCGCCCTGCGCGTCGACGAAGCGCCGGATGGCGCCGATGTAGTTGCCCAGGTGGATCTCGCCCGAGGGTTGGATCCCGGAGAAGACGACGGCCACGCTGACTCCTGCCCGTATTTGCCGTGGTTCGAGCCGAACGCGGGCGAGGATAGCAACCGGATTGCGCACGATCGATCCGTGCG
Source organism: Actinomycetota bacterium (assembly GCA_040414485.1). Classification (GTDB taxonomy): domain Bacteria; phylum Actinomycetota; class UBA4738; order UBA4738; family UBA4738; genus JBEDUK01. Next base: position 30,194 of record JBEDUK010000086.1, read on the forward strand.
CTGCTCGGGCCGCGATGATGACGTCCGTAGAATTTCGGCGGGGCCGTTAGCTCAGTGGCAGAGCAGGGGGCTTTTAACCCTCGTGTCGAAGGTTCGATCCCTTCACGGCCCACCGCACCGTGCCTGCCGCACCGTGGCTGCCGTCACTCCAACACGACCGGGCCGCATCGCAGCTTGAAGAACGCCACCACCCGCGGATCGGCGATCGACACGGACGGTGGGTAGTAGCCCAGTCGGGGCTTTCCGTTCGGCACGAGCACGCCGACCCTCCAGACCAACGTCTGTTCGGACCACCTCCACCGCTCCGGCGGCACGACCTCGATGAGCCGCTCGAGCAGGACCGGCTCGCCGTTCACCTCCGCGCACACCACCGCCTGACCGCGCCGGGACGTGCCACCGGTGAAGAAGTGCCACGGCTCGGGACCGTGCGCGCCCTCGATCTCGACCTGCTCGATCCGCCCGTCGGCCACCCGGAACATCCCCACGATGTGCGAGACGGCGATGTGATAGACGACCCCGGTGAGCTTCACGAAGACCTCGGCGCGCCCGTCGCCGTCCGCGTCGTAGCTCCCGAGCGCCACCGGGTACAGGTCGGGCTGACCCTCGACCTCGGCGCCGAACGGGATGCGCGCGATCGGGGTGGCGGAGCCGTCGCCGAGCAGCGCGATGGCGTGCCACGAGACGGGCTTGTGCTGCGCATCGAGCGTCGCGAACACGACGAACCGGTCGACAGTGCCATCGCCGTCGAGGTCCCCACGGGCGTCGGACGTGCATCCGGAGCCGGCCGGCAGCGGCGTCCGCTGCGAGACGGGACAGGCGGCCCCATTGGTGATCGTCTGCGCGAACGGATCCGCCGGGGAACGCCGCGCCGCCGGAGTCGTCGCCTTCGGACTCGAACCGCCGGAGCACGCCACGGCCAGGAACGCGAGCATGGCGGCGAGCGCCGTCGGCGATCGCTTCCCCATAGGGCGGCCTCGCACCCTCGTGTTCATGGCCCGCCGAGCGTACGGCGCGACTGGTCTCAGCGGGGCCGGATGCGGCCGGGGCTGCGTATACTCGGCGACGGCTGCCCCCGGGCCGGGGGCGGTGGGCCCCCATCGTCTAGCGGCCTAGGATCTCGCCCTTTCAAGGCGGAGACACGGGTTCGAATCCCGTTGGGGGTACGGACGAACGACCAGTTCGCGCCGCTTCCAGTGCGGGCGTCGGTCGAACCGAATACTGGTCCCGTGGAGCAGCTTGGCCGTGCTCGCCACCCTGTCAAGGTGGAGGTCGCGGGTTCGAATCCCGTCGGGACCGCAATCTGACCAGCGCGAATCCTCGCGCCGCTCACCGCTTGGGCCAGAAATGGGCCAGCAGAAGTCGGTCCCAGGACCAGCCGGACAGTCCCCAGGTCCACGTGACCTAGCGGTACTGGAGGATGCTCCGGTGCCCGTACCCGCTGAAGAGCAACCACTTGAGCGTGGCCGGCGTCGTGGGTCCTTCCCATGCCCGACAGAGGCTGGGAGCGCTCCAGTGTCGTCGGAGCCGCTCGAAGAGACCGAACCATCAAAGCGGAACTGGCCTTCGGGACGGGACGGCTCCGGCCCTCCGCCGGCCGGGCCGTTTGGCCGTCCCTCGAGGCTCGGCGCGGGGGATCATTGAGACATGAGTTGTCCGCATCGCCTTCGCGCCAGCACCGTCGTGCTGGGCTTGGCGTTCGGGTTGCTGCTGGTCGCCTGCGCCGGCAACGGGGGGGCAGCCGGGCCATCCGCACCTCCACCCTCGACTCCTTGGTCGACCGGCACCACCTGGCCGACCTCGCCGCACAGTCCCGTCCCCGGGCCGACCGTGACGCCTCCTCCGCATCACCAGGCAGCGCGCCCGCTCGCACTCGGAGCTCGGGGCCCTCGCGTCGCGGCGTTGCAGCGACGCCTCCGCTCCCTCGGATACTCCCTTCCCTCGGTGGACGGTATCTTCGGCTACGACACCTCCCACGCCGTCGTGGCGTTCCAGAAGGTGAACGGCCTCACGCGCGACGCTGTCGTCGGGCCCGCCACGGTGCTGGCGATACGCTCCCCTCGGCGGGTCATCGCACGCTTCGGCGGAGAGCGCATCCACGTGGAGGTCGATCTCGAACGGCAGGTCGTGATTCTCGTCACCGGGACCGCCGTCGTCGGGGTGTTTGACGCCTCCACCGGGTCCGGACGACGCTACGAGAAGAACGGCTCCTCGGGGGTGGCGATCACGCCGCGAGGCGACTTCCGCGTCATTCGGACAGTCGACGCGTGGGACCATGGCCCGCTCGGCGACCTTTACCGGCCCGCTTACTTCCACGGAGGTGTGGCGCTGCACGGCTCGACCGCCGTGCCCCCATACCCGGCCAGTCATGGGTGCGTGCGGGTCACGATCGCGGCAATGGACTCCCTGTTCCCCCGGATCGGTGTCGGGACCGCCGTGCACGTGTACGGCAGGTGACCGCCGGACAGCGCGTCTTCTGAAAGGAGGATCCATACCGGCAGGCCGAAGTCGGGCCAGTCGAGGGCGCACCTGGGCCACTCCTCCTACCCGGTCTGGCGATCGCCAAGACTATGGAGGGGTTCCACCGAGCCCGAGGTCGCAGCCGCCTCGCAACAGTCAAACGGTGGGTGTCCAGTCCACGAAAGCTGGCACGGGCCCGAGACTCGCAGGACCGTTGACCTTGGCGCGGGCGTGGTGGCCCTGGAGGATGAATGACACCGGCCCTCGAAGTGGTTGGCGGGCATGCCTCGCGACTCGTTGCAGGTGAGGCAGCACGGGTCGGACCGGGAAGGGAGGTCGCCATGCAAGGCGGCAGCGGACGTTCGGTAACGGCCAGGATGGTCAGCCTGATCGCGGGTCTCGTCGTGCTGATGCTCGGGACGGTCGCGTACGCATCGACCGGGGGTGGGTCCAAGCTGTGGGTGGCGCGCTACAGCCCGTCGGCCAAGGCCTACAGCTTCGCCCACTCCATCGCGCGTAGCCCGGACGGCTCGACGGTGTTCGTGACCGGCGAGAGCACCGGGAAGGCCGGCGACTTCGACTACGCCACGGTGGCCTACGTGGCATCCACCGGCGCGCGGCTGTGGGTGGCGCGCTACAACGGCCCGGGGAGCGGCGACGACATGGCCGTTTCCATAGCGTCGAGCCCGGACGGCTCGGCGGTGTTTGTGACCGGCGCGAGCACCGGGAAGGCCGGCGGCCAGGATTATGCCACCGTGGCCTACGGCGCCTCCTCCGGAGCAAAGCTGTGGGTGAAGCGCTACAACGGCCCGGCCAACGGCCAGGACGGCGCCAGCTTCGTCACGACGTGCCCCGACGGGTCGAAGGTGTTCGTGACCGGCCAGAGTCAGAGCGCCAGCGGTCAGGACATTGCCACCGTGGCCTACGACGCCTCCACCGGCGCCCAGAATTGGGTGAAGCGCTACAAGGGACCGGTCGACGGTGCCGGCACCGGCTACTCGATCGCGGCGAGCCCGGACGGCTCGACGGTGTTCGTGGCCGGGGAGAGCACCGGGAACGGCACCGGCCAGGACTACGCCGTCGTGGCCTACAACGCCTCGACCGGCACCCAGAAGTGGGTCGCGCGGCACGATGGCCCCGGCAACGGCAACGACCGCGCGATCTCCGTTGCGGTCAGCCGCGACGGTTCGAACGTGTTCGTCACGGGAGGGGTCACCGGGATAAGCGGCAACATGGACTACGAGACGGTGGCCTACGGCGCCTCGAGGGGTGCACTGCGGTGGGTCCAGAGCCATCCGGGACCGGGCGTGCCGTTCAACCCCTTCGGGCCGACGTTCGGCTCGGTCGCGGCGAGCCCGGACGGTTCCAAGGTATTCCTGAGCTGCTCCAGCCTCGGGACGACGACAGGTGTGGACTACGCCACTGTGGCCTATGACGCCTCCAGCGGTGCTCCGCTATGGGACAGTCGCTACAACGGCCCGGGCAACAGCGACGATACGGCGCTGAGCCTCGCAGCGAGCCCGGACGGCACAAAGGTGTTCGTGACCGGCACGAGCAACGGGAAGTCCGGTGACGGTGACTACGCCACCGTGGGCTACGACGCCTCGACCGGCGCGCAGCTGTGGGTGGGCCGCTACAACGGCCCGGCCAACGACTGGGACGCGGCGCAATCCGTGGTGGTGAGCCCGGACGGCTCGAACGTGTTCGTGACGGGCGCGATCACCGTGACCGGCGAAAGGCAGGAGTACGCCACCTTGGCCTATGCGGCCTGACGAACCGTTGCGGACAGGGGCGCCGATGCTGCCGGGGCCCAGGGCCGTCGTGCCTCCGCGCCCAAGTCAGATTCATACTTGGGCTGGGAGATGTGTGGGCCTGTGCCCAGGGCAGTCCGGCACCCCGCGGCTTTGCGGGGCACACGAGGCGCACGCAGACAGCACCATCATCACCGAGCACATCTGAGCAGCGACGATTGCTGGCGGCCGTCCCGGCGGAGGATGGACCTCTCCCAGCGCAGGCGCCTTCGCCGACGACACGGCAATAGAGTCGTTCTTGGCTCTGCTGCAGCGTGGCGCCGGCCGGGACCTCAGTGCGGATCATGGACTCCTTCCGCTGAACCATCTCCGTCGTCGCCCTTGATGGCGGAAGGTCTCGGAACCCTTTCCGCGAGAGCCTTCCCGGCAAATGCAGGAGGCCAGGAAGTGACTCGGCGGCGGTGCGTTGGCTTCGACTCGGAATCAGGTTTCCCGAGCCCCGTTTGACGAGAGACCCCTCCGCACCAGGTCCTTTGGCGTGGTCCATCCAGGGAGTCGTGCGATACAGCTCGGGAACATTGGAACGAACGAACCCTGCCAAGACGCTCAGCATTGCGACGGCGTTCGCGGCCGCGCTCTGGTTCGCCTTCACGCCATCCCCGACCCGGGTTGGGGCGGCAGCATGGGATCCCTCTCTCGAGTCGGCCGCGAGTGTGATCCGCCTGCCTCCGGCGGTCGGCTGCAACGGCGTGATCAAGGTGATCGCGACGAGCGAGGCGGGCCCTCTGACTCCGGGCGGTGGTTCCCGGTTCAACAACCTGGATTACCTCGTGCCGTTCACTGGCTACAACGGCAGCGGCAAGGCGGCCGCGTTCGCATTCGTCACGCACGACGTCTTCTGCGGGCCGTACCCGCCCACGCCAGAAGTGATCGCCATCTCCCCGTCGATGAACTTCTCCGGACCTCATGCTGGCCTGGAGCCGGATGGCCAGACCTTCGTGATCGTTCTGAGCGATGACGGCAGCACCTATGTCCTGGAGCGGCGATCGAACGCCACGTACTCCCACCCAACCCTGTTCCACCGGGGCCGCACCGCGATCAGCATGCAGCGGATCGGCGACTCGCTGGATCGGCTGACGATCAGCGTCAACACCGACACCGGATCAATCGCAACGCAGACCATCAGGACCGCACAGTCCTCCACGTGGGGGAAGCTGCTGTTCACGCCGTTCGGAACGTCCTACGGAGCGACGAACAAGTCTCGACGCCCGACGGCCGCGTGGACCGGCAACCCGAACGACGCCCGCGAGATCGTGATGGCGTGGGCCTATGACGCGAACCACACGGGCAATCGCGTCATCCGTTATGCGCTGAACCCTGATTACCGTACGAACACGCGGTGGTCTGGCGCGAAGACGCTGGTGTCGATCCGGGGCAAGGACCTGACCGATCCGAGGGTCTCCCGGTGGGGCAACGAGACCCGGGTCTACTTCATGGAGCGAGACGTGGGGGGCGGTGCGAGCATCGATTACGTGTCCTCTCGCGACCACGGCAGGGTGTGGTCGGGCGTGAAACGGATCGCAATACCGCAGCCGGCCGCTCACGCGCTGACGAAGCTGACCGTGGCGATGTTCGGCAAGTCCACGGACATGACCAACCCGATAGGGCTGGTCGGCGGGTACGACGAGGCGCAGAGGCTCTACGAGTTGGTGGCGTTCGTCGCACCCTCGTAGCGCCGAGCGTGCCGCCACTCGATGCTGGCCTTTGTATCGCCCAGAATTGCCACGCCCCTGGCTCTACTCGCCGAAGGCACTTGGACAGGGAGGTCCGCACGAAAGCGATGCAACGACAGACGCGGCGCCTGCGACGCGACTCGCAGCGAACTGGTGCGGTTCGGCGGCACGCCGCCGGCACTCCCATCTCGGCAACCTCCAATTTCGGTCGTCTCCGTCGTTCGAGGGCATGGGTGATGAGAACCCTTACGTCAGTGCGCTGGCCGTCGCACCCAGCGGCAAGAGCATCTACCTCACCGGTTACAGCGGGGCGGCTGACTTCGCCACGTTTGCGATGGATGCGTCGGGAAAGCAGCGGTAGGGGCTTCCCTACGACGGTCCGGGCCATGGCAGAGATTGGGCGGCCTTGATCGTCCTCAGCCCGGACAGGTCCCGGGTCTTTGTTACCGGCACGAGCAAGGGAATGGGAACGGTTAGCACATCTCAACGGTTGCGTACCGGATGGGCACGTAGCCCCTTGCGCTTACGGGACGGGAGGGCGTCGTTCTTAGTGCGCCACCCAGCAGTACACGCCAGACGCACAGGTAGTCGTCGAGACGGGCCAGCCTTGGGACCTCCGCGGCCCGGTCCTTGAAACTGCCGTAGTCGATCGCGGCGACCTCCGCGAACAAACGCTTGGAACTCGTCGCCGCACGACCGCCCAGGACGGGTAGTCGCCGTGCGGCGTGTTGAGGACCTCGGCATCCGGAGTCCCGGCGCCGCACCATAGCCTGTGGAATCGTCTTTCGGTGGCGCAACCCGTCTTCGCGGGCTCCAGCATCGGACAGGACTCTTGGCCCTTCCAATGGGGCGACTGCCCATGCATCATCGTCGCTAGCGGTTCTTGCGATCACCCTCCGGCGGGATGGGCCGGATAAGCGCCAGTCCCCGCTCGAGGAGGAAGGGGGCTCGCGATGAGGCGGTCGGGTTGGCGCCATTCGGGAGCAGGGATCCTCGTCGCTGCGATCCTGAGCGTGACACCGGCGATCCCATCGGCTCATGCCACGACCTGGGGGACTCGACTTCCCTGGACGAACGACGCCGGAAAGGTGTTCGACGGCGAACTTTGGGGCGTGAGCGCAGTGGCTTCGGAGGACGCCTGGGCGGTCGGGCAGGTCGTCGGGAAGGACGGCGTCCTCGACGTGTTGATGCTGCATTGGGACGGCACAGCCTGGTCGAGGGTGCGCCCTCCTGTCGTTCAAGGCACTCTCACGGCCGTGGCCGCCCGAACCTCCACCGACGCCTGGGCGGTCGGGTTCGGCGACGGGACCGTCGTTCTGCACTGGGACGGCGCGGTGTGGTCCCGGGTCAAGAGCCCGAACCCCGGCGTACTCGCATGGCTCTGGGGTGTGAGCGCCCGCTCATCGAAGGACGCGTGGGCCGTAGGGGACTACCAAACCAACAGCGGCGCGCACCGAGCGCTCGTCATGCACTGGGACGGCGGGTGTGGTCCCGGGCCAAGAGCCCGAACCCTGGCTCGGAATACAACACTCTCTGGTCCGTGAGCGCACTGACCTTCACGAACGCCTGGGCCGTCGGAACCTCCCGGTCCACCTCCCGTCCCGACAGAACACTGATCATGGGCGGTCGGGTGGTGCAGCAAGCGCGACGGCTTCCGGACACTCATCCTGCACTGGGACGGGAAGGCTTGGTCGCGGGTCGCGAGCCCGAGCCCTGGACCTTCGGAGAACTATCTGTATTCGGTGAGCAGCGCCTCAGCGGATGACGCGTGGACCGCAGGCGAGACCGAGGCGATCGGCGGTCGAGCGCGAACGATCGCGCTCCACTGGGACGGCACGTCGTGGTCGATGCTTGGCGGCAATCGCTCGGCGGTCGGCATCTCGGCAGACGCGACACCAGAGCCGGGACCCGGCGCTGATAGAATCGCCGCCGGCCCCGGCACACGGAGGTTCGCGGGTTCCAATCCCATCGGAGCCGCGGGCGGGCGGCCTACCTGGCCGCAGCCGCCACTCGGGCGAGGTAGCTCAGTTGGTAGAGCACGCGGCTGAAAACCGCGGTGTCGGCGGTTCGATCCCGTCCCTCGCCACCACGAAACCGGCAGCCGAACCGGTGAAGACGCGCACGCGGCCGGCGCCCGATGGGCGCCGGCCGCGTCCGTTCAGGTCCCCCTGTCCCGGGCGCCGTGTCCGGCGCCCGGAGCGCTCACGCCTGCGCGTCGGTCGTGCCTGCGAGCAGCGCTTCGATCTCGGTGGCCCGGTACCGCCGGTGGCCTCCGAGGGTGCGAATCGAGGAGAGCTTCCCCGCCTTCGCCCAGCGCGTCACGGTCTTCGGGTCGACCCGAAACCTCGCCGCAACCTCAGCGGGCGTCAGGAGCTTCTCCACGTCCTCCCGGTTCCGTACCATCGTTCCCCCCGGTCGACGCCCCGATGACGACCACCCTGGCCGCCTTTGCCCAAATCGACCGTTCCGGTCGAATCCTGCCTCAGACGGGCCATCCCGGCACATGGTCAGAATGAACCAAAGTCTGCGCCGGGCATGTCTAGACCGACTAACGGTCGGCAACTTCGCCGCCCCACCGGTCAGTTGAGGGTGAGCCGGCCCTTCGCCTCGGCCCATCGCGTCGCGACACCCTGATACAGCTCGCCCGCACGGGTGATGCCGCCGGGTCCGGAGAGCGCCCGGATGGCCTGCTGGATGTCGCGCGCGGAGCGGTCGTCGTCCAGTTCGTCCCAGGCGAACAGGCCCGAGATGGTCCCGTAGTCGAGTTCGACCGCCGAGCGCGGGTGGTGTCCGCTGAGCCAGTCGACGAGCTCGCGCACGAGCGGCACGATGGGTTCCAATTCCGACCGACGCATCTCCTGAACGGCTCGCACCGCCCGCTCGCGCGCCATGCGGGCCGTGGTCCAGTAATAGAGCCGATAGCCTCCGGTCGGCGATTCGACCAGCCGCCGTTCGTCGTCCTCGAACAGGACGAACCATCGCACGGGCACGTGCCAGGGGCTCTGCAGGATCGACGGCGCGGCGCCGTCGCGGCGCCGGACGCGGGCCAGTTCGCGCGCGACGCGGCGAGCCTCCGCCTCGGGGACGAACGCGTCGGCCAGTTCGGGCGGCGCGTCCTCGCGGAGCGAGAGCATGCTCGCCATCACCCGCACGCGGGTCTGCCACGGACAGACGTAGTACCGGCTCTCGACCAGACGGACGTCGGCGTGCTCCTCGCTCTCGGGCATGAGGAACCCGAACAGCCCCCCGTCCAGCGGCTCATCGCGATACACCGTGCGGCCCCGGCCGGGCCGGACACCGGAGAGGATGTAGCGCTCCCACTTCGATCGTTCGTCCTCGGGGAACGAATCGAGCGGCCGGTAAACGCGCAGGTAGGCGCACGGGATCACGCGCGCATGATAGCGCGGCCGGCCCTCCGGGCCGAATCGGGCGGCCGGGGTGCGCGGGCCGTCCAGTTCGGTACGTCGCGCGCCGGCCGGCAGGTGCGTTCGCGGCTACACGAATCCGATAGCGTGGGGCTCGACGTGGCGGCGACACTCGACCAGGGCGACGGCATCCTTCGGGTGCTGCCGGTCGCCCCCTCCGACGGTCCGGCCCCCGCTGCCGGATCCACGTCGCCGGCGGTCGACGTCGACCAGCAGGACCTGCGCGAGATGTACCGCCTGATGTCGCTCGCACGCCGCGCCGACCTGGAGGCCACCGCGCTGCAGCGCCAGGGCCAGCTCGCCGTCTATCCGCCGCTCATCGGGCAGGAGGCCGCGCAGATCGGAAGCGCCTTCGCGATGGCGCCGGACGAGTGGATCTTTCCCTCCTATCGGGAACTCGGTGCGGCCGTCGTTCGAGGGATCGACCTCGCCGAGTACCTGGAGTTCTACCGAGGAACCTGGCACGGCGGCGGCTGGGATCCGGTCGAGCGTCGCTTCGGCATGGTGTCCGTGCCCGTTGGGAGCCAGACGCTGCACGCGGTCGGCTATGCCATGGGCGCGCGCCTGGATGGCCGGCACGAGGCGACCCTGGTGTACTTCGGCGACGGGGCGACCTCCGAGGGCGATGTCCACGAGGCGTGCAACTTCGCCGCGGTGTTCCGGGCCGGCGTGGTGTTCCTCTGTCAGAACAATCAGTGGGCGATCTCGGTCCCACTGTCGAGACAGACCGCTGCGCCCATCTGGCGCAAGGCCGAGGCGTACGGCTTCCCCGGCGTGCGCGTGGATGGGAACGACGTGCTGGCCGTGTATCTGGCCACGCGCGATGCCGTCGAACGGGCCCGCCGCGACGGCACGCCGACGTTGATAGAGGCGGTCACGTACCGGATCGGCCCGCACTCGACCGCCGACGACGCGTCCCGCTACCGGTCCGCCGAGGACGTCGCCGAATGGTCGGAGCGCGACCCGCTGGCGCGGTACCGGGCGTGGCTGTCCGGCAACGGCGTCGCCGACGACGCGTTCTTCTCCGCGGTGGATGCCGAAGCCGACGCCATGGCCGCCCGGCTCCGCGACGGCGTGGTCGGGTCCACGCCGCGGCCGGTCGAGGATCTCTTCGCCTGGGTGTACGCCGAACTCCCGCCGCACCTCGCTCGCCAACGGGCCGACGCGCTCGGTGACGCGGGATCGGGCACCGGGGTCCCGGATGCCTGAGATCACCATGGCCCGGGCGCTCGGCGAAGCGCTCCGGCGCTCGCTCGCCGAGGACCCCCGGACGCTCGTGCTCGGCGAGGACATCGGGAAGCTCGGTGGGGTCTTCCGCGTGACCGAGGGCCTGCAGGACGAATTCGGCGAGGCGCGGGTCTTCGACACGCCGCTTGCCGAGGCCGGCATCGCGGGCGTCTGCGTGGGCCTGGCCGTCGCCGGATGGCGGCCGGTGGCCGAGATGCAGTTCGACGCGTTCTCGTATCCGGCCCTGGACCAGGTCATCTCGCACGTGGCGAAGATGCGGTACCGGTCCCGGGGCCGGCTGCAGATGCCGATCGTGATCCGCATCCCCTACGGCGGCGCCATCGGCGCCGCCGAGCACCATTCGGAGAGCCCGGAGACGTATTACGCGCACACCGCCGGGCTGAAGGTCGTCGTGCCGTCGAACCCCGCGGACGCGTTCACGCTCCTGCGGGCGTCGATCGCCGACCCCGACCCCGTGATCTTCCTTGAACCGAAGAGCCGGTACTGGGCGAAGGCGGACGCATCGCTGGAGGGGCTCGACGGAGACGGCGCGCTCAGTGGAAACGGCGTCGGAAACGGCAACGGCGCCGGCAACGCCAGCGCCACCGGCGCAAACGGTAAGGCAGCCTTACTGACTGCCGCCGCGAGGACCGTTCGGGACGGTTCGGACTGCACGGTGTTCGCCTGGGGGGCGATGATCCCGCGCGTCCTCGCGGCGGCGCAGGCGGCATCGGAGCGCGGGACGGAGGTCCGGGTCGTTGACGTCCGCACCCTCGTTCCGCTCGACATCGACGCCATCGCCACTGCCGTGCGCGAGACCGGCCGCGCGGTCGTGGTGCACGAGGCGCCGCTGACCGCCGGGTTCGGCGCGGAGATCGTGGCGAGGATCGTCGAGGAGGCGTTCGACCACCTGGAGGCGCCGGTGGCGCGCGTGACGGGGTTTGACACGCCGTACCCGCCGGCCACCCTGGAGTCCCACTACGTGCCCTCAGCGGGTCGGATCCTCGCCGCCATCGAACGCACGGTGGCGTACTGACGGCCATGGCGGACGTCCGCGACTTTCTCCTGCCGGACCTGGGCGAGGGCCTCGAGGACGCCGAAGTGGTCACCTGGCGCGTCGCGGAGGGCGACACGGTCGCGCTCAACCAGGTGCTGGTCGAGGTGAACACGGCGAAGGCCCTGGTCGAGATCCCCGCGCCGTGGGCCGGCGTGGTGCAACGGCTGCACGCCGCGGCCGGCGACGTGGTCGAGGTCGGTGCGCCGCTGGTCTCGATCAGGATCGAAGACGCCGGCACGCCCGCCGCGCCCGAGCCCCCGAAGCGGACGGCCGTGCTCGTGGGCTATGGGGTCGAAGAGGACGAACCCTTCGTCGCGCCGGCGCCGGCGGCCCCAGGACTCGCCGCGGGGACAGCGCCCGCCGGGCCCGTCGCTGCCACGCCGCCCGTCCGCCGGCTGGCGCGCGACCTGGGCGTCGACCTTCGAACCGTGGCGGGGTCGGGGCCGGACGGCCGCGTCGTCCGGGAGGACGTGCTCGCCGCCGCCGACGCGACCAAGCCGGTTGTGGAAGAAGCGGTCGCCGCCCCCGGCCCGCCTCTCAGCCGCGAGACCACGACCGTGCGCGTGACCGGCACCCGCCGTCTCATCGCGGCCAAGATGGCGCGTTCGGCGCGCGAGATCCCACAGGTGACGACGTTCCTGACGGTGGACTGCTCCACGCTCCTCGCATTCCGGGACCGGCTCCGGGCGGCAACCGGCGAGCGGATCAGCCCGCTTGCGATCGTGGTCGCCGCGCTCGTTCGAACGATCGACGCGCACCCGATGCTGAACGCATCGTTCGACGCGGAGGCCGACGGCGGGCCGCAGATCGTCATGCACGGACGGTGCCACGTCGGCATCGCCACCGACACCGACGCCGGTCTCGTGGTGCCGGTGCTTCGCGACGCCGACCACAGAGGCATCGCCGCGATCGCATCGGAGACCGCCCGCCTCGCCGAGGCCGCGCGATCCGGCCGAGCCACCCCTTCGGACCTCACCGGAAGCACGATCACGGTCTCCAACGTCGGATCGTTCGGCGCCGAATCGGGCACGCCGATCGTCAATCACCCCGAGGGGGCCATCCTCGCCCTTGGCGTCATCGAGCCGCGCGCGCTGGTGGTCGACGGGCGGGTCGAGGCGCGCCCGGCGACCACGCTCTCACTCACGTTCGACCATCGCCTGCTGGACGGCGCCGAGGCCGGGCGGGCGCTGCGCGCGCTGAAGGACCTCCTCGAGGATCCCTTCGAACTCGGCACCCTTCCGCGATAGGGTTCGCCTCGCGATGAGGATCGTCTCGCTGCTGCCGTCGGCGACGGAGATCGTCTACGCGCTCGGGTTGGGCGACGCGCTCGACGGCGTCACCTTCGAGTGCGACCACCCTCCGGAGGCGCGCTCGAAGCCCGTCGTCTCCGACAGCGCGCTTCCGCAGGACCGCCCGATGTCGGCGCGCGAGACGGATCGGGTGGTGGGCGAGTTCATGGAACGCGGGGAGCCCATCTACACGCTCGACCGCGATCTGCTCGGCCAGATCCAGCCCGACCTGGTGATCACCCAGGACGTCTGCAAGGTCTGCGCCGTGCCGACGCCGCAGGTCAAGCAGGTCCTGAAGGAACTCGGGCTCAAGCCGAAGGTGCTGTCGCTGGATCCGCACACGTTGGACGAGGTGGTCGACAGCATCGAACAGGTCGGACGCGCAACCGGAACGGAGGACCGCGCGTCCGAACTGACCGGCGGCCTCCGCCGGCGGATCGACGCGGTGAAGCGGCGTGCGCTCCCCCTTCCCACCATCCGGACCCTCTGCCTGGACTGGGGCGACCCGCCATACGTCGCCGGCCACTGGATCCCGCAGATGGTGGAGATGGCGGGCGGGTCGAACGCCCTCGGCGGAGCCGGCAAGCCGTCCGAGAAGGTGTCCTGGCACCAGGTGGGAACAGCGATGCCGGAGGTGGTCGTGTTCATGCCCTGCGGCTACTACCTGGAGGACGCCGAAGCCGAAGCCGAGATGCTCCGGCGGCAGCCCGACTTCGCCGAGACGACGGCCGCACGGACCAGGGCGGTCTACGCGGTGGACGCGACGTCCTACTTCTCCAGGCCAGGGCCGCGCATCGTCGACGGTCTTGAGATCCTGGCGTGGGCCATCCACCCCGACGCGTTCCCCGAGCCGCCCGACGACCGCATCGTCCGCATCCAGGGCTGACCGAAGCGCGCGCCCGGCACGCGCGCGCTTGCCGACCGATCGTCGGCACCGGTAGCGTTTCGGCCCATGCAGCGCATGCCCTCACGCAACCAGGTCACGCCGTCCGACATCGGGAAGCGAGTCTCGTTCCAGTTCGAACTCCCCAACGGCTACGTCGGTGAGGCCGTGGGGCGTCTGGAGGCCTTCGACGAGGGCGCCGCGACGTATCTGGTGCGATCGCGCGACGGCGACCTCCTCAGGGTGCCGCTGCGGGGCGTGCGCTTCGGCAAGGTCGTCTCCGCGTAGGCGCTGGGCTGCACATGGCGCGGACGGTGGCGGTCGCCAACCAGAAGGGCGGGGTGGCAAAGACCACGACGGTCGCGGCGCTCGCCGCCTCCCTGGCCGAGCGCGGGTATCGCACGCTCGCCGTGGACATCGATCCGCAGGGGTCGCTCACCTACAGCCTGGGATTCGAACCCGACGACATCGAACCGACCGTGCACGACGTCCTGGTCGGCCGCGTCGAACTCCAGGACACGATCGTGTCGGTGGACGGCGAGGGATTCGACCTGGTGCCGGCCAACATCGACCTGGCCGGCGCGGAGGCGTACCTGCTCGGCCGGACCGCCCGCGAGTACGTGCTGCGCGAGGCCATCGACCCGGTCCGGGCGGACTATCAGGTGATCCTGCTGGACTGCCCGCCGTCGCTCGGCGTGCTCACGATCAACGCGCTCACCGCGGCGGAGCACGTCCTCATCCCGATGCAGGCCGAGACGCTCTCCCACCGCGGCGTCGGCCAGCTGCTGGACACGATCGAGGACATCCGGCGCTTCACCAACCGCGATCTGAAGGTGGTGGGCCTGCTGCCCACCATGTACGACGGCCGGACCCGGCATGCGCGCGAGACGCTCGCCGACATCGGCGATCGCTACGAGGTGCCGGTGCTCGAACCGATCCCGAAGTCCATCAGGTTCGCGGAGGCGCCGGGCGCGGGCTCGTCGATCGTCCATTTCGCGCCGACACATCCCGGCGCGGAGGCGTACCGCCGTCTCGGGGAGCAGCTGGTCGCGTGAGCGCAGGGCGCGGACCGGACGATCGGGACCCGCTCGGGCGGATGGCGCTGTTCTCCTCGAAGGAGCGGGAGCCGGCAGGAGACGACGGCGGCTTCACGGTCGAATGCTCGTCGTGCCTGGCCGAGACGAAGGTCGGGGCGGCGGCCCTCGCACGGGCGGCGCTTCCGCTGTCGGTCCATCTGCCGTTCGTGCGCAGGTTCCATTCGTTCATGCGGTGCCCGGCCTGCCGCCGGCGGGCGTGGGTTCGCGTCCGGATCGGTTCCTGACTCCGGGCGTGCCGCCGTCAGGACGTCGGGTCGGCTTCCCCGCGGAACCGCGCGTCGCGCCACGCGATGGCGGCCTTGAGACCACGTTCGGCCCGGATGCGGTTGAACTCCTGACGCTCGGGCACCACAGCCGACTCGATGATCGCGTCGAGATCGACGTTCGCCGCGAGCGCCTGACGGAACCCCGCGCCCTCGAGCGAGCGGTTGATGGCCTTCTTGGTCAACGCGATCGCCACCGGATCGAGCTTGGCGACGGTTTCCGCGAACGCCAGCGTCTCGGTCTCTAGGTCGGCCGCCGGAACGACGCGGTTCACCAGGCCGATCCGCAGCGCCTCGGCGGCCGGGATGCGGTCCTCGCCGGTGAGCAGGAGCTCCTTCGCCTTCCGGGCCCCGATCAGCCAGGGCATGATCATGGTGACGACGCCCGAGCCGAACCTGATCTCGGGCTCGCCGAAGATGGCGTCCTCCGAGGCGATGGCGACGTCGCACATCATCATCAGATCGCAGCCGCCCGCCAGGCAGTACCCGTGGACCTGCGCGATCACCGGCTTCGGGTGGTCGAAGATCTCGAGCATGTGGGCGACGTCGGACTCGAGGCCGGCGCGCCACGCAGCCACGTCGTAGCCCTCGGCAGCCGCGTCCTCGACCAGGTCGTATCCGGCGCAGAACGCCCGTCCCGCGCCGCGGATGACCACGACCCTGACCGAATCGTCCGCCGCGGCATCCCTCAGACCCTCGGAGAGCCGAACCACCAGCTCGTGCGACAGGGCGTTCAGTTTCTCCGGCCGATCAAGCGTCAGACGGCGCACCGCGCCGATCGTGTCGAAGGTGAGAACGTCGCCGGCCACGAGCGGGCATCCTAGTGCCGCTCCGGCGCCAAGACAGCCGGTGTGCCGCGCACCGACAGCGGTCGGGATGGTATACCGCTCATCACGCAGCGTCGGGGCTGAGGAGGGCGGCTCAATGGACCAGGACCCGATCATCCGCATCCTGCTCGCCGACCGCGAACCGCTCTTCCGCGAAGCCATAAGGATGGTGCTCGACCACGAGCCGGACCTGCTGGTGGTGGCGGAGGCGGCCAAGGGATGCGGTGCGGTCGCGCTCGCCGAGGAGCTCCTTCCGGACGTGGCGATCCTGGCGGCGGACCTGTTCGACTGCGACGGCGGCGGCCTGGTCGGGATGATCGGTGACCGTGCGCCGGCATGCCGGATCCTGGTGCTGGCGCCGGCCGAGGATCAGAACGTCCTGCTCGCGGCCCTCGAGTCCGGAGCCGCCGGGTTCGTCACGCGAACGAGCCCGCTGAACGACCTCATTCTCGCGATCAGGGCGGTGCACCGCGGTGAGGCGATGGTGCCGCCGGCAATGCTCGGGCCGCTGCTCGCCGCGCTGATCCGTCGCCGGCGCGAGCAGGCGGCGGTGTTGCAGCGGATCTCCATGCTCACGCGGCGGGAGCGCGAGGTGCTCGTGCTGGTCCGCCGGGGCGCGGACAGCCGGACGATCGCCGACGAGCTGGTCATCTCACCTGAGACGGCCCGCACGCACGTCCAGAACGTGCTGACGAAGCTCGGGGTGCACTCACGCATCGAGGCGGCCGCGCTGATCGGGCCCGACGACCTGTTGGATGGACTGGTGGAGATGGGACCCTGAGGTGACTGCACGCTCTAGACCGCGCCGCAGGGACGGCGTCACACTGCGGCGGTCGGCCGACGGGATCATGCTCCACGACCCTGAGTCCGAGGAGCTCCACTTCGTCAACGCCACCGCTGCCGCGATCTGGGAGCTCTGCGACGGCGACACCGAAGAGTCCGAGATGGTGGACGCCATCTGCCAGCTCACGGGGATGCCACATGACGTGGTCGAGGAGGACGTGTCCACGCTCCTACGAGACCTGGACGCTGCCGGTCTCATCACCTGGTCCGAGGAGACCCCCGCGGGCGCCGCTCCACCGTAAGGCGCCTGCAACCACTCGTTGACACACGGCGTAGTCGGGCTACGGTCCGTGCGGCACGTCATCGTACGGAGTTTCTCCGTTCGCCCTCGTTCATATCACGCGTCGTGGTGAGGCATGCCCCCCTTCAGTCGGGGTAGCCTTCGCCGAGTCCTTTCGGCTTCCAGGGGAGGGGGTGAGATCGTTGGAAGAGAAGAGGATCTCTCGTCGTGAACTGCTTCGGAACATCGGCATCGCCGGTGCCGTCGCATGGGCTGCCCCGGTGCTCACCAGCCTCCCGGCCTCGGCTTCCGTCGACGCTTGCAGGAAGAAGAAGGCCAAGAAGATCTGTAGTGGCATACCGCCGTCCTGCCCGGCCACGCAGTGCGGCACCTGCGGCAGCTTCGGCGCGGCGTACTGCTTCGAGGGCGCGGACACGAAGACCTACTGCGGTTCGGACTTCTTCTGCGACGCCCCGACGTGTAGCACCGACGCCGACTGCAAGGCGCAGGGAGCCGGGAACCTCTGCGTGATCAACAGTTGCTGCGGGACTCCCGTGTGTACCACCCGCTGCTGCTCGGGCCTCGACGCACCGAGGCGCCGCACCAAGGCGCATCGTCTCGGGAGGACGGGATCCGGCCGCTAGCCGATCGAAAAATCCGAGCATTGAAGGGAAAGGGGCTGTCACTGGCCCCTTTCTTTTCTCTCACTCCCATCAGGCCGTCGCGGACTCCTTCGGAGCGCGCTCCGGCGGCGACAGGTGGTCGTGGGGCCGGCCCGCGGCCGCGAGCGGGAGCCGCAGATGGAGCTCGTCGATGAACATGAAGTCGAACGGAAAGAGGACGCCGTCGTCGCGGAACGCCTCCATGGCGTCGAGCGTCTCGTCGAACGCGTCCTTCGTCTCGATGCATGCCGCCAGGGCCCGCGCGACCAGCTGGCCGGGCGTGCGGGGCGGCTCCTCGTTCGACTGCCAGATCAGCCACCGACGCAGCGGATAACGTCCGGGCTCGACCATCGGGCGCTCGGAGCGACGCGGAGGGGGCTCCGGCACCTCGTCCAGCACCGAAAGGTCCAGCGCGATCGCCACTCCGGGGTCATCGACGACCACCTCACGCGTCTCGAGGTCCACGGTGACGAACGGACGGTCGACCGGCGCGCTGCCGTCCCGGGCGAGGCGCGGCTGGAGTTCGTCGAGCCAGTCGTTGACCTCCTCGGGGAGGATGACGGCCTCCCCGTTCGTGACCACGGCCATCGCGCTGACGCGAACACGCCCCGGGCGGATCGTCGACTCGTGTGACGCGAGGTATGCGGCGAGGCCGAGCATGGCGCGACGAGGGGATCGCGACCGGACCACGGTGGAGTTGCCCTGCAACACCAGGTTCAACCCAGTCTTCGTGGTCCCGCCGTCGCCGAGCACGATGGCGTAGTCGCCCGGCGCCCTGG
Source organism: Actinomycetota bacterium (assembly GCA_040414485.1). Lineage (GTDB taxonomy): Bacteria > Actinomycetota > UBA4738 > UBA4738 > UBA4738 > JBEDUK01. The sequence goes on from JBEDUK010000086.1 coordinate 48,707, forward strand.
ACCCCTCGGGCATGCGCACCGAGGCCAGGAATTCCCCGACCAGCTCCCGGGTGCGATCGGAGTCCGTCCGGATGCCGATGCGGTAGTCGCCGATCTGGTACGCGTCGGTCGCGGCCCACACCCGGGGAGCCTTGCCGCTGCCGCCGCCCGGGCCGCACGTCTCGCCTTCGGACAGATTGAGGTACCGGCCGTCGGCGGGCAGCTCATCCTCCTCGAGCTCTACCTCCGCTTCCCCGGACAGGGACCTGGCCAGGGCCGGCACGTCGGTGGCGCCCACCGCGATCGGCCGGGCGACCTTCCCGTCGGCGTCCAGCATGTAGGCGACCGGCGTCCCCATGGCGGCGAACGGGTCCCGGAACGGCTCCTCCCACTCATCGTCTTCGAGCGCGTCATCCGCATGCGCCTCGTCCTCATCGTGGATGTCCTTGCGGACGAAGGTGCGGACGTGCAGGTCGTTGTCGTCGAAGACCGGCTGGTTCTCGGCGACCTCGCCGCTGGTGAACAGCACCAGCTCGACACCGTGGTCGGCCAGTCTGGGGGCGAGCTCACCCAGCTCCGGAGCGATGCGCAGACAGAATCCGCACGTGGGGCTCCAGTTCACGAGCAGCACCTGTTTCCCCCGCAGGTCGGTGAGGCTCGATTCCTCGCCGGCCATGTCGGGGAGCGTGAACGGCGGCAGCTCCTCGCCGACGCCGTAGGTCCCGAGCACCTCGGTCTGCCGCTGTGGCGAGACGACGCCGTCCAGCAGCCCCGTGTTGCCCAGCCGCTTGACGAGGATCAGGAGGTCCTCCTGCACCTGGTCGACAAGCGCGTCCTCGTGGACGGCGAGGATGTCGTCGGCGAGGTCGCCGATGGTCACCTCGCCGTCGAAGAATCCCCACATCAGCCCGCCGAGCGGGTCGAGCACCGAGAGCACCTCGCTCTCCGGCTCGAACAGCACGATCTCGTCGCCCATCTTCCTGGTCATGATCCCGGGCTTGCGACGCGGCGCGAATCCCACGTCGATGTCCGTGGTGACGACGAAGTCCGTCACGGGCGGCCGCTCCCCGTCGTGCGAGTCGACCTCGTCGGCAACCGTTCGCTCAGCCATCGATCCCCCGTTCCGCGATCTCGACGAGCCAGAGCCGGGGCCACGGCCTGAGACGGCCGCTCCCCTGCCGGCCAGGGCGGCGAGCGTAGCATGGAGGCCTCGCGGCGCGCGTCGACGCCGAGCCGGTCAGGCCGTGCCGGGCACCAACAACGCGTCGACGGCGACGCAGCCGTCCGGCCCCGCGATCAGCGGATTGACGTCCAGCGCCGCGATATGGTCGCCCAGCGCGATGGCCAGGCCGGACAGCGCGACGACCGCGTCGGCGACGGCCTCGACATTCGAAGGGGCGGCGCCCCGAACGCCGTCGAGCAACGGCCGCGCGGCGAGCCGATCGAGCATCCGCATGGCGGCCGCTCGGTCGACCGGCGGCAGTGCCAGCCGGCGATCACGAAGGAACTCCACCAGGACGCCTCCCGCACCCACGACCACCAGCGGCCCGAACTGCTGATCGTGGACGATTCCCAGGACCAGTTCGGGGCCCGGTGGCGCCATCGCGGCGACGGTCACCGCCGGGCCCAGCCGGGCCGCGCACTCGTCGTAGGCGACGCGAAGCGCATCGGGTCCGGCGATCCCGAGGTGCACGCCGCCCGCGTCCGACTTGTGCTGAACGTCGGGGGCGGCCGTCTTCAGGGCGACGGGCCAGCCGATGTCCTCCGCCGCGGCGACCGCTCCCTCCAGGGAGGCGACGGATCGGTGCTCCACGACTGGGACGCCGAAGTCGGCGATCAGCGCCAGGCTCTCGGCCTCACCGAGCGGCACGCCGAGGGCATTCGTCAACCTGGCTGACCATTGTTCGACCACCCGAGGGTCGGTCGGGTGCCTCGACGCGGCCGCGACAACGGCTGCGCGGTCGCGCCAGTCCCGGTACTCGAACAGATGCCTGAACGCGAGCAGGCCGGTGGTCGTCCCCTCCAGCACCGGGATCCCGCGGCGCCGCACGAACGCCGCGTCCCGCCGGTCGATCGCGCTTGCCAGGTTCGACAGGACCGCCACCGGCTTGTCGGTCGCGCCGAACACCTCGTTCGCCACGCGCGTGTAGCCGGCGTCCTCGATCAGCTCCGGCGTGAGGTCGACGCAGAACGCGAGCGCGCCGGTGTCCGGGTCCTCGAGCAGCGCATGCATGCATTCGACGAAAATGTCCTCGGCGTCGTTGCCGGTCCCCCACGCGTCCAGTGGGTTGACGGGTGGCAGGCCCTCCTCGAGCACGGCCGCCAGCCTGGCCGCGGTCGTCTCGCCGATCTGCGCCAGCGGCACCGAGTTCGCCTCGGCGGCGTCGACGAGCAGGGCGCGTTCGCCCCCCGAGTCGTGGATCGCCGCGAGCCCACCGGCCGCGGCGCGCCGCCCCGCCACGAACAGCTCGAGCGTGTCCGCCATCTCGTCGAGCGTGTCCACCCGCAGCACGCCGTGGGCGTCGAACAGGGCCTCATAGGCGCCGTCCTCGCCCGCCAGCGCGCCCGAGTGCGCGGTGATGAGGTCACGCGCGGCCTCGGCGCGTCCGACCTTCAACACGACGACGGGCACATCCCGCGCGGACGCCGTCTCGAGCGCGGACCGGAACCCCGCAGGGTCCCGAACGGTCTCGATGAACAGCGCGACGGCGCGCGTCGTCGGCTGCTCGAGGGCGTACCCCATGTAGTCGGCAGCGGTGGTCGCCAGTTCCTGGCCGGCGGACACGACGAGGTTGAACCGCATGGAACGGTCGTTGTTCAACAAGGCGGAGAACGCCGAACCGGAGTGGCTGATGAACGTGATCCCACCCGGGATCAGTTCGTCCGGTTGGCTGAACCCGGTCACCCGAAGCCGGCGATCCAGGTTGAAGAACCCCATGCAGTTGCCGCCGCAGATCGCCATGCCGGCACCGTTCGCGATCGCGGCGAGGCGATCGACCAGCGGAGGGCGACCCGCATGCGGCGCCTCGTAGCCGCTGGCGAAGATCGCCGCGGAGCGCGCTCCTCGGGCCGCGGTGGCGCTGAGCTGCTCCTCGAGCTTCGCGTTCGGCACGCCGAGCATCACCAGGTCCGGCGCCTCCGGAAGGTCGGCCAGCGCCGGGACGCATGGCAGGCCCCTCACCTCCGTGTACCGGGGATTGACCGGAAGGACCGTCCCCTCGTATCCGCCCTTACGGAGCTCGCGGAGCATCTGGTCGCCGAATGATCCCTCGCGCGCGCTGGCGCCAACGACCGCGATCGATCGCGCTTCGAGCATCGCGACCAGCGCCGATCGCCTGTCGAGGGTCTCGGTCTCCACGAGCACGCAGTATGACGAACCGCTCGCGGCGGGCACCGCCCGGCACGGCACTGCCCGCTCCGGCAGCCGAACGCGGACACCGGCCCGCCGTCCGCATCGGCCCGGGAGATTGACAGTCCGGGAAGGGCACGCCTGTAATCCCCGCATGGCGAACGGCGACGGACCGGGCCCCCGCAGGGCGAGCGGACACCGGCCGCTGTCCCGCGAGCGTCGCGGGCAGATCCTGAACGCGGCGGCGCGAGTGATCACCGAACGCGGCCTGGCAGACACCCGCGTTTCCGACATCGCCTCGCGCGCGGGAACGAGCGCGGGCCTGGTCCTGTACTACTTCGGCTCGAAGGACCGCCTGTTGGCCGAGGCTCTCACGGCCGCCGAGGAGCGCTTCTACGCACGCGTGGCCGCCGAGCTGGCTGGGATCCCGAGCGCCCGGGAGCGACTGGTCAGGGTGGTCGAGCTCTCCTGCTCCTCCGACGGCGACACCTGGGAGGACGATTTCCGCAGCGAGACGCTGCTGTGGCTCGAGCTCTGGACGCGGTCGCCACGCGACGCGGAGTTGGGGCGCAACCGGCAGGTGCTCGACCGCCGGTGGCGGGTCGTGCTCGCGGACATCGTCCGGGACGGCACCGCGAGCGGCGAGTTCCACAACGTCGACCCCGGAGACTTCGCCCTGCGGTTCGCCGCCCTCATGGACGGCCTCGCGGTGCTGGTCGTGCTCGAGGACCCCGAGGTCCCGATCGACCGGATGCGGCAGCTGTGTCTCGCGGCGGCGGCGGCCGAACTGGGCTTCGAGTCCTGAAAGCGGCGGCCGTACGGCTGCCGGGCGTCGATCAGCGGGGAGATCCGAGCATCGCCAGCACGTCCGCGGCCGCCCTGTGGCCGGTCTCCACCGCGCCGTTCATGGTTCCGACCGCCCCGGCCGTGTGCTCGCCGGCGAACGCGAGCCGGCCGACGGGGCGCCGGAGCAGGTCTCGCCGATCGAACGAGCGGTTGTCGAACGCGGCGTAGCACCCTCGCGCGAGCGGATCCGACTCCCACGCCACCATCACCGGATCGCCCGTCGCCCGGACATCCGGATTGAGCGCCATCATCCGCGCCAGCCACGGTTCGGGATCGCCGGACCCGACCTCCAGAGCCGACATGGCCGTGGCGGACCCCGCGAACGATGTCAGCGCGGGGCGGGGCGCATTGCGCTCGCCGTCCGCGCCCCAGCACCAGAACGGCGAGTCGACCTCCTGGATCGCCCTCGGCGACGGCGGCGGGTCGACCGGCACGGCCAGTTTCGCGGCGACGCCCATGGGCAACCCGCGCAGCGCCGTTCGAACGTCCTCCGGCAACGGCGGGGCGAATCCGATGTCCCCAACCAGCGGCGCGGGCACCGCCACGATCGCCGCGTCCGCCTCCAGACCGAACGGCCCTGCCGGCGATTCGCCCCGGACGACGATCGCGATCGCGTCTCCTCCAGAATGGTCAATCCGCTTCACCATGTGGCGCAGCCGGATGTCGGGCAGTCGCGCGGCCGCCGCCGCGGCGATCCGCTGGTTCCCGCCTTCGGCTCGAAGGTCGCTGGGCGCGCCCGGGTGGGCACCGCCGTACCCGTCGGCCGCGCGGAGCGCCACGCCGGCGAGATCCGCGCCGAACGTTCCCTGGAGCCGGGCGCGGAGCGTCGCGCGCTGGGCGGGGCTCAGCCTGAGCCCGTCGATGAAGGCGCCGAGCGACGTGGAACCCACCGCCTCATGGGGCATCGCCGAGCGGGCCGCGGCGAAGACCGAAAGGGCCGAGTCCTGCTCGTGGCGCGAGGCACCGAACGGGCCGGCCGCGTGGCGCCGCCGGTACGCGATGCCCGCCGGGAGCAATTCGACGCCGACCTGCGCCGCCAGGTCACGAACCGCGCTCTCCTCGGGTTCGATCCATTCGGCGCCCATCTCCGCGACGGCGCCGTTCGACAGGGTGATCGAACGCACTCGCCCGCCCACGCGGTCGCGCGCCTCGAGCACCATGACCCGGATCCCGTGCCCGGCGAGACGCAGCGCCGCCGACAGTCCCGCGAAGCCGGCCCCGATCACGACAACCGTCGGTCGCGATCCGCCGGGAGGCGCCGCGCCGCGCGCCGGTGGCAGGACCCGGCTTGCGCCACACATGGCGGCATGGTAGACCCATCGACTGAACGCGCGTTCAAACTATTCTGGGACCCAGCAGCCGGCATGTCGTCGGCATTGGACAATCGACAAGGGGGGAATCCAATGCACCCCAGGGAACGGCGCGCTCCGCGCGTGTGGTCGCGACGGGACTTCCTGAAGCGATCCGCACAGGCGAGCCTCGCCGTTGGGGGCGCCGGCGCACTGCTCGCCGCGTGCGGCCACGCCTCGGAAGGGCCGCCTCCGGTCGCGGGCATCTCGCCGTCGGGGTCGATCTCCGCCAACGGCGGACAGTCGAGCGGACTCCCCTATCCGCTGGCCCGCCCGAACAGCCCGGTGACCTGGGACGTCTACGACGACAACCAGGCGATCGCGCCGGGCCTGAACGCTGAGAAGGGCGCCACCCTCCAGCTGTTCAACTGGGCGGACTACATCTGGAAGAAGACCGTCAGCGAGTTCGCCGCGAAGTACGACTGCAAGGTCCAGATCACCACCTTCGACAACACCGACGAGTTCCTTTCGAAGATGCGCGCCGGCGACGTTCCGTACGACGTGTGCTGGCCGACACCGGACATGATGGGCAAGCTGGTGACGGCGAAGCTCATCCAGCCGGTCAACCATTCGTACATCCCGAACCTCGGCAACGTGTGGCCGTCGCTGCAGGACCCGTTCTACGACAAGGGCTCGCTGTACACGGTGCCGTACACGATCTACTCGACCGGCATCGCCTACCGGACCGACCACGTGCACACGCCGCCGTCCCAGATGAGCTCGCCGTACCAGATCTTCTGGGACAGCGCCTACAAGGGGAAGACGTTCATCCTCGACGACTACCGGGAAACCACGGCCATGGTGCTCCTCAAGCACGGCGTCACGGACGTCAACACGGGCGACCCGACGGCGCTCAATGCGGCGAAGCAGGATCTCCTCGCGATGATCCCCGCGACGAACGTCAAGTACGACGTGGACGACTACACGGAGATCCCCGAAGGCGGCGCGTGGGTTCACCAGGGCTGGTCGGGCGACATGATCAGCGCGCAGTACTACCTGCCGAAGGGCGTTCCGTTGAGCGTCATCGGCTACTGGTTCCCGCAGGACGCCAGCGGGGTCATCGGCAGCGACATCATCGCCATCCCGAAGTCCGCGAAGAACCCGGTCCTGGCTCACCTGTTCCTGAACTACATGCTGGACAACAAGGTCGCCTACGCGAACTTCTACAACTTCAACGGCTACCAGCCGCCCCTGAACTCGATCGACGTCGACAAGCTGCTCGGCGACGCGGTGCCGCAGAGCCTGCCGGACGCGATCGTGCGACCCGAGGACTTCGACCGCGGATATCAGCTCCTCGAACTTGCGCCGACGATCGACGCGCTGTGGCACTCCATCTGGCAGGAGTTCCAGGCTGGTGCATGAGGGCGCCGCCCCGAGCGCGGCGACCCGCCGACGGCGGGCGAAGGCGCGGGGCGACGAAGGGATCCGCTATCCGCGCTGGTTCTGGCCCTCCTTCTCGATCCCGGGGACGGTCTGGATCGTCGTGCTGTTCCTGCTCCCCTTCTACGCGATCCTGTCGGTCGCGTTCGGAACGATCGACCCGATCTTCGGGACGGCCGTTCCGGTGTGGAACCCGCTCCACTGGAACTTCGCGTCGTTCGGCTACGTGATGAACCAGACGTTCCTGATCGGCGGCCTCTACCGGCCCGCGTTCATCCGCACGATCACGTACGTGGTGATCGCCGTGGGGGCGAGCCTGCTGATCGGCTACCCGGTCGCGTACTTCATCGCGCGGTACGGAGGGAGGTACAAGGGCGCGCTGCTGGTCGGGCTGATCGCGCCGTTCTGGATCTCCTACCTGATGCGGATGCTCGCGTGGGTCAACCTGCTGCAGGACGACGGCCTGGTCAACAAGTTCCTGCTGGACCTGCATCTGATCGGCGCGCCGATCCACTGGCTGGACGGCAAGCCCTACACGCTGGTGTTCGGGCTGATCTACGGGTACATCCCGTACATGATCCTGCCGCTGTTCGCCGGGCTGGACCGCATCGACGGGTCGCTGCTTGAGGCGTCGCGCGACCTCGGCGCCAGCCGCACGCGGACCTTCATGCACGTCACCCTGCCCCTGTCGAAGCAGGCCATCCTGGCGGGCACGATCATCGTCATGCTGCCGATGTTCGGCGACTACTACACGAACGACCTGCTCTCGAAGTCGCCCACCACGAGCATGGTGGGGAACCTGATCGACCACTCGTTGAACAGCCCGCAGGTCACGCTGGCGGCGGGGCTGGTGGTGGAGCTCACGATCCTGCTGCTCCTCCCGATGCTGTACTACCTGTACGCGACGAACCGTGAGAAGCGCCTCAGGTCCGCGGCATGACGCAGCGGACGCTCGATGAGCCCGCGGCGACGGTGGCGGCGCCCCCCGCCGCCGGGCCGCGCTCGGGGGGCTTCGCGCGCTGGTGGCGGGACGTGGTGCGGAACCCGTGGGGGAAGCCGCGGTTCCTGTTCCTGTTCACGATGCTCTACATGATCTGGTCGCTCGCGCCGGTGGCGATCGCGGTGCTGTTCTCGTTCAACTCGGGCCGGTCGCGGTCGAGCCTTCAGGGCCTGTCGCTCCGGTGGTACACGGGCGACCCGATCGACTCGGTGTTCCACGACCCGACGCTCCGCGGAGCGCTGGCCCAGAGCCTCAAGCTCTCGCTCCTGACGACGGTCATCGCGGTGCCCCTGGGCGTGGCGTTCGCGCTCGGCCTCGATCGCTGGCGCGGGCGAGGTTCCGGCTCGTCGAACTTCCTGATGCTGCTGTCGTTCGTCACGCCCGAGATCATCATGGGTGTCTCGCTCTTCATCGTGTTCACCAAACTGCTCTCGCTGATCGGGCTGGGCACGAACGCGCAGCTGCTCGGACTCATCACGTTCGAGATGGCCTACCCCGTGATCATCGTCCGGGCCCGGCTCTTATCGATCGGGAAGGAGTACGAGGAGGCCGCCATGGACCTCGGGGCCTCTTCCACCCAAGCCGTCCGATTGACGCTGCTGCCCATGCTGCTTCCGGCCATCTTCGCCAGCGCGATGCTGGTGTTCGCCGACACGATCGACGACTTCATCATCGCCCGATACCTCTCCGCGGGCGCGGGGACCGAGACCATCCCGATCCGGATCTACGACACGGCCCGGGCGACGGTGACGCCCGCGCTCAACGCTTTGGCCACATTGATGCTGGGGTCGACGATGCTCGCGGTGGTGGCAGGCTTTCTGGTGTACCGGTATCTGACCAAGGGCGAACGCCGCGAGGGAACGGCACTGGACTCCTTCGCCGCCCAGATGTAGGAGGCTGACGCGTATGCGTCGGCGCGGATCGGTGGTCGGTACGGGGCTCGTCGCGGTGCTGGCCGTCGCGACGCTCGCGGCGTGTTCGGCCGGAGCCGCATCGTCGCTCCCCGACTCGGCGCCCGAACACTCACCCTCGCCGGGGTCACCGGCTGCTTCGTCGACACGCTCGGCCGTGTCCCCGACGACGTCGCCGATCGCGACGGCGACCACGACCCCGTCACCGTCACCGGCGCCCGTCAACGTCTACGCGCACGACGCCGCCGGCGACTTCAGCCCTGCGGTCGCCGGCATCCCCGAGCGCGTCTACGTCCCGAACACGTTCAGCGGCAGCGTCAGCGTGATCGACCCTCGCACGTACCGCGTGATCAGGACGCTCCACGTCGGCGGGCAGCCCCACCACGTCACGCCCTCGTGGGACCTTCGCATGCTGTACGTCGACAATCCCGGGAACAGCACGCTGGATCCGATCGACCCCCGCACCGCGCGGCTCCGCGCGCCCATGCACGTTCCCGATCCCTACAACCTCTACTTCACCCCGGACGGCACGAAGGCGCTCGCGGTGGAGGAATACGACCGGGTCATCGAGTTCCGGAACCCGCACACCTGGAAGGTCCTCAAGCGGGTGTTCATCCCGTGGCCGGGCGTGGATCACATGGACTTCTCCGCCGACGGGCGCTACCTGCTGGTCAGTTGCGAGTACAGCGGCGAGGTCGTTCGGGTGGACACGCGCCGGATGGCCATCACCGGCAAGCTCCACGTCGGCGGCCGGCCGATCGACATCAAGATCTCGCCCGACGGATCGGTGTTCTACGTCGCGAACCAGGGACTGAGCGGGGTCTCCGTGGTCGATCCGGTCCGCATGCGCCAGATCGCGTTCATCAGGACCGGCGTCGGCGCCCACGGGATGGCGGTCAGCAGGAACGCGAAGCTGCTCTATGTCAGCAACCGCATCGCGGGAACCATCTCGGTCATCTCGTTCGCCACCAGGAAGATCCTGTCCACGTGGCACGTCGGAGGGAGCCCGGACATGCTCCAGGTCTCACCGGATGGCTCCCAGCTGTGGACGTCGAACCGGTTCGCCGACACCGTCTCCGTCATCTCGACGAAGACCGGCAGGGTGCTGCACAGCATCCGCGTCGGGAGCGAGCCGCACGGCCTGGCCTACTTCCCGCAGCCGGGCCGCTACAGCGTGGGCCACAACGGCGTGTACCGCTAGAAGCGTCCCGCCGGTCAGGATGAGGCCAGGACCCGAAGCGCGTCCGGCGGCATCGCGACGGTCACGGGCGTCCCCTGTTCGAAGGGAGGATCGTCGCCCTCGTTCTGCAGCAGCGCCTGGACGACCCCGCCCGGTGCCAGGCGAACGATGACCTGCGTGCTGCTGCCGGTGAACACCAGTCGCTCGACCATCCCCGGCAGGCGGTTGTCCTGTGCCTGCCCGCCGCCGTCATCGGCCGGCCGGGCGGCGTCGCCGAACCTGGGCGACACTCTGATGCGCTCGGGTCGGATCGTCACCTTGACGTCACCGACCGCTCCGGTCGCGCCGGCTGTGGCGTGCAGGCGAAAGTCACCCATGGTGACGATCGCCGTCCCGTTCGAGCCGGCCTCCACGGTCGCGTCCAGGAGGTTCGACACGCCGAGGAAATCCGCGACGTAGGCGTTCGCCGGTTCGTCGTAGACCTCCCTCGGAGGGCCGACCTGTTCGATCCGCCCGTCGTTCATCACGGCGAGGCGGTCCGACATGGTGAGGGCCTCCTCCTGGTCGTGCGTCACGTAGATGAACGTGATCCCGACCTCCTCCTGCAGGGCCTTCAGTTCGACCTGCAGCGCTTTGCGGAGCTTCGCGTCCAGCGCGCCGAGGGGCTCGTCAAGGAGCAGGACCTTCGGCTCCAGTATCAGCGCGCGGGCCAGCGCCACGCGCTGCTGCTGGCCGCCAGACAGCTGCGAGGGCCGCCGCTTGTCGAATCCCGACAGGTGCACGAGCGCCAGCGCCTGTTGCACCTTGGCCTCCCGCTCCTGCTTCGTGACATCGCGGAATCGAAGGCCGAACGCGACGTTGTCGTGAACGTTCATGTGCGGGAACAGCGCGTAGTTCTGAAAGACCGTGTTGACGCCGCGCTTGTTCGGCGGCACCTGGGCGACGTCGCTGCCGTCCAGCAGGATCTGGCCGTCGGTGGGCCGTTCGAAGCCCGCGATCATGCGCAGCGTCGTCGTCTTGCCGCACCCCGACGGTCCGAGGAGCGAGAAGAACTCACCGGGATCGACGGTCAGATCGATCCCCGCGACGGCCTGTGTCTCGCCGAACGACTTCGTCAGGCCGACGAGCCGTACCTCACCGCCGTGGCCCCCGCTCGCCATCCGCAGAGCCTACGAGCGCAGCGCCTTCGCGAACGTCCGGACGTTCTCGACGAACTGATCGGCGTCGTCGTCGGTGTGTTGGACCGAGAGCATCCACTGCTCCGCCTTGCCCCACGGCGGCAGGAAGACGCCGCCGTTGTGCTGGAAGAGCCAGAGCGCGTGGCTGTACCGGCCGTCGATCTCCACGTAGTCGCGGTAATCGGTGACGGTGTCCGGCGAGAACGTGACGCTGCCCTTCGCGCCGATCGCCTCGACGTACGCGGGCAGGTCGTATTCGTCGATGATCTCCTGACAGCCCCGCGTCATCCGACCGCGAAGGGCGTCGAACCGCGCGTACGCCGCGGGCGTGAGGATCTCCGTGAGGGTCGCGCGGGCCGCGGCCATGGTGAGCGGGTTGCCGTTGAACGTGCCCACCTGGTCGTAGTCGCCGCGCACGATGACGTCCATGACCTCCTCGGTGCCGCCGATCGCCCCGCAGGGCAGCCCCCCGCCGAGCGCTTTCGCCAGGCACACGACGTCCGGGGTGACGCCGAACGCGCCCGTCGCGCCGCCGGGGTGGATCGTCAGGCCGGTCTTGACCTCGTCGAAGGTGAGCAGCGCGCCGTGCTCCTTCGTGATCCGGCGCACGCCCTCGAGGTATCCGGGGACCCGCGAGATGACGATGCCGCAGTTCATCATCACGGCTTCCATGATCATGCCGGCGATCTCACCGTCGTGCTCGGCGAAGACCCGCTCGAGCGTCTCGAGGTCGTTGAACGGCACCACCCGGGTCAGCTCGGTGATCTCCTTCGGGATCCCGGCCGATGCCGGCGCGCTGAACGGGTGGTCGTTCGGCCCGAGGTCCTCGCCCTCCTGGTACACGCTCACCTGCACCGAGTCGTGGTGCCCGTGATACGTGCCCTCGACCTTGATGATCTTGTTCCGCCCCGTCGCCGCCCGCATCAGATGGACCGCGTCCATCGTGGCCTCCGTGCCGGAGTTCTCGAACCGCCACAGCGGGAGGCCGAACCGTTCCGCGAGGTCCTCGGCCACGACGATCGAATCGGGCGTCGGCTGCGCGAAGTGCGTCCCTTCGGTCACCCGTCGCTGGACGGCCTCGACGATCTTCGGATGGGCGTGGCCGACGGCCATCACGCCGTAGCCGTTATGGAGGTCGACCAACTCATGGCCGTCCACGTCCCAGACCTTCGATCCCTTGCCCCGTTCGATCCATACGGGCCTGGGCTGTGCAACCTGCCAGGAGGAGGTGACGCCGCCGGCGAGGTGGCGCTCGGCGCGACGCTGGAGCTCGGCCGCGCGCGGGCGGTTCGCGACGAAGAGCGCCTCCTGCTCGGCGATCAGCTCGTCGAGCCTGGGTCCGTCATCCCTGCTCTCGCGTCGGCGCGTGCGCGCTGCCGTGGCCATCTCGGATCCCACATCCCCCTCGAAATCCTTCGGTCGCCGCAAGCGCCTGGCCAGGGGCGTTGGCGGCAGGATCCTGGAAGTTGAATGGCCGTTCAGTATACGATGACGATGTTCCCCAGGGAAGCGCGAAGTGCGCGGTCCTGTTCACTCGCGCCCTGCCGTGAAGGGCGCCCGGCTCCGAACCGAAGGAGGTGGGAGCGATGACGGCATCGATCGAATCCACGGGCGGCGCGGCGCGACGGCGTGCCCCGATCGACCTCGCCGCGATCGAACGGGCGGCCGCGCCGTTCGGCGCGAACCGGACGCTGCCGGCCGAGGCCTACATCTCACCCGAGGTCTTCGCGTGGGAGCGAACGCACTTCTTCGAGGCGTCGTGGGCCTGCGTTGGGCGGTCGGCCGATCTCGCCGAGCCGGGATCGCAGAAGGCGTTCGACATCGGCGGCGAGGGCGTCCTCCTGGTTCGTGACGCCGACGCCTCCGGCACGCTGCATGGGTTCTCGAACGTGTGCCGGCACCGTGGCCACCAGCTGCTGCAGTCGGGCGAGTGCACCGTGAACAAGGCGATCGTCTGCCCGTATCACACGTGGACGTACGGCCTGGATGGGTCGCTCCGAGGCGCGCCGTCGTTCAAGGACGTCGCCGGCTTCGACCGTTCGGAGTTCCCGTTGGTGGGCGTCGGCGTGGCCGAATGGGGCGGCTGGATGTTCGTCAACGCCGACGGTCAGGCGCCGCCGTTCGAGGAGCACCTGGGCAACCTCGGCGAGGTCGTCCTGGACGTCTACGAGCCGGCTCGGCTCGTGCCGGCCGCCGTGCACGAGTACACGATCGAGGCGAACTGGAAGCTCGTGGCCGAGAACTACCACGAGTGCTACCACTGCTCGAACCTCCACCCCGCGTTGTGCAAGGTCACGCCGGTCGAGAGCGGCTTGGACTACGTCCCGACCGGGATCTGGGCGGGCGGCAACATGGAGCTGTTCGACTACGCGGCGACCATGTCGTTCGACGGCGCCTCGGGCGGCGTGCCGCTGCGCGGGCTGAACGAACGCAAGGTGCGCGAGGTCCAGTACTGCCACCTGTTTCCCAACCTGCTGATCAGCGCCCATCCCGACTACGTGATGACCCACCGCCTGGTGCCGTTGTCAGAGGGACGGACATATATCGAATGCGCGTGGCTGTTCCCGCCCGAGGCGTTCGAAAAGGACGGATTTTCGCCGTCATACGCGGTGGACTTCTGGGACGTGACGAACCGCGAGGACTGGGGCGCGTGCGAGTCCGTGCAGCGCGCGGCGCACTACCGCGGCTTCCGACCGGGGCCGCTGTCGTCGCGGGAGAGCACGGTCTATCAGGCGATCACGATGATCGCGCGCGGGTATCTGGACGGGCACCTGTCGCCGCCCACGGTCTCGCCCGCGCGATTGATGGATCGGTCCGCCGCGGGCGGCGCCGGCTGATCCGACACACGCCGCGCCGGGTATCGTTCGGCGCATGGAGCTCGTCGAGGCCATGCGAACCACCGGCGCGGTCCGGCGATTCGTCGACGAACCGGTGCCGGACGAGGTGCTGTTCCGTGTCTTCGACTCGGCCCGGTTCGCACCGAGCGGAGGGAACCGGCAGGGCTGGCGGGTCATCCTGCTCCGGGACCCCGACGTGCGCGCCGAGCTGCAGGCGCTGACGCGAGAGGGCTACGCCGAATACGCCGCTTACGTCGCGGCGGGACGGGTACCGTTCTCGCCGGAAGACGACGGTCGTTGGCACGGAACGCCGGCCGGAGTCGATCTGACGGCGCCGCCGCCACAGAGCGAATTCATCGAGACCATGGCCTCGGCGCCGGTCCTGGCTGTGCTCGCCGTGGACCTGCGCGCCCTGGCCGTGACCGACGTCGACCTCGACCGGCAGAGCATCGTCGGAGGCGCTTCGATCTATCCGTTCGCGCAGAACGTGCTCCTGGCCGCGCGGAACGAAGGACTGGGCGGCGTGCTGACCACCTTCCTGTGCCGACGCGAGGCCCAAGTCGCGTCGCTTCTGGCGATCCCCGCTCCCCCGTTCGCCGTTGCCGGGCTCATCGCGCTTGGAAGGCCGGAGCACATGCCTCGAAAACTCACGCGCAAGCCGGTCGAAGCCTTCGTCACCGTCGACCGCTTCGGCGGCGCGCCGCTGCAATCGCCACCGATCTGACGCGTCCGGGCCTGTTCGGCCGAC
>JBEDUK010000087.1:0-15308 GCA_040414485.1 Actinomycetota bacterium
CGGGTTCGATCCGGACCTCGTGCTCCAGGGTGGCGGTTCCGAGGATCCGCCCGTCTCCGTCGACGGCGACCAGCACCGTCGTGCGCCCCGCGCGGGTCGCGACGTCGGCGAGCCGGACCATGTAGTCCTCCCACCACCCCTCCCGTCCGTGCGCGTACTCCCGGTACGCGAGCGCGGTCACGCGCCCGGCATCCTCGTACTCGTCGGGGTGAGCGGGTCGGATCTCCATGGCGGCCGTCCACGCTAGCGGCTCCGCACGGCGACGGCAGCCGTGTTCGTAAGGTGGATTGACGATCTGCATCGGATGCCATCAACCGGAGGCTCAGCACGAGGCCGTTGACATTCCGACAGTCAGCGATATATCGTGATGCATCGACGATAGGTCCTCAAGGAGAGGACATCGAAGGAGGTTGGTTCGATGCACGAACGGATTCGATCCCAGGAATGGGAGGCGCACGGCGGCCGTCGCCACGACCATCACCGGGACTTCGGCGGACCGTGGCGGATGCGCGAAGGATGGTTCGGCCCGTCCCGCGGTGGGCGAAGGGCCCGACGGGGGGACGTCCGGACGGCGGTCCTCGCCCTGCTCGACGAGAAACCCGCACACGGCTACGACCTGATCCGCGAGCTCGAGGAGCGCAGCGGCGGCATGTGGCAGCCGAGCCCCGGTTCGGTCTACCCCACGCTGCAGATGCTGGAGGACCAGGGGCTCCTGACCAGCCAGGAGGTCGACGGCAAGCGGGTGTTCTCGATCACGGACGCGGGGCGCGCCGAGCTGGCCGAGCGGCGCAGCCGCAGCGGCGGGTCGGCGCCGTGGGAGATGCAGGGCGAACGGCAGGAGTCGTTCGGGAAGCTCTTCGACGCGATGCGCCAGCTTGGGGCCGCCGTCATGCAGGTCGCGCGGACGGGCGACGATGCGCAGGTGGGGCGCGTGGTCGAGATGCTCACCGATGCCCGCAAGAAGGTGTATTCGCTGCTGGCCGAGGCGTAGGAACCGACCGCGGCGGCCGGGACGCCCGCTCAGGTGCGCCCGGCCGCGGGCGGGCGGCGTGGATTCGGCTGGCGTGTCAGACTCGCCTGCCGATGAGCGCCGTCGACGCCGCGAAGGATGCCGCCGCCCGGGTGATCACGGGGGTCCATGAGTTCGTCTTCAAGACCACGGACGGACGGCTTCTCGGTCGCGTGTTCGGCATGCCGGTGGTGATGCTGACCACCATCGGCAGGAAGAGCGGCAAGCGCCGGACCACCATGCTCACCTCACCGGTCCAGGACGGCGAGAAGGTGATCCTGGTCGCGTCGTACGGCGGCGACGACCGTCACCCCGCGTGGTTCCTCAACCTTCGCGCGGATCCGACGGTGGACGTAACCATGCTCGGCAGGCGCCGTTCGATGCTCGCCCGCGTGGCCACCCAGGAGGAGAAGGCGGCGATGTGGCCGGACGTCGTGAAGGCGTATCGCGGCTACGGCGGCTATCAGCAGCGGACCGATCGCGACATCCCGCTCGTGATCCTGGAGCCCGCTCCGGACTGACGACTCTGTTTGCGGCCCACGTCGGCCTGCGGGTACCGTCCCGACGGACCGGCGCCGATGCGCCGCGGATCCTCCACGTGCGAGCGGGAGTGACCAGGTGGATGTGACACCACGAACGGACCCGCAGGCAGGGTCGCTAGCGGACCTGAGGTCCTCGTTGCTCGAGGTCATCCGGGCGAAGGGGTACGAGCGTCGCCCCGAACCGTTCCAGCTCTCCTCGGGACAATGGAGCCACGACTACGTGGACGCCAAACGCGCGGTCGCGGCGGGGGACGATCTGGTGCTGGCCGCGCGGGCCCTGGTCGCGCTGGCCGCCGAGCGGGGCGCCGCCTTCGATGCCGTCGGCGGCCTGACGATGGGCGCGGACGCGTTCGCGCACGCCGTCGCGGCGACGACCGGCACCCGATGGTTCTCGGTTCGCAAGGAGGCCAAGCGGCACGGGAAGCAGCGCCTGATCGAGGGCGCGGAACTGCGCGCGGGCGAGAGGGTCCTGGTCGTCGACGACGTCGTGACGACCGGGGCGTCGATCGGGAAGGCCGTCGACGCTGTTGCGGAAGCCGGCGGGCGGGTCACCCTGGCGACGACCCTTCTCGATCGAGGCGAAGCGACCGCGCGTCTGATGGCCGTGCGGGGCGTTCCCTACGAGCCGCTCCTCACGTATCGGGACCTCGGGATCGACCCCGTCGGAGGCTGACGTCGCGTCGTCAGGACCAGACCGCATCGGCGATCGACCGGGCGTCGTCGGCGCTCAACAGTCCGATCCGCGGAAATGCGGTCGCGTCCGATCCGACATCGGGGTCCACCTCGCCGTCGCCGCAGCATTCGTCCTCGAACCGCGCCTCGGCCGCCCTCCGGCATTCGAACCAGAACGCGCGGAGGAGCACGATGGCCGTATCCCGCGGGTCGTTCGAGCCCTCGCGCGTCCACGCCACGGGCAGTTCGCGAAGACCGATCTCGAACAGCGGCTCATCGCCGCACGCCTGTGCCCACAGGACCCATGGATCCTCGCCGGTTCCACCCGAGAGCCAATAGGTGTCCGGCCACGCCGCTCGCAACACCGGCTCGTCGGTTTCGAACGGAGGCCTCGTGACGACCAGAGCGACGTCTTCGGGCATGTCACTCGCCACGCCGGCTCCGATCCAGGAGGAACGCCAATCATCCGGGGTGGTGTCCAGGTCGATGATCGCGATCTCCACACCGCGGAGTGTGACGAGTGTCACCGATACGAATGACAGAGGCGTGATTCAGCTCCGCCGACGGCTACGGAACTACCGCTCGTCGCGGCGGAGCTCGAAGCGCACGCCCTGCCACACGTGACCGTCGTGGACGCCCTCGAACCGTTCCACCAGCCGCATCCCCACGCGTTCGGCGACGCGATGCGACGGCAGGTTCAGGGCGCTCGCATAGGCTCGCACGACGTCGGCTCCGAGCGAATCGAACGCGTAGGCGATCAACGCGTTGACCGCCTCGGTTGCGTATCCGAGTCCCTGGTACTCGGGGGCGATCGTGTACCCGATCTTCACCACGTCCGGCTCATCCGCCGGCGAGAGCCCGACGTCGCCGATGAGCGCTCCGGTCTCGCGAACCTCCACGGTGAACTGCACCCAACCCGGCTCGCCGGGCGCGCGCGAGGCCATCATCGCCAGATCCGCGCGGATCGAATCGGCGTCGGTGCGGTCCCAACCCTGGTAGCGACTCACCACTGGGTTGCTTCGATACGTGGCGATGGCTTCGGCATCGTCGAGCACCGAGCGTCGCAGCCGAAGCCGCTCGGTGAGCACGGGCGTGAAGTCGGTGTCCTCGCGCAGCACGCCGACAGGGTACCCAAGCGAGCGGCGCGTTTCCCAGCCAGTGACTACCCGTCGGCGCCTGCCGGGCCGCGGGCCTCCCCGGCCCCGCCCGCTTCGCCCGCTTCGCCCGCTTCGTTGGCCAGCGCCTCGGCGAGCCGGTCCAGGAACGGCGCCTGCGCAGCTTTGATCATCGTGCGCGCGTGGGCCAGGTCGAACCACGCCACCCGGTCGATCTCGGGAAACGATTCGATCCGTCCCGAGCGCGGGGGCCATTCCATGTCGAACGAGTTGCTGGCGCACGCATCTGCGTCGACGTCCCCGTGGACGGCCCACGCGTGCACGACCTTGCCGGACTTCTGGCGGATCCAGCCGAGTTCGACGAGTGGACCGCCGGGCGCCGGCTGGCCCGTCTCCTCCGCGAACTCACGGCGGGCGACGGCGACCGCTTCCTCGCCGGGTTCGATCTCGCCCTTGAGGACCGTCCAGTGGCCGGCGTCCTTCCGGACGAAATACGGGCCGCCGGGATGTCCGAGGAGCACCTCGAGTTCGCCGCCGTGCCCGCGCCATGGAAGGAGGCCGGCGCTGACCCGGCCGCGCTTGTCGACCTTCGGCTCCTTCGGCGGCTTGGGTCCCTTCGGCCGCGTTCGTTCGCTCACCCGCCCATGATGACAGCGCCCCGGACCCGGGGAGCTATCGTGTGAGCGCTCCGGCGGCCCGATGCGCCGGATGGCCGATCCGAGGGGGCACGCGGATGTCGAAAACCGCTCCAAGATCTGGTCGGAGCATCGCCGTCGATCGCCTGGACCGTCGCTGATGTGGGTGCTCTTCATGGTGCCGTGCCCGACGCCCGACGGCCAGACCGCCGAGGACCTCTATCGGAAGCGGCTCACGTGGATCTCGCCCGAGATGCAGGCGAGCGCCCGGAAGCACGGGTGCCGCTTCCACCGCGCGTGGTACGCGCAGGATGGTTCGGCCTTCTACGCGGTGGCGAACTGGGAGACGCGCGAGGGCGCGAGCGACTTCTTTAGGGAGTGGGACATCCGCGACGAGCCGGGCGAGATCGGGATCATCCTGGAAGGCGACGTCGGGCTTGTGCCGGAGCCTTAGAGGAACGCAGGTTACCCGGCAGCCCTAGTCGTGGAGCGGTGGGTCCGGCGGCTCGGCATAGATCTCCACGCCGCCGAAGCGGACCTCCCACACCGGGTGCATCTCGTTCCACCCTTCGGCGACATTCCTGACCCACGTGCCGAGGATCACCATCCGGTCGCCGACGTCGGGCAGGATGAACGCCTGCGGCTGCCCGAAGATCATCACCGCGGGGAACATCCCGCCGAGCTTGGCTTCGTTCGCCGCGTTCACGAACCGGCGGTAGCGCGGCCCCGGGACCAGGTCGACGCGGACGTCGCGGTCCGGCAGATCCTGGATACGACCGACCGTCCCGACGAACCACTCGCACCGCCCCAGCACCCGGAGCCGGCTCGGCTCGTAGACGCCGAGGAGGGGCCGCGCGGGGCATGTCGGCTCGAACTGCGTCGGGGTCGGCAGCGGGGTCGGCCGCGGTGACGGCGAGCCGGGCGGCTCGGGCGACGCGGTCACCGGCGGACTCGGCTCGAAGAACGTCGGCGTGCGCGTGAGCGACGGTCCCGGGCGCTCGCTCGGCGATGCTGCCGCGCCGGCGCCGCACGCGGCCAGGAGCACGGCCACCAGTGCCGCGAGGACCACCCGGAGGGCGGGCGCTGCGCCGCGCTCCCAATCGAAGGCTCTTCGTCGCATCGGACGGCAGGGTACCCTGCCGTGTGGCTCGTTCCGGATGCGAAGGGTGGCGCAGGTGGCCTCAATCGAGGATGAAACGGCTCCGCCCGGCGGCCTGACCGACGAGCAGATCCGCGAGGCGACCGTCGGCGAGCTACGGCCGCACGACGCTCCGGTCACGCTGGTCGACTACGACCCGGCGTGGCCGGAGTCGTTCCAGCGCGAGAACGAACGGATCCGTTCGATCCTGGGCGACCGGGTCCTGCTCCTTGAGCATGCCGGTTCAACCTCGGTCCCGGGACTCGCGGCGAAGCCCCAGATCGACATGGTGCTGGTCGTGCCCGATTCGTCCGACGAGGCCGCCTACGTTCCTGACATGGAGGCCGGCGGGTACGTCCTTCGGATCCGCGAGCCCGACTGGTTCGAGCACCGCCTGTTCAAGGGGCCCGACACGAACGTGAACCTCCACGTCTTCTCCGCGGGGTGCCGGGAGGTGGACAGGATGCTGCTGTTCCGCGACTGGCTCCGTTCGCATCCCGAGGATCGAGAGCTGTACGAGCGCACCAAGCGCGAGCTCGCGGCCCAGCGGTGGAGGTACGTCCAGAACTACGCCGACGCGAAGACCGCGGTGGTGCGGGAGATCATGGCTCGTGCCGAGGCCGGCGCCGTCACCGGGCGGTGAGCCTGGCGAACGCAGCCTCGTCGATCACGAGCGACCAGGGCGAACCGTCAGATCGGGAGGTGGCCCGAAAGTCCTTGAAGTCGAACGTAAGGATCGGCAGGCCCTCGCGTTCGGCGATCGCCATGACGGTGGCATCCACAAAGCCCAGGTTCAGGTCGGCATGACGCAGATCGATCGCCACGGCACGGCGCAGGATCCCCGGCGTCATATAGGCGACCGTGAGGTCGCCTCCGGCGATCGATGACATGAACGTTCGGGCGACGTGGGAGCCGACCCGCGAACGGATCAGGGCGTCGGCTTCGACGAGGACGGGATCGGGGATGATCAGGTCTCTGCGCAGTCGATCGACGAGGGATGCCGCGAGCCTGTGTGCGCGCTCTGGCCGATACGCGGCAGCCACGAGTGGTCCGGTATCGACGACGATCCTCAGTCCACGAACTCCTTCATCAGCTCGCGGAGGTAGTGCTCCGCGTTCACGCCCAGATCCTCAGGGGCGTCCCCCTCGCCCATCCCGATCCACGCCAAACGCGGCTGGCGGCGGTCCGCGCGAGCGCCTGCCTCGACGAGCCTGGCGACGGTTGCCGAGTAGGACTCCTCCGGCGCGGCCGCTCTCCGGACGAGCTCATCGACGGACTTGGGGATCGAGATCGTGCGGCGAACCATGAGCAGCGTCTCCATGCCGAAACGAGTATGACAGTCGCCATCATACGATGTCAGTGACACCGATCACATTAAGTCGGCTCACGCTGAGAGCTCGCGTTCGACCGGCGTCCTGAATCGCGGCAGGACCCGGGCGCCCGAGGCATCGAGCCAGCGTGAGAGCGCATCGGCTTCGGCCTCGACGGCGGCCTCGCCCTGTCGCCCGATGTCCTCGAGGATCCGATAGACCACCTCGCCGGACGGGCGCTGCGCCCAGCCGCCCACGACCCGGCCGTCCCACCACACCGTCGGACCGGCGTTCCCGTTCGTGTCGAAGACCCGCGTCCCGTGCTCACCGAGGAACCATGCCCGACCGTTCCATCCCATGATCGAGACGTCGAGGCCGGGCAGGAAGGAAGCCCATGGGGCGGGCGCCGCCTCCGCTTCCAGGTCGTCGGGCAGCACGAACCCGGAGACGCCCTCAGGCATCAGCATGACCTCGGCGGCGCCGGCGTCCCTCAGCGCCTCCTTCGTCTGCGTAACTGTCCACGCCGCCCACCACTTGAGGTCGTTCGAGGTCCCTGGACCGAACGCGCGGAGCCATCGCCGAGCGAGATCGGCTCTCGCTTCGCGCTCAGGGACCTCGGATAGCCCTCCCGGGATCCAGCGTTCGATCCGCGACCATCGGTACTGGCTGCTCACCCACGAGCCACGCGGACGGCCACGGACCACTCTGCCCTCGGTCGCCAGCAAGAACAGCAATCGCGTGGAAACGCCGACCGTTCCTTCGTACCGCTTGCCGACCGCGAGCGGGATCTGCAGGCGAAGCCGTGGATCGGCGGCGCCGAGCTCCACCGCGGTGGCCTCGCCCATCTCGTCCAGGGTGCGCAGGGTGGCCGCCTCGACGTCGGCAAGCCACGGCTCCGGCTGGTCGGAGATGCCGGACGCGCGCAACATGCCCAGGAGCCGGTTCCGTTCCCGCGCCACCATCGCCCTCGTGCAGGCGGCATGGGTCACCGGCACGAGGTCGTCGGGCATGACGAACATCGTCCTGCGCATAGCGAGCACCCGAACCAGGCTTCGGTCCTCGTAGATCGCGCCTTCGACGTCCTTCACCATCAGGTCGTCGACGCGTGAGCGGGCGGAGAGGAAGACCGTCGCCGGGTCGGTCGCGTGGAGGGCGACGAGATCGTTCGCTACCTCGACCACGTCGGCGCCGCGGGCCGAACCGGCCAGGTGGTGCCGAACGCCCAGGCGTGCCCTTCGTTCGGTGACGTCGAGGACGCGAACGGGACTCATCAAGGCTCATCCTCGCAGCGTCCAAAGACATGCGAAGGTGGTCGAGCCCTCGCCTCGAACCTCGGCGCCGCGCCTGCGACCCCTGTGCTGGAATGGCAGCCGTGGACGAGCTCGAGCATTACTACGACCGCCGGGCCGCCGAATACGACGAGACCATCACCACCGGCATGTCCGCCGAGGCCGTCGCGGCCTGGGAGCGCGAGCTCGCCGCCCTTGGACGCGTGCTGGCCGCCCTGCCGGGAGGACGGACCCTGGATGTCGCCTGCGGGACTGCGCTCTTCACCCAGTACCTGCGTGGGCAGGTCGTTGCGCTGGACCGAAGCGCCGCGATGCTCGAACGGGCGCGGACGCGGGTCCCGGGTGCATGGCGAGTTCAGGCGGCGGTTCCGGCGCTGCCGTTCGCCTCGATGGCGTTCGATCGGATCGTCACGAGCCACTTCTACGGCCATCTGGTCGAATCGAAGCGCCTCGCATTCCTCACCGAGGCGCGTCGTCTCGCGTCCGAACTTGTCGTGATCGACACGGCGGCGTCGGTCGGCGCGCCTGCGGATGGTTGGGAGGAGCGAGTCGTGGGGGACGGTTTCAGATACACGATCTACAAGCGGCGCTTCAGTCCCCAACGGCTCATGAGGGAACTGGCCGACGACGAGCACGACAGCGAGTCGTTGTTCGCGGGGCAGTTCTTCGTCGCCGTTCGTGCGTGACAGACGAGCGGTCGTTCGCTCACAGGGATTTTCATCCGGCACATGCGGCCCACTCGCTACACTGGACAGGCCGCGCCGGTCCGGCGCGCGCCACCTCTTCGAAGACGGGAAGCCTGAATGCTCGCGCGCGAGGACATCCGAAACGTCGCCATCGTGGCGCACGTCGACCACGGCAAGACGACGCTCGTCGACGCCATGCTGTGGCAGACGGGCGCGTTCCGGCAGAACCAGGACGTGGCCGAGCGCGTGCTCGATTCGATGGACCTCGAGCGCGAGAAGGGCATCACGATCCTCGCGAAGAACACCGCCGTCCGCTACGGCGACGCGAAGATCAACATCGTCGACACGCCCGGGCACGCGGACTTCGGCGGTGAGGTCGAACGCGGCCTGACCATGGTGGACGGCGTGCTGCTCCTGGTGGACGCATCGGAGGGTCCGCTGCCGCAGACGCGGTTCGTCCTTCGAAAGACGCTGCAGGCGCGACTGCCGGTGATCCTCGTCGTGAACAAGATCGACCGGCCCGACGCCCGTGTCCGTGAAGTCGTCAACGAGGTGTACGAATTGTTCCTCGATCTGGACGCGGTCGATCACCAGATCGAGTTCCCGATCCTGTACGCGAACGCCAGGGCGGGCCGCGTGTCCATGAACCCGGCCGATGAAGGTGTGGACCTCAAGCCGCTGTTCGAGACCATCCTCGAGCACATCCCCGCGCCGGAGCACGATCCCTCGCATCCGTTGCAGGCGCTGGTCACGAACCTGGACGCGTCGCCCTACGTGGGACGGCTCGCCCTCTGCCGCATTCACCACGGCACCATCCGGCGCGGCCAGCAGGTCGCCTGGTGCCGTTCGAACGGCGAGATCGAACGCGCGAAGATCACCGAGCTGTACGTCACGGAGGCGCTGGACCGCGTGGACGCCGAAGAGGCCGGCGCCGGTGACATCATCGCCGTGGCCGGCATTCCGGAGGTCACCATCGGGGAGACGCTCGCCGATCCGGACGATCCGAGGCCGCTGCCGATCATCCACGTCGACGAGCCGAGCCTGTCCATGACGATCGGCATCAACACCTCTCCCCTCTCCGGGAAGGACGGTTCGAAGCTCACCGCCCGGCAGGTGAAGAACCGGCTCGACCAGGAATTGGTGGGCAACGTCAGCATCCGGCTCCTCGATCTCCCGCAACGCCCGGACGCGTGGGAGGTCCATGGGGCGGGGCGAGCTGCAGCTGGCCATCCTGGTCGAGTTGATGCGTCGCGAGGGATTCGAGCTGACGGTCGGCAAGCCGCAGGTGCTCACGCGCGTGATCGACGGCGTGCTGCACGAGCCCGTCGAGCGCGTGGCGATCGACATCCCCGAGGAGTACCTGGGCGTGGTCACCCAGCTGCTCGCGTTGCGGAAGGGCCGGCTCGAGGAGATGGTCAACCACGGGACCGGCTGGGTTCGGATGGAGTACCTGGTTCCGGCGCGCGGGCTGATCGGCTTTCGCACGGAGTTCCTCACGGAGACGCGGGGGACCGGCCAGCTCCACCACGTGTTCGAGGGATACGAACCGTGGAGCGGCGACCTCCGCACCCGGCCGACCGGATCGCTGGTGGCGGACCGTCGCGGCCCCACCACGGCGTACGCGCTGACCAACCTCCAGGAGCGCGGCTCGATGTTCGTCGGGCCGGGCATCGAGGTCTACGAGGGCATGATCGTCGGGGAGAACGCGCGCCCGCAGGACATGGACGTGAACCCGACGAAGGAGAAGAAGCTCACGAACATGCGCGCCGCGGGCTCGGACCATTTCGAAGGGCTGGTCCCGCCACGCGTCCTGTCTCTGGAGCAGGCGCTCGAGTTCATCCGGGAGGACGAATCGGTGGAGGTCACGCCGTCCTCGGTTCGGCTCCGAAAGGAGATCCTGCCGCAGGAGCAGCGCGCCAAGCGCAGGGGTCGCCTCGTCGCGGGCGCCATGTCCGACGACACGGGCGGGGAGGGCGCGGCCTGATGGACCTGACCCACGCGATCGACGGCTATCGCGCCATCCGGCAGTTCGATCCTCGTCCGCTGCCGGCGGAGGACCTCGACGCGATCCTTCGTGCGGGGCGGCGGGCACCATCGTCGAAGAACACCCAGCGGTGGGGATTCGTCGCCGTCACCGACCGCGCGACGCTCCAGCGGCTGTCGAGGGCAGGCGACTACGCGGGCCACCTCGCGGGAGCCGGGGCCGGCGTGGCGATCGTCGTCCCGGACACCGCCGACGACGATGCCGACGCTGGCGCCTGGATCGCGTTCGATTCGGGCCAGGCCGCGCAGAACATGCTGCTCACAGCGTGGTCGCGCGGGATCGGCGGCGTCCACGCGGCCGTCTACGACCAGGACGCCGCGCGGGAGATTCTCGGGTACCCGAACGAGAGCCGGTGCGACCTGATCCTGTCATTCGGGTACCCAGCGGATCCGTCGATGCTCACGTCGAGCCGGCGCGCCGGCGGGCGTCGCCCGCTCGACGAGGTCGTCCACCGCGATCGCTGGTAGGGCCTGCGCTACCCGGCACGTCGAACGAAGGTCCGCACGGCGTACGCCGCGCGGAAGCCGGCGCCCTCGTAGAGGCGCCGCGCCGCCTCGTTCCCGTCCATGTGCGCGACCGTGAGCCTCGAACAGCCGGCCGCGCGCAGGCGCGCGAGACCAGCCGCCAGGAGATATCGCGCGATGCCGCGGCCCTGGTACGCGTCTTCCGTGCGCATGGGCTCCACCTCGCCGACGCCGGTGACCGGGTCGGCCCAGAACAGCGCGTAGCCGGCGACGTCGCCGTCGGGTCCTCGAACCGCGAGGTCGAGGTCGGGGCGGTACAGCGAGCACTCTCGGAGCCGCGCCTCCACATGTTCGCCGTTGCGGGCGATCATCGGGTGCGGCCGGCCGTCTGCCCCGCTCCGGTCGACGACGTGGAATCCCGTCGGGAGCGAAGGCCACGTTCGCTCGATGCCGGCGTCCATCCATGTCGCGATCGAGCGTTCGTCCGTTGATTCGAACCCGAACGAGCCGGCCGAGCGCAGGCCGCGCTCGTCGTCTTCGCGGATGCTCGTCTCCACCGTCCCCAGGCCGAGCCGTTCGAGCATCTCGATGCCATGCGACCAGGCGATCTCCTCGGCGCGTTCGCCACGCTGACCCTCGAGCGCGCGGCCGCCGATCACGTCGAACCCCCATCGGCGGCCCCAGTCGGTCACCATCGCGGCGGCCACGGGCCGGCCGTCCTCGAGCCAGAAGGTCTGGCCTCGAGGATCTTCGTGCTGGTCTCGGCGCCACCACCACTGGAGGTCGGAGGCTTCCCAGATTCCCCCGGTGGGGTGGGCCATCCGTGACGCCTGGAGCAGCTCGGTCACGAGATTCAAGTAGGCGAGTCCGGTGGGTGATCGTTCGGCGAGCTCCACGGTGCGGACAGCCTAGGTTGCACTGACCCCGACGGGCTCGCGCCGGCCGGTCGCCGCTCGTGCTCAGCCGTCGGATTCGTCCGTGCGTTCGGCCTCATGCGGCTCGTGCGTGATCCGCGCCACGCGGAAGTCCTCGCCCGTGAACAGGTCCTCGGGGCGCATTCGCAAGGACTCGGTCTGCGTGCCCGCGGCGAACACCACCGTCTCGTGCTCGAAGACGGTCGGATCGAGAAGAACGGGCGCGTCGAGCAGCGACGCGATCGGCGGCAGCGCGCCGAGTTCGTACGCCGGATACGCGCTGCGGATCTCGTCCTCCGCGGCGAGCGTCGCATGCGCGTCCCCGAGAACGCGATGCACGCGGTGCATGTCGAGCCGCCTGGATGCCGGCAGCACGGCGACGACACGACCCTCCGCGTGCCTGATCACGAGCGACTTCAGCACGTCGCCCGCGTCGACCCCGATGGCGCGGGCCTCGTCGATCGACCGGAACGCTCTTGGATGCAGGATGACGTCGAACGACGCCGCCCGCTGGTGCAGATAGGCCCGCACGAGCGAGTCGGCGGCCTGTGGGATGCGCTTCGTTCCAGTCCCCACGGAGTCCTCCTTGCAGCGAGTGTCCGGCGCCGCGCTACCCGCGGGCGCCCGTTCCGGCCGCGAATCGAACCGGATCCGCCCCCACCGCGACCGCATCGGCCATGCGCTGGATATCGCGCGGCCCGACGTGAAGGATGGCGGGCGCGATCGATTCCCGGGTTCGGACCTCCTCCGGATCCAGGTGGCCGAACGCGACGACCAGTCCGCGAGCGGCGTCGCTCGACTGGATGCGGAGGAACGCGTGGTTCAGGTCACGGCGGCTCACCCAGACCGCGTCCCCGTGCGGCAGCACGACCACGGCCAGATCACCGGTTCGAAGCATGTCCGCGTCACGAATCACGTCCGCGCCACCCGCCCGCAGGATCGCCTCGATGAGTCCGACGGCGTCGTCCGGATCGCCGAGACGCTCGGTGACGGCTCCGGGTAGCTCGAACTGGGCGGAGAGCGGGCGCCGGACGGCAGGCTGGACACCGCCGTCGTTGGGTCGCATCGGGCCCCTGCTGGGAGGGGCGGTCAGCGGTTCCTCAGTGAGGTGGCGGGACACGTCCGGCACCCGCGACCGCGGCGCACGCGGCTCACGCGATCGCGCAGTGAGTGCTCCGGGTCCACCCGAGCCGCGGCGCGGGTGAGCCGGCGCGACGCTTCGTGACTTGCGACCGAGCGCTGTTCCGCCCGGAGACCTGACCTCGACGCTGACCGCGTCGGGGTGGACGCGAAAGGCGGCTGCGGCAGCCTCCTCGACCAGGCGATCGAGCGCCGGACCGCGCCGGCCCGACGGGTCGACGTCGAGCCGGACCACGATCGTTCCGCCGGGCTCGGCGACGATCTCGTTGACCGCCGGCACGATCCGGCGCCTGAACGTGACGTTCCGTCGCCTGGTCGCGGACATGCGTGCGGCCGTCACACCGGCGATCAGAAGCCCCACGGACGCGGCGGCGACGAGGAGCGCGATCAGCAGGATCAGCAACGCATGCACGGTTTCATCCTGCGTTGACCGGTGGGGGCACGCGCCGGTCCAGGGTCCCGCCATCCGCGGGCCGGACGTCCCGCACGGCGGGGAACTGCCGGTAGACGGGGGTGACCCAGTCGAGCCGGGCCGGATCCGCTCCCCGGACCGCGGCGAGGTAGGCCGCCTGCAGGTCGAGCGTGATCGGGCCGATCTGTCCGTCTCCGATCGGCCGGCCGTCCAGGCTCGTGATCGGCGCGATCTGCACGCCGGTTCCGCACAGGAACAGTTCGGACGCCGCGTACAGCTCCGTGCGGTGGACCGGCCGTTCGGTGACCGGGATGCCGCGCTCATGCGCGAGCCCGATCACACTGGCCCGCGTGATGCCGGGCAGGATGTTGCTGGCTTCGTCGGGGGTGATCAGCTCGCCACCGCGCGACACCAGGAACAGGTTCGCGGCGCTCGCCTCCGACACATGGCCGTCGCCGGTCAGCAGGATCGCCTCGTCGTATCCGGCCGCCTGCGCGTCGGCGACCGCGAGCGCAGCGTTGATGTAGCCGCCGGTCGCCTTCGTGTACGGAGGGATCGCGTTGTCGTCGTTCCTGCGCCACCCCGAAACCGTCGCCGACATCCCGCGATGGATGTTGTGGTAGTCGCCCATCGGAGCCGTGAAGCAGCAGAAGCCGTCCGCCAGGCCGAGCAGGCCGACCCGGATCACGGGAGAGGCCTTGTACACGACCGGACGGATGTAGATGTCCTCGCGGGATCCGTTGCGGCGGACGAGCTCGACCGCGATGTCGGCCAGCTCTTGGGCGGTCAGCGGCACGCTCATCCGGAGCACGCCCGCGTCGCGGATGAGGCGTTCGAAGTGCTCCACCAGCTTCACCAGGTAGAGATCGCCCGCCGTCTCGTTCCAGTAGCCGCGGATCCCCTCGAAGCAGCCGGTTCCGTAGTTGAACGCGTGCGTGGCGATCGGGATCGTCGCCTCCTCGATCGGGACGAAGCGCCCGTTCATGTACGCGACCCCGGTGGCCTCGAACCCCGGGGGCCGCGCCACCTCCTGCGCGGTGGTGCGCGTCTCGCGCTCCCGTTCCTGAAGGGTCTGGACGCTCATGGCGAACTCCTTCCGTCGAGCCGACACGTCCAGACTCGTGCTGCCGGCACGGCCACGGGAGGGGCATTCCGCCCCCCACGGGCGGGTCCTCCGGCAGCAACGTCGGGGGCCGATCTCCTGCGAATGGCCTAGCCGTGGCAGCGGCTGCTTTCGTTCGCTGGACCCGCTCCGGCGAGCCATTCGACGGTGGCGCGCCACGCGTCGGCGCCGGTATCGTCAGCGCCGGTTCCGGGCAGTGGGACGATGAAGGACCGGACGATCGGCGGACGCGAGTGGCCGCGAGGTCGACGCGAACATCGGATGGTCCGCCCGATTCGGCACGCTGCTCGGACCTTTTCGTTTGCTCGGGAGTCAGCCCGGCGACGAGAGGGGACCGCCGACCCGGCGCAGCGCGTCGATCGATGGCACGAAGTAGTACGCGCCCGTGAGCGGCCGCGTGTATCCGATGAGCGCGTCCCGCGGGCCGTTCGGGAGTTCGGAACCGTTCCGGAAGCCGGCCATGCTCGCCAGCATGTTCGCGAGCCGGCGCTGCTCGGCGCTGAAGCCGACGAACATCGTGCCGTGGCGCGTGACCGTTCCGAACGCCATGTTCCGTCGGAAGATCTTGCCGAAGCGCTCCTGGTCCGTGGAGGCCACGTGCGAGTCCTCCGGCTTGTCCTCAAGTTCGACGCTGCCGGCCTTCGTTCGGCCCATCACGCCCTCCTGCTGCTCGACGGGCAGCGCCTCCCACGCGGCCGCGTCGTGGAGCCACTTCTGCAACAGGAGCACCGTCCCGCCGGCGCCCGGCGCGCCATCCGGGACGAGGGCGACGTCCGGCGCATCAACAAGGGTGGGGTTCTCGGTGCCGTCGATGA
>JBEDUK010000088.1:0-20338 GCA_040414485.1 Actinomycetota bacterium
TTCCCACGCCGTCGACGTCGCTGGGCGGCGCGAACACGATCGTGTTCGCGATGCAGGTGCCGTTGCAGAAGTTCCCGATCGATTCGTCGAGCGAGAGGAAGCACACGTCGCCGGTGCACTGGGAGACGGGGACGTCCGCGGTCCCGACCGTGGGGTCGGTCACCGTGGCCTTCGTGCCGGTGGCGGCCTTGCAGTCGGGATCGTTGCCGCACTTCGTGGCGATGCCGGTGATGACAAAGGCGCTCGACGTTGCCGACGTCAGCCCGGCGCTGCTCGCGACCAGCGTGTACCCATGGCCGCTCAGGTCGATAACAAGGTCCGCGAAGGTTGCGATGCCACCCGTCGCGTTGACCGGCGTCGTGCCGAACAGTGTCCCGGAGCCCGGGTTCGTCCCGATCGCGACACCGACCGGATTGGTGGCGATGCTCACCAATTGACCCGCGGAGTCGAGGATGTTGACCGTGACGCCGGCCGGGTTGGATGCGGCACCGATGATCTGGCCCGCCGTGGTGTTCGTGGGCTGCTGGCCGAACGCGACGTGATCCGGGCACCCGACCTTGACCGTGTCGGTGGGATCGGACCCCGCGAGCGTGAAGTCGTTCCCCGTTCCGCTGAAGTCGTTCGACTGCTTCGCCCGCGTCACCCACTGCTTGGTCGTATTCGGCGTGCATTGGGTGATGACGGTCACGGTGGCCGTCACGGACTCGCCCGGCGCGAGCGCGTTGGAGTAGTTGGGACCCACGTTGCGCAGCAGCAGCAGCCCGTGAGTGACGTCGAGCGAGGAGTTCGACCAGTCATGGTGAACCGGCGAAGTGGTGACCGAGTCGAGCGCCACGGGCGTGTAGCCGGACGGGATCGTGACGTTGGCAGAGCCAAGCGTCTGCTGGCTGTCGGTCCGGTTGGTGAGCGTGATGGCCAGATCGACGCTCTGGCCGCCGAAGAGCGCGTCCTTGTCGTTCTCCGGCGCCGGGCTCACAGAGACCAGCGAGTCCGTGTAGAACTTCTTCTTCCCGGCGGCGGACGACGCCGTCGCAACTCCGGCCGTGAGGGCTGCCGTCACCGCCACGATGACGAAGAGTCGCAGATCGATCCGCGTGAACCTGGCCATACGTCATCCCCCTGTTGATCCGGCCGTCGGACGGCCTTGTGGATAGCCCCGCGTCGCCGGCTGGAACGCCGGACCAGCGATCTAGATTCCCGAACCTGGCCGTGTTCGTCAACAGACGAACGGTCCCGATGTGAGCGAAAGCACGAAATCGTGGCGCTCCAGACCGTGCGGCGACGGTCCGGCGCACCGCGGACCCATGGGCACCGGGCGGTGCTTCAACCTGGAACTGGAAGATGCTGAACGGCGGTCGACCCTGCCTCGCCATAGCGAGACAGGGCGACCGCGTGGTTGTGCCATCGGCGCCGGACTGGCCCGGCACTGGAGTCGGCGACCGTTACACCAGTGGCCGGCGGAACAGCTTGATGTCGTTGCCGTTCAACAGCTCGATCGCGACGATGTCGCCGATCTTCACGTGGAGCTTGTTCAGGAAGTTGTCGATCACGAAGCAGGACAGGACGTTGCAGTTGCGCAGGAAGTGGTGCAGCACCACGACCTTGTGACTCAGCACGTCGCTTTGATTGATCAGCTTGTTCAGGCTGTGCTCGATTGAGACGATCTTGACCTGTCCGACGTCTCTCAGCACGCTGACCTTGTCGAGCGTCTTGTTCACATTCAGGATCAGGTTGATGATCCCCTGCTGGCCGATCTCCATCCCGGCGGGAGTACTCGGGGTGGCGACCTGTGCGGAAGCCGCGGTCGCAGACATGGTTCCGCCCGTGAGGATCGCGGTTGCCACTGTGCCTGCTGCCAGAGCGCGCTTGAAGTTCATCGGCTATACACATCCTTTCCAGCGTTGGGAAGCGATTGGTTCGGTGGTGCAAGACAAGCCCGAGCGTCGCTTCGTTGCTACCCGACGCCTCTCCAGCCGAAACTGCGCTCGGCCCCTACGGCGTGGAGGTTCCCTTCGCCGTGGATGGCTCCGTTGCCGCCCGCGACACGGGGCGCTCGGGCCTGTCATTGCCGCTCACCGCCATGACCGCGACCAGGATCACGATCACAGCCGTGAGAGCCGCCGCGACCTCCCCATGGCCGATGCCGAGACCACCGGCCTTGGTCGGGAACGCCAGCCAGTCCGCGTACGACGCCCCGAGCGGGCGCGTGAGCACATACGCGAACCAGAACGCGAACACCGAATTCCACCCGAACCACCGGTACCCGACGGCGGGCACGGCGAACAATGCAGTGAATAGAAGCCCCGAGGCGAGAAAGCCCAGGTGCAGTGTGAAAGCCGTCAGGTCCCCGACCGCGGTACCCAGTGCGAACGTGGCCATCACCACGGCCCAGTAGAAGAGCTCGCGCTCACGCGTGAAGACGGAGTGGATCGACAGCGTGCCTTCCCTCGACCACCAGGCGTAGAACAGCACCGCCAGGACGATCGCGAAGACGAGGCTCGACGCGGCATACGGAACGCCGAATTGGACGTGGACGGCGTCGGCGGCCATGGTTCCGAAGATGGCAACCATGGCGACCGCGAACCAGTAGACGCCCGTCACATACCGGCGCAGCGACAGCTGCCAGGCCAGCGCGACGAGAAGGACGACGCCGGTGACGAAGACGATCGCAGCCAGCGCGGGCTTGTTGTGCAGCCCGACGCGATGGATGAGGTAGTCGGAGGTGGCCTCGCCCAGCGCGGTCGTCAGGACCTTCACGACCCAGAAGAGCGCCGTCACCCTGGGAACCTTGAGATGCGAGCGCCGCGTGCGAACCATGGGGCGCCATTCTCGGGAACGAGATCCGAAAAGGTTGGTGGATCCCGTTGAGGTTGTGCGGCCTCTCGGTTAGCAAACGGATTGAGGTTCGCCGGTCGATCAAGTCGTCGAGGACTCGGATCGTCCACCAACCTGACGATTTATGGGTAGCGCGGCCGGCCTCGGCCCCGGCGGCGCGTCCGGGACGTGCGCCGCCGGGGCCGCTGCCGGGAGCGTGCGCTATTTCTTACCGACGACCGAGCACCGGTAGAACTCCTCGGTGTCGGTGATCGTGATCTCACCCTGCTGCTGGGCTTGCAGGATCTGGTCGTCCGACGTGAACTGCACCGGCTGGAACCCGGCGTTGAACGTGATCTGGTGCTCCTCCCAGATCGGGTTGAATCCGTCCCCTTGGATCGCGTCGAGCACGGAGACGAAGTTCAGACCCTGATCCGCGCATGTGTCGCACTGATAGATGGTGTTGAACGACGGATTGTGATGAAGGTCGGGCTTCATCAGCTTGAAGTTGATCGTGAAGAGCTGGTCGTCGTAGTACGCCGGCATGTCGCCACCGTGGCCGTTGGTGTTGCCCTGGCCCTTCCCCCCGCCCGCGGCGAGAGCGCCGCTCGCCGTTGACACGGTCAAGGCCGCGGCGATGAGGATCGCCGCTCCGATCGATCGCCTCATGGGATCGATCCCCCTTTCCGGCGAGGCTGCGGCGGGAGGTCCGCCAGCGACAGCACCCCACCGATGTACGGACTACGGGCGACCTCGCGTAGGAGTTCGCCTCAAAGCGAAACCCAACATGGGTCAGGGCCTGTTTGCGGCACGTCGTCGCTCATGCTTCGGCCCGCGGCGAGACCACCGGCACCCGCTCACCGTGCGCCAGCCGCTGCTCGGCGAGCTTGAACGCGAGCTGCATCTTCGTCTGGACTCCCCAATCGTTCAGAAGGCGCCGGACGCGGCGGCGTACCGTGCTGACGCTGACGCCCAATTGGCGGGCGATCGCCTCCTCCTTCAGCCCGGCGATCAACAGTCGCAGGAGGTCGTCGTCCGAGTGACGAACGTCCCGCGATGGAGCCTGCGCATCGGCCGAATCCGTACTCGCGAGCGGCACCGCCTGGGTCCAAACGAATTCGAACAACATGACGACCGCGTCGAGCAACGGCGACTGGTGGACGATGAGAGCGGACTCGGCGGCCGTCCCCGCTTCGATGTGCACGGGAAGGAGCGCGGCGCGGCGATCGACCAGGAAGAGTTTCATCGGCACGGCGGGATGGGTGCGCGCCTGCTCTCCGCGCGCGATCATCGAGTCCATGACGCGTGCCACGTCGGGGATCTCAAGCGCGCGCACGTCGTACACGCAGCGCACGTTGACACCGCGATCCAGCACCGACTCGCCCGCGTCGGACGGCCTGGTCGCGAACGGCGGCTTCGTGAAGCACAGGACCTCGGAACGCGCCTGGCGTTGGAGCTGGCCGAACCGGCGGACCACCGCTTCGCGCCCACCGATGACCTCGACGAGGTCCAGCGGGCCACGCCGCTCGTTCGCCCGATACGTATCCAGGAGTCGAAGCGCGGCAACCCGTGCGGCTTCGAGTTCCCGCTGACGCACGGAGATCATCGACTCGATCGCGGCGTCGGGGCGCGTGGGGAAGAAGCGAACGAGCGGCCCCGGCACGCGGCTGACCAGGCCCTTCCGCTCAAGCGCGTTGAGGATCACTCGAACGCGAGACGTGCCGGCGCCGAGCGCGAGCCGAAGATCGTCGTACGTCGAACCCGGGTGCCCGACGAGAGCACGGTAGGTCCGCTCCTCGTCGTCGCTCAGGCCCAGGGGCTCGAACGCCCCGATGGACTCCCGTTGCGGCTCGGATGACATGTTGGGGCCAGTGGTCCGCAGAGGTCAGGATTCTAGTTGCCGGGACGATATCCGGGTCGGCACAGTGAGGTCATGGGCCGGCGACCGCGACCGCGTCGCCATCTCTCGTGCGAGCGATGCATTCCCGATCGAAAGGAGTGATGCTCCTGTGCGGAGGCCACTGCTCGGTTCTCGGGTGATCGGCACGGTGCCACGGATCGCCGTGGGCCTTGCGGGCGTCGCCGCGTTCGTCACCGGCTCCGCGGCTCCGCCGGTCGCGGCCTCGCCCACACGGCCGCTGCCCGCAGGCCTGATGAGGCCGGCGAACCCGGGGCTCTCGAATCACACGGGCACCGGGCGCTTGGAGCTGCCGTCGCCGCGCCCGTCCGCCATCGGCGGCGCGACCCGAGCCTTCGTGCGCAACGAGGGGCAGGCCGACCCCTCCGTGCGCTACCTGGCCACCTGGGGTGGTTCGACGCTGCATCTGACCGACCGCGGCCCGGTGCTCGTTGCCGTCGCTCCTCCATCGCGCCCATCAACGTCGACCGAGCGGGGATCGGGATCGCTGCGGACGTCGCCTCCTGCGTTCAACAACACCCGGACGGTGAACGGCGTTGCGCTCGCGCTGCGATTCGTGAACGGAGCGGCGCGTCCTTCGATGACCGCCTCGGACGTCGAACCGGGCATCGTCAACTACCTGATGGGGCACGACCGGTCTTCCTGGCACCCGGGCCTCAGGAGATACCGCACGATCACCTACCACGAAGTGTGGCCAGGGATCGACGCGGTCTTCCGCGCCGGGCCTTCGATGAAATACGAGTTCATCGTCCACCCGGGTGGCAACGTCGCCTCGATCCATCTCGCCTGGGAGGGAGCCGAGCGCGTGGAACGGCTCGCCGACGGGTCTCTTCGCGTCGACACCGTCGTCGGTCACTTCGACGACGCCGCGCCGGTGAGCTATCAGGTCGCCGGGGGCGCGGCTCGACTCGCGGTTCGCAGCCGGTTCGTCCTCACCGAAGGTGGTGACGTCAGGTTCGCCGTCGGTCCGTTCGACTCGTCGAGGGACCTGGTCATCGACCCGCAGCTGGAGTACTCCTCGTATCTCGGCGGCTCCGCCGACGACGCGGCAGGCGACGTCGCCGTCGATGCCTCCGGCGCGACGTACGTGACCGGGACGACCGAATCGATCGACTTTCCCGCGAGCCCGGGCGCGTTCCAGACGACCTTCGGCGGGGTCGTCGACGCGTTCGTGGCGAAGATCTCCCCGGACGGTTCCGCGCTCGACTACGCCACGTACCTCGGCGGCACCGCCGAGGACTTCGGAACGGGGATCGCGGTCGACGATGCAGGCAACGCCTATGTCGGCGGGTGGACCCGTTCGACCGACTTCCCGACGACGCCGGAGTGCTTCCAGTCCGACGGCGGCGGCACGTTCCCGGACGGGTTCGTGACCGAGCTCGACCCCTCTGGGGCATCGCCGGTCTATTCGACGTATCTCGGCGGCACCCGCGACGACGAGCTTCAGGGCCTTGCCCTGGATACGAACGGCGACACCTACGTCACGGGCTACTCGGGATCGTCCGACTACCCGACCACGCCCGGCGCGTACGACACCACGTACAACAGCGGCACCAGCGATGTGGTCGTGACGGAGCTCGACCCTGTGGGTTCGAGCCTCGTGTACTCCTCCTATCTCGGCGGCACCGGCCTGGACACCGGCGAAGGGCTGGCCACCGACGGTGAGGGCAAGGTCTACGTCGCCGGGGTAACGCAGTCCGGCGACTTCCCGACGACCAGCCGGGCCTTCGACCGCCAGTACTCGGGTACGGCGGACGGGTTCGTCACCGCCATGAATCTCACTTCCTCGTCGCTCGTCTACTCGACGTTCATGGCCGGCAAGGACGACAGCACCACGCAGCTCTGGGACGTCGCGGTAGACGCGTCCGGTGCGGCCTACGTCACGGGTGCGACGAGTTCCGCAAGCTACCCGACCACGCCCGGCGCCTTCGACCACACGTTCAATGGACCGGTCTCGCCTCCCGGATGGAACGGCGCGGACATGGATCTGGTGGTGACGAAGGTGCGGCCAACCGGCCGCAGCCTGGCCTACTCGACGTTCGTCGGTGACTCCATCGAGACCAGCGACGGGTACGAGGTTGACTACGGGTACGGCATCCAGGTGGACGGCGCCGGACAAGCATGGGTGGTCGGGGCCACGACCTCCCTGGCACTGCCGACGTCGAAGGGTGGGTTCCAGCGCACGCTGTCGGGGATCGGCGCCGACGCGCTCGTGCTCGAGCTGAACGCGAAGGGTTCGACGCTGCTCTACGGCTCCTACCTGGGCGGGCCCGACCCGATCCCGAACACCTTCGGGTACGGCGACGTCGCAACGGGTGTAGCCCTCGGATCGGACGGCGCCGTCCACGTCACCGGGTACACGTCGTCGACGGGATTCCCGGTCACGGCGGGCGCCTTCCAGCCGACGCTGGCCGGCGGGATGGACACCTTCGTGACGAGGCTCGATCCCGCGGGGGGCACGCGCATGAGCGCTCCGAATGCGGCATCGCCGAACTGGGTCCAGCGCCTCCCGACGACGCCCGTGCCCGCGACCCGCGCGCAAGCGAGCATGGCGTACGACCAGGCATCGGACCAGACGGTGCTGTTCGGCGGCTTCGACTGGGGTGGGCTGGGCGACACGTGGGACTGGGACGGCCATCGCTGGAGCGAACTGCACCCCTCGTCGGCGCCGGCGCAGCGCGCGGGGCCGGTCCTGGCGTACGACGCAGCCGCACAGGAGGTGGTCCTCTTCGGCGGCTACGACCCGTTCAACGGGAACCTCTTCTCAGACACCTGGACCTGGGACGGGACGACGTGGACCGAGCAGCATCCGGCGGCGTCCCCACCGGTGCAATACGGCTCGGCGTTCACGGATCCCCTCGACGGACACGTCGACGTGTTCGGTGGGGCCTGCGTCAGTCACCTGAAGTCGTGCACGAAGGGGACGATCGCCCCGTACAGCAGGGCCACCTGGCAGTGGGACGGCACCACCTGGCACCGGCTTCGCACCGCGACCGCTCCCAGCGGCCGCGCGTTCGCCCCGGTCGGCGACGACTCGACCAACGGAGGCGCGGTGCTCTTCGGCGGCCTTCGCGACGACGGAAGCAACTTCGTCGACCTCGGCGACACCTGGACGTTCGACGGGACGACGTGGACGAAGCAGTCGCCGGCGTCGGCTCCGCTGCCCCGCATGGACGCGAGCCTGGCGGACGACCCCGCGTTCGGCGGCGCCGCGCTTTTCGGCGGATGCGCCTATACCCAGCAGGGCTGCTCGCCGGACGGCAATGGATTCAACGACACGTGGACATGGAACGGGTCCGACTGGAAGGAGCTCGCGACGAAGACCTCGCCCTATCCGCTCTACGAGTCGGCCGTCGCGTTCGACGCACGGACCGGGCAGGTCGTGCTCGCGGGCGGGTCCCTGTCGACGTTCGGCGATCCCATCTTCGCAACCTGGACGCTGAATCCTGGACCGTGACGGCCGGATCTACGCGGCGAAGCGCCTCGGCTCGAGCGCCGCCCTGATCGCGTACGCCTCCGCCCTGGCCGCCCGCGACCGTTCGATGATCGCGAGCGAATCGCGGGTCAGCCCGCGCGAACGGCGCGCCGCGTCGAGCGAGGCGTTGACGAGCGCAGCCAGGCGGTGCACGGCGCCCGGGCCGTCGTTGCGATGCGCCGCACCGTCCGCCCATTCGATCTCGAGCGGCAGCGGGGCCAAGGCCGATGCGAGCCCCGACACCTCGAGCACGCGCACGACGAATCGGCTCGGGCGGCGAACGACGAGGCGGCGATGGTCGCCGAGCGCCCACGCCGCCGCCAGCAGCACATGGAGCCCGCTGGAGTCGATGAACCCCACGTCGGTCATGTCGAGGACGACGTCTCCGCCGTTGCCGAGCATCTGCGCGATCGCGGCGTCGAGCCGTGGGCTCGTCTGCACGTCGAGCTCACCGACGACCCGCAACGTGTGCTCGTCAACGAGTTGAACCTCGAACGGATCCATCCGACCTCCACGCGCCAGAGACGGATACGTTCCCACCGGCGCCACCGCATCGCAAGAGGCTGTTCCCGCGCCGTCGCGCACCGCCTCACGCCCGTCCGGGCGACCGGCTTTGACATCCTCGAACGGCGGGCCGGAACGGCGGCGTTCGCGTCCTTCGACCCGCCCTCGACCGCCCGCAACCGGGTCCAGCGCGGTCGACGCGAGCAGCGCCATCAGGGCAACGGCCTGGATCGCGAGGGCGAGACCGACTCCGACGAGGAAGGCTTCCATGGGGTGTTCGTTCATCCATCTACCCGGCGAGCACCTCGGCGAAGCCGGCGGCGATGACTCCGGTTGGCACCGGGTCGAGCCACACCCCCTCGAGTCGGCTCGCCACGCGGTTGACGCTCTCCCCCCGCGAGCCGATGCTGGACCTCTTCGCCGTTCGCGACCCCTCCCGCCGTCAGCGCGAACGACGCATCCGGGGAACGAGGTGAGCGTGGCTTGACGCCGAACCGGTTCCGCGCGCTCTGGCGCATGCGCGTGTATCTGCGACCGTACCGCGGCCAGGTGGCCGTGATGTTCGCCTGCGCGGCACTGGGCATCGGGGCGACCATCCTCATCCCCTTGATCGCGAAGGCCATCGTGAACGGCCCCATCGCGCACGGGAAGCGGGGCGCATTGGTCCCGATGTCGCTGCTGGCGCTGCTGCTCGGGCTGCTGGAGGCCTCGCTCATCTTCGCGCGCCGCTGGACGCAGTCCGTGGCGATCCTGAACGTCGAGGCGAAGATCCGCGACGACCTCTACGCCCACCTGCAGCAACTGTCGGTGGCCTTCCACGACCGCTGGCATTCCGGCCAGTTGCTCTCGCGCGCGACCAGCGACCTCAGCACCATCCGCCGGTTCTTCGGCTTCGGCGCGATCTTCATGGTCGTCAACACCGGCCAGGTGATCACGGTGATCATCCTGCTGCTCATCCTGTACTGGCCGCTGGGGCTCGTCGTGGCGGTCACCATGGCGCCGGTCGCCTGGCTCGGGAAGCGGTTCGGGAACAAGTACGCCGACGTCTCGCGCCGCATGCAGGACCAGCAGGGTGACCTGGCGACCCTGGTCGAAGAGGCCGCAACCGGCATCCGAGTCGTCAAGGCGTTCGGACGCGGCCCGCTCCTGCAGGCGAGGTTCGGCGCGGCCTCGCGCCGGCTGCAGGCGACGTCGCTGGAGGGGGTGCGGATGCGGGCGCGCCTGTGGACGCTGCTGGACCTGCTGCCGAACCTGACCCTGGCGCTGGTCGTCCTGCTGGGCGCACTGGCGGTGGCCCACGGGTCGATGTCGCTCGGCGCGCTGGTCGCGTTCACCTCGCTGCTGGTGCTGCTGCAGTGGCCGGTGATCGACCTCGGGTGGATCCTCTCGGTGGCCCAGGAGGCGGCCACGGCGGCAGAGCGCATCTACGAGATCTTCGACGAGGCCCCGCTGGTCTCCGACCGGCCCGGTGCGACCGAACTGGTGCGGACGCGGGGGCGGCTGGCGTTCGAAGGCGTCGGGTTCCGCTACCCCGACGCGTCGCACGAGGGCGAACCGGTGCTGCACGGCATCGATCTGGTCGTCGAGCCCGGCGAGACCATCGCGATCGTCGGCGCCACGGGCTCCGGGAAGAGCACGCTTGCCGCGCTGGTCCCGCGCCTGTACGACGTTACGGAAGGCCGGATCACGCTGGACGGCGTCGACGTCCGCGACGTGACGCTCGCGTCGCTTCGTCGGCACGTGGCGATGGCGTTCGAAGACCCCGTCCTGTTCTCCATGAGCGCCCGGGAGAACCTGACGCTCGGCAACCCAGACGCCACGGACGAGGAGGTCCGGGCGGCCCTGGACCTGGCGCAGGCATCGTTTGTGGACGACCTCCCGTGGGGCCTGGAGACGCGGATCGGTGAGCAGGGTCTGTCGCTGTCGGGCGGCCAGCGGCAGCGCCTGGCGCTGGCCCGGGCCGTGATCGCCAAGCCCTCGGTGCTGGTGCTGGACGACCCGCTCTCGGCCCTCGACGTCCACACCGAGGCGCTGGTCGAGGAGGCCATCGGTCGCGTGCTCCGGGAGACCACGAGCCTGCTCGTGGTGCACCGGCCCTCGACGGTGGCGCTGGCCGACCGCGTGGCGTTCCTTCAGGACGGAACCCTGGTCGCGGTCGGGACCCATTCCGAACTGATGGCGCGCCTTCCCGCCTATCGGGCGGTGCTCTCGGAAGAGGCCCCGGCGGAGAAGGCGGCGTCATGAGCGCGGTCCAGGACTGGCGGGGCGTCGCCGCCGAACAGGTTGACGACCTTCCCGGCGGCATCTCGTCCCTGCTCCGCGCGCGGAGCCGCCGGCTCCTCGGTTCGCTTCTGCACCCGCACCGCAACGCGGTGGTCCTGCTGGTCATCGCCGTGCTGGTGCAGAACGCCGCCGCCATGGCGGGGCCGCTCCTGGTGGCGGCGGCCATCGACCGTGGCATCCCGGCGGTCGAACAGGGCCATCCGGAGACGCTGGTGCTGATCGTGATCGGCCTGGTGATCGCGGGCTGCACGCAGGCGCTCTTCTACTGGGCATTCGTCTCCGGCGCAGGGAAGGTCGGCCAGTCGGTGCTGCTCGACCTCCGCGAGCGCGTGTTCGAACACTTCCAGCGGCTCTCGCTCTCGTTCCACGAGCGGTACACCTCGGGCCGGGTGATCTCCCGGCTGACGTCCGACCTCGACGCCATCAACGAGTTGCTGGAGATGGGCCTGGACATCTTCGTGACGTCGGTGCTCTCGGTGCTGTCGGTCGGCGTCATCCTGCTGATCCTGGATCTGCCGCTCGGGCTGGTGGCGATCAGCGCGTTCGTGCCACTGCTGCTGATGACGCGCTGGTTCCAGATCCGCTCGACGGCCGCGTACCGTCGCACTCGCGAGGCGGTGGCGCTGGTGATCGTGCACTTCACCGAGTCGCTTGGCGGCATCCGTGCCGTCCACGCCTTCCGGCGCGAGCCGCGCAACGAGGAGATCTTCGGGCAGGTCAACGACGGCTACCGCGAGGCGACGAAGCGGTCGTTCCGGCTGCTGGGCTCCTACTGGACGAGCATCCGGCTGGTTGGAAACGTGACGACCGCGCTGGTGCTGCTCGTCGGCGGCTTGCGCGTGGTGAACGGGGACATGAAGGTCGGCGTGCTCGCGGCTTTCGTTCTGTACCTTCGCCGGTTCTTCGAGCCGATGGCCGAGATCAGCCAGTTCTACGACTCGTTCCAGGGGGCGGCGGCGGCGCTCGAGAAGCTGTCGGGCGTGCTGGAAGAGGATCCGTCGGTGCCGATGCCGCATCCGGAGTCCGCCGCGAGCGCTCCGCACGGCGGATGGCGTGGCGAGATCCGGTTCGAGGGCGTGCGCTTCGGCTATCGCGGCGAGGCGGACGTCCTGCCCGGGATCGACTTGGTGGTTCCGGCCGGACAGACGCTGGCGCTCGTGGGACGAACGGGCGCCGGGAAGACCACCATGGCCAGGTTGCTGGCGCGCTTCTACGACCCTTTGGAGGGCCGGGTGCTGGTGGACGGCGTCGAACTGACGTCGCTGCACGAAGAGGAACTGCGCCGGGTGGTCGCGGTGGTCACCCAGGAGAACTTCCTGTTCACCGGCACGGTGGCCGAGAACATCGAGTTCGGCCGGCCCGGCGCGCCGCGCTCGGATGTCGAGGCCGCCGCTCGAACGATCGGGGCGGACGCCTTCATCAAGGCGCTCCCCGACGGATTCGACACCGAGGTCGGCAAGCGCGGGAGCAGGCTGTCGGCGGGGCAGCGGCAGCTGGTGGCGTTCGCCCGGGCGTTCCTGGCCGACCCGGCGGTGCTGATCCTGGACGAGGCCACGTCGTCGCTGGACGTGCCGACGGAACGGGCGGTCCAGCGGGCGCTGCGCACGGTGCTGGCCGACCGGACCGCGATGATCATCGCCCACCGGCTGTCGACGGTGGAGATCGCCGATCGCGTCCTGGTGATCGAGGACGGCCAGATCATCGAGGACGGCACGCCCGAGCAATTGATGGAAGAGAGCGGGCATTACGCCAGGCTGCGCTCCGCGTGGCAGGACAGCCTGGTGTAAGGCCGCGACGCGTTCGGCTTCGGCCTGACTGATTACGATGCGCGCGGTGCAAGATCCATGGGTTTGATGATCGAGGTCCAGGTCGCACGGCTGGCGCCGGAGCGCTTCGAGCAGGTGCTCGAGGAGGACTCATACCGGCGGTTCGCCGCCGGAGTCGCCCGCGCCGGAGACACCTTCGCGGGCCGCGTCATCTGGAACATCAACTCCACCGCACGCGGCGGCGGCGTCGCGGAGATGCTGCAGTCGCTCCTGTCCTACGCCAGAGGAGCGGGGGTCGACGCCCGTTGGATGGTGATCGAGGGCACTCCAGAGTTCTTCGCAATCACCAAGCGCATCCACAACCTCCTGCACGGCTTCCCCGGCGACGGCGGGCCGCTGGGACCGCACGAGCGCCGGGTGTACGGGGACGTCGCCGACCGGAACGCCGACGAACTCTCTCGCCTCGTCCGACCGAACGACGTCGTGATCCTTCACGATCCTCAGACCGCCGGCCTGTGCCGCGCCATGATCGACGCAGGCGCCGTCGTCGTCTGGCGATGCCACGTCGGCGTGGACATCCCCAACGATGAGGTGCGAACGGCTTGGCGCTTTCTGCGGCCCTACGTGAAGCCCGCGCACGCGTACGTCTTCTCGCGACTCGGCTACGCGTGGAGCGGGCTGGATCGGGAGCGAATCGTCGTGATCCCTCCCTCGATCGACGCGTTCTCCCCGAAGAATCAGGACCTCGACGGCGCGACGACGCTGTCGATCTTGGCGGCAGCCGGGCTGGTCGACGCCGAGGCGACCGCCCCCGCGACGTTCGAACGGGAGGACGGCAGCCCAGGCACCGTCGTTCGCCGGGCAGAGTTGCACGGCACGTCGGGTCCGCCGTCGCTCGTCGATCGCCTTGTCGTTCAGGTCAGCAGGTGGGATCGCCTCAAGGATCCGGTCGGCGTCATCCGAGCATTCGCCGAGCATGTCACGGCTGACGACGACGTCCGCCTGATGCTGGCCGGCCCGTCGACACGTTCCGTGGCCGACGACCCGGAGGGCGCGGAGGTCCTCGCCGAGTCCCGGGAGGCTGTGTGCGCGCTGCCCCCGCGCATCAGAAGACACGTGCACCTTGCATCTCTGCCCATGGACGACCGGGAGGAGAACGCGGCCATCGTCAACGCCCTGCAACGCCACGCGACCGTCGTCCTGCAGAAGAGCCTGGCGGAGGGATTCGGCCTCACGGTCGCCGAAGCCATGTGGAAGGCCCGTCCCGTGGTCGCGAGCCGGATCGGCGGCATCCAGGACCAGATCGTCGACGGCGAGACGGGACTTCTGGTCGATCCCACCGACGGCCGGGCGGTCGGACATGCCGTGACCGAGCTTCTCCAGGACCACCCCCGAGCCGAGCACATGGGCCAGCGGGCTCGCAACCGCGTCCGTGCTGAGTTCCTGGGTCCGAGGCACTTGCTCCAGTACCTCGAGCTTCTCGACGGGCTCCAAGCGCGGCCCTAGTCCGGGCCCGGTGGAGACGGCCTCGTCCCTCCACACTCTCAGCAGGTAAGTTGCCGATAGCGCATTCCTGACCAAGAGTTGATCTGTGCCCAGAGCAGGCCTCGACAGGCTCCCCGGCCTCGGTCGGCGAGAGCGGGCGGAGGAAGCGGCGAGAGAGGAGAGCGACCGACATGTCTGAGCGCGAGAACGGAAGCGACAGCGAGAACCCGGCGATCCCGTCCCCGACCCCCGAGCCTCATCGCCCCAGGACGAACAGGGACTGGTGGCCGAACCAGGTGGACCTCTCGGTCCTGCACCAGCACGCGCGCCAGGCCGGCCCGATGGGGACGGACTTCGACTACCGCGAGGCGGTCGAGACCCTC
This sequence comes from Actinomycetota bacterium, assembly GCA_040414485.1. Classification (GTDB taxonomy): domain Bacteria; phylum Actinomycetota; class UBA4738; order UBA4738; family UBA4738; genus JBEDUK01. The sequence goes on from JBEDUK010000088.1 coordinate 14,629, forward strand.
GACGCCGAATCCGTGAAGCGTGACCTGGTCCAGTTGATGACGACGTCGCAGGACTGGTGGCCGGCGGACTACGGCCACTACGGTCCGCTGTTCATCAGGATGTCGTGGCACGCGGCAGGCACGTACCGAATCGCCGACGGCCGGGGCGGTGGCGGCACCGGCGCGCAGCGGTTCGCACCGCTCAACAGTTGGCCGGACAACGCGAGCCTCGACAAGGCGCGTCGGCTGCTGTGGCCGATCAAGAAGAAGTACGGCCGGGCGCTCTCCTGGGCCGACCTGATCATCCTGGCCGGCAACGTGGCCCTGGAGTCCATGGGGTTCGAGACGTTCGGCTTCGGCTTCGGGCGCGAGGACATCTACGAACCCGACGAGATCTTCTGGGGGCCCGAGGACACCTGGCTCGGCGACGAGCGCCACGCCGGCGGCGGCGAGATCGAGGGGCCGTTCGGCGCCGACCACATGGGCCTCATCTACGTGAACCCGGAGGGGCCGGGCGGCGTCCCTGACCCGCTCGAGTCGGCGAAGTACATCCGCCAGACGTTCGCCCGGATGGCCATGAACGACGAAGAGACCGTCGCGCTCATCGTCGGCGGGCACACGTTCGGCAAGACGCACGGCGCCGCCCCCGCCGCCGACTACGTCGGTCCCGAGCCCGAGGGCGCTCCCCTGGAACAGCAGGGCCTGGGCTGGAGGAACACCTTCGGCACCGGCTCCGGTGACGAGGCGATCACCAGCGGGCTCGAGGGAGCGTGGACGCCCACCCCGATCACCTGGGACAGCAGCTTCCTCGAGACGCTGTACGGCTACGAGTGGGAGCTCGCGGAGAGTCCCGGGGGCGCGAAGCAGTGGAAGCCGAAGGATCCGGAGGCGCAGGGCACCGTGCCGGGCGCGCACGACCGGACGAAGCGGCAGGCGCCAACCATGCTGACGACGGACCTGGCGCTCCGGGTGGATCCCATCTACGCCGAGATCACGAAGCGCTTCCGGGAGGACCCGGCCGCGCTCGCCGACGCGTTCGCCCGCGCCTGGTACAAGTTGATCCACCGCGACATGGGGCCCGTCACCCGGCTCGTCGGCCCTTGGGTTGCGGATGCGCAGATATGGCAGGACCCAGTCCCCGCGGTGGATCACGCGCTGATCGACGAACAGGACGCCGAAGCCCTCAAGGCCACGATCCTCGCCTCGGGGCCGTCGATCTCCCAACTGGTCTCGACGGCGTGGGCGTCGGCGGCGACCTTCCGCGGAACGGACAAGCGTGGGGGCGCGAACGGCGCCCGGATCCGCCTTGCCCCGCAACGAGACTGGGAGGTCAACGATCCGGTCGCGCTGGCCACCGTTCTTCAGGCGCTCGAGCAGGTCCGGCAGGATTTCAACGGCGCGCAGTCCGGTGGCAAGCGAGTGTCGCTCGCCGACCTGATCGTCCTGGGTGGGTGCGCGGCCGTGGAGCGGGCGGCGCGGAACGCGGGATTCGACGTCACGGTCCCGTTCGCGCCGGGCCGCACGGACGCCTCGCAGGAACAGACCGACGTGGAGTCCTTCGCCGTGCTCGAGCCCACGTTCGACGGGTTCCGCAACTACCTGCGGGCGGGAGAGAAGCTCTCGCCGGAGACGCTCCTGGTGGAGCGGGCGAACCTGTTGAAGCTGACAGCGCCCGAGATGGCGGTCCTCGTCGGCGGCATGCGGGCACTGAACGCCAACGTCGGGGGATCGAGGCACGGCGTGTTCACCGACCGGCCCGAGGCGCAGGCGCTGACCAACGACTTCTTCGTGAACCTGCTCGACATGGGGACGGAGTGGAAGGTCTCAACCGATCAGGAGGGCGTGTACGAGGGCCGCGATCGCGCGACGGGGGAGGCAAGGTGGACCGCGACCGCCGTCGACCTCGTCTTCGGCTCGAACTCACAGCTCCGGGCGATCGCGGAGGTCTACGGCGCCGACGATGCGGAGGAGAAGTTCGTGCGCGATTTCGTCGCGGCGTGGGACAAGGTCATGTCCCTCGATCGGTTCGACCTCGAATGATCGCCAAGGCAGGACGGTCGTCAGGCTGCTTGACTTTCTCGTGCACGAGATGAAGCAGTCGCAGCCGGTCGATACGGCGGGTCAGTCTCTTCTGTGAAGCTCCGCCGCGACGGCCACGGCGGTTTCGTACTCGTGCGGGATGATCCGAACCACATCCACGTCGAAGTCGGCCTTGGCTCTCGCCGACGCATCGAGGCGCGCCAATACCGCTTCCATCGGAACGGGGGGATCCCATTCCTCGATATGTGAAAGCAGTACCCCGGTCCGGTGATCTGCCTGGTCCGTGCTCGCCTCAAGTGGCGGCAGCGCCTGGACCGGCGAAGCGAGCTGCGCGCGCGCGATGAAAAAGCGGTCGGGCGCCGAGACATAGATGAGGACGAGGTCGCCGGCAGCGAGCGCGCCTCTGTGCGGTGTGTCCGGATCGATGCTCCACGTCCCCGTCCTGAGGAGCTCCGCGGCTCGTTGACGCTGCGTCCGTGCTTCGATCGCCTGAGCCGCGGAGAAGTTGAACAGGTAGAGCGCCATCGCCGAGGAGAGCCTACGCGCCGGGGCCGTCGCCGAAACGCACCCGCCTCACCAGCGCAGGACGACCTTCCCTTGCCCGTGGCCGGATTCGAGGCGATGGTGCGCCGGAGCGATCGCGTCGGGATCGATGACCGCGTCGACGATCGGGTACATGGCGCCACGCTGAACCGCGTCCGCGAGCCGGTCCAGGCCGGCGCGTTCAGGGCGGACGAGCACGCCGTGCAGGCTGACGTTCCGATCGATCGCCTCCTCGAAGTCGCCGTGGAGACTGACGATCGATGCTGCTGCCCCGCCCTCCTTGAGGACGCTCAGGCTTCGAAAGACCAGATCGCCACCGACGAGATCGGCGACGGCATCGAAGGGCCCACCCAGCCTGCGGGTCGCCTCCTTGAGGACGTCGCCGGCCTCTCGGTCGAGCACGATCTCGACCCCGAGCTCCCGCAGCAGCGAGTGCTGTGCCGCGCTCGAGGAACCGGCGACGCGGATCCCGTTCATGCGGGCGAGCTGGACGAGGAAGGTGCCCACGCCGCCCGCGGCGCCATGGATCAGCAGCGAGTCTCCGGACCGCAGAGAGAGCCGGTCCAGCACCTGGAGCGCGGTCGATCCCGCGAGAGGGATGGCGGCCGCCTCAACCGCGGAGAGCCTTGCCGGCGGGCGACCGACCAAGGCGGCGTCGATCTCCACGTACTCGGCGTACGTCCCCAGCCGGGTGCCCCGGACCGGCAGAAGCCCCCAGGCCGGCTGCCCCGGCGCCAGGTCCGTGACCCCTTCGCCCACATGGTCGACAGAGCCGGCGAACTCGTATCCGACAACGTACGGCGGCTCGATCCCGGCCCAGGTTGGATCGGCGCGATTGCCGGCGTCGACCGGGTTGAGGCCCGCCGCCTCCACATGGGCGACGACGTGATCCGGTCGCGCTTGCGGCTTGGGTATGTCCGCCGGTCGCAGGTTCTCGGCAGGCCCTGGCTCGCGGACGACGATGGCCTTCATCGGCGAGGCGTGGGCCGGGTTCGAACGAGCAACCAGCGAACGGCGTTACGGGCGAACGGTCGCCGCGCTGTACAGCGCGCTCAACAGCGCGAAGGCGATGTGCTGCGCGGTTCGACCGGCGGACGGGAGTCCCACGTCGGTGAGCCGCACGATCTGCGACGCGGCGAGGACTGCACAGGCGTCACCGTCCATCAGTACCCCCAGTTCGCGGCCGGAGCGCGCGGCAACTTCATGGCCCATCTCCAACGCAGCCTCCGCGAGCGCACGAGCCGTGGTGTCTGACCCCTCCGGGTCACGGTGCGTCACTGGCCGCCTCCCCCCGTATGGTTCCTTACCGTAAGGTACCATACAGAGTGTCACGCAGCACGTCGGGTAAATGAGGCACGATGGCGAACGAAAGCGGGAACCTGCTCCTGGATTCGCTCCCAGCCAAGGAGCGAGATCGGCTCCTCGCCGAAATGGAGATGGTTCCCATGACCATCCGCGACGTGATCGCCGACCCGGGCCAGCCGATGGATCGCGTGTACTTCCCCATCGACGGCATCATCTCCGTCCTGACGTTGCTTCCGAACGGCGAGGCGATCGAGGCGGCGAGCGCGGGCTGGGAAGGGATGGCCGGCGCCGAGGTGTTTCTGGGCGCGCCAGGCCCGGAGAACGTCCGCCTCGTCTGCCAGATCGACGGCAAGGCCTGGGCGATGGATGCGGCGCGCTTCCGGGAGGAGAGCCGGCGCGAAGGGCCCCTTCGGTCGATGATGGAGCGCTACGTCCGCACGCTCCTCGTGCAGACCACGCAGAGCGCCGGATGCAACGGCGCTCACACCGTGGAAGAGCGGTTCTGCAAATGGCTGTGCCTGATCGCCGACTGGCTGGACCGGCCCGAGTTTCCCCTGACCCACGAGTTCGCAGCAGCGCTGCTCGGGGTGCATCGCCCGTCGGTGACGATCGCCGCGGGGACGCTGCAGCGTGCGGGCGTCATCGACTACCGCCGAGGCCGGATCCGCATCCTGGATCGCGAGGCCCTGGGCGACATCGCCTGTCCGTGCTACGACGTGATCCGTCGCGCCTACGACGAACTCAAGAAACCGATGATCTTGGGAGAGGGTCCAGGCGCCGTGCGGCGCCTGGTTGCGCTTCGAGACATGACGATTCAGAACATCGAGCGGAGCGGACGCGAAGCGGGGCGGTCCGTCATCCTGACTCGTGAGGCGATCGAATTGGGGCTGGCGTCAGTACGCATGAGGGGCGAGCGCATCCGGGATCGGTGAGGTCTCTCAGCGATCACCCGCTGGCCCGCGCGGCATCGGAATCGAGACCCGCGCGTTCGATCTCTGTGAATCGCAAACCACGATCCCCTATGACCGGCGAAACCGGCGACGCCGGCGACTTGATCAGGCGTTCGAAGGGCGGGGGATCCAGTCGGCCCGTCGAATCTCGTATTCCACTTCGCCGTGCTCGGAACCGGTGACCTCGTCGCCGCCCTCGAAGAATGTGCGGACGTACCGCATCCCCACCGAAGCCATCGTCGCCCGGGACGGCGTGTTCACCGTCATCGTCTGGGCGAAGATCCGGCTGAGCCCGAGGTCCTCGAAGCCGTAGCGGATCAACTCCAGCGAGCCTTCTCGCGCATAGCCCTGACGCCAGCGGCGCCGCAGGAGCCGGAATCCGAGGTCGGCCTCGCCCGGCACCTTCGGCTGACTCGGCCCGTGCGGAGGCTGGAGCATCCACATCCCAACGAACGCGTCGGTCGTGAAGCCCATCCACACCCCAAGGCCTTCCACCTCCAGGGCTCGGTCGAGGCGCGTCCAATGTGACCGCTCGACCTCCTCCGGCGTGGAGGCGCGAGTGGATAGGTAGCGAAGTACTTCAGGATCCGAATCCAGTTCGATCTCGTGCTTCAGATGCCCTTCGGCGAGCGGCACGAGCTCCAGTCGAGCTGTGATCAGACGCGCTTGTCCCACGGTGTCCTCCGACGCGTGCGAGCAGGAGCTACGAGCCGGCCGCCAAGCTGGATAAAGGTGGCATCTGTCACCGATGCCCCGAGATATCAGCGAGTGCGCCGGGAGGGACTCGAACCCCCAACCTTCTGATCCGTAGTCAGATGCTCTATCCAGATTGAGCTACCGGCGCGGTATCGACCAATGCTACCGGACCGCCGGACGCCCGGCCGTCCGCGCGG
>JBEDUK010000089.1:0-16837 GCA_040414485.1 Actinomycetota bacterium
CGGCCGGCCCATTGGGGCGGTTTCAGGCTGGTCCCTGATCGGGTCGAGTTCTGGCTGAACCGGGAGAGCCGCCTGCACGACCGGTTCGTCTACACGCGCGATGCCGGCGCGCCGGCCGGGTGGAGGATCGAACGCCTCGCGCCGTGAGGCGGCCCTGACCGCCGCGACGCACAGGCCGGTCAGGGGCCGGGTGGCAGGATCGCGTCGACCTCGATTTCCACCAGCCAGCGCGGATCGATCAGGCCGGTCACGACGACCGCCGCGGTCGCCGGCCGAACCTCGCCGAACACCTCGGCGTGGGCTCGGCCCACTCCCTCGAACGCGTCCAGCGTCGTGAGGTAGAGCCGGGTTCGGACCACGTCGGCGAACGAGGCCCCCGCCTCCGCCAACACCGATCCGACGATCTCCAGGCACCGCTTCGCCTGGCCGTACGCATCCTCCGGCGGCGGAGCGCCGTCCGGCATGACCGGCGCCGTGCCGGAGACGAAGACCTGCCGGCCGATCACGACCGCCCTGGAGTAGCCGACCGTGCGCTCCCACGGCGCGCCCGAAGAGATCAGGCGCCGGTCGGGATCAGGCACCGGTGACCATGCCTCCGGATTCGCCGGCCGGGCCGATGTCCCCCCCGCGCTGCCGCCGGGGCGTCCCGGCCGCCTCGGCCTCGGCGACCTCCGGATGCGGCAGGAAGACTCGGAACGAGGAGCCTCCACCGGGCCGCTCCTCCACCCATGCGCGACCACCGTGCAGTTCGGCGAATCTGGCGACCAGCGCCAGCCCGATCCCGACACCCGGCTGATGGGGCGACGTCGGACCGACCTGGCGGAAGGGCTCGAACACCGATTCGCGCAAATCGGCCGGGATGCCGGGCCCCGCGTCCTCGACCGCGAGCAACAGGCCCCGAAGGTCGGTCCGCACCCGCACCCAGATCCGTGTGCCGGGAGGCGTGTGCCGAGCGGCGTTCGCCAGGAGATTCTCGACGATGCGTTCGACCTTCGGCGCGTCGACCTCCACGACGGAGCCGTCCAGGTCGAGCTCGACGGGACGGTCCCCCACGACCTGCGAGTCCTCCAGCACACCCCGGATCAGCGCCGAGACATCCGTGGGGTGCCGGCTCGGCTCGATGATCCCCCTGCTCAGGCGGTCGAGGTCCAGCAGATCGCCGAGCAGTCGGTGCAATTTGCGCGCATTGCCGGCCAGCCGCGCCAGCAGGTCGTGCGTTTCGCTCTCCGGCAGGTCGAGGTCCTGCCGCTCCAACGTGAGCGCGGCGCCGAGGATCGCCGTGAGCGGCGTCCGCAGCTCGTGGGAGACGGCCTGCAGGAACGTGTTCTTCATCTCGTCGAGCGCGCGCAGCCGCGCCGCTGCCGTCCGTTCCCGTTCGAACGCCTCGCGAAGCGCGTCCTCCGCCGCCCGCCGGTCGGTGATGTCGAACATCACGCCCTGCCACACGTGCGGCACCCCACCGTCGCCCGGCACCAGGACCGCCAGATCCTGCAGCCAGACGACCGAGCCGTCCGCGCGGATGAAGCGGTACTCGAGGTGCAGCGGCTCGCCGGTCGCGTCCGCGTGCGCGATCGCGGCCTGCCACCGTTCGCGGTCCTCGGGGTGGATCTGCTTGGAGAGCAGGGCCGGATCGGCCATCCATTCGTCCTGCGTGAACCCGAGCATCGAGGCGGTCTGCGGGCTGATGTAGACGGTCGTGTCGGGTCCCTCGACGGCGTCGACGTACACGACGGCCGGGATTTGTTCGACCAGTGCCCGGTAGCGGTCCTCCGCGGCGCGCCGGTTCGCGTGCTCCTCCTCGCGATGGACGGACGCGCCGAGGATCCCGGCCGCGGTGCGCAACGCGTCCACGTCCTCGTCGGTCCACGTGCGCTCGCTCGCGCAGTCGTCGAAGCCCAGTTCGCCCCACCAGGTGTCCCCGCTGAAGATCGGCGCGGACAGCGCCGAGAGCACGTCGTCGCGGCGGTGGCGTTCGCGTTCCTCGGGCGGAAGGTCCCGCGTGATCGAATGGATCACGCGCCCGGATCGCAGGACCTCGTCCCAGCGGCCCGATCCGATCGGGTGCCAGACCTCGCGGTAGGGCCCGACGGTGCTCACCGGTTCGACGCCGTCCGCGTGCCATTCCGCGGCCAGGATCCTCGCCCCGCCCGCCTCGCTGTCGACCAGTTCGAACACGTAGACGCGGCTGACGGCCGCGGCCGTGCCGAGCCGCCGGAGGACGTCGGCGATGCCCTCGCGCCACGAGGCCCGCAGGAAGCGGTCGGCGGCGAACGTGACCGCCTCCAGGATGCGGTCCTTGCGCTCCATCGCCTCCTTCGTCATGTGGCGTTCGGTCAGGTCGCGGAGCACCGAGACCGAGCACGGAACGCCGCCCACGTTCAGCACCCGGGAGATCACATGGACGCGCCGAACGCCTCCGGGCAGGTCAAGGTCGGCGTCGGTCTCCTGCGGCGAGCCGTCGGCGAGCCCCGCCAGCCAGGTGCGATGGCTCGCCTCGTCCGCCAGGCCGACGTCGACGGCGGTGGTGCCGAGCAGCCGCTCCAGCGGCAGGCCGACCAGGCTGGCGAACGCCCGGTTCGCCCGGATCAGGCGCAGGTCGTCGAGGCGGCGCACGGAGATCGCGTCGGAGGTCGAATCGAGCAGCCACGCCAGCACCTCGTCGTCGAGGCGCGCGAAGCCGTCCGGAGCGGCGCTTCCGGTCATGGCCCATCCATCGGCATGAACCGCCATTGAGCGAAGGGTCCCGCGCGGGAGCCATCCGGTCAAGTGTTGCCGTAGGCTTGCCCGGTTCCGCGCTCCCCCGTGCAATTGAGGAGGCGATCCATGGGCCCCAGTGACGAGGTAACGCCCGCGCAAGCACGCGGCATGACTCCCGAGGACGTGTACGACCTGACCGGCGCGTCGGATCCTCGGCTCTCCCCGGACGGCACGACCATCGCCTACACGGTGTGGTCGATCGACCGCGAGGACAACAGGTACAAGAGCTCGATCTGGCTCACGGCGGCCGACGGTTCGTCCTCGCCGCGTCAGTTCACCGCGGGGCCGAAGCGCGACGCGGCGCCCAGGTGGTCGCCGGACGGTTCGATGCTGGCCTTCGTCTCCGACCGCGAGCGTGACGCTCCGCAGCTGTACGTCGTCCCCGTCCACGGCGGCGAGGCGCGACGGCTCACCGATCTCAAGCAGGGCGTCGGCGAGCCCGTCTGGTCCCCCGACGGGTCGCAGCTGGCGTTCACCTCGCGCGTCGCCGATCCCGCGTACGACGAGGACGACGACAAGAAGCGCGCCCCGCGGCGGTTCACGCGGCTGTGGTTCAAGCTCGACAACGAGGGCTGGATCGGCGACCGCCGCAAGCACGTGTTCATCGTCAATGTCAACGGTCATGGCGAGGGTGACGGCGAGCCCGTCCAGCTCACCAAGGGCGACTTCGAACACGACGCCCCGGCGTGGTCACCGGACGGCACCCGCCTGGCCTTCGGTGGCCAGCGCCACGACGACTGGGACATCGTGCTCGCGTCCGACGTCTACGTGGTGGACGCCAGCGGCGGCGAGCCCGAGGCCGTGACCGGCACCGACGGTGGGGCCGGACATCCGACGTGGACGCCGGACGGCGCCTCGATCGTGTTCACCTACACCCCCGGCATCATGGACGACCCACGGCACGGGCAGATCGCGGTGATCGACCTGGCGTCGAAGGACCAGCGGCTGCTCACCGCCTCGCTCGACCGGACGTGCACGCCGTACCCGGTCGTCCGCGAGCCGCTTCTGGACGGCTCCGACGTGGTGTTCGTCGCCGAGGACCACGGGAACGTGCATCTGTACCGCGTGCCGCTCGACGGCTCCGCCCAGCCGTCGGTCGTCGTCGACGGCGACCGGACGGTCACCGGGTACGACGTCGCGGGCGGCCGCCTGGTGTTCACGGCCTCCGACCCCGTGTCGCTCGCCGAGCTCTACACCGCCGACGGAACGGCGCTGACCTCGGTGGGGTCGGCGTTCGCCTCAGCCCACGCGCTGTCGCGGCCGGAGCGGTTCACCGCCGTCTCCGAGGACGGCTCCGAGGTCGAATGCTGGGTGATGCGCCCTGCGGCGAACGGCGGCGGAGCCGACGGAGCGAAGGTCCCCACTCTGCTCAACATCCACGGCGGGCCGTTCACGCAGTACGGGAACAAGTTCTTCGACGAATTCCAGGTCTACGCGGGCGCCGGCTACGCCGTCGTGTACTGCAATCCGCGGGGTTCATCCGGCTATTCCGAGGAATGGGGTCGCGCGATCCGCGGCGCCTCCGGCGGCATCGGGCCCGGCTGGGGAACCGTGGACTACCAGGACGTGATGGCCTGCATCAAGACCGCGGTCGAGAAGTTCGACTTCATCGACCCGTCGCGCCTGGGGGTCATGGGCGGGTCGTACGGCGGCTACATGACGTCGTGGATCGTCGGTCACACCGACTATTTCAAGTCGGCGATCAGCGAGCGCTCCGTGAACCAGTGGGTGTCCATGTGGGGATCGAGCGACTTCGGCTGGGCGTTCAAGGGCGAGATCGGGTCGTTCATCTGGGAGGACTTCGATGAATGGGTCCGGATGTCGCCCCAGACGTATGCCACCGACATCACCACCCCGCTGCTGATCCTGCATTCGGAGAACGACCTCCGGTGCCCGATCGAGCAGGCCGAACAATTGTTCACGACGCTCCGGCTGCTCAAGAAGGACGTCGAATTCGTCAGATTTCCCGCCGAGGGACACGAGCTTTCGCGCTCGGGCAACCCCGTGCACAGGGTGCAGCGATTCGACGTCGTGCTGGACTGGTGGTCCCGCAAGCTCTAGCGCCGGTTCTCATCCGAACGAAGAAAGCGCCGTGTTGACGGCCGGCCTCGCGTCGGCGCGGGTGGTCGTGCATGCGCGGAAATAGACCTTCGACCGGCACGGGCTGTCGGTGGCGGGGGATATAGTGCGCGCGATCGCCCGGGGTCGGGCCCGGGCGCGTTCGTGAAGAAGGGAGGACGTGTGCCACACGATCCTGCTCGGAAGGTTTCCATCCCCTTCGACCGCAACCGGCGATGGCTCCGCGCGAGCGTGGTCGTCACGGCGGTGTCCGCGGTGGTGGTCGCGGGGATGGCGGCAGGCGCGCTCGCGTCCTCGCGGGGCGGCGTCGTGGTGCGGTCGCATGGCCGCGACGTCACCGTCCAGCCCCACGGCCGCTTCGGCAAGTTCCTCACCCACGCGGCATGGGAGGCGCACGGGCGCCAGGCGCAGGCGGCGCAGCTCCGATACGGTGGCGGCGTCGACGGCATCGGCGTGACCACCGGCGCGCCGAAGGTCTACATCATCTACTGGGGCACCCAGTGGGGCACCTCGTCCATCAACGGCAACGGCTACACCCAGTTCACCAACGACACGGCGGGCTACGCGCCCGATCAGCAGGCGTTCTTCAAGGGAGTCGGCACCGCGAGCGAACAGTGGAGCGGCGTCGTGACCCAGTACTGCGAGGGCGTCGCGGCGGGGACGATCACGTGCCCCACGAACGTTCCCCACGTCGGCTACCCCACGGGCGGGGCGCTCGCCGGCATCTGGTACGACAACGCGGGCCCGGCGCCCGCCGCCGCCACCCAGGCGCAGCTGGCGGCCGAGGCCGTGGCGGGCGCGGCCCACTTCGGCAACACGAACTCCACGCTCAACCGGAACGCGCAGTACATCGTGACCTCGCCGAAGGGAACGAACCCGGACAACTACAAGACCGGCGGGTTCTGCGCGTGGCACGACTACACCACGTCGCAGTACGGGGACATCGCGTACACGAACATGCCGTACCTGCTGGACGTGGGCGCATCGTGCGGCCAGAACTTCGTCAACGGCGGGTCGGCCGGGACGCTCGACGGCGTCACCATCGTCGGTGGGCACGAGTACGCCGAGACCATCACCGACCAGAACCCGGCTGGAGGGTGGACGGACTCCTCCGGTCAGGAGAACGCCGACAAGTGCGCGTGGATCAGCCAGGGCCAGGGAGCCTCCCAGGACATCACGCTGACCACGGGCACGTTCGCGGTGCAGTCCTCCTGGGCCAACGACTTCAACAACAACACCGGCGGCTGCCTGATCTACCACTCGATCTTCGGCGGCGGAAACCCTGACTTCACGATCTCCGCGTCGCCGCCGTCGTTGACCATCCAGCAGGGCTCGAGCGACCACACCACCATCACCACGGCGGTGTCGAACGGCTTCAACGCGGCGATCACGCTGTCCTCGAGCGGGCTCCCCTCCGGGGCGTCCGCCGGCTTCTCGCCGAACCCGATCCCGGCGCCCGGCGGCGGAAACTCGACCATGACGATCACCGTGGGCTCCAGCACGCCGACCGGGACGTACACGGTCACCGTGTCCGGGTCGGGCGGTGGCGTGACGCACACCACGCCCGTGTCGCTGACCGTGACGTCGGCGGGCGGCGGCGGCAACCTGCTGGCGAACGCAGGCTTCGAGAACGGCCTGCCGGGGACCCCGTGGGTCGCCACGTCGGGCGTGATCGACAACACGAGCGGCGAGCCGGCCCATTCGGGCTCCTGGAAGGCCTGGCTGGACGGGTACGGTCGGTCGCACACCGACACGCTCTACCAGCAACTGAAGCTGCCGACCGGCTCGTCGGCCACGCTGTCGTTCTACCTGCACATCGACACGGCGGAGACCACTCAGACGGTGGCCTACGACAGGCTCCAGGTGCAGATCCGGAACTCCAGCAACCAGGTCCTGAGGACGCTCGCCACGTACTCGAACCTGAACCACAACACCGGCTATCTGAAGAGATCGTTCAGCGTGTCCGCCTACCTCGGGCAGACCATCCGGGTCTACCTCGTCGGGACGGAGGACTCATCGCTGCAGACGTCGTTCGTCGCGGACGACTTCTCGCTCACCACGAGCTAGGAGCCGGCACCGCCGCCGAACGCGCATGCATGACGGATGACGCCCGGGCCGCTTGCACCGGCCCGGGCGTTCTTCCGCCGGGCGGGATAGGCTCGGCCTCGGTTCTCCGTTCCTGATTCGACCCCCACGGGAGGTGACCATGCCCGGTCTCGACTCCGCATGGCGGACGGCGGTCGCCGCCCTCTCGGCATTGCTGTTCGCGTTGATGGCGCACCCAATGGCCGGTGGGCCGGTGGCCGGTCCGCCGGAGGCCGGCCCGACGGCACCGACCGCGACGCATCCCTGCGGAACCTCTTCACAGCCGCCGGCCACCTACGACCACGTCATGTGGATCTGGATGGAGAACCACAGCTACGGCAGCATCGTCGGCTCGCCCCTGGCGCCCTACCTCAACGGACTGATCGCCAAGTGTGGGCTGGCCACGAACTACCACAACGTGACCCACCCGAGCCTCCCGAACTACATCGCGGCGACGTCCGGCCTGGGCTACGGCAAGATCGCGCAGTTCCATTCGGATTGCTCCCCGTCCCAGTACTGCTCCACCGGCGCACGGAGCATCTTCGGCCAGGCGCCGTCATGGGCCGCCTACGAGGAGTCCATGCCGAGCGACTGCCTGAACAGGAACTCGGGCCAGTACGCGGTTCGCCACAACCCACCGCCCTACTACGCGGCGCTTGCCGGCTGCGCGACCGATGACGTGCCGTACACCCAACTGGCCACCGATCTCGGCAACGGGACGCTCCCGGCGTTCGCGTTCGTCACGCCGAACCTCTGCGACGACATGCACAGCTGCTCGGTCGGTACCGGCGACGCGTGGCTGAAGGCCCAGCTTCCCGCGATCCTGTCCAGTTCCGAGTACGCGGCCGGGCGCATGGCCGTGCTCATCACCTGGGACGAGGGTGCCGGAGGCTCGTCGAACCAGTGCGCGCAGAACCAGACGGACCAGGGATGCCACGTGGCGACCATCGTGATCAGTCCGTCCACGCCGACGGGCGCGACGTCCGACACGCTGTTCAACCACTACTCGCTGCTTCGGACCACCGAGGAGATGCTCGGGATCGGGCGGCACCTGGGCAAGGCGGCCACCGCGGCCAGCATGCGGCAGGCGTTCAACCTGTAGGCGGCGGCTGCGAGGGCGGCGGCTGGACCCAGCCGGGCGGCTTCGGCGTGCAGAGCCTCATATCGTCCGCGCGCAGTTTCGCCTTCATTGCGGCCAAGGTCGGATCGGCGGCGACGTTCCGCAGTTCGTAGGGATCGGCCTTCAGGTCGTAGAGCTCCTCCCCCGCGGTTCCCGAGTACAGCACGTACATGTACCGCGTCGTTCGTACCGCGCAGAACGTCGGCGCGCCGGGCGAGCGCGATTCGACCATGTGCTCGACGAGGAACTCGTTCCGCCACGGCACCTGCGCTCCTTCGAGCAGCGGGAGGAGGCTCGTGCCCTCCGCGCCGGGCGCGGGCACACCCGCGGCGGCGGCGAACGTCGGCGCGAAGTCGACATTCAGTGCGAACGAGCTGTTCGTCGATGCGTGGAGCTTCGTGACGGGATCCCACCTGATGATCAGGGGCAGGTGGATGGCCTCCTCGTACGGGACCTGCTTGTTCAACAGCCGGTGCGAGCCGTTCTCCAGACCGTTGTCGGAGAAGTAGACGATCAGCGTGTTCGACAGCCGGCCTGTCTGCTGCAGCGCGCCCAGGATGTTCTTCACCTGATCGTCGACGGACAGAAGCGTCTGGCTCTGCTGAAGGTAGAACTGCTCCACGTCGGCGACCTCACTGGGCGTGAGCGGCGGCATCGAACGGAGCCAACTCGGCTTGTCCGACACGTCCGCCTCGTTGAAGTTCGGCGGATGGTAGGGCGGCAGATCGCTCAGCGCGTGAGCGTACTTGGGCTCCGGGATCGCCGGGCCGTGGGGCGCCTTCGGCGCGAAGTAGAGGAACAGCGGGCGGTCCTTGGGAGCCGTCGTGATGAAGTTGACCGCGGCCCGGCCGAGCACGGTGGTCGAATACGCGCTCGGCGCCCCGCCGAAGGAGATCGTGTGCCCTCGGTTGCTGATCGCGTAGTTGAAGTAGGTGGTCGTGGTGAAGGCCTGCCACGTGTCCCACCCGGGCGGCACGTACGAACCCTTGTCGTACCCGTTGAGGTACTTGCCGATCAGCGCCGTGTCGTAGCCGGCCTTCTGCAGCCACGTCGCAATGGTCGACCGATCCTCGTGGCCGAAGGACTGGAAGCCGCCGTGCGGCGGCATGTTCCCGTACACCCCGGTCGAATGCGAATACCGGCCGGTCAGGATCGTGGTCCGGCTGGGGCAGCAGAGCGGATTCACGACGAATCCGTTCGTGAACGTCATGCCCTTGCCGGCCAGCTCGGACCGCACGGTGGGCATGTGGCCCATCTCGGCAAGGGTCTGGTCGTCGGTGAGGATCAGCACGATGTTCGGCTTGCCGGACAGGCTCTCCGAGGGCGAAGAGGTCGGCGAAGGCAGCCGGCTGCCCGATGGCCCGGGGTTGTGCGTCTTCGTCGGCGGACGCGGGGTCTGCGTGCAGGCGCCCGCGACGAGCGCAACGACCGCGAGACCGACCGTCGCGACGGTCGCGACCGGATGCCGGGAGAACGAGGGGCCACGTCGGTGTCGCACGGTGAGCGAGGGTACCCGGAGGTCCGTGGAACACAAGCCTTTGAGCTGAACCCGCGAACCCCGAAACCCCGGCCTCCGCCGACGCGTCGCCGGATCCGAAAGCGCACGACCGCGCCTCCCGGACCTGTTCCCGTTCGGGCCGAAAGGCACCTCCCCGCAGGGGCGTTCAGCCCAGGACGTCGATTCCACGGCGTGGAGACTCGCGAGCAGGCCGGACCTCGTAGGAGACGCGGTCATGGAGCGAGCGAGCAATCGGAGGTGGCGCGATCTCCTCTTCAGCTGGTTCGCGCTCCCGCTGGCGGCGCTCGCCGCCCTCTTGATCGGAGCCGCGATGCTGGCGGCGCTCGGGGCGAACCCCGCCACGGCGTACAGGGCTCTGCTGCAAGGGGCGTTCGGCAGCGCCGACGGTCTGATCCAGACCACGATCAAGGCGGTGCCCATCCTGCTGGTCGGCGTGGGCATCTGCATCGCGTTCCGCGCGAACGTCCTGAACATCGGAGGCGAGGGCCAGATCGTGATGGGTGGACTCGCCGGAACGGCGGTCGCACTCGCGCTGCCGGGCCTTCCGGGGCCGGTCCTCATCCCGCTGGTTCTGCTGGCCGGGATCGCCGGGGGTGCGGCGTGGGGCGCGATCGCGGGCGCCCTCAAGGCCTACTACAACGTCAACGAGATCCTCTCGACGATCATGCTGAACATCGTCGCCGTTCAGATCATGAACTACCTCCTGAGCGGCCCGCTGGTCGACAGGTCGTTCTCCGGATTCTCGCTGATCCCACAGACGAGACGGTTGGCCGTCCAGGCCGATCTGCCGGTCCTGGTCCACGGCACGCAGCTGCACTCGGGCGCGCTCTTCGCCGTCCTGGCGGCGGTGGCGGCGTACGTGCTGCTGTGGAAGACGGGCCTGGGCTTCCGCCTGCGGGCGGTTGGATTGTCGCGCGAGGCCTCGAGCTACGCCGGCATGCCGGTCAAGCGAACGATCGTGCTCGCGCTCACGCTGAGTGGCGCGATGGCGGGGCTCGCGGGGGCGATCCTCGTCTTCGGCAGCGCCTCGCACCGGATGGTCACCGACGGGACGGCCACCGGCTTCACGGGCTCGGCAGGATTCAACGGCATCGTCGCCGCGCTGTTCGGCGGCCTGAACCCGCTCTGGACGATCGTCTCGTCGTTCGTCTTCGGTGGGCTGCTGGTCGGCGGCAACTTCATGCAGATCGCCGTTCAGGTGCCGACCGCGCTCATCGTCGCGCTCGATGGGCTGCTCGTGGTGTTCGTCGTGGCGATCGAGTACCCGCGGCAGCGGGCCCGGCGCCGGCTGCGGGCCGCGGCTGAACCGGCGCACGCGGGAGCCGAGGCCGCCCGCGCCGCTCCTGAACCGGCGCGCGCCCGCTCCGAGCAGGTGCCGACATGAGCAACTTCTTCACCGCGAGCGTGCTCGTCTCGACCGTCGCGTCCGGCATCGTCCTGGCCACCCCGTTCCTCCTGGCGAGCCTCGGCGAGACGATGGGTCAGCGAAGCGGCGTGCTGAACCTCGGCGTCGAGGGGATCATGCTGCTCGGGGCCTTCGGCGCCTACTACACGGCGCTGCACACGCACAACCTCTGGCTGGCGATGGTCGTGGGGACGCTCGTCGGCGCCGTTCTCGGCCTGGTCACGGCGGTGGTGAGCGTGACGCTCAAGGCCGAGCAGGGCATCAGCGGCATCGGCGTGTACCTCTTCGGCCTGGGGATGAGCGACCTTCTGTTCCAGAAGCTCGTCGGCACGCCCACCCCCGTCGCCACGCTGCCGCCGGTCAAGATCCCGCTGCTCGCGAGCATCCCCGCGGTTGGCAAGATGTTCTTCCAGGCGAACCTCATGGTGTATCTCGCCTTCATCCTGGTTCCCGTCCTGGCGTTCGTGCTCAATCGGACGACCTACGGAACGAACATCCGGGCGGTCGGCGAGAACCCCGCGGCGGCGGACAGCCTGGGGGTCAGCGTCGAGCGGGTGCGCTACTCGACCGTGATCCTCGGAAGCGCGCTGGCCGGACTCGCCGGCGCGGCGCTGGCCGGAGAGCTCGGCATCTTCCAGTCGAACCTGACCCAGGGCGAGGGGTTCATCGCGGTCGCGCTGGTCTACTTCGGCGCGTGGCGGCCGCTCGGGGTGATGGCCGGCTCGCTCCTGTACGGGATGGTCGCCGCGATCGTCCTGACCTGGAAGACGCTCGGGATCATCCCGCCGGGCGCGTCGGACCTGGCGGCGATGGCACCGGCGGTGCTCACCGTGATCGCCCTGGTGGTCGTGGCACGCCGCTTCCGGCAGCCATCCGCGCTGGCCAAACCGTTCGTCAGAGAAGCCTGAAGGGAGAGGTGCAGTGAACCCGTTCGAAGGATCGGTTCGACGAGGAGGGTGAGATGAGAAGGAACCTGCTTCGAGGAGCATCCGTGGCGATCGTGGCGCTCGCGTTGCCGTTCATCGCCGCGGCGTGCGGAGGCAACACCGGTGCGTCCTCCGGCGGCACCAACGCCGGTGGAGGACCCACGGGCCCGAGTTCGGCGGCGCCAGCCGTGTTCAAGGTTGCCGTGGTGGCGCCGAGCGCGGTGAACGACCTCGCGTTCACGCAGTCGATGGTCGACGCCCTGAACTCCCTGAAGGTGTCCGAGCACCTGCAGATCTCGATCTCGGACAACAAGTTCGTGGTTGACGACGCGGCCAACGCGCTTCGGACCTATGCGTCGCAGGGCTACAACCTGGTCATCGCCCACGGTTCGCAGTTCGGCGGAACCGTGCAGCAACTCGCGCCGCAATACCCCAACGTGTCGTTCGCGTGGGGAACGGCCGGGGACACGTTCGGCCTGCCGAACGTGTACGCGTATCAGGCCGCATCAGACCAGGGCGGCTACGTCCAGGGTGTCGTGGCGGCCGGGCTCACCAAGAGCAAGGTCATCGGCGTGGTCGGCCCGATCGAGGTCGGCGACGCGAAGCTCTACGTCGACGGCTTCAAGGCCGGAGTCAAGGCCACGAACCCGGCGGTGAACGTGAAGGTCACCTACACCGGCTCGTTCAGCGACGTCGGTCTGGCGTCGACGACGGCCAAGTCGTTCGTCGCGGAGAAGGCCGACGTGATGACCGGCAGCGCCCAGATGGTCGTGGGCGCGGTCGGGATCTGCAAGACGAACAACGTGGCCTGGTTCGGCACGCAGGCCAACCAGACCTCGCTCGCTCCCAGTGTCGTGGTGTCCTCCCAGGTCTACCACTGGGAGGTCGCGCTCAAGCCGATGATCGAGGCCATCAAGGGCGGCAAGCTCGGCGGGACCACCTACACGATCGACCTGGCCAACGGTGGGGAGGTCGTGGAGTACAACTCCGCGTACTCCCTTCCGGCCAGCGTGAAGGCGGCGGGCGACACGGCCACCCAGGGAATCAAGGACGGCTCCGTCACGACGGGAGTCACCGGGTAGTTCGGACCATAGGACACAGGAGATCAGGACGATGACGGAGACCACTCCGGGAGGCGCTTCGAGAGCCGCTTCGGACGGCGGGCCGACCGCTGCCTCGGTGCGCGCCGCGGTGCCCCTGCTCGAGATGCGCGGCATCACGAAGCGCTTCCTCGGAGTGGTCGCCAACGACCGCGTCGACTTCGAGGTGCGGGCGGGCGAGGTCCATTCCCTCCTGGGCGAGAACGGCGCCGGCAAGAGCACGCTGATGCGCATCGCCTACGGGATCTATCAACCCGACGAGGGAGCGATCCGTTCGCGGGGCACTCCCGTCGCGGTCACGTCGCCGGCCGTCGCCATCGAGCACGGCATCGGGATGATCCATCAGCACTTCATGCTGGTCCCGACGCTCACGGTCGCGGAAAACGTGTCGCTCGGGATGCCGTCGCCGAGGCCCCCGCTCACGGACATGGACCATGTCGCGGAGCGGATCCAGCAACTTTCGACGACCTATGGGCTGAAGGTGGATCCGCACGCGTACGTATGGCAGCTGTCGGTGGGCGAGCGTCAGCGCGTCGAGATCATCAAGGCTCTGTTCCGCGACGCATCGGTGCTGATCCTGGACGAACCGACCGCCGTGCTGACCCCGCAGGAGGTGGACGACCTCTTCGTGGTCTTCCGCCAGATGGTCGCCGATGGCCGTGGGCTGGTGTTCATCTCCCACAAGATCCGCGAGGTGCTCGCCCTCTCGGACCGCATCACCGTGCTTCGCGACGGTCGCGTCGTGGGAACGGTCCTGCCCGCGGACGTGGGCCAACGTGATCTGGCCCACATGATGGTCGGTCGGGACGTCAACCTCACCGAACGGCACCCGGGCGCAACGCCCGGCGAGATGCGGCTTTCGGTGCGGAACCTCCGTGTCGTCGGCGACCGCGGAAACGAAGCGGTGCGCGGCCTGGACCTCGATGTGCGTGCGGGCGAGATCGTCGGTATCGCCGGCGTCTCCGGAAACGGTCAGCGGGAGCTCGCGGAGGCGATGGCCGGCCTGCGCGCGGTCACGTCGGGTTCGATCCGGCTCGGCGACGTCGAGCTTGCCGGCCGCGGACCGTCCGAAGCCCGCGAGGCCGGGCTCGCCTACGTTCCGGAGGAGCGCATGCGCGACGGGGTTATCGGCGATTTCACCGTGTCCGACAATCTGATGTTGATCGACCATCGGGCGTCCCGCTACTCGCGTCTTGGCTTCTTGCGTTCCAGAACCATCGCACGCCACTGCCGTGAGCTGGTTTCGGCGTTCTCCGTGCGGACGCCAGGGCTGGAGACGCCGGCGCGCAACCTGTCGGGCGGCAACATCCAGAAGCTCATCCTCGCGCGCGAGCTCTCCGGGAAGCCGCGCGTGCTGCTCGTCGCGCAGCCGACTCGCGGGGTCGACATCGGGGCGGCCGAGTACATCCACAGTCGGCTCATCCACCAACGTGACCAGGGAACAGCCGTCCTGATCATCTCGGAGGACCTCGATGAGGTGCTCGCGCTCGCCGACCGCATCCTGGTCATGTACGAGGGGGCGATCGTAGGACAGGCCGAGCCGCGCACCGTCGCGCGCGATCAGCTCGGCCTGATGATGGCCGGCATCGGGGCCGAGGAGCCGGTCAGAGGCTGACCCGGCCACGAGGCGCGGTCCCGGCAGCCTCGTCCTCACCCCAGCGCGACCCGAATGGGGGCTTCGGGTCGTATGGTCGAACCCTGTATCTGTCCGTGGCGGCGTTCGCAAAGCATGCGTCCGGCGCCGTGGACGGCGGTGTGTGCGGCAACGAGTGGCTGGGAGGCGGCGGCGAACGTGACCACGTCAGGGTCGGCGTCAGGGTCGGCGAACCTTCTCCCGTACGTGCCGCGGCTGGTCACCGAGTGGCTGGCGGATGATCCCTCCGCGACGGTTCGCATCCTGGACGGCTCCGTCGTGTTCGTCGACATCTCGGGGTTCACCGCCCTGTCGGAGCGGTTGGCCGGACAGGGGAAGGTCGGGGCCGAACTGGTCACCGAACGCCTCGACACCGTCTTCGCCGCGCTGCTGACGCTCGCCTACGAACGGGGAGGCGGCCTGCTCAAGTTCGGCGGCGACGCGCTGCTGCTTCGGTTCGACGGCTCGGACCACGCCCTTCGCGCGTGCTCGTCGGCGGTGGCCATGCGCCGGGCGCTGGCCGAGCTCGAACGCATCACCGACGCCGGCCAGGGACGCCTGCGGATGTCCGTGGGCGTCCACAGCGGAGCCTTCCACTTCTTCCTGGTGGGCGAATCGCACCGCGAGCTGCTCGTGACCGGCCCGGCCGCCACCGTCACCGTCGCCATGGAATCGACCGCCGCCGCGGGCCAGATCGTGATCAGCCCGGCGACGGCCGACACCATGCCGCCGAAGCACTGGGGCGCGGAGGTCGGGCCTGGACGGCTTCTCAAGGGCACCCCGGCGGATCCGGGCTCGACCCCCATCGAGCGGATCGACACTGCCGGGATCGACTTGAGCCGAGCGGTTCCGGAGGCGATCCGCGACCACCTCGCAGCCGGCGGGCACGAACCCGACCACCGTCAGGCGACGGTCGCGTTCGTCAAGTTCGGGGGCGTCGACGCGTACCTCGAGGCGCACGGCCCGCAGGGGACGGCCGACACGCTCGGACGGCTGGTGCGCACCGTGCAGCACGCGGCCGATGCGCACCGGGTGACGTTCCTGGGCAGCGACATCGCCGAGGACGGCGGAAAGATCATCCTGGCCGCCGGCGCCCCGCGCGCAACCGGCGATCACGAGGAGCGGATGCTGCTCACCCTGCGGCAGATCCGCGACGCGTCGAACGACCTGCCGCTGCGGATTGGAGTCACCCGGGGTCACGTGTTCGCCGGCGACGTCGGCTTCCCCTACAGGAGGACGTACACGATCATGGGCGACACGGTGAACCTGGCCGCACGCCTGATGGCGGCCGCCCATCCGGGGAACGTCCTGGCCTCGCCGGATGTGCTTCGACACTCGCGGGCGAAGTTCCACACCAAGGCGCTGGAGCCGTTCGCGGTCAAGGGCAAGGCGCTTCCGGTTCAGGCAAGCGAAGTGGGCGACCTGGCCGAGGCCGCGGCGGAGGGTGGCCACCACGAGGTTTGCCTCGTCGGTCGCGAGTGGGAGATGGGGGTCCTTCGCGATGCGCTCGACGAGGCCTCCGAGGGCCGCGGCCGCGTCGTGCGCGTGGTCGGGCCGCCCGGCATCGGCAAGTCTCGGCTCGTCCGCGAGCTCGTCGCAGGTGTGCGCGCCGATGCGGACGGGGATCGGTTCGAGGTCATCGACCTCCGTGGCCACATGTACGAGGTCTCGACCCCGTACGTCGCCGCGGGACAGGTGCTGTGCGAGGCCGCCGGGATGCGCGACCGTGACGCGTCACCTTTGGTCCGGCGCATCGAGGAACTGGTCGCGGCCGGGCGGCCGGACGAGCTTCCATGGCTGCCCCTGCTGGGCACGGTGCTGGATGTGCCGATACCGGACACGCCCGAGTCCGCCGCGCTCGATCACCGGTTCCGCGCCGAGCGAACCGGTGCCCTGATCGTTTCCGTACTCGACCTGATGCTGGAGCGGCCGGCGCTGGTGATCGTCGACGACGCCCACTGGATCGACGACGCATCCGCCCACGTGCTCGACGCGCTCGGCGATGCGGCGGGTTCCCGGCCATGGCTGATCGTGTGCGTCCGGCGAGATGTGTCGGGTGGATACGACCCGGTCGGTGCCGATCGTGTCCTCACGGTCGAGGTTCCACCGCTTGAGGACGACTGCGCGACCGAGCTGCTCGAGCTGACCACCGAGCACATGCCGCTGGCGCCGCACGAGATGCAGGCGGTGGCCGACAAGTCGGGCGGGAACCC
>JBEDUK010000090.1:0-52012 GCA_040414485.1 Actinomycetota bacterium
ACCACCTGGTCCAGCACTGGTTCCATTCCTCGCTGTCGGACCATGAGCTGCGCGAGCTGCAACTCGAGGCGGCGGCCCTCGCGGCCGCGCGCGGCATCACCGCGGTCCACGAGATGGCGATTCCGGCTGCCCGCGGGCGGCGGGACGTCGAGGTGCTGCTCGCGCACCGGCCGAACCTGCCGGTCGACGTGATCCCGTACATTGCCGACAAGGACATCCCGTACGTCATGGACCTGGGCCTCGAGACGATCGGGGGGGACCTCTCGCTGGACGGATCGATCGGCGCCCGCACCGCGGCGGTGTCGACGCCGTACGTGGACGGATCGGGGTCGGGCGTCCTGTACGAGAACGCCGACGAACTGACGCAGTTCTTCCGCGCGGCACACGCGGCAGGCATGCAGACGGCGGTTCACGCCATCGGTGACGCCGCCATCGAGCAGGCGCTGTCGTCCTGGGAACGCGTGTACACGGGCCTCGACTCCCGGGGCAAGCGTCACTTCCGCTCCCGACGAAACCGCATCGAGCACTTCGAGATGCCGTCCCCCGGCCAGGTGGAGCGCGCCGCGATGCTCGGACTGGCCATCTCCATCCAGCCGACCTTCGATCTCGACTGGGGTCATCCAGGCGCGATGTACGAGCAGCGGCTCGGGGAGAAGCGTGCTGTGGCGATGAACCCGTTCGCCGAGCTGATCGCGCGCGGCGTGACCGTGGGTGCCGGATCCGACGCGCCCATCACCGACCTGGATCCGATGGTCGGGCTCTGGGCGCTCGAGTCCCATCACGACTCCGAGCATCGGATGACCCGCGATCAGGCGGTGCGGCTGTTCACCATCGGCAGCGCGACGATCGCCAACCTGGAGGACAAGAAGGGCAGGCTCGTGCCCGGCATGCAGGCGGACTTCGCAGCGTACGACCTCGATCCGCTCGCCGTGGAGGATCCGCGGGGACTCCGGCCGATCCTGACGGTGTCGCGGGGACGCGAGGTGTATTCGGCCTGACGGCCGGCAACCGGGATCAGGCCGGGACCAGGCGAAGGGCGCTTCCCCCCGGCGACTTCTCGACCTCGACGCGGGAGAACTCATCGGCCAGTTCGCGCACGTGCGTGATGACGCCGACCAGGCGGCCGTCGCGGCCGAGTTGCCCGATGGCGTCGACCACGGTTCGAAGCGTCTCCTGGTCGAGCGTGCCGAACCCCTCGTCCAGGAAGAGGCTGTCAAGCCGGGCGCGATCGGTCGTGGAGAGCGAACGCACCTGCTCGGCCAGGGCCAGAGCCAGCGCCAGCGAGGCCAGGAACGTCTCACCGCCGGAGAGCGTGCGGACGCTGCGCTCCTCGTCTGCGTTCCAGGTGTCGACGACGAAGAATTCGTCTCCCCGGCAGATCAGCCGATACCGGCCGTCGGACAGGCCCTGGAGGCGTTCCGAACCCGCCACGGCGAGCAGATGCAGCGCCTCCTCCTGCAGGTACGCGACCAGCCGGTCCTGCCGCAGTTCGGTCGCCAGCTGCCTGAACAGGCGCACGCGATGGTCGAGGCGCTTCACGTCGGCAAGCAACTCATCCTTTCGCAGGAGCCGCTCAGCGAGGTCGGAGGCGCGCTGACCGGCCGTCGCGGCGGCGGCGACCGCCTCCGTGCGCGCGTCGGCGATCGACCTCATGAAGGCGTCCACCGAGTCCTCCGGTTCGACGAGTCCCGCCGTGGCTCCCGCAAGCTCGCCCACGAGTGTCGATTCGGCGTCACCGCGCGCCGCGATCTCGGCCTCGAGCGACACGTGGAGGGCCGTGAGACGTTCGGAGACCGCGCTGGCCCGACCGGCGAGCGATTCCGGGTCCTGTTCGGATGGGACGGCCGCCGGCAGGCTGGTCTGAAACGCGGTGTCCGGTTCGCTTGCGCCGAGTGCCCGAGCGGCGCGCGAGAACAGACCCGAATGGTCGGTCGCGGCGGCAGCGGCAAGCACGCGGATCTCGTTCGCCACACGCTGAAGGTCGTGTTCCGCGCGGCCCGTCTCCCGTTCGGCCTCCGTCACGGCCGCATGGGCCGCGCGCTCTGCGCCCGCCAGCCGCTCCCGTTCGGCGAGCCGCGCGCGCACCTCTGCGAGCGGATCCTGCGGCAGCGGCGTCCCGAAGCGAGCGGTCAGCAGGGCCTCATGGCCCGAACGCGCCGCGCGATCGGATTCGGCCTCTCCACGAAGGCGCGCCTGCTCGGCGGCGTTCGCCTGGATGTCGCGCCCGACGGCATCCAATGCCCGCTCACCATCCGCCACCGTCCGGGTCGCCGCCTCGACGGCCCGCTCCGCGCTCGTCACCGCTCCTTCCGCGAGACGGAGCTCGTCCGCACCCGGCCCCGCCGGAGTTTCGATCAGGTCCCGGCCGCACACGGGGCACGGATCGCCGGCGTGCAGACCCGACGCGACCGCCGCGACGAGATCGGCATGCCGAACCTGCTCCAGAGCCTCGCGTGCGTCCGCGAGCTCTCCCTCGCGAAGCGTCCGCGCGTCTCCGGCGGCGGCGGCGGCTGCCTCGGCCTCGGCGTGGCGCGCGTCCAGCGCCCTCGCCGCATCGGTGGCCAGTGCGAGGTCGGCTTCGACCCGCGCAAGGTGTGCGTCCGCCTCGACCAGGCGCTCGGCCGCGACTCGCGCGTCGACCAGGTCCTGATTCGTCCCGAACGCCGATTCATCCGCGGCCAGCGCCGTCCGCACCGCGTCGTGCTCGGCGGCGGCGACCACTCCCGCCTCGCGCGCCTTGCGCAGGCCGGCGTCAGCGCTCGCGTGCGACGCCACGAGGTTCATCAGGCCGCTCGCGGCGTCCGATGCGGCATCGGCCGCACGCCGGGCCTCCTCAGCGCACGACCGAAGGTCGCCGGCGGAGCGCCTCATCTCCTCCCACCGTGCCGCGACGGACGCGGCGCGTTCGGCCGCCGAGGCCAGGTCCGCCTGCCGTTTCGCCGCAGATTCGGCTTCGGCGCGAGCCGCCGCGATGCGCTCGGGCGTCACCTCGGCGAAGTCGTGTTCGATCACGCCGCCGACGGTCTCCGAGCGCAGACCCGCCTCCTTCGCCATGGCACCGGCTCGTTCGGCCATCCGCTTGAACAGCGACAGGCCGAGCAACTGCGTGAGGATCTCGCGGCGCTTGCCCGGGTCCCCGACCATGAACTCCTGGAACCGGCCCTGCGGCAGCAGCACCGAACGCGTGAAGCCGTTGTAGTCCAGCCCGACGGCGGACTCGATCATGCGGTCGACGTCGCGGACCTTGTCCGACCCTTCGCCCGCCTGCTCCCAGCCGCCGCCGGCGGTTCCACGCTCCAACATGATCTTCGTCGCACCCTTCGCAGGCGTGCGGCGTGACACGCGGTAGATCTCGCGGCCCACCTCGAATTCGAGCGTCACCGCCATGGCCGGCTGTCCGAGGCTGATGAGCTGGCCGACGGAGTTGCCGACGCGCTCCACGCGCCCGTACAGGGCGAACGTCATCGCGTCGAGCAGCGAGGACTTCCCGCTGCCGGTCGGGCCGCTGATGGCGAACACGTCCAGATCGGTGAAGTCGACCGTCTGCTCGTCACGGAACGCGGTGAACCCCTTGACGGTCAGCCGGAGCGGTCGCACGGCTAGGGATCGCCCCCCTCGACCGCCTCGAGCACCTCGTCGAACGCGGCCAGGACCTCGCCCGGGACCTCGTCGACCCCGTGCTGCTGCCGGTAGTAGGCGACGAACTGCTCCCGAGGCTCCATCGACGAGACCTTCGCGCCGGGCGCCTCGGACTCCTGCCGCTCGTAGCGAAGCTGCACGTCGACGGCGTTCGGCAAGGCATCACGGACCCGTTCGGCCACGCCCGGGACCGGACCGTCCGTCGCGACGAACACCCGCAGATGCGCGTCGGCAAGCCGTTCACCCTTGGCGAGCACCTCGTCGAGGGTCCCTTCCAGGTCGAGCAGTCGCTTGCCGGACGTCAGCGTGACCTCGCGTGTCTTGACGGGCATCCCCGGGACGGCGTCGACGATCGTCACGGACTTCGTCTGCTCCCGTTCGCCGAAGTCGAGTTGCAGAAGCGAGCCCGCGTACCGCGTGGGGGCGGGCGCGCCCTTGACGGATTGGGGCCGGTGGACGTGCCCGAGCGCGATGTAGGAGGCCGTCGGCGGCAGCCGGGACGGCGACAGCGCGTATTCGATGCCGATCGTTATCTGGTGCTCGCCGCCGCCGGGGATCGCACCGTCGGTGAACAGGTGCGCCATCAACACGTTCACCCGGTCGCTCCGGAACGGCGCGCTCATGGCCGTCAGCAGCCTGCCGAGCCCGTCGGCATAGTCCTGATACCAGGACTCGGGCGCGTCGAACAGCCTGGCGGCGTCGCCGAACCGCCGCTCCGGGACGAACGGGACGCACGCCACCGTGGCCGTCTGCGCGCCGTCCCGGGAGGGGACATCGACCAGCGAGCCCTGCTCGGGCGGAACGACCCGCGCGAGCACTGTGGTACCGAGCGGTCCCAGCAGCTTCGACAGGGCGTCCAGGCGTGGCGGCGAGTCGTGGTTCCCCGCGATCGCCACCACCGGGATGCCCGCATCGTGCAGACGAAGCAGCGCGTCGAACACCAGCGCGTCCGCGTCGGGGGTGGGGGACCGCTGGTCCCAGATGTCGCCGGCCAGCAGGACCGCGTCGACACCCTCCTGCGCGGCGATCCCGACGACTTCTGTCAGGACGGCGTCGAACTCCTCGGACCGGGATCGCCCCCGGATCGTCCGTCCCACGTGCCAGTCACCGGTGTGCAGCAGTCTCATCGCGACGTGTTCACCCTAGCCCAACGCGCGACTCGAATCACATCGATGTGATTCTTCGATTCCGGCCGGACATGGGCCTCGACGGCAGCATGAACCTTCCGGCCGGAGCGCGCCAGAACGACAGGAATGACAGGAACGGGCGCCTCGCGGACCGCGGCTACACTGCGACGAGTGGACGTCGGCGAGCACCTCGAGGCGCTCGAGCGCGAGGGCATCGCCCTTGGTCGGGCAGCGGAGGCGACCACGCTCGATGCCGCGGTCCCGACCTGCCCCGGATGGACCGTGCGCGACCTGGTCCACCACATGGGCGACGTGCACCGCTGGGCCGCGACCCATGTCGCCGAGCGCCGCACCGAACGCGTCCGCGATCTGCCCGCGTTGTTCGGCCCGCTCCCGGACGATGAGCACCTGCTCTCGTGGTACCGCGACGGCCACGCCCACCTGATGGAGACCCTGACCTCGGCGGACCCGGACGTGCGGTGCTGGTCGTTCCTGCCCGCGCCCTCGCCCCTGGCCTTCTGGGCGCGCCGCCAGGCGCACGAGACGTCCATCCACCGAGCCGACGCCGACGGCGCCTCGGGCCGCATCGGGCCGTTCGAGCCGGCGTTCGCCGCCGACGGCATCGACGAGCTGCTGTTCGGGTTCTTCGGACGGGCTCCGAAGGCGGACGGCACGCCCGAGGAGCCGCGGGTGGCACGAACGCTCCGGCTCAGAGCCGATGACGCCGATCGGGAGTGGGTCCTCCGAATCACCGATGGAACGGTGATCACCACCACGAACGGCGGGCAGGAACTCTCCGATGGATCGAACGGCGGCGGGAACTGCGCGGTCCAGGGCAGCGCATCGGACCTGTATCTGCTGATGTGGAACCGCCGCAGCGAGCAGGGCCTCGACGTGTCCGGCGACACCGCGGTCCTCGAGGAGTGGCGCTCCTGCGCCCGGATCACCTGGGGGGGCGGCGGCCGGTGACCACCTCCCGCCGGCGGCCGGCGGCCAGGTCCCCTTCCGCATCCGCGTCTGCGCCTGCGTCCGACCGGATCACCGTCGTCGTCGAGACCGGCTCCAAGCGGGTCTTCGCGTGCGCGCTCGAATGGCCGGGGCTGTGCCGCTCCGCGAAGGACGAACACGGCGCGTTGGAGGCGCTGACGACGTACGCACCGCGCTACAAGAAGACGCTCGGCCGTGCCGCCTCCGGGTTCCGCCCGCCCGCCGACACTGCCGCGCTCCGGGTCATCGACCATCTGAAGGGTGGTGCGAGCACGGACTTCGGCGTGCCCGGCGCGATCGGCTCGGCGGAGGCGACGCCGCTCGATCAGGCCGAGACGAAGCGCCTGGCCACGCTGCTTCGTGCCGCCTGGGCCGCCTTCGACGGCGCGGCAGCGACGGCCCGGTCAGCGGGACGGCCGCTGCGAACGGGCCCCCGCGGCGGCGGCCGGCAGGTGGACGCGATGGCCCGCCACGTCATGGAGGCCGACGCCGCCTACCTCGCGAAACTCGGGGCGCCGTACCGGAAGATCGGCCCCCAGACCGATCCGGCGACGGAGCTCGGGTCCATCCGGGAGGAGATGCTCGACCTGCTTGCCGCGTTGGCTCGCGGCGAGCCCCCACCTCGGACACCCCGATCCGGATCGCTCTGGCCGGCGCGATACGCCATCCGGCGGTCGGCATGGCACGCCCTCGACCATGCATGGGAGATCGAGGACCGGCTCGAAACCGGCTGAACTCGCAGGGACCGAGCGCGGCGCGACCGGCCCGCCGCGTATCTGGCAGGATGGCTTTCGATGCGAATCCTCGTGGGCACCGACGACGGCATCCGCTCGTTCGACCTCGACGGACGCGATGGTCCGCGCGAGTTCGCCGGCCGGACCGTCACGGCGTTCGGCGCCGAATACCCCGAGACTTGGGCGATCGTCGACGGCTCGGAGATCTGGCGGACGGACGGGGGCGTGTGGGCGCGACGCGCCACGCTTGACGGGCTCAGGGCGAACTGCATCGCCGACGTGCGTGCCGGCTACCTGGTGGGCACGTCGGAGGCGCACCTGTATCGGGTCGAGGGCGACGCCATCGTGCGAGTCGACGCGTTCGAATCGGTCGACGGCCGGGT
The DNA here is from genome assembly GCA_040414485.1 of Actinomycetota bacterium. Taxonomy (GTDB): domain Bacteria; phylum Actinomycetota; class UBA4738; order UBA4738; family UBA4738; genus JBEDUK01. Next base: position 6,871 of record JBEDUK010000090.1, read on the forward strand.
CGGCTGGTACACACCGTGGGGCGGCCCGCCGGACGTGCGTTCGATCACCGAGGACTTCGACGCCGTCTTCGTCAACGTCCATGTCGGCGGCATCGCGCGGACCCTCGACGAGGGTGCCACGTGGTCCCCGACCATCGACGTCGACGCGGATGTCCACCGCGTGCTGTCACGAAACGGCCGCGTCTTCGCGGCGTGCGCGTGGGGGCTTGCCCAGAGCGGCGATCGCGGCGACACCTGGGAGTACCGAACGGACGGGCTCCATGCCACGTACAGCCGGGCCGTCGCGCTGGTGGGCGACACGGTCCTGATGTCGGCGTCGAACGGCCCGCGAGGGGGCCAGAGCGCGCTCTACCGCGGCGCCGCGGCGGGCGGCGCGCTGGAGCGGTGCGCCGACGGCTTGCCGGAGACGTTCGACTCCAACATCGACAGCCTCGCGCTCGACGCAGCGCCGGACCAGGGCGTGGCGGCGTTCGGCACCGCCGACGGCAGGGTGTTCGCCTCGACCGACGAGGGCGCGACATGGTCGCAGGTGGCCGAGGGCCTTCCGGCCGTGCTCTGCCTGGTCCTGATGCCCTGATTTGGCCTGACAGCCTGAGCCCACCGCCGGCGACCCGGCCGGCCCGCTGCGCGGGCTAGCGTCAGTCGCTCTCGAAGGCCGAGAACACGTCGGCGACCGGCTCGGACGTGGCCTCGTCGGCGCGGGTCGCCCAGCACGGGAAGGGAAACCGGATCTGCAGCGGTACCGGGATGTGCGGCTGCTGCAGGATCATCGAGCCCGGCTTGAGGATCGAGGCCCGTGCCCTGGTCACAGCCGGCAGGAACCCGTATTCGCTCCGCTGCGCCTCTGCCGTGTCCAGCCGTCCGACCGCCCTGAAGGCACTGTTGGCGATCACCCGGCGTTCGACCTCGCTCGCCGTCTGCTCGGCGCCGATGAGGATCATGCCGAGGGAGCGCCCGCGCTCGGCGACGTCGAGCAACACCTCCTTGATGGGCGTGTCTCCGTCGCGCGGCGCGTAGCGGTTCAGCTCGTCCAGGACCAGGAACGCCAGCGGCTCCCGCCTGCCCATCAGCTCCTTGTGCTCGAACAGGCGCTTGACGACCACGCCCGTCACGAACCGCTTGGCCTTGTCGTGCAGGTTGTGGATGTCGACCACCGTGACCTGGTTCGCCTCCCAGTCCACGCGGTGGCGCGCGGGGTCCTCCGCCTCGCGACCCCAGATCAGCCGGTGACGCGAGAGGTGGAACCGCGCCGCGTCCAGCCGCCGCACGAACGCCGCCACCGTCGCGTCGGAGAGCCGCCCCCGCCACGGAGACGATTCGTCCTCGACGTTCGCCCTGATCAGATCGCACAGCGCGTCGAAGTCCCGCACCGGATATCCCTGGTGGAGGACGGTCGCCTGGTGGTCGGGGTCGTCCTCGCACTCGCGGTCGAGGAACGACTCGACGCGCGCGACGAGGTCCGCGATCTGGGAGCGTTCGTTCTCCGCCTCGGCGAACATGAACCGCAGAAACCGCTCGCGGACGAAATCCCGGACCGTCCAGTAGTACGCGGTCACGCCGTCGGCGCGGGATTCGACGTGCGGAACCGCGGGCGCGCCCGATCCCGGACCGCCGGCCGGCCTCGGAGGCGCCCAGAGGCCGACGCTCTCGAACGGTCCGACCGGAAGTCCGAGGCGCGCGTACTCGACGGAGTCGGCATCGGTCAGCCGCGCGTTCGGCCGGTCGAGCCACATCAGGTCCTCGCCCTTGACGTTGAACACGATCGCCTTGGTGTTCGCCCGGTACCCGCCGAGGACCGGTGAATGGAACAGCGCGTACAGAAGGAACATCGCGTACGTGGTCTTCGTCGCCACGCCCGAGATGCCGCTGATGTTCACGTGCGCGCCGCGTGAGCCGTCGAGGAAGTCCAGATCGAGATACACGGGCTCGCCGTCCCGGGACAGGCCGGCCGGCACGCGCCGTTCCATCTGGTCGAAGTACATGGCCTGGTCCCGGTCGGTCCCGCGCGCGCGGAGGGCCGGCAGGCCGGGCATGGGCGGCACGAAGATCTCCGGGTCGAAGCGGGTGGCCACCACCTGGGCGGCGACCGCGGTGTCCACGGGGAGGACGCCGCGCTCGACCAGGAAGACGTCGGTGTCGAACGACGCGCCCTCGTGCCGCGCCCGGACGTCCTGGACGATCCCGCTCACGCGGAGCGCTCCCCGTCCGGGCACCTCGGAGTCGACGATCACGGCGTCGTCCAGCTGCAGGTAGGCGTCCGGCGCCACCCCGACCCAAAAGGTCAGCGGCGTGGCGTCCTCGGTGCCGAGGACCATGCCCACCGGTTCGCTCGCGGCGAGTCGCGGTTCGTTCTCGGACATTCGTCAGCCATCCTTACGATTCGGTCACGGCGTCGTCTCGGCCCAGCATGAGCAACAACGCCCGCCGTATCATCCGCGCGTCTCCCATCCGGTGGCGGAGCCATCCCTCCAGGCCGGCGATCGGGACCAGGTTCTGCGGCGTCCGTGGGTCCGCCGGCCGCCCCGCGAACCCGGGGAGCAGCGCCGTGACGCGGTCGGCGAGCGCGATCGCAGCGTCCAGGCCCAGGGCCGCCCGAACCTCGCACCGGAGCACGCCGGCGTGGTCGTGCCACGGGCCCCGCAGGTCCGCGACCCGCGCGTACCAGGAGAATCCCCGCAGTTCGCGTTCGGCGTCCAGCAGGCCGAACACCGGCGTGCGCTGGCCGGCGTGGAGCCTGCCGATGAGTTGGTCCTGCTCGGGCGCGAGGTAACGTCGAACGAAGCGTTTGATCGCCCCGACGACCGGCCCCGCGACCGCGTCGCCCAAACGCAGGGGACCGTCCACGACCACCAGCGAGCCGTCGTCCGCGCGCGAGGCGATGTGGGCCGCCAGCGAGTTCTCCTCGCCCCTCATGGAATCCTGCAGCCGGTCCAGCGGCGCCGCCGGGTCCGACGTCGGCTCGCTGAGCGGCTCGTACCGGAGCACCGCGTGCCGCGTTCGGACCTCCGAGGCCGTGACGGGCAGCCCGCCGCCGATCACGACCCGCCGGCCCACACGGTGCTCGTCGAAGGTGGCGCGGCCGTCGCAGCGCACGGCGCCGACCGCGAACGAGCCGAACAGCCCGGGCGCACGGGCCTGGTCGTCGCGGCCCTCCACGCGCAGCTCGACACGCCGAACGCCGTCCACGAACCACACGGTGCCAGACACGGCGGACCGCTCAGGCGTGACGGGTCGCGTCCAGTCGGCCGTCTCCAGCGCCGCGTCAGCGAGGGCATCGGGCTCTTCGACCCGTGCCTCGAAGCCCATGCCGTACTCGGGCGCCCACGGATCCGCGCGAAGCACCGTCATCGAAGCGGAGGATACCCCGCGCCGCCGACACCCCGGAGCATCTTCCTTCGGCCCTGTCATGCGCCATGAGGCGGTTCCGGAGAACCCAAATCCTCAACCGGAGGTCGAGACTCTGTTTCGGCGTGTGCCTTCGCTTGACAGTCCGGCACGGCCGGACGTAGAGTCAGCCCCTGCTCATCGCTCGCAAGGCGGTGGGTAGGGAGAGCCCGAGAGGCTGAGTAGAGAACGCGGCGCCCCGGCGCCGCGGCCCCAAAGGTCCCTCGGGCTTTCCCATGTCCGCAGGTCGGAGGCCATGTTCTGACGCGTTCGGCGCGGCCGTGTGTGAGTCGCCCGCCGTTCGGGAACAAATCGCGCCACCCAACCGTTTCCGCACGCGCCCAGTGAAGACGGCGTCCACCCGAGTAGTAGGATGCGGCCCTCATTCGCGCCGGGCGGCGCGTTGCGTGCTCCGGTGTGGGGCGAATCCCGATACCCCGATACGAAGAGGAGCGAGTACCGTTGGACGAAGAAGAGGAATTCCTCGGGGAGGAAGAAGAGGAGTTCCCCGACGAACTTCCCGAAGGGGAACTTTCCGAGGAGACAGCGGAGGAGTCGCCCGCCGAGGATGTTGGTGACGAGAGCCTCGAGGACATCCTGGCCACCCGGCCGGAGGAGCGCGCCGTCACCACCGAGGAGGAGGAAGAGGAATCCCTGCTGTCCCTCGACCGGGAAGAACACATCGAGACCCTCTCGGTGCGCGTCGTCCCGAAGCAGGAAGGCGAGTTCGTGTGCCAGAAGTGCCACCTGGTGAAGCCGATCCGCAGCCAGCTCGCGGACCGCAAACGGATGCTCTGCCGGGACTGCGCCTGAGCCGGCGGCGAGCAATGCTCGCCGCCGGCCTCACCGGCGCCGTCCTCTCCGGCGTCCTTCTCTGGGTCGCCAACCCGCCCGCCGACGCAGGACCCCTGGCCTTCGTCGCGCTCATCCCGTTGCTCGTCGCCCTCCGGCTGACGCGCCGTTCGGGCTGGGGAGCGCTGTTCGGATTCGCCGCCGGGCTCGTGTACCTGGGCCTGCTGCTGCGTTGGCTCCAACTGTTCGGCGCGATCGCGGAGTGGCCGCTCGTCATCGTCGAAGCGGGGTTCGTGGCGGCGTTCGGCGCGCTGGCCGCGTGGATGTACCGGCGCCTGAACGGCATCTCGGCGGCCTTCCTGGTGGCGGCGGCGTGGACGGCGACCGAATGGCTCCGCGGCTTCTGGCCGCTGGGCGGGTTCACCTGGGGAGGGCTCGGCTACGCCATGCACGGCGTTCGACCGATCCTGCCGCTCGCGTCCGTGACGGGCGTCTGGGGCCTGACGTTCGCCGTCGTGCTGGTCAACGCGCTGCTGGTCGAGTCCGGGTTCGCCCTCGCGCGAGGGCGGTCGCAGTCGCGCCGGGGGAGGGGAGTGGCGCTCGCCGTCGCCGCTCCCGCGGTGATCGCGATCGCGGCCGTTCTGCTGCCGGTGGCGATCCCGGTCCCGATGCCGTCCGGCCGGACGCTCGACGTCGCGGTGGTGCAGGGGAGCGTTCCGCGCGCGCTGGCGGGGGACAGGCTTCTGCAGACCTCCGAGGTGGCGGCGAGCCACATCGCGCTCAACCGTCGCCTGTCGTCGAACCCACCCGACCTCGCCGTGTGGCCGGAGAACGCCCTCGCGGACGACCCGGCAACCGATCCCGCCCTGGGCCGGGCCGTCTCCGATTCGGTCCGAGCCACGGGGTCTCCCACGCTGATCGGTGCCATCCGGGCGCTCCCGGACGGGCGCTACGCGAACCAGACGCTGCTCTACGACGGACAGGGGCGCATCGTCGGCCGCTACACGAAGGTGCACCTCGTCCCGTTCGGCGAATACGTCCCGCTCCCCGCCCTGTTCGGCTGGACCGAACGCTTCCGTCAGGGCAACGTCGACCTGGTGCCCGGCCGGGCTCTGCGGGTGTTCCACGTCGACGGCGTGGCGGTCGGGACGCCGATCTGCTTCGAGAACACCTTCCCGGATCTGTTCCGCCGCTTCGTGTCGATGGGCGCGGGCGTGATGGTGCTGACCACGAACGATTCGTCCTACCTCCTCACGGAGGCGTCGAGGGAGCACACCATCTTCAGCCAGTTGCGGGCGGTCGAAACGGGGCGCTGGGTGGTGCAGGCGGCGCTGTCCGGCGAGAGCGCCTTCGTCGACCCGACGGGCCGGATCGTCTCGCGAACCGGACTGTTCGATCGAACGATCCTGCGGGGGAACGTCCGGGTCGGGTCGGCGCAGACGCTCTACGTGCGGTTCGGCGACTGGTTCCCGCAGGCGTGCGCGCTGGCCGTGCTGCTGTGGGCGATCTGGGCCGCCGCGACGAACGTGCGCCGGCGGCGGGCGGCGGGCGCTTCCCGGGATGGTGGCGCCGGGGCGGACCAGTCGACGCCGGAGTCTGCCGTGTCTGCTGCCGGTTCGGGCTCCGGCAAACACATGGCCCCGATCGCGGGCGGCGCCGACCCTCGCGTGCTGGTCGTGCTGCCCACCTACGAGGAGCGGGCCACGATCGCCACCGTTCTCGCTCAGGTGACGGCGCTCGGTCCGAACATCGACGCGCTGGTGGTGGACGACAACTCGCCGGACGGCACGGCCGAGGTCGTGGCCGCCATGGCGGAGGAGACGCCGCAGGTCCGGCTCCTCCGACGAGGCGGCAAGGGCGGCCTGGCGAGCGCCTACCTGGCCGGGTTCGGCGTGGGGATCCGCGACGGGTACGACGTCATCGTCGAGATGGACGCGGACCTCTCGCATCGGCCGGAGGACCTTCCGGCGCTGGTGGCCGGGACGACGACCTACGACCTGACCATCGGGAGCCGGTACGTCCCCGGCGGCGGCGTGACGAACTGGAGCCGGGCACGCCTGGCGCTTTCGAAGGCGGGGAACACCTACGTGCGGGCGTTGCTCAGGACGCCGATCAGGGATGCGACCAGCGGGTTCCGCGCGTACCGGCGCGAAGCGCTGATCGCGCTCGTGGAGCGGGGCGTCCATTCGGAGGGATACGGGTTCCAGATCGAGTTGGTCCGGAGCGCGCACAGGTTGGGATTGCGCGTGGGGGAGGTCCCGATCCTGTTCCGCGAGCGGGAGCATGGGCAGTCGAAGATCTCGCGCGCGATCGTGGTCGAGGCGCTGGCGAAGGTGACCGCGTGGGGCATCGAGGATCGGCTCGACGGCGTCCGCGATCGCCGGCGGGGGCGGCGGGATTCACCGAAGGATCTGCCCCAGGTGTAACGGGCCATGAGCTGTCCTAGGGTGAGGGAGTGGCTCTCCGGCTGGAAGCGGTGACCTTCGACGTGGCCGACGCGGCCGCGGTGGCGGCTTTCTGGGCCGGGCTGCTCGGCCGGGAAGTCCTCACCGAGCCCGGCGGCGCGTTCCTGCCGGGTGACGACACGCAGGTCGGGCTGCGCTTCATCACTTCCGACACCGAGCAGATCGGCCGGCCGCGGCTGCACGTGCACCTGACCAGCAGCAGCCTCGAGCAGCAGCAGCGAACCGTCGAGACGGCGCTGCGCCTGGGTGGCCGCCACATCGACGTTGGCCAAGGGCCCGACGACAAGCACGTCGTGCTGGCCGACCCTGGCGGCAACGAGCTGTGTGTGATCGAGCCGGGCAACAAATTCCTGGCCGGCACCGGCTACCTCGGCGAGGTCACCTGTGACGGAACCCGGGACGTCGGCCTGTTCTGGCGCGACGCGCTGGCCTGGCCGCTGGTGTGGGACCACGACGAGCAGACCGCAATCCAGTCGCCCCTCGGCGGCACCAAGGTCTCATGGGACTCATGGGGCGGACCTCCGGGCGAATCAAAGCGCGGAAGGAACGGGCAGCGCTTCGACCTGGTCACCGCTGACCCCGCCGGCGAGGCGGAACGACTGGTTTCGCTCGGTGCGACCCGGCTCTCCGCCCAGCGCGACGGCGTCGAACTGGCCGACCCGGACGGCATCGAATTCGGCATTCATTCAGGCTGAGTGGCGATCGTGACCTGACCCGGCGCTCCTCCCACCAATCGCCGATAAGCAACATTATGTAAAGCCGCCTCGCTCAGAAGGCCACAGAGTCGGGCGTGGCCTCGCTCCTCCGCATCCTCGCCGTCAGGCGACGCCCGGGAGCAACAACTGCAGCGGCGCATCCGTCGTCAACTCGGTGTGTCCGGCCGGCTCGCGAGGTTCCACGGTCCGCACGGCGACTCGAGCCATGCCGGCGCGCCACGACTCCAGGATTTGAACCGCCCAACGTTCCGCCTGGACCTCGGACCGGCGCATCGCGTGGCGGAACTGGTGCGTGTGGTACGCCTCGTGGGCGGCAAGCGCCACCAGTCGCTCCCTCCAGTCCCGCACGGTGATCCAGGGCGCCGTACGGAGCCCCCGGTACCGGTAGGTCAGCGGGTAACCGCGGTTCCGAAAGACCGACGGCAGGTCGAGGCGCACCAGATAGCGAATCCCCGGCTGGGAGCGCCAGCGCGGCGGCACCTGCGGATACGCGCGGCCGGTGAACGTCTGGCGACGGCCGCGTGCCCACTCCAGACGGATCTCCACACCCTCCGGATCGACGCCGTCGAACGACGCGACGATCAGCGCGCCGAGTTCGTCGGTGCTCGCCCGGATCTCCTGGTCGACCACGATCCGCATGCCCCGCACAGGCTAGCGGGCGCCGCCGACAGAATCACATCGTTGTAACTTCCTCACGCCGCAGGCGGTCGCGGCCGCACCAGTGGAGCTTCAGGTGGCGGGCCACACCACTGACCGCGTCAGGCCGTCGGTTGCTCCCCAGCCGCATCGGCACTCGGCTCCGCGACGACGCCGGCCCCCGCCTTCGATCCGGCGGCGCCGCCACCCATGGACCATGTGAGACGGAGGTCCCGCGCGGCACGCGCCTCGTCCAGCCGGCGAACCGGCGTCGTCACGGGCGCCTCGTGGAGCAGATCCGGGTCCTGTTCGGCCTCCCGCGCCACCTGGGACATCGCTTCGGCGAACGCGTCGAGCGTCTCCTTCGACTCGGTTTCGGTGGGCTCGACCATCATGGCCTCCTCCACCACCAGGGGGAAGTACACGGTCGAGGGGTGGAATCCCAGGTCGATCAGCCGCTTGGCAACGTCCATCGCGCGAACGCCATGCCTCCGCAGCGGCTTCGCGGTGGAGACGAACTCGTGCATCGGCCGCCCGTCCGGGTACGCCAGCGGGTACGCATCGCGCACCAGGGCCGCGAGGTAGTTGGCGTTCAGCACCGCCCGCTCCCCCACTTCCTTGAGTCCGTCACGGCCGTGCCCGAACACGTACGCGTACGCACGCACCAGGATGCCGAAGTTGCCGTTCCACCCGTGGACCCGCCCGATCGCGTCGGGCCGGTCCCGATCCCACTCGAAACCCCTGCCGCCATCCGACTCGTCAGCTTGCTTTACCAATGGTGCCGGCAGGAAGGGCTCCAACCGTTCGACCACGGCCACCGGACCCGCGCCCGGCCCTCCCCCACCGTGCGGGGTCGCGAAGGTCTTGTGCGTGTTGATGTGGACGATGTCGAACCCCATGTCCCCCGGGCGGGCCTTTCCGAGGACCGCGTTCAGGTTCGCGCCGTCGTAGTACACGAGCCCGCCGGCGTCGTGCACGGTCTTCGTGATGTCGGCGATGTCCACCTCGAACAGCCCGAGCGTGTTCGGGTTCGTCAGCATCAACCCGGCCACCTGGTCGTCGGTCAACCGGTGCAGCGCCTCCAGATCGACCAGCCCGCGGCCGTCCGCGGGAACCTTGACCGGGGTGTAGCCGGACAGGGTCACGCTCGCCGGGTTCGTGCCGTGCGCCGCGTCCGGGATCAGGATCTTCGTTCGCGGGTCGCCCTGCTTCGTGTGGTACGCCCGCATGATGAGCAGGCCGGTCAGCTCGCCGCTCGCGCCGGCCGGGGGTTGGAGCGTCGCCCGGTGCATCCCCGTGATCTCGCACAGTGCCCGCTCCAGGCGCCACAACAGTTCGAGCGCTCCCTGGATCGTGGAGTCGGGCTGCCACGGGTGAAGCCGCTGCATGCCCGGGAGCGCGGCGACCTGCTCGGCGACCTTGGGGTTGTACTTCATCGAGCACGAACCCAGCGGGTAGAAGCCCGTGTCCACGCCGTAATTGCGCTGGGACAGCCGCGTGAAGTGCGACACCAGGTCGCGTTCGGCGACCTCCGGCAGGTCGACGGAGCCGCTCCGGCGATGATCCGGCGTGATCTCGGCCTCCGGGACGTCGAGCGGCGGCAGCATCGACGCGCGCCGCCCGGGCCGGCTGAGCGACCGAAGCGTCGACGGCACCGGCGGGCCGGTGCGGCGCACGGGCGCGCCGACAGCTCCCGCGCTCACGAGCACGCCTCCTCGAAGGCCTTCACGAACGCGTCGATCTCCTCGCGGGTGCGGCGTTCGGTCACCGCGACCAGGAGCACACGGCCGTCGCGCCCCTGCGGCCCGACCTCGCAGACCGGGCCGGCCAGATAGCCGGCATCGATCAGCCCGCGCTGCACCGCATCGGGTTCGCGTTCGGTTCGAACGGCGAACTCCTTGAAGAACGGCGTGTCCGGGAACGCCAGGTCGACGCCGGAGAGCGACGAGAGCCGTTCCGCCGCATACGCGGCCTTCGCGTGACTCTGCCGGCCGAGCTCTTCGAGGCCCTTGGGACCGAGCCAGCCGAGATAGATCGTGGCGGCCACCGCCATCAGCGTCTGGTTCGTGCAGATGTTCGACGTCGCCTTCTCACGGCGGATGTGCTGCTCGCGGGCCTGCAGCGTGAGGACGTACCCGGTGGTCCCGTCGACGTCGACCGTTTCCCCGGCGATCCTTCCGGGCATCCTGCGCACGTCCTGCATCCGCGCGGCGATGATGCCGAGGTACGGCCCGCCGTAGGCCAGGTGGTTGCCCAGCGGCTGGCCCTCGGCGACGGCGATGTCCGCGCCCAGGTCGCCCGGCGGCGCCAGCACGCCGAGGGAGAGCGGGTCGAACACCTGGATGGTTCGAGCGCCGGCCGCGTGCGCCGCGTCGAAGAGCTCTCGTGCGGGCTCGAGATTGCCGAACACGTTCGGGTGCTGGATCACCACGGCGGCCACGTCGTCGCCGATCTCCGGACGTGACGGGTTCGACGATGTCCCACCGGCAACGTCGGCGAGCAGCGGTTCGGGCTGGTACCCGGTGCCTCGTCCATAGGTCCGAAGGGTCGCCCAGTACCTCGGGTCGACCGTCTCGGACACCAGCACGCGGCTCCGCCGCGTCGCGTGCCGCGCCATGTTCACGGCTTCGACGAGCGCCGTCGCCCCGTCGTACAGCGACGCGTTCGACACGTCGAGCGACGTCAGATCGCAGATGAGCGACTGGTACTCGAACAACGCCTGCAGGATGCCCTGGGACACCTCGGGCTGGTACGGCGTGTAGGAGGTGTACAGCTCCGAACGCCCCGCCAGCGCCCACACGACGGCGGGCACGTAATGGTCGTAGGCCCCGCCTCCCGCGAAGCAGACCAGGTCGTCGGTGTGACGGTTCCTCGCCGCCAGGCCCCGGAGGTCCGCGACCAGCTCCATCTCCGAGAGCCCGAGCGGGATGTCCAGGTCGCGCCCCAGGCGCACGTCTTCGGGGATCTGGTCGAACAGCTCGGCGACCGACGACATGCCCAGGACCGCGAGCATCTCGCGGACGTCGTCGTCGGTGTGGGGGGCGAATTGCATGCGGGTCGGAGTCTATCGCCGCGCCGGGAAGCGGCTAGGACGCCTTCGACGGGCTGCGCTGCGCGGCCGGCACGTGCCCGTCGTCGAGGCCGTACTTCGTCACCAGCGACAGGTAGTCGCGCTGGTAGAACACCTTGCACTGGATGTCCGGATAGCGCTCGCGGAGCCGCCGCACCTTGCGGTTCTTGCGGGTGACGAGCTTCTGGTTGAGCGTGGTGATCTCGATGTACAGATCGTAGGCGGGCAGGTAGAAGTCGGGCGTGAAGCGCTGGATGACGTTGCCGTCCTTGTCCCATTCGAGGTCGAACGACCGCGGTTCGTACTCCCAGTCGATCTGGTAGAAGTCCAGCAGCCTGGCGAACTGACGCTCGGACGCGTGGGCGAAGTTGGTGGTGTCGGCCTTGCCTCCGTCGCCGGACCCATCCCGAGGCACCAGGGAGGTTCGTGGGGTCCGAGGCGTACGCGGGGGCGGGGCCGTCTCGGTCACCTGTCCCTCGAGGATCGGGCCTTCGCTCACCGGCCTCCCGCCGAAGCAAGCGAGAGCTGGGTGGGCTCGGATCCCTTCGCCCGTGGCGCCTCGCGGAGCGAACCTTCGAGCTCGGTCCGGACCGCGTCCAGGGCGATGCCGAAGACCCCCTGCCCTCGCTTGAGGAGGTCCATGATCTCGCCCGGCGACGAGCAGGCGTAGATGGTGTGGCCGTCCGACATCAGCGTGATGCCGGTCAGCTCGTTCGACTCGTTCTCGCGGAGGTACTCGATGGCCTTGCGGATCTGCTGGAGCGACACGCCGGCGTCGAGCAGGCTCTTGATGAGCCGGAGCAGGACGAGGTCCTGGAACGAATAGAGCCGCTGCGTGCCCGACCCGCCGGCCTCCCTGATGCTCGGAGTGACCAGCTCGGTGCGTGCCCAGTAGTCCAGCTGGCGGTAGCTGATCCCGACGACCCGGCAGACCTCCGGGACGCGATACCCGTTCGTCTCGCTCGTGACCGCGCTCATGACAGCTCCGTAATTACGTCCGGGTGACGAAGGCTAGCACGGGGCCGGAGGCATGTCGACGATTCGACGCGAGCGCGGGTTCGAGGCGCTGCTTCTCCACGACCGGTGGCTGCTGCTACGCGAAGTCGTCCGGGCTCACCTGGTCGAGGAACTCGCGGAACTTCTCGACCTCCTGCTCCTCCTCGTCGGGGACGTCGATCGAGGCCTCGGCCAGGACCTCCTCCGCGGCGAAGATCGGCACGCTGCTCCGCACGGCCAGCGCGATGGCGTCGCTCGGCCGGGACGACACCTCGAAGCTGGACCCGTTCCGCGCGATGTGGACGAGGGCGTAGAAGATGCCGTCGCGCAGCTCCGTGATGGAGATGCGCTCGACGCTGACGCCGACCTCGTCGAGGAGGTTCTTCATCAGGTCGTGCGTCATCGGACGGGGGGTCGCGATGCCCTGCAGCGCGATGGCGATGGCCTGCGCTTCGTTGACACCGATCCAGATGGGCAGGTAGCGCTTGCCTTCGCGTTCCCGGAGCAGAACGATCGGCTGATTGCTTGGCAACTCGACCCGCACGCCGACCAGATTCAGCTCGATCATCGCGTCCTGAATGTACCCACGGGCGCTCAGGTAGGCAACAGCCGAGGCATTGCCGGGTCGAGACCGGCAGCCGAGGAAGCGATCAGGTCGGGTCGGTGGGCTCGGTTGCGGGGCCGCGGACGCCGAACGGAGCCAGGATCCCGGGCTCCTCCTCCAGGGTCGACTGGCGGTCGACGGAGACCACGTACGGGAGGTTGCGGTACCGCTCGCCGTGATCCAGCCCGTAGCCCACCACGAAGACGTCGGGGATCTCGAAGCCCCGGTATCGGATGTCGATCGGGGCGATCCGTCGGACGGTTCGATCCAGCAGGGCGCAGACCTGGAGCGAGGCCGGACCCCGGGCCCGGAGCGTGGTCAGCAGGTACGAAAGCGTGAGGCCCGTGTCGATGATGTCCTCGACCACCAGGACGTCACGGCCGCCGATGTCATCGTCCAGGTCCTTCAGGATGCGGACGACCCCCGAAAGGCTCCCCTCTCCCCCGTAGGTGGAGATCGACATGAAATCCACGGCCAGCGGCCGGTCGATCGCCCGGATCAGATCCGCGACGAACACGACCGCTCCCTTGAGCACCGACACGAGGACGGGCTCGCGTCCGGCATAGTCCCGGGCGATCTCCGCGCCGAGTTCGGCGACGCGGCGCCGCAGGTCCTCCTCCGTAAACAGCACGGTCGGTCGCGCGCTCATCGCGTGATGGTCATCCGGTGATGGTCGTCGGGCGGCTCATGGACGGCACGGGGAGCGTACCGCGGGACGGCCCCAGGACTTGACTGATCGGCCCGGTGCGCCTTGCGGCGAGCCGTGTCCGAACGGTGGAGATCGCCGTCAAAGGAGGGCGCCGAAGGTCGCACGCAGGAGCGAGCCGATCAGGTCGAGGGGGCCCGCAGCCGGCGCCGGTTCGGGCTGGGGCGGGTGCGTCCCGGTCGGCGGTGGGGGCGGCGGGGCGGCCGCCGCGGCGGTGGCCACGACGCCGACCCTCCCGAGTTCCACACCGTGATCGACGAAGACCGCCTCCCCGACCGCCTGCCCTCTGGTCACCGGCAGCATCACGTCCGGGTCCGCCTCCAGCCGAACGACCCGATCGCCGACGCGATCGGTCCGGACGAACGCGGTCAGCGAGGCGGTGGCGGCCGCTCCGATCTCCACCCCGCCGATGCTTACGAACCCGACAGGAGCACGCGCTCGAACCACGACGGCCCGCCGGAACGCATGGAAGCCGTAGTTCATCAGCGCGGCGGCATCGTCGAACAGTGCGCCCTCCGAGTCCCCCAGGACGACCGCGATCAGGATCCGTCCGTTCCTCGCCGCCGCGGCGATCAGGCAGTTGCCGGCTGGGCCCGTATAGCCGGTCTTGACGCCGATCGTGCCGGGATAGAGCCACAGCAGGGCGTTCCGGTTCTGGACGTGTCGGGGCGGACCGCCCGGGTTCGCGATCGTGGCGACCTTCGTGCGCATGATCGGCGCGAGCTCCGTATTCCGCAGAGCCACCCGGGTGAGCAGGGCAAGGTCCGCGGCGCTGGAGAAGCCGCGATCATCGAGGCCGCTCGCGCTGGCGAACCCGGTCTCCAGCATGCCGAGCTGTCGCGCGCGGGCGTTCATCCGATCGACGAACGCGTCCTCTGATCCGGAGATGTCGTCGGCGAGCGCCGTCGCGGCGTCGTTCGACGACTGCAGGAGCAACGCCTTCAAGAGCGACGCGACCGTGATGTGTTCGCCGCCGTGCAGGCCGAGAACCGAGCCCGTTTCCTTCGTGGCGTCCACCCCGACCGTCACAACATGGGCGAGGCGCCGCGCGCGGACGGTCACCAGCGCTGTCATCACCTTCGTGAGGCTCGCGATCGCCCGTGGTGCCGCCGCCGCCCGCGCGTACAAAGCTTGGCCCGACCGCCCGTCGACCAGGACCGCGGCCGCCGCATCGATCCTCGGCGCCACGATCGACGCCGGCGGCGGGGTGTCGAGCGTTTGTGGGAACGGCGACGGCGACCCGGACGGCGGGACGGGGGTCGGCGGTGGTCCCGCGGGAAGCCCCGCCGCCCCCGCCGCGAGCGAGACGATCAACGTGCCCATGACGCCCGCGACGACGACGGTCGCGAACGGTGCGCGGCTGGCCGCACGGTGGACGCCGGCGGGGCGCGAACGGCGCATGGAAGGGGACGGCGCTACTGCGCCTCGAGGTACGAGCGCAGGTTCGACCGGAGCAGGGCCTGCTTCAGTCGCCGGGAGATCACGGCCAATTGCGCGAGATTGTCGCTCGCCAATCGCCGCGCGTCGGGATTCTTCTGTCGCAGCATAGGCAGGACGATTCCCTCGAAGAAGGTCGCCTCACGCTCGGCGAAGTGCCGGTACATCGAAAGGTGTCGTGGTTCCACGCCGAATTTGAAGAATTCCCGGACGATCGAAAGGATGACGAACGCCTCGCCGTCATAGAACGTCTCGCCGTTCGCGCCCTGAGGACTGATGAATCCGAACGATTCGAGCTCCCTGATCCGTTCGCGCTCGACGCCCGTGGCCACCGACAACTCGTCGATCGACATGTGAAACCCGGAGGGCGGCTCCGCCATCTCTTCCTCGGCACTCTCGGCCGCAGCGACGTCGACCTGCTCGGCCTCGCTCTCGTCGATCTTGACCAGCCGCTCCTTGATGACCTTCAGTGGGAGATATTCGTCACGCTGCAGCCGGAGGATCTGACGCAGGCGCGAGACGTCGTTCTCATAGAACTTGCGGTAGCCCGACGGGGTGCGCTCGGGATCGATGAGGCCTTCGCCTTCGAGGAAGCGGATCTTCGAGATCGTGATGTCGGGAAATTCGGTCTTGAGCGTGACGAGCACCTCGCCGATCGACATGAAATTCCGCTGGGCCGCCACGTCAGTCCCTCGTCTCGTGTGCCATGTACACCGCGAGCTTGAACTTCCCGATCTGTATCTCGTCCTGGTCGGCGAGCTCCGTGTCCTCGACCCGCTGAAGGTTCACGTAGGTGCCGTTCAGGCTCCCCTGGTCGTGGATGGAGAAGCGCGCACCGTCCCTGCGGATCTCCGCATGCCTCCGGGAGACCGTCACGTCGTCGAGGAAGATGTCGCTCTCGGGCTGGCGGCCGAGGGTGGTCCGATCGGCGTCGACCAGATACCGCGAGCCCGCCGTGGGCCCGCGTTCGACCACCAAGAGCGCCTGGCCGGCGCGAAGGTCGTGTTGAGCTGCAAGGAGGCTCTCGGCCGCCTCGTCCCCGGGCTCTATCGGAGTGAAGCTGACGGTGGTGTCATCCTGCAGCACGGCCCCACAGTTCGCGCAGAAGCGCGCGTCCTCCGGGTTTCGATGTCCA
Source organism: Actinomycetota bacterium (assembly GCA_040414485.1). GTDB lineage: Bacteria > Actinomycetota > UBA4738 > UBA4738 > UBA4738 > JBEDUK01. The sequence continues at coordinate 22,812 of JBEDUK010000090.1, forward strand.
CAGTGGGTACAGAACACCCTCGCCCTCCGATGGAGACCCCGCTCTTGCTGAGGTCGAGACTTGCGTGGACCGCGTACTCTACCGCGGGCATGAAGGTCTGGTCAAGAGTTGCCGCACCGTCGACCCAACTTCGAGTGACAGAATCCGGCTGGTGACGGCGCAACGCCATCGTTCGGCTTCAGATCGACCCGTACCTCGACACGAGCGGGAGCCCGTTTTCTCCACGTTGGGCACCCTGCAACCTGGACGCCGTGAGGTCAGGCACGCGCCGCCCCGTCATGTCGGGTGCTGCAAGATGAACGACGGACGCCGGCGACGACCGGTCGGCCGATCAGGCGTGAACCGTGAGGTTTCGGCTGGTCAGGAGGCTTCTTCGGCGGTGAACGCACGGTACGCGGCCGCGTCGAGCAACCCCCCGAGCGACGCCTCCGTCTCGATCACGACCATCCAGCCCCCGCCGTACGGCTCGGTGTTGACCAGGGCGGGCGTGTCGGCGAGCGCGTCGTTCCGCTCCACGACCGTGCCGCTGACGGGTGAGTAGACGTCCGACACCGACTTCGTGGATTCGACCTCCCCGAAGGGCTGGCCATCCTGGACCTCCGTCCCCACCTCCGGGATGTCCACGTACACGACGTCTCCCAGGGCGTCCTGCGCATAGTCGGTGATCCCCACGCGAACGCGCCCGCCGCCAAGGTCCTTGGCCCACTCGTGCTCCTTCGTGTAGGCGAGGTCCTCCGGGAACTCCATGGGCTCCTCCTCGTGGGTGTCGATGTGCGGGCCCAAGTATGACGGCCGGCCGCCGTTCGGTCCAAGGGCCGTGCTCGGCGTCAGGCGTGCCCGCCCTCGCCGCCACCATCGGGCTCACCGGCATCCGACCGGCCGGGCTCCATCACGGTCGGCGCGGCCCGGACCGCCATCCACACGTCGCGCCCGTAGAAGGCCAGCGCCGCGTAGTAGAGAACGATGCCGAACCAGAAGGCGACCCAGCCGGCGAAGCCGACGAACCCGTGCACGGCGAGACCCAGATTGCTCCACGAGATGGCGAATACGGCGAACATCAGCGCGAACGTGGCGACCTTCCCGATCCAGCGGACGTCGAGGCGGATCTTCCAGCGCGCCGCGATGATCAGGCCTGCGACCAGCACGATCGCGTCGCGGATGAGGATCGCCAGAGCTGCCCACAGCGGAAACGCGCCCTGGATGACCAGTGCGACCAGGCCCGCCGCGATCGCCAGGCGATCGGCAACGGGGTCGAGGATCTTGCCGAGGTTCGACACCTGGCCGGTCCGTCGCGCGACGAAGCCGTCGACCCAGTCGGTCGCCATGATGGCGGCGAACAGGATCAGGCCGGCGGCCTCGGTCCCGGGGTGCAGGATCAGGATGACGAACACCGGGATCGCCGCGATGCGGATCGCCGACAGGACGTTCGGCACGGTGAGGACGCGGTCGATCGATAGGTCGCCGGTCCGGGTGGACGCACGCGGTGGCACGTCCGGCCTCATGATGAGGACCTCGCCTCCTCGTCGGGCCGCCGGGACTTGAACCCGGGACCTCTTGACCCCCAGTCAAGCGCGCTACCAAGCTGCGCCACGGCCCGAAACACACCCATCCTAGCGGCCCTTACCGGCCCCCATCGCGACTGCGACCGGTCCGCCGCGAGCGCGCATCGGTTCCGGAGCCGGCCGCGCGCCGCTCGTGAGGACGGAACGACAGCCGCACCGGCACCCCATCGAACCCGAACTCCGATCGGAGCGCGTTCTCGAGGTACCGCCGGTACTGGGGTCCGGGGTCCCGCAGACCGAACACGACGAAGTGCGGCGGACCCGAGCCGACCTGGGTCACGTACCGCACGCGACCGGCCGTCCGCGGCGGTGGGTGCCTGGCCGCCAGTCGTTCCACAACGCGGTTGACCTCCGCCGTCGGCGCCCGCCGGAGCCATCGTTCGTGCACATCGAGCAGGGTGGGAAGAACCCTGCCCACGCCGGACCCCGTTGCCGCCGAGGTTCGCAGGATGGGGGTGCCGGGGAACGTCCGCAGCTCGCCGCGCATGAACCTGAAGAGGTGGTCGCGCTCGTCCGGGTCGATCAGGTCCCACATGTTGAGCGCGACGACGAGCCCGCGACCGGCTTCCGCCACGTCGGAGGCGATGCGCTTGTCCTCCGAGGTCAGCCCCTTGGTCGAATCGATCACCATGAGCGCGACGTCGGCGCCTTCGATCGCCCGTTCGGTCCGCAGGAGCCCGTAGAACTCGACCCCCTGGGTTTTCGTCCGCCGCCGTAGGCCGGCGGTATCGATGAACCTCAGGTTGAGGCCTTCGTGCTCAAGGATCGAATCGACCGCGTCACGGGTGGTGCCGGGCTGGTCGTGAACGACCGAGCGCTCCTGGGCGATCAGCCGGTTGAACAACGACGACTTGCCCACGTTGGGCTTGCCGACGATCGCGAATCGCGCCTCACCCTCAGGTGAAGGTTCGCCTTCCGTGGGCAAGCGCGCCACGATCTCGTCCAGCAGGTCGCCGCTCCCCCTCCCGTGAAGCGCGCTCACCGGCATCGGCGCTCCGAAGCCCAGGGCCAGGAACTCCGAAGCGACGGATTCCTGTCGTTCGGCATCGACCTTGTTCGCCACGACCAGGGTGGGCACACCCGCGCGGTGCAACCTGGTGCCGAGCGCCGCATCCTCCTCCTGGATGCCGGTCGTGGCGTCCACCACCAGCAGGACCAGATCGGCCTCGGCGGCGGCGCGCTGCGCCTGGCTCGCCACCGAGAGCTCGATCCCGGTGGCGTCCCGTGCGAACCCTCCGGTGTCGACCAGGACGAACGTCCTGCCCTCCCACGAGACGTCGACCTCGAGACGGTCGCGCGTCACGCCGGGCGTGGCGTGGGCGATGGCGACCTTACGCCCGAGCAGCCTGTTGAGCAGCGTGGACTTGCCGACGTTCTGCCGTCCGACGATCGCGACCTTCGCCGTGGACGGCCGCGTCCGCCCCTCGCGCTCCCCCGTCGCCGGCAGTCCGGCGGAGGCCACGATGGCCATCGCCGCGTCGAACACACCATCGGCGTCCAACGCGCGCGTCTCGAGCACATGGGCGTCCGGAACCGCCTCCAGTGGGTTGGTCGAGGCATCACGGCTGTCCCGGTCCGCGACCACCGGCGCCACGGCCGCTCCCCCACCGGAGGTTCCTCGTTCCGTCGCCCTGCGCTCGGCACGGACGCCGAGTGGGGCGGACAGGAAGATCTTCAGTTCGGCGTCGGGGAACACCGCCGAGGCGATGTCCCGCCCTTCCATCACCGCCCCGTGCCAGCCGAGGGCCCGCTGGCGATCGCGCATCCAGGACCGGACCTTGGGGTGGCGCGCGACCGCGGAGACGATCGCCTCCACGTCGGCGGACTGCAGTTCCTCACCGGGCACACGGCCGTTCACCAGCAATTCGCGGGGGTCGTCGCTCCCCAGCCCGAACCCGATCTGGCCCAGGATCCCGACGAGCCGATCCTCGGCGTCCGGGTCGATGCCGCGATCGACGGCCTCACGCGCGAGCGCCCGGTACATCGCGCCGGTGTTCACGTAGGTCAGGCCCAGCGCGACCGCGAGCCGGCGGGCAAGGGTGCTCTTGCCCGACCCCGCCGGCCCGTCGATGGCGATCACCGGCGCGGTCCGGGCACCGCCGCCCTCCGGTACCACCTCAGGCGATGTGCGTTCGGTGCTGCTGTTCGACGCGGATTCCGAGCCGTCCACGGCCACAGCATGCCATGAGCGATGCCGCGAACCCTTCGGCCGTGCGGCGGTCGATCAGCGCGAGCGCGGCGACGGTGCCCTTCGGCGCGACGGCCGCACATCTGCCGGCCTGGGTTCGGCCGAGGTCCCTTTTCGCGCCGCGGTCTGGCGCGAAGGCGCGGGCCGGCCCGTCCGCCTCGCGCGACCTCCGCCCGTCCTGGCGCGCCCGAGGCCGGTCGCCCGGTACAGCGCCGCCACCTCGTCGGCACGGAGCGGCCGGACCTGTCCGGGCGGGAGCCGGTCCAGTCGCACCGGCCCGATCCGAATCCGGGCAAGGCGCCTCACCCGAAATCCGAGGGCGGCGAACATCCGTCGCACCACGCGCTTCCGGCCTTCCACCACCACGAGCGTCACGGCCGACCGGCCGTGCACACGGCTGACCGGTCCCACACGAACGGCCGCCGCACGCCCATCGTCCAGGTCGATGCCGGCGCGCAGGCGGCGCGGGATGTCCCTCGGAAGGTCGGCCTCCACTTCGACCAGGTACTCCTTCTCGATCCCGTGGCTCGGGTGCTGCACGCGGTGCGAGAGGTCGCCGTCGTTCGTCAGCAGCAGCAAGCCTTCGGAATCGCGATCCAGCCGCCCCACCGGGAAGACGCGAGGCCCCTCCGGCAGGTACGGCGCGAGCGTCGCCTGTGCGTGGGGGTCCCGCATCGTGGTCGTCACCCCCACGGGCTTGTTCAGCGCGAAGTATCGAAGGGACGGGTCCGCCGGGATGGGCACGCCATCGACGGCCACCTGCGCTTTCGTCGGATCCACCCGGTCGCCGAGGACGGCCCGACGTCCATCGACGGTGACCCGTTCGTCCCGGATCAGCTCCTCGACGGCGCGCCGGGAGCCGAAGCCGGCCCGCGCGAGCGTCTTCTGGAGGCGCTCGGGACCCGTCGGGGCGTCGCGCTCGGTCGAGGCACGCCCGAACGACGTGTCACGGCCGGTCGAGGCACCCCGCTTCCCCGGCGTGTCCCGGCGGGCGGGCGTGTCCCGGCGGACGGGACCGCCGGGGTCAGTCCGCCGGCGGCGCGGACGCGTCGATCCGGCCATGCGCCTCGGACAGCAGCGGACCGATCGGCGGCAGGTCCGCGAGCGACGCCAGACCCAGTCGCTCGAGGAACTCCGGCGTGGTGCCGAACAGCGCCGCTCGGCCCGGCCCTTCGTCTCGGCCGACCTCCTGGACCAGCCCTCGATCCACGAGCGACCTAAGCACGCCCTCGGAGTTGACGCCCCTGATGCCGGTGATCTGGTGGCGCGTGACCGGCTGCTTGTACGCCACGATGGCGAGCGTCTCGAGCGAGGCCTTGGTGAGACGGGCGTGCCTGGACGACAGCACGTACTGTTCGACGTACGCGGCGACGTCCGGGTGTGTGTACAGGCGCCACCCTCCCGCCACGCGCCGGAGCGCGAGCCCCGACCGCCGCTCCTCGTAGGCCGCCGCGAGCCGCGCGAGCGCCTGGCCGACCTGTGCCCGGGGACACTCCACCACCTGGGCCAGCGACGCCTCGGTCATCGGCTCGTCCGCGAGGAACAGCAGCGCCTCGAGCGCCCGGGTCATCTCATCAGGCTCGTCAGGCTCATCCGGCCTGTCCCGTTCGCCTGGCGCGCGGGCCACGCCGGCCTCGTGCGTCGATGACACGTCCTCCCGCCCTGCCCCTGGACCGATCATGCCGGCTCCTGGCTCGGCTCGACCTCCGGTGCAGCGTTCGAATCGCCCTGCCATCGAACCTGGATGTCGCCGAACAGCCGTGCCTGCGAGAGCTCGACCTTTCCTTGACGGTGAAGCTCGAGCAGGGCCAGGAAGCGAACCACCACGTGGATGCGCTCCGGTTCGTCCGCAAGGAGATCCCGGAAGCTGGCCACGCCGGCGACGGACACCCTGGCCTGCACCAACGCCATGGCGTCCGCCAGCGACACACGGATGGGCGCCACGTGGGACAGGTCGACCACCGGAGGCGGCGCCAGGGCGATCGCCGCCAGGGCGGCGAGGTCCTCGGCACGCACCCCGTCCAGCACGTCGGGGTACAGATGGGCGAACTCCGGGGGTGCGGCCGCCGTCCGCGCCACCAGCAGCGACCCGTCGGCGAACAGGGCCTCGAGCAGGTCGGCGACCCCCCGGAACGCGGCCAGTTCGACGCTGCGCGCGTACAGCAGGTCGGGCGAAACCGCCCCCAGCAGGTCGGCCTCCGTCTCGACGGCCGCCGTGGGGAGCAGACGCCCCACCTTCAACTCGAGCATGGTGGCACAGATCGCCAGGAACCACGTCACCTCGTCCAGCGGCCACCCCGCGGCCTCGTCCCGGCCCAGACGGAGGAACTGATCGGTGACGCGGGCGACCGGCACGTCGCACACGTCCATACGGCGCTCCAGGATCAGCTCCGCGAGCAGGCGGAACGGGCCGGAGAAGAGCGGCGTGTCGACGACGAAGCCGTCGGTCGCGGCAGGGGTGGTCACGCCCGCCACCTGCCCAACGGAACAGGTCGAAGGGACCAGGGCCGCCGGGGCCCGGTCGCGGCGGTCGGCTGGATGACGGCGCTGGCCTCGATGTTCGGCATGCTACCGGTGCCCGGGAGGCGGTTCAAACACCGCCCTCACAGGCACTTCACCCCGGCCACCAGCTGACAGATCCCACCGCCCACGGCGCTGACGAACGCGTTGATCGGCGTCGGCAGCAGGAAGAAGATCGCCAGCATGAACAGCGCGCCGTACTGCTGGAGGTTCGTGTAGACCTCACGCGCTCGCGCGGGCAGGAACCGCGCGATGATCCGCGAGCCGTCCAGGGGCGGGATCGGGATCAGGTTCAGCACCCCGATGATGATCGTGGTCTCCAGGCACGCAACGATCAGGCGGCCGACCTGGCCGGTGTGCACCACTCGCAGGGCCAGCCCGAACACGAACGCGAGCGCCACGTTCGCCACCGGGCCCGAGATCGCGACCAGCGTGGCATCGCGATCGGGCTTCTTGAAGCTCCACGGATTGAGGGGCATCGGCCGCGCGTAGGCGAACGGCAGGAACGTCACCTTGCCGAACAGCACCGGCAACAACAGCAGCGCAGGAAGCACCAGCGTCCCGAACGGGTCCACCATCGCCCGAAGGTTGAACCGCAGCCAGCCCATGCGCTTCGCGGAGAGATCGCCCAGCCGCGTGGCCGTGGAGGCCTCGGCGTACTCGTGCACGGCGAGCGCGGCGAAGACGCCGATCGCCAGGTAGAGCGTGTTCAGCACGTTCTGCATCAGCCGGTCCCTCCCGCCGTTGAGAGGCCGATCCCGGCGCCGAACGATGTGCCCGGCATGCCCTCCCACCCCACACCGAGCGCCTCCGCGACCGTCGCGCCGAGGTCCGCGAAGGTCTCTCTGGTGCCGATGTCGACGGCCTCATTCATCCTGGTCCCCCACACCAGCACCGGGACGTACTCGCGCGTGTGATCGGTCGAGACGTCGGTCGGATCGCACCCGTGGTCTCCGGTCAGGAACAGCAGCCCTCCGCCGTCCGGCGGCTCGCCCTCCCTGGGCCGCAGCGCGTCCAGGATCTCCGGGAGCCTTCGGTCGAACGCCTCGACCGCGCGCGCGTACCCGGCCGCGTCGTTCCGGTGCCCGTACTTCGAATCGAAGTCCACCAGATTGACGAACGTCAGCGCCGGCCCGGGACGTTCGAGATACCGCAGCGTGATGTCCACGCCGTCGTCGTTGGACCGGGAGTAGGCGAACTCAGCCAGTCCCTGCCCGTCGAAGATGTCACGGATCTTCCCCACGCCGAACACGGGGACCCCGGCGTCCGTCAGCAGATCAAGCAGCGTCGGCCGCGGTGGCGCCACCGAGAAGTCGCGGCGGTCGGGCGTGCGGACGAACGCCCCGGACGAGCCGGTGAACGGCCGGGCGATGACCCGACCGACCATGTGCGGCCCGGTGAGGATGCCCCGCGCGATCCGGCACCATTCGTACAGCTGCTCCAGGGGGATCACTTCCACGTGCGTGGCGATCTGGAAGACCGAATCCGCGCTCGTGTAGACGATGGGGCGTCCGGTGCGGATGTGCTCCTCACCCAGGCGCTCGATGATCTCGGTGCCGGACGCGGTGACGTTGCCGAGCACGGCTCGCTCGATCGCCGACTCGAATGGGTCGATGACGTCCGGGGGGAATCCGTCCGGGTACGTGGGAAAGGGCCTGTCCAGGATCAGTCCGGCCATCTCCCAGTGACCCGTGGTGGTGTCCTTGCCGGCCGAACGCTCGTGCATCCGTCCATGTGCCGTGCCCGCGGCCGCCGCGCACGGAACGCCTTGCAGCGAGGTGAGACACCCCAGGCCCAGGCGGCCGAGCCACGGCGCGTCGAGACCGCCCACGGCATCGGCCGTGTGCCCGAGCGTGTTCGAACCGGCGTCGCCGTAGGCCGCCGCATCGGGCGCCTCGCCGACGCCGAACGAATCGCACACGACGATCAGGACGCGCCGGCGCCCCACCCCGCTCACGCTCCCTTCCGATGGGTCCGCCGCGCGCGTGGATGCGCCGTGAAGTACTCCTCCCGCAGTCGGTCGGCCGTGACCAGGGTGTAGATCTGCGTCGTGACCGGAGACGCGTGCCCCAGGAGCTCCTGCACCACCCGCAGGTCCGCACCGCCTTCGAGCAGGTGCGTCGCGAACGAATGGCGGAGCACGTGCGGGGTCACCCGCTCCCGGAGGCCGGCCCGTGTCGCCGCCCGGTCCAGCACCAACGTGGTGCCCTGGCGCGTGAGCCGGCCGCCGCGATGGTTCAGGAACAGGGCCGCGCGCGAGCGCGGGCCGGCGAGGGACGGACGGCTCCTGGTGAGGTACGCGGCGAGCGCCTCCATGGCGTAGCGCCCGATCGGGACCTCGCGCTGCTTCCGGCCCTTGCCCAGCACCCGGACGCTCCCTTCCTCCAGATCCACGTCGTCCACGTCGAGCCCGACGAGTTCCGAAACCCGAAGGCCGGCACCGTAGAGCGTCTCGAGGATGGCGCGGTCGCGCAGGCCCATCGGGTCCGACGCCGACGGCGCCGCCAGGATCCCGGTGACCTGCGCCACCGTCAGCGGCTTGGGCAGGCTCTTCGGGACCTTCGGCCGTTCGATCCCGCGCGCCGGATTCACGTCGGTGTCGCCGTCCCGGACGAGGAACGCATGCAGCATCCGCACGGCGGCGAGCGCCCTCGCCACCGATGAGGGCCGGTACCTGCGCCCGTCCTCCAGCTCCGTTCGGGAGAGCCATTCGACGAATCCCGCCACGGTCCGTTCATCGGCGAGCGTCGCGTCCGTGACGCCGGCCTCCGCCAGATAGCGCCCGTACTTGGCCAGATCCCGCCGGTACGCGTCGAGCGTGTTCCGCGACAGCCCGCGTTCGACCGACAGGTGGTCGAGGAACCGTTCGGCCTGCGCCTCGAACGTCGTGGCCGCAGTCAGGATCGTTCAGCCTCCTTCGATCCGATCGGCGCGTGGCCGCCCGATCCCGATCGCGTCGCTCCCGGGCCCGTGTGCTCCGCGTGCCGCGAAGGCGCGCGGCGGCGCCGGCCGGCTCGGGGCCTCAGGTCCGGTAGAGGATACCCGGGAGCCCGGCGCGGCCGGTGGAGGCCCAGTGGTCGACCAGCAGCAGCGCGGCGACGCTCTTGGCGTCGGTGATCCTGCCGTCGCCGGCGGCGGCGACGGCATCCGCGAAACGCATCAGGACCGTCTCGACGCCCTCCTCCACCGGACGGACGACCGGTTCGCCAGACGCTTCGGCGCCGAAGAGATCGATCCGTTCGTCGGCGAACCCCGGCGAGGTCAGGATGGACGTGATCGGCGCGATCGACCGCACCTCGTGCCCGGTCTCCTCGAGGAGCTCGCGCGCCGCGCAGGCGCCTCCGGTTTCCCCGTCCACATCCCTTATCCCGGCAGGGATCTCCAGGAGCGACGCCCGAACCGCCTCCCGGAACTGGCGTACCAGGATCACATCGCGATCCGGCGTGACGGCGACGACGGCGCAGGCGCCCGGGTGGCGGACCACCTCGCGTTCGCCCGCCGCCCAGGATTCGACCCGGACCTCGAGCAGCCGGCCGTTGAAGACCGTTCGGGACGAGGCCGGCTGAGGAGCGTCGGACGGTTCGCGAGGGCCCCGGGTCACCCTGAGTGGAACGCGCCGGCCGCGTGAACCGCCGCGCCGAGCTCCGGCTGCTCTACGGACGGGTATCTGCGCTCCACGGCGGCGCGAACGAACTCCCTGAACATGGGATGGGCCGGCCCGGGGCGGCTTCGAAGTTCGGGGTGGAACTGCCCGGCCATGAAGAACGGGTGGCCGGTCAGCTCGATGATCTCGACCAGGCGCCGGTCCGGCGACATGCCGGAGAACACCATGCCGTTCGCCTGGAGGACGTCGTGGTACTCGGGGTTGACCTCGTAGCGGTGGCGATGCCGTTCGTCGACGTGGTCGAGGGAGTACGCGGCCGCGGCAGCGGTCCCGGGGATCAGGTCGCAGCGATATTTTCCGAGACGCATCGTGCCGCCCATCTCGATCACGCCGTGCTGCTCGGGCAGCAGGTCGATGACCGGGTGCGGGGTGTTCGGTTCGAATTCGGAGGAGTTCGCGTCCACCAGCCCGCAGGCGTTCCGGGCGAACTCGATCACCGCGCACTGCAGCCCGAGACACAGTCCGAGGAAGGGAATCCCCCGCTCGCGGGCGATCCGGATGGCTTCGACCTTCCCCTCGACGCCGCGGACACCGAAGCCGCCCGGGACGAGGATCGCGTCCGCGCCCTCGAGCGCGGCGGCGGCGGCGCCGTCCTCGATCAGCTCATCGGAGGCATACCAGCGCACGCGGACCTTCGCGCCGTTGAGCGCGCCGGCGTGCCCGAGCGCCTCGGTGACCGACAGGTACGCGTCGTGGAGATTCACGTACTTGCCGACGATCGCCACGTCCAACGGCCGGCCCGCCCCGCGGATCCGGTCGACCATCCCACTCCAACCCGCGAGATCGGGCGCAGCGTCCGGCAGACCGAGCAGGTGGATCAGGTACGAATCCAGGCCTTCGGCGTGCAGGATCAACGGGACCTCATAGATCGAGTCGGCGTCGTGCGCCGAGATGACGGCGCGGGCCTCCACGTCGCACAGGAGCGAGATCTTGTCCCTGAGGTGCTGGGAGATCGGGCGGTCGCTCCGGCACACGATCGCGTCCGGCTGGATACCGATGCTTCGCAGCTCGCGGACCGAGTGCTGCACCGGCTTCGTCTTCAGTTCCTGGGTGGGGCCGATGAACGGCGTCAGGGCCACGTGGACGAACGCGACCTTGTCGCGCCCGACCTCGTTTCGGAACTGGCGGATGGCCTCGAGGAACGGGAGCGATTCGATGTCGCCGACGGTGCCCCCCACCTCCACGACCGCGACGTCGGCGGCCTCCGACTCGGCGTAGGAACGGATGCGATCCTTGATCTCGTTCGTGATGTGCGGGATGACCTGCACGGTCTTGCCCAGGTAGTCGCCGCGGCGCTCCTTCGCGATGACGCTCTGGTAGACGCTGCCGGCGGTGACCGACGCGCCCTTGTGCAGGCTCTCGTCGGTGAACCGTTCGTAGTGCCCCAGGTCGAGATCGGTTTCGGCGCCGTCGTCGAGCACGAACACCTCGCCGTGCTCGAACGGGTTCATGGTGCCCGGATCGACGTTGATGTACGGATCCAGCTTCTGGTGGGTGACGCGGAAGCCGCGGGACTTGAGGAGTCGTCCGATCGAGGCGGCGGTGATGCCCTTTCCGAGCCCGGAGGCGACGCCACCGGTGACGAACACGTATGTCGGGCGCTCGGTCACTACGGGACTTGACGATAGCAGGTGTCGCCGGCCCTCATCGCGAGATTCACCCTCAGGTTCCGGTCGAGGGCGGAATTTCGTTCGTGTCCGGCTCCGCCGGGCGCTCGGCCCCCGACTCGGTCGCCGTCGGCGCCGGGATCCGTCCGAGGCCGTCGAACCACCGCAGGGGCGGCGTCGTCCGGATGACCCGGGAGAAGCCAACCGTGTCGCCGACCACGTGCAGGCCGACCAGCACCGCGAGCGCTACGGCGGGACCGGTTGCCGACGGCGAGAGCCGCGTCACCAGCACCTGCCCGACGAGGAATCCGAGGAGGTTCGCCCCGCTGTCGCCGAGCATCGCCCGCTCGCGCAGGTCGAACGGCAGCAGCGTGAGGCAGACCGCGAGCACCTGCGCGGTGGAGCGCGCGGGATCGAGCGCCAGGAACACCGCCGTTGCCAGGACCGCGAGCTTCAGCGCCCGCCCCGGCGCCAGGTCGAACAGGTTCCAGAGGTTCGCGCAGCCCGCGATCACGGCCGCGTCCAGCAGGGCGCTCAAGCCGAACGGACGCTTCAGCAGCACCCACGCGAGCGACGCACCCGAGATGACCACCAACTTGGCCATGCCGGTCGTGACCCGCCCGTGCCGGAGCGCGACCAGGTGCGCGCGCCAACCCCTGGTCCGCAGCGCCTGGCGGTCGTCGAGCAGACCCACGCCGAACACGAGGATGCTCGGTACCGACACGGCCACGGCGGCGGCCACCCAACGGCCGGCTTCGCCCCTGGCGATCGCCACCAGATCGGTGGCAAGCGCCGGGATCACGCTCGCGACCAGCAGCGCGAACCCGAGCGACGCGGGGATGGTCGCCCCGCGGTGGTTCCGAGCCAGAGGCAGCCACCGAGGCGGGCTCGTGGCCGCCCACAGCGCCAGCGCCACCGCGGCCGCGATCTGCAGCGCGCCCGCGACCGGGCCGTTCATCGCAGCTTCGCGATCCGTAGGACCCCGGCCACGAGGATGTCCACTCCCTGGCGCCCACGGTGCACGAACCCGCGGAGGTCGCGCCCCGACTCGCGGTGCGCCATCGCGACGTCCAGCTCCGCAACCCGGAAGCCCAACCGGACGGCGTCGATCGTCATGGCGGTCTCCACGCCGAATCCGCGAGCCAGCGGCCGGCAGGCGAGCAGGGCGTCGGCCCGGACCGCCCGCTGGCCGGAGAGGGGTTCGGAGGCCTCGAACCCCGATGCGCGCCGGATGAGCCAGGCCGCCATGCGCTTGATCAGTCCGAACCCGCCCGTGGCGGGCCTGGGCAGCCGCCCGACCGCGAGGTCGGCGTGGCCGGACGCGACTGCCTCGACCAGCGGCGCGGCCGCCGAGGCCGAGACCCCGACGTCTCCGTCGATCAGCAGGTAGATGCGACCGTCGGGGGCGGCGCCCGAGTACCGCTCGAGTGCCGCATCCATCGCTCCCCCCTTGCCGCGGTTCCGACGGCGAGCCAGAACGCTCGCACCTGCCGCGCGGGCGGCATCGGCCGTGCCGTCCTTCGAGCCGTCGTCGACGACGACGACCTGTTCGACGCCCGCAATATCGTAAATATGCTTTACCGTTTCGGCGATGCGGTCGGCTTCATTCCGGGCCGGGACGAAGCAGGTCACTGGAGCGACGGGGTGCGGCTTCGAACGGGCCATCGCGCTGACCGCGCCGGCTCAGGGAGGCGGGAACGGCGCCGACGCTCCCGCGTCGGTCCCGTAGTCGGCGCCCTTTCCGGGCTTCGAGATGAGGTCGCGCAGCCCGACGGCCACGGAGAGTTGCCCCAGCGCCTCGTCGACGTTGTCCACCGTCACCAGCCTGCGGTCGACATCGCTGGCGCGGATCAGGGCGACGAAGGGGTAGCCGGTGTCCGTGGGCTCCCCTGCCACGACCGGGGCCGGCGGTGTCTGGTCCACCAGCGCCGTGATGAGCGGGAGCAACACCCGCGTCGGGCTCACCGACGGAGGCGGGCTTCCGCCCGCGATCACCACGACCGCCTGCCCGGGGAGCCCGATCGAGGCGACGGTGGGCTGACCGACGATCGTCAGGAAGGTGGGCTGCAGCTCGAGCAGGAGGTCGGCCGCCCCGCTGGGCGGCGACTGGACGAGGCGGGCAGCCAGCGCCGTCGCGACCCGCGCATCGAGGTCCGGCGGCGGCGTATCGCCGGCCAGCCCGATCGCCTCGGACAGGGCCTGCCGGTCGGCGGGGTCCGTGGAGGTGAGACGATTGCTGAGCTCGACCGTCTCGAGTTCGGTGACGCCTGCCTGGACCAGCGACTGACGGGCGGAGGCGACCGCATGAAGGTCGACGCCCTGGATGGTCACGATCACGACGGGCACCCCGACCAACTGGCCGTTCAGGATCTCGGGCATCCACTGGTTCGCGAAGGCCGAAAGGTCCTGGTTCTCGGTGGTGAGCTGGGCGATCGTGTCCCGCAGGTTGTTGCGGTCCGCCGCCAGGCTGCGAACCTGGTTGGTGAGCCCGTTGGCCAGACCCGTGTCGATGAACGTCCCGCCCAGGAGGATCCCCACAGCGAGCGCGATCAGCACCGCCACGATCGTCACCACGTGGTAGCGGAACGAGATCATGGCCGGCCACGGCCTGTGTCCGGGGCGGGCACCGTCACACGCCGCTCCTGATGTGGAACAGCCAGGTCCGGAACGACTCCCACAGCAGCCGGACCTCCAGCCGGAGCGCGGGCGAGACCAGGACGATGACGACGAACAGGACCACGACCGCGGCGAGCAGCAGCCACGCGTCCCTCGGCCTGGCGACGCCGCGGTACAGCCGGGATACGCCCTTCGCGTCGACCAGGATGTCGCCGACCCGAAGCCGGGCCAGGAAGGTGCTGGCCATCCCGAGACGACCCTTGTCCAGGAACTCGCGGAGCGTGCCGTGGCTCCCGACGGCGACGATGAGCGCGGCGCCCAACCCGTGCGCCAGGAGGAACGCGGCGTCCTCGCTCGTGCCGGACACGATGAAGGTGGTGAAGGGCACGCCGAGCGCGGTCACGCGTTCGGCACCCGGCGCGGAGCCGTTCGCGTAGGCGTGCACGACGACGTCGGCGGGCCTGTTCCGCCACCGGCCCCGGATGATGTCGAGGAACCGCCGCCGGCGCGGAAGGCCGACCCGCAGGGCGTGCTCCGAGACCGAATCCATGTCGCCCAGGATGACGTCCGGGCGGTAGCCCTCCTCGAGGAGCGCGTCGGCCCCGCCGTCGACTCCGATCATGACGGGCTGCACGTCGCGGATGTACGGCCGCAGGGCGGCGAGGTCCTCCTTGTACGACGTGCCTCGCACCACGACCAGGGCGTGGCGCCCGGTGAACTCGTGCTCCAGCACCGGAAGGCCGAGGCCGCCGAACAGGAGGTCGCGCTCGCGGGACATGAACTCGAGCGTGTTGGAGGCGAAGCTCTCGAACTGATCTGCGAGGCGCTGCTGGGACGCCTCCATCGCCGCACCGATCGACGACGTCGTTTGGCGGATGCCGACCCCGACCAGGCGGTCGCCGACGAAGATCCGGTCGCCCTCGATGCGAAGGGAGTCGCCCTCCTTCACCTTCGTCATCAACAGCTTGCCGACCGAGTCGATCAGGGGGATCCCGGCTTCGACCAGGATGAGCGGTCCGCGGTTCGGGTACCTCCCGCTGATGGAGCGCGCGGCGTTGACCACCGCGGCGACCCCCCGGGACACAAGCCCCTCCGCGGCGACGCGGTCCAGATCCTCGTGATCGATCACCGCGACCTCGCCCGGCTGGACGCGAAGCAGGAGGCGCTTCGTCCGCGCGTCCACGCGCGCGCGGTGCAGCGCCTCCCTGCTCCTTCGTCGCGCGACTCGGAGAGCCACGAGTCCCACCTCGCCTTTCCGCCCGCTGTCCAGGCCGGTCGTGCCAGTTCAATGTAGCCGTTCGAAGCCGCGCGACGGTTCACACCGGCCGTGCGACCCCCTCAGCCGGTGTGAATCGAACGAGCGGCCCCCGCAGGCCGTCGCGACCGCGGCGGCTGATCGTTCGCGGGCTCGGCGGTTCCGGGCGACCCGGTGCCGGACCCGCTGGTGGCCATGATCTCCCTGGCGTGCGCCAGCGAAACGTCGCTGACCGCACCCGAGAGCATGCGAGCGAGTTCCTCGGAACGGCCGTCGTCGTCAAGGGCGTCGATACGGCTGGTCCCGGCGTCCTTGATCACCCGGAAGTGGCGATCGGCGTGGGCGGCGATCTGCGCGAGGTGGGTCACCACCAGGATCTGCCGGCCACGCGCCAGCCGCGCGAGACGCTGGCCCACGGCGGCCGCCGCGCGTCCGCCGATGCCGGCGTCCACCTCGTCGAACACGAGGGTCGGCACGTCGTCCAGGTCGGCCAGCACGCTCCGGCAGGCCAGCATGGTCCGAGACAGCTCGCCGCCGGAGGCGACCTTCGCGAATGGCAGCAGCGGCTGGCGTTCGCCTCCGGCGAACCGGAACTCGATGCTTTCGGCGCCGTCCGGGCCGGCCTCTGGGAGCGGCTCGACCAGGACCTCGAACCGCGCGTCCGGCATGCCGATCTCCCGGAGCTCGCCGACGATCGCCCCCTCCAGCCGGCACCGAGCGCGCTCACGGCCGGCCGAAACGGACGCTGCCAGGTCCTCCACCTCCGGCGCCAGACGGTCGGCGGTTGCCTGCAGGTCCTCCCGCTCACCGGCGGCTCCCTCCAGGTGGACCAGCCGGTCCCGGGCGGACGCGAGATAGGCGAGGATCCCCTCTTCCCCGTCTCCGTACTTCCGCTCGAGGGCGCGCAAGGCCCGGATCCGCTCCTGGACCGCGGTGAGCCGTTCGGGGTCCGAAGCGATCGCCTCCGCGTACGCGCGGACCTCGGCGGCGAGGTCCTGGGCCTCGGCCGCCAGGCTGGCCGCCCGGTCCGCCAGCGTCGCGGCCGACCGGTCCAGGCCGGCGGCGGCCGCGAGGCGCGCGGAACCGTCCGCCATGGCGTCGGTGGCGGCCCCATCGCCGGCGAGCGTCGCCGCCGCACCCCCCGCGAGCTCGCGCAGGCGTTCGGCGTTCGCCAGGCGCGACTCCTCCTCCTGTACCGCGGCGATCTCGCCGGCCCGCACCCCGGCCGCTTCCAGCTCGTTGACCTGGTAACGAAGCAGATCCTTCTCCCGTTCGCGCTCCCGGTCCTGGCGTTCCAGCGTCGCGAGCCGTCTGCGGGCGCGCCGCAGGGCGGCGTACGCGTCCCGGTACCGGTCCAGCTCGGCGAGATGGTCCTGTCCCGCGAAACGATCGACGAAGGCGAGCTGGGTGGCCGGACGGAGGAGCGGTTCGGCCTGATGCTGGCCGTGGATCTCGACCAGATGCCCGCCGACCCCGGCCAGCGTGGAGAGCGGCACGAGCCGGCCGCCCACGCGCGCGCTCGATCGGCCGTCGGCGCGGATCGCACGGGCGAGGATCAATTCGCCGTCCTCGGCCCACCCGCCGGGGCCTGTGGCGACGGCGTCGGTCTCCTCACCAGGTCCCTCGCCGCCGTCACCGGCCGTGCCATCGCCCCGGCCGGCCTCCGCTGGCGGCGCCTCCGCGATCGAGAAGCGGGCCTCGACCGCCAGCGCGGGCCGGCCCGTCCGGACGAGGTCCGCGCTCCCTCGTCCACCCAGCGCCAGCGAGAGCGCCACCGCCACCATGGTCTTGCCGGCGCCCGTCTCGCCGGTGAGCACGTTGAGGCCCGGATGGAGCTCGAAGGTCTGGTCCTCCACCACCCCGAGCCCGCTCACATGCAGCTCTTCGAGCATGACCGGTCGCATCGTACCCGGAGCCACCGACAGACCTGACGAAGCCTCAGGAGGGGTCCAGCGTCTGGTCGTCGACGTGCGGGGCCTGACCAGCGGGAAGACCGAACTTCGAACGAAGCACTGCGTAGAACGACGGGCTCTCCACCCGCCGCACGAGCCGAACGGGCTGCTCGGAGGTACGCACGATCACGGCCGCACCGACGGGCATGTCCAACGACTCGCGCCCGTCGGCCGAGAGGAGCCCGGGCTCGTCGCCGACCACCTCCAGGGCGAGCGCTTCGTCGGCGGCCAGCGCCACGGGTCGGTCGAACAGCATGTGCGGCGCGACCGGGGTCAGCACCAGACAGGCAACGCGGGGGGACACGATGGGCCCGCGCGCCGAGAACGAGTACGCGGTCGATCCCGTCGGGGTCGAGACGATCACCCCGTCGGCCGAGTACGTCGTGAGCGGCACGCCGTCGACCGAACAGGCCACCTTGACCAGGCGGTGGCGGGCCTTCTTCTCGACGATGATCTCGTTCAGCGCCCACTGCGGCTCGGTCCATGGCGCGCCGTGCGGCTCCGCGACCAGTGCCAATCGCTCCTCCAGCCGAAACGCTCCCGCGATGGCCTCCTCCAGCGCGTCCAGGGCATCCGTCGGACCGACCTCGGTGAGGAAGCCGACCCGCCCCACGTTGACCGCGAGCAACGGGGTCCCGTCGGTACGGACCAGGCGGGCGGCACGGAGAAGGGTTCCATCGCCCCCCACCGACACGACGAGGTCGAGGCCCTTCGCGTCGACGTCTCCTTGCTCACCGGCGCCCGGCCCTTCATCGGCCACGCCGAGCGAACGCGACGCGATCCCGTGCCCGTCCAGGCGCTCGACGATCCGGCGCGCGACCTCGAGCGCCAGCGGGCGACCCCCGTGGACGACCAGACCGACCTCACGCATCGCCGCCACCGCCGCTCCGGAGGTCGATGCCGGCCCGGACCGCCGCGGCGACCGCCGCGTCGAACGCGTCGCGGACCGACAGATCGCCACCCCGCGCCGCGTGCACGAGGAACTCGACGTTGCCCGAAGCACCCGGCAGCGGCGAGGCCATCACCGACCGTGGCTCGAAGCCGTGCTCCCTCGCCACTGCGGCGACGCCCTCGATGCCCGTCCGCCATACCTCCGGGTCCCGGACGACACCGCCCGACGGCACCTGTCCCCGTCCTGCCTCGAACTGCGGCTTGACGAGCAGGACGGCGTCCGCCGCCTGGGCGGCGACCCCCGCGATCGCAGGGAGGACGAGCCGCAAGGAGATGAACGACACATCGGCGACGACGAGGTCGGGGCGGAACGGGAGCGCGCCTGCGTCCAGGTCCCGTGCGTTGGTTCGGTCCAAAACCGTCACGCGCGGGTCGCTGCGCAGCGACCAGGCGAGCTGGCCGTACCCCACGTCGAGCGCAACGACGGACGCGACACCACGCCGCAGGAGCACGTCGGTGAACCCACCCGTGGATGCGCCGACATCCAGGGTGAGCCTGCCGGTGACGTCGAGCCCGAATCGGTCGAGTGCGGCGTCGAGCTTCTCGCCCGCACGCGAGGCGAACGGCCTGGCGGGGGCCGAGAGGGCGACCGGCTCGCCGGGCGCGACCATCGTCGCCGCCTTGGTGGTCGGCCTCCCCGCGACCGTGACCCGGCCCGATCGGATGGCGTCGGCCGCCGCGGAGCGCGTCGCGGCCAGGCCGCGCCGGACCAGTTCGGCGTCGAGCCGGCGCCGGACCGCCATCACCGGCGGTGGCCCGGTCGCGCGCGAAGCGGCGTCGCCGAAGCCTGCATGCGTCGCAGCATACGACCGGCCTTCGGGCACAGATGCGTCCCGGTCTCGGTCCGGTCTTCGGTCATTCGGGCCCGGTGAAACCGAGGGCTATACTTCGCCGGGCTCGGACGCCTCGGCTGCCGGGATCACGGGCGGGCCCGCCTGCGGCGGCCGTCTGTCCCGAGCCGGCGCTCGATGAGGGGATGCGTCGATGCGATCGCCGGAGATCGATGTGGCGACGAAACGCGAGGTCGAAGCGAAGCTGCGGGAGCTGATCGCGCGCCTGTCGGGAACGGAGGCGGCGCAAGACAAGCTCGCCAGGTCGATGCCGGAGTCGAAGACCGTCGCGGTGATCGTTCCCGACCTGGACTCCCAGTACTGGGCGACCATGGAGGGAGGCCGCATGGATCGACTGCATCGGGGCGTCCCCGAACGCGCCGACATCACGATCCGCATCGCGAGCGACGACCTGGTCTCGGTCGCCGACGGGACCACATCGTTCTTCAGCGCGTTCGTCTCGGGACGCATCAAGATCGAAGCGAGCGTCTCCGATCTCCTGCGGCTTCGACGACTGGCCTGACCCGAGGGCCGCGAGCGGATGCTTCCGCTTCGGGACAACAACCCCACCAACCGCTTCGCCTGGGTGACCCTCGGCATCATCGCGCTGAACTTCGCGGCTTTCCTCTTCTGGGAACCGATCTTCGCCTCCGGACCGGACGCGACGGCGCGGACCGACACGTTCCTGTTCTGCCATGCCGAGATCCCCTGGGAGACGTCGCACTTCAAGGATCTGGCGCACGGCGGTGCGGCCGCGCGGCGGGCGATCGCGCGAGGCGGGATCCTACAGAACCCGCAACTGGCCGCGCAGTTCCAGCGCTACCTTGCGGCGCGCTGCGGGCACAAGAGCTGGGTCCTGTCGGTCTTCGCCGCGATGTTCCTCCACGCGGGGTGGCTGCACATTCTCGGCAACATGTGGTTCCTCTGGGTCTTCGGCAACAACGTCGAGGACCGGCTGGGGCGCCTCCGCTATGCCCTGTTCTATCTGGTGGCCGGGATCGTGGCGAGTGCCGCCGAGATCGCCGTGGGGCCGAACAGCGTCGTGCCGAACCTCGGCGCGTCGGGAGCGATCGCCGGTGTGCTCGGCGCGTACCTCGTCATGTTCCCGCGCCGGAAGGTGCTGACGCTGATCTTCTTCTTCATCATCACCTTCGTCTCCCTCCCCTCGGCCGTCGTCCTCGGGATGTGGTTCGTGCTTCAGCTCTTCAGCGGCGTGGGGGCGCTCGGCCACGTGAGCACGGGCGGCGTCGCGTACTGGGCCCACATCGGGGGGTTCGCGTTCGGCGCGCTGATGGCGCTGCTGTTCTTCCCGAAAGAAGGGCTGGGGCGGCCGGCTCCCCGTCGACCCGACCTTCCGACGAGGGGGCCTCGTGGAGGCTGGCGGCCGCGCGGGACGGGACCGTCGGGCGCAGCGCCGCCTCGGCCCGACCTGGTTCCCATCTTGGGCACTGGGACCTCGCCTCCCGGTCAGGGCGGTCAGCCTGACCGGCCCGGCCGGCCTGATCAGTACGGTGCTGCCGGCCGGCCCCGTCAGGCGTTCCGCTCGCGCGCGGCCCGGCGCATCGCCGTGGCGGTGGCGGCACATCCAGCCGAGACGGCGACCGCGGCGACGTCGGGTGGGAGGTCTTCGGCCGGGAGGGCTTCGAAACCCAACAGTTCGAAGAAGGCCTGGGCGTGCTCGGTGAACAGGAAGGCCGGCCGGCCGGCGCCGCCCAGTCTCAGGGCGGCGGCCGCCACGAGGAGACCCAGCCCATGGCCACGAACGGCCTCGTCCACAGCGACGGCGCGCAGGATGTCGCCGGCCTCGTGCGCGGTCAGCGCCGCGGTCGCGAGCAGGTCACCCGCGCCGCCTGCCGGCCCGATCGGGTCCGAGGCGGCGACGATCGTCCGGTCGAGACGCTCGGTTGCGTCGGCCGCGCTGCCCTCCAGGCTCGCGTGTTCCAGCAGCGCGGCGATCGCCGAAATGTCCGTCGGCTCAGGCCGTCTGATGGTCACGCGGACGGTCGACCGGAGCAAGTCGCCGGCGTCGCGTACGACGAACGTCGGCAGATCGGGCGCCTCGGGCAGGTTCCGGGGCTTCGACACCCCGGTCAGCACCAGCACGGAGTCCCACTCGGCGCGCGCCGCGCCGGCGATGTCCGTGTCCAGGCGGTCTCCCACCATCAGCGGCAGCTCGGCGCCGGCCGTGACCCGTGCTGCGTCGAACATCGGCGTCGCCGGCTTGCCGACGACGGTCGCCTCCGCCCCCGTCGTCGTCGTGATCACGGCGAGTAGCGCTCCCGCGCCCGGCCACAGGCCGTCCTCGGCCGGGAACGATCGGTCACCGTTCGTCGCCACGAGCCTCGCTCCGCGCTCCACCAGCAGCGATGCTCGCCGGAGCTTCGCGTAGTCCGCGGAGCGGTCCCAGCCCACCACCACCAGATCGGTGCGGCTCGGTTCGCCGTCGATCACATCGATGCCCGCATTGACGAGCGCGGTCCGGACGCCCTCCTCACCGATCACGAACGCCGAGGAGCCCGATGCTCCCTCGGCCGCGAGCATCGTCGCGGTCGCCAGGGCCGAGGTCACGACCTCTTCCTTGCGCACGTCGAACCTCATCGCCGCGAGTCGCGCCGCGATCCGGTCGGGCGTTCGCGCCGAGTTGTTCGTCAGGAAGACGAGCCGTTTGCCGGCACCGCGGATCGAGTCAACGGCCTTCGCGGCGCCCTCGATCGCACGATCGCCGCGGTACAGGACGCCGTCCAGGTCGAGGGCAACGAGGTCGTACGGATCGATCAGGGGATGAAGATCGGATGCGGCGCGGTGCGCGCCTGCCGGCCGCGTGGACGGCTCCCCGGAAGGCGAGGCCCTCACCGGTCAGGACGTCAGCCTGGCGAGTGCGGCGCGGTACTCATCCGCGGGCCGCATCGCGATGGCGAGCTTCAGATGCGCGATGGCACGGGAGGTCTGCCCGGTCTTCTCGCACGAGAGGGCCAGTCCGAAGTGGGCGTAGTCGTTCACGGGATCGATGTGGACGGCCTTGGCGAACTCGCGCCGCGCGCGCGCGTTTCGGCCGGCCAGATAGAGCGCGCGGCCCAGCGCTTCGCGGATCGAGCCCTTGTCCGGCTCGAGCAGCTTCGCGCGGCCGAGGAGCATCGCGGCCTGGTGTGGATGCCCATCGCGGAGGAACGCGTGGGCGCGCGCCAGCAGCTCGTATGCGCCGGTTTCAAGGTCGTCCGTTCCGTTCGGCGGCGCCTCCGACCCCTCCTGGCCGCCCACGCCGGAGGATCCGTCCTCTATAAACGACATCATGCCGAGGATACGACCGTTCGCCGGACTGCTCTACGACCAGCGGCGCGCGGGCCCGCTCGACCGTCTTACGGCACCGCCGTACGACCTGATCGACGAGCGAGAGCGTGAACGGCTGTACCGATCGAGCCCGTACAACGCGGTTCGACTCATCCGCGGCAGGAACCGCGCGGGGGACCGCGCGGGCTCGAACCGCCAGACGCGGGCCGCGTACATGCTGTCGGCGTGGCGGCGGGACGGCATCCTCGTTCCGACCGAGCCGTCGGTTTACCTCTACGAGTTCGAATTCCACCTGGGCGGCGCGCACCGAAGGGTGAGGGGCGTGGTCGCGGAGGTCGAACTGGTGCCGCTGGGCGCGGGCGTCATTCCGCACGAACGGACCATGCAGGGTCCTCTGCGCGATCGAACCGCGCTGCTGGGTGCAGTCCGGGCGAATCTGTCGTGCGTCCACTTCGTCTACGGCGCGCAGACCGGTGCCCCGGAGCGCGAAGGAGCGGGTGCCGCGGTCCGCGCCGATTTCGATGAGGTGGCGGCCCTGCCTCCAACGGCCGACGCGATCGACGACGACGGCACCCGGCACCGGCTCTGGGTCCGAGCGGACGGCGGACGCGTCGCCGAGCGCCTCTCCGGGGTCCCGCTCATGATCGCCGACGGCCACCACCGGTACGCCGCCGCGCTCGCCCACCGTGAGGAGATGCGGCGAGTTGCCGGCTCGGGGCCGTGGGACGCGGTCATGGGGCTCCTGGTCGACGCGTCAGCGGAGGACCCTCCGGTCCTGCCGATCCACCGCGTGCTGAAGCCTCATACCGCCCGCGATGCGGACGAGGCCGCAGCCCGCTCAGGCGAACGCGTGCGAGACCTGGAGGAGGTGCTTCGCTCACTCACCGACGACCCACCCGTGGCGGGTGTCGCTTCGATCGAGGCCGGCGAGGTGGTCCACCGCATCGTCGCGCTCGACGGCGGACGGCCTGCCGTTCGGGCGCTGCACGACGGTCCCCTGCGAGGACTCCGGGCCGACGCGCTCCGCTACGTCTCGGACGCGGCGTCGGCAGAGCAGATGGTGCGGTCCGGCCGTGCCGCCGCCGCCTTCTTCCTTCCGCCCACGCGGATCGACGCGGTCCTGGACGTGCTGGACGCCGGCGGCACCCTGCCGCAGAAGTCGACCTACTTCTGGCCCAAGCCCCGCACCGGCATGGTCATCAGGCCGTTCGATCCGTGAACAGTCGGCGCTCGCCGATCCGCCCGGCCGGGTCCCGCGGCAACCCCCCTCATTGATGGCGAGCGGTCAGACGCCTCGCGCGTCATTCTTCGGGTCGTTCGAGTTTCTTCACCTCCGTCGCAACCACCTCGGTGACCGATCGGCCCCCGCCTCCGTCCCGAAAGAACCGTCTGACGAGATGCCCACGGACCAGGACCTCGTCGCCCTTGTCCAGTGGTTCGCACGCTCGCCGCGCCGTTCGCTCCCAGGCGGAAACCGGGAGAGGGAGGACTCGCTTGCCGGCTTCCGGCACGTGGAGGCGGAACCGGGTCACGCTGTCGCCGGACGGCATCACCTTCACCTCCGGGGCATCGGACAGGCGCCCCGCGAGGACGACGACGTTCACCGCGACCATGGTTCCCTCCTTCCTGTTGCCTCCAGGGGACGGTACGCGAAGGCTCCGACATGAGACCGGCGTCCAGCGATCGCCCCAGGTCAGACCCCATGGTCGCGCGCTTCTGCGAGACTCTGCGGCATGCCGACCCTGTTCGAAGCCGCCCCGGGCATCACGGGCATCGACACGAAGCTCGGGGGCCGCGCGACGGTGACCGCGTCCTACCTCATCAATGCCGAACGTCCCGCGCTCGTCGAGACGGGCCCGACCGCGTGCCAGGCTGAACTCGTCGGCGCACTGGAGACCCTCGGCGTGGGTCGCCAGGACCTGGCCCATGTGGTGGTCTCCCACATCCACATCGATCACGCGGGCGGCGCCGGCGCGCTGTCCCGCCTCTTCCCGAAGGCGACCATCTGGGCCCACGAGCGTGGCGCTCGCCATCTCGTCGATCCCACGCGCCTCGTCGCCAGCACCATCCGCACCTACGGTGAGGAGAAGGTCGCGACGATGTTCGGCCAGACGCTCCCTGTCGCGTCGGACCGGATGCGGTCGCTCTCCGACCACACGGTCATCGACCTTGGCGACCGCACCCTGGAGGCCATGGACGCGCCGGGGCACGCGAGCCATGAGATCTTTCTGGTCGACCGGGACACGGATTCCCTGTTCACGGGCGACGGGTTCGGCATCTTCCTGCCCGACGTCGGGCTGCTCAGACCGGCGTCCCCGGCACCGGAGTTCGACCTGGAACAGGCGATCGCCAGCATCGAGCACGCACGATCGCAGCGCCCGTCGAGGTTGCTGTTCAGTCACTTCGGGCCGGTGGGCGCGGTCGATGCGACCTGCGACCTCGCGATCGAACGGCTTCGCACCTGGACGTCCGCGGTCGCGCGGTCCCTCGAGTCGGGCGCTCCCCCGGAGGAGGCCGGTCAGGCGTTGCGCGACGAGACCGCCGAGGAGACCGAGGCGGCGCTCGAGGCGGGGCTCGACGTGGGGCGCTACGAATTCCTGTCCAGCTTCGACGTGAACGCCGCGGGGATCGTCCGGTACCTGACGAAGCGAGCGACCTGAGGCACGCCCACCTCCCGCACTCCGAGCGGAGAGCGTTCGATCAGGTTCGCTCGTCGAGCGCGGCGAGGCGGTCGTCGACGTCGAAGGCGCCGGGGTCGTGCCGCCGCACCAGTTCGAACAGGCGGACGGAGTCCGCCCTGCGTCCAGCGCGTTCGAGCACGTCCGCGTGCACATACCAGACGCGCAGGTCGTGGTCGGCCGCGGCCTCCTCCCGGGACGGGTAGGCGGCCAGCAGGCCGAGCGCCTCGTCGAACCGGCCCAGGTCCGCCAGGGCAGCCGCGCCCACCGCCGTCGCCTCGGCCCGGAGCGCCGGCGGAACGTCGGAGGCGAGCTCCTCCCGAATGAGGGGCACGGCCTTCTCCGGCTGGCCGGTCGCTCGATAGGCGTCGGCGAGCAGGTGGTTCTGATCCACGCGGCCGCTCATGCGTCGATATGCCCCGAGTGCCGCCAGCGACTCACGGAACTCGCCCGCCCGGTAGGCGGCGATCCCGAGCACCTCGCGCGCCACGGCGGCCCTCGGCGCAAGTTCCTTCGCCTCCCGCGCCGCCGGCAGCGCTCGGGTCACGTCTCCGGCGGCGAGCGCGACGACCGCGTCCGTGAACGCTGCGCCGGCGCGCTCCCGGTCACGCGGCGCGGCGGCCGAGCGGACCTCCGCGACGAGCGCCGCGTCGGGCGACTTCCCGGGCGGCGTGGGGACCGCACCGGCGCGGGCAGGCCCTCTTGTGGTTCCGTCCCCTCCGGCGTCGTTCGCGCCGGCCTCGGCGAACCGGCTGCGGGGTGGCTGTGGGGCACGTCCTGGTCCGCCTGCGCGGGCGGACGGCGCGCGGCTTGGCCGGCCGCGTCGCTGCCCCCCGCCGTGTCCCGCGGGCCTGCTGGATCGCGTCATGTCGTGAACCTATCCGTTCATGGACCGCGCGGCCGAACGTGCGCCGTCCGCGAACACACCGGGGAACAGGGTCCCGTTCGGTCGTGCTCCTTGCAGCCTGGAAACGCCGAAGGGCCCCTTGGCAGGGGCCCTTCGGCTCAAGATGTCTCGGCGGCGACCTACTCTCCCACCCCGTCACCAGGGCAGTACCATCGGCGCTGGAGGGCTTAACTTCCGGGTTCGGAATGGAGCCGGGTGTCTCTCCTCCGCTATGACCACCGAAACGGCGGCTCCCCGGGGGTGGGTCGCCGGCGACGATGGCCGTCGACCCGAACGTCCGGGGACGTTGGCGAGGGTGCGAGTCCTGCCGGGAGCCCATGCGGGCGTTTCCGGCGGACCCCGGAACTCGATAGCGAGCGCGAGCAAGAGTCAAGTCCTCGGCCTATTAGTACCGGTCGGCTGAACACGTTGCCGTGCGTACACCTCCGGCCTATCTACCTCGTAGTCTCCGAGGGGCCTTACTCCATGAAGGATGGGAGATCTCATCTTGGGGCGAGCTTCGCGCTTAGATGCTTTCAGCGCTTATCCCTGCCGAACGTGGCTAACCAGCCGTGCCGCTGGCGCGACAACTGGCACACCAGAGGTTCGTCCGCCCCGGTCCTCTCGTACTGGGGGCAGCTCCCCTCAAATCTCCTGCGCCCACGGCGGATAGGGACCGAACTGTCTCACGACGTTCTAAACCCAGCTCGCGTACCGCTTTAACGGGCGAACAGCCCGACCCTTGGGACCTGCTCCAGCCCCAGGATGCGACGAGCCGACATCGAGGTGCCAAACAGCGCCGTCGATATGGACTCTTGGGCGCTATCAGCCTGTTATCCCCGGGGTACCTTTTAGCCGTTGAGCGACGGCCTTTCCACAAAGCGCCGTCGGATCACTAGGCCCTGCTTTCGCACCTGCTCGACACGTCTGTCTCGCAGTCAAGCTCCCTTGTGCCCTTGCACTCGACAGCCGATTGCCAACCGGCTTGAGGGAACCTTTGGGCGCCTCCGTTACCGTTTAGGAGGCGACCGCCCCAGTCAAACTGCCCACCAGGCGCTGTCCCTGGCCCGGATCACGGGTCGAGGTTAGAGTCCCAGCACACGAAGAGCGGTATTTCAAGGTTGACTCCACCCGAGCCAGAGCCCGAGCTTCATAGTCTCCCGCCTATCCTACGCAACGCGTACCAAAACCCAACACCAAGCTGCAGTAAAGGTCCCGGGGTCTTTCCGTCCTGCCGCGGGTAACGAGCATCTTTACTCGTAATGCAATTTCGCCGAGTCCGTGGTTGAGACAGTGCCCAAGTCGTTACGCCATTCGTGCAGGTCGGAACTTACCCGACAAGGAATTTCGCTACCTTAGGACCGTTATAGTTAC
The DNA here is from genome assembly GCA_040414485.1 of Actinomycetota bacterium. Classification (GTDB taxonomy): domain Bacteria; phylum Actinomycetota; class UBA4738; order UBA4738; family UBA4738; genus JBEDUK01. The sequence goes on from JBEDUK010000090.1 coordinate 50,183, forward strand.
GGCCGCCGTTTACTGGCGCTTCGGTTCAGAGCGTCGCCACCGCCGAAGCGGTGACTAACCCCTCCCCTTAACGTTCCAGCACCGGGCAGGCGTCAGTCCATATACAGCGGCTTGCGCCTTCGCATGGACCTGTGTTTTTAGTAAACAGTCGCTTGGGCCTGGTCTCTGCGACCCCTTCGAGCTGCGGGACGCGAAGTCCCTCACCCTACAGGGGTCCCCCTTCTCCCGAAGTTACGGGGGTAATTTGCCGAGTTCCTTAACCACGGTTCTCTCGATCGCCTCGGTATTCTCTACCTGCCCACCTGCGTCGGTTTGGGGTACGGGCACCTCGATCACTCGCTAGAGGATTTTCTTGGCAGCATGGGATCAGTCGCTTCACCTAAAGCGGCTCGGCATCAGGCCTCAGGGTTAATGGCCCGGCGGATTTGCCTACCAGGCCCCCCTACACCCTTACCCCAGGACGACCATCGCCTGGGTCGACCTACCCTCCTGCGTCCCCCCTTCGCTTCCCTAATACCGGGTGGTTCGGTAGCCCTCCTCCAACGAGGAGGAGGATTTCCTTAGCAACCCGGGTTGAGGATTGGCGCGATCGAGGTGGTACCGGAATATCAACCGGTCTTCCATCGCCTACGCCTCTCGGCCTCGGCTTAGGGCCCGACTAACCCTGGGCGGATGAACCTTCCCCAGGAACCCTTGGGCTTCCGGCGGACGGGATCCTCCCCCGTCTCTCGCTACTCATGCCGGCATTCGCACTTCGCACGCGTCCACGGCTGGGTTATCCCGCCGCTTCACTCGCGTGCGAACGCTCCCCTACCCATCCCTCGGCCTGGACCGTACCGGTCACCCGGCACGGCCGAGCCATGCGAGGAATGCCGCAGCTTCGGTGCTGTGCTTGAGCCCCGTTACATCGTCGGCGCGGAATCACTTGACCAGTGAGCTATTACGCACTCTTTCAAGGGTGGCTGCTTCTAAGCCAACCTCCTGGTTGTCTCTGCAACTCCACATCCTTTACCACTTAGCACAGACTTCGGGACCTTAGCTGGCGGTCTGGGTTGTTTCCCTCTCGGCTACGGAGCTTAGCCCCCGCAGCCTCACTGCCAGGTTCTGGAGCATCGGCATTCGGAGTTTGGCTGAGATCGGTAAGCTTGTGGGCCCCCTAGCCCAACCAGTGCTCTACCTCCGATGCTGAACACCTGACGCTGCCCCTAAAGGCATTTCGGGGAGAACCAGCTATCACCGAGTTTGATTGGCCTTTCACCCCCACCCACAGGTCATCCCCCAGGTTTTCAACCCTGGTGGGTTCGGCCCTCCACGAGGTCTTACCCTCGCTTCAGCCTGCCCATGGCTAGATCACTCGGCTTCGGGTCTAGCGCATGCGACTCATTCGCCCAGTTAGGACTCGCTTTCGCTACGGCTTCGTCTTGTGACTTAACCTCGCCGCGCACCGCTAACTCGCCGGCTCATTCTTCAAAAGGCACGCCGTCACCCGCCACTGGTTGCCCAGCGACGAGCTCCGACAGCTTGTAGGCTCACGGTTTCAGGTGCTATTTCACTCCCCTCCCGGGGTACTTTTCACCTTTCCCTCACGGTACTTGTCCGCTATCGGTCACCAAGGAGTATTTAGGCTTAACGGGTGGTCCCGCCAGATTCACACGGAATTTCAGGAGTTCCGTGTTACTTGGGAAAACACTACAGACAGCCACACACTTACACCTACGGGGCTCTCACCCTCTACGGCGCCACATTCCAATGGACTTCAACTTCACGCATGGTTTCTCACTGCCCCACCAGCCGGCAGACCGGTGACGAGCGCTCCCACAACCCCAAACC
>JBEDUK010000091.1:0-12478 GCA_040414485.1 Actinomycetota bacterium
GACCAGCGGCGCAGGGAGCGGTACGGATCGGAGTCGCCGCTGTCCGCCGGATGGCGGCCGGTCGTGTGGGAGAAGGCGATCCTCGTCGGCCTGGCTCCGGCCGGGGAGGAGGAGGCGCTCGACGAGCTGGACGGCCTCGCGCGCGCTGCCGGCGCCGAACCGGTCGGGCGCATCGTGCAGGCCCGCCCCGCACCCGACCCGGTGACGTTCGTCGGGAAGGGCAAGGTGGCTGAGATCCACGGCGCCGCGCACGGCGCCTCGGCCGATGTCGTCATCTTCGACGACGAGCTCTCGCCGGGCCAGCTGCGCAACCTGGAGGAGCGGCTGGGGACGAAGGTCCTCGACCGGACGGCGCTGATCCTGGACATCTTCGCGCTGCATGCGCGCTCGGGTGAAGGCAAGGCCCAGGTCGAGCTCGCGCAGCTGAACTACCTCCTGCCGCGCCTGCGTGGATGGGGTGAGGCGATGTCCCGTCTGGGCGCCGGCATCGGCACGCGGGGCCCTGGTGAGACGAAGATCGAGACCGACCGACAGCACATTCGTCGGCGGATCACGAAGCTCCGCCGCGACATCGTCCGGCTGGGCAAGACGCGCGCCGTGAAGCGAGGAGCCCGCGAGCGTTCGGGGGCTCCCCAGGTGGCGCTCGCCGGATACACGAACGCCGGTAAGTCGACGCTGCTGAACGCGTTGACGGGCGCGGACGTCCTGGTTGCGGACCAGCCGTTCGCGACGCTCGATCCCACCACCCGGCGCCTGACCATGCCGGGCGGCCGCGAAACGACGATCTCCGACACGGTCGGATTCGTCCGGCGCCTGCCGCACGAGCTGGTCGAGGCGTTCAAGTCCACGCTCGAAGAGGTGGCGCGCGCCGACCTGATCCTGCACGTTGCGGACGCGTCCGCGCCCGACGTGGAGGAGCAGGCGGCGGCCGTGCGGGAGGTGCTCGGCGAGATCGGCGCCGGTTCGATCCCGGAGGTCCTGGCGCTCAACAAATGGGACCGGCTGGACGAGGGTACGCGCGCCCGGGTGAGCCGGCGGTTCACCGACGGTGTGCCGGTGTCGGCGCTGACGGGCGATGGGTTGGACGCACTCGTCGCCCGCCTGGGCGAGGCCATGAGCGCGTCGCTGGTGGAGGCCACCCTGCTCGTGCCCTACGCGCGGCCCGACGTGGTCGCAAGGCTGCACCGCGAGGCCGACGTCCTGGCGACCGACGACGTCCCGGAGGGGACGCGGCTGCGCGTCCGGATGGACGAACGGCTCCGGAGCGCACTCGACGAGATGGTCGAGCGGCGCGGATCGCGGGTGATCGACGCCGAGGCGCTCCCGGCGCCGACGCGGCGCTAGATCCGGCGGAGCAGGCCGACGACCCTGCCGATCACCCGGCCTCCACCCAGCGGGAACGGCTCCATGCTGGGGTTCTCCGGCACGAGCATGGCCTTCGAACCCCGTCCACGCAGGCGCTTGACGGTCGCCTCGTCCTCGGCGGATCCGGGCAGGAGCGCGACCACCACGTCCCCGTCGTCGGCGTCGTCCTGCGTTCGAACCACGACCGTGTCGCCGTCCAGGATCCCGGCGTCGATCATGGAATCGCCGCGCACGCGAAGGGCGAAGTGGCTGGAGGAGTCCGACGTGAACGTGGCCGGAACCGCCACGTACTCCTCGATCTCCTCGGCGGCCAGCAGCGGCGCTCCGGCGGAGATCCGGCCGAGCATCGGCACGCTCACGGCCGCGGCCGTGGGGGCGCCCGGGCCCTGCAGTTCCATGGCCCTGGGCTTCGTGGGATCCCGGCGCAGCAGACCACGCCGCTCGAGGTTGGCGAGCTGCGCGTGGACGCTCGAACTGGACGTCAACCCGACGGCCTCGCCGATCTCCCGCACCGTCGGCGGATAGCCGCGCTCCTGGACGGTTCGCTTGATGTACTCGATGATGCGCCGCTGGCGCGCCGTGACGTCGCCCATGTCCGCTCCTTCCTCCGCGAGGGACGGTAGCACGAGGCCCTGACGCGATCAAACACCTGTTCGATTCCGCGGCGGGCTAGCATCGCGGTCGATGGCCGGGTGGGACGAGGTCGGTGATGGAGTGTTCGTCCGGCGCTACGAGTTCTTCGACCAGAACATCGTGGCGATCCGGGGCGAGGGCCGGGTCGGGGTGGTCGACACGCGCACCACGTACCCGCAGGCGCGCGAGCTCCGCGAGGATCTCCGCGCGCTGACGTCGGACCCCTGGGTCGTGATCAACACGCACCATCACTTCGACCATTCGAACGGCAACGCGCTGTTTCTTCCCGCCGATATCTGGGGGCTCGAACGGTGCGCCGAGGTGCTGCGCGAGCGCGGCCGGGCGGCGCTGGCGGAGGTCGCGCGCGCGATGCCCGAGCTCGCGGAGGATCTGACGGAGGTGACGATCACCCCGCCGAACCGGACGTTCGCAGTCGATGCCGTCGTGCCGATCGGGGATCGGGAGGTGACGCTCCGTCATTTCGGACGCGGGCACACCGACAACGACATCACCGTCCTGATCGCGGACGCCGGCGTGCTCCTCGCCGGGGATCTGATCGAACAGGGCGCTCCGCCGTCGTTCGGCGACTCGTTCCCGTTGGAGTGGGGCCCGACCGTCACGGCGATGCTCATGGAGGTGGACGGTCCGGTGGTGCCGGGCCACGGCGCCGTCGTGGACCGGGCGTTCGTCGAAGGGCAGCGCGACGAGATCGCGGCGGCCGCCGAAGCGGCGCGGGGCCTCCAGGCCGCGGGCGGGACCCTCGCGGCGGCGGTGGCCGCCGTGGAGGCGGCAAGCGGGTACCCGCCGGCCGTCGCTCTCACGGTCGCCGAGCGGACGTACGCTCAGCTCGAGCCGGTTGCCTAAAGCCCTGCCCGTCGATTCGGGCGGGGCGCCCGTGGTGCTCGCCCGCTTGACAACCGAACGTACGTTCGCCATACTCGGTTTCGTGGATCGAACACAGGTTCGACGCAGGCGTGCAACCCTCGCGGTGGTGATCGTGGCGTTCGCCCTCCTGATCGCGTTCGTCGGGGGGCGCGCGTCCGCCAAGCCGGCGCACGCCGCGCATGCCAGGGTGGTCGTCGTCCACGACGGCCAGACGCTGTGGTCGATCGCACGCAACCAGGTCGGCGCAGAGGGCGATCCTCGGCCGCTCGTCCAGCGGCTCATCGCGCGGAACCACCTGCACGACGGCATCATCACGGTCGGCCAGCGGCTGGTCGTTCCCGCATCCCGCTGACGGCCGCACATCGGCAGGCAGGCCGGCTCCGGCGGCCCATTGACCCATCAGGTCGTGTTCGGTAGCGTGGTCGCCCACCAGATGTTGTGGTCGCCCGGCTTCGACGTCTGCGTGGGAACGGAGGCTCGAGGCCATGCGTTGCCCCTGGTGCGGTGCCGCCCAGGACCGCGTCATCGACTCCCGATCCGCCGAGGGCGGGTCGGCCATCCGTCGGCGCCGCGAGTGCCTGACGTGCGAGCGCCGGTTCACCACCTACGAGCGACTCGAGCAGTCCGGCCTGGTGGTGGTCAAGCGGGACGGGCACAAGGAGCCGTTCGACCGCGCGAAGGTCGTCGCCGGGGTGGCCAAGGCGATCAAGAACAGGCCCGTCACGCCCGAGCAGGTCGACTCGCTCGCCGCGAAGGTGGAGGAGAAACTGCGTCGGAGGGGTCCCATCGTCACCAGCCAGGAGGTCGGCCTGGAGACGCTCGGGCTGCTCCGGGCGCTCGACGACGTGGCCTATCTCCGGTTCGCGAGCGTGTACAAGGACTTCCAGGAGGTCACCGACTTCGAACGCGAACTGGGCCTCCTGCTGCAGAAGCGCGAGCCGGAGCGGGCCGGTTCGTCGCGCCGACGCGCGCGCACCTGAATACGCGGCCTCCCGCTCGGGTACCACAATATGTAGTGGTCCCTTCGCGCCGCAGGCCGCATCCGGCACAAGATGTGGGAAACTGTTCGGGTTGAAGCCTTGACATCGGCCGCCCGGGACGCAAGAATGCGACCCTCGCGAATGACATCCGTGTGATTTCTGCACCGGTCTTCCACCGGACTATCCACAGCGGCGATCACGAGCAGGGATCGGCCCTTCCCCTCGGGCGGCAAGGAGGCGACGTGGCGACGAAGGAGCGGGACATCACCGGCGGGCGCGGGCTCGCGCTGCAGCGATACTTCACCCGCCAGGACGTGCACCCCTTCGACGAGGTCGAATGGGAGATCCGGGACGCCGTCATCCCGAACTACAAGGAGGGCGGCAACGCCTTCGAGCAGCGGGGGGTCGAGTTCCCGAAGTCCTGGTCGCAGAACGCGACCAACATCGTCGCGCAGAAGTACTTCCGCGGGCCGCTCGGAACGCCCGAACGCGAGTCGAGCGTGCGGCAGATGATCGGCCGCGTCGTCGACACCATCACCGGATGGGGCGTGAAGGACGGGTACTTCGCCACGCCCGAGGACGCGAAGGTGTTCGCCGACGAGCTCACGCACCTGCTCGTCAACCAGAAGATGTCGTTCAACTCGCCGGTGTGGTTCAACGTCGGGGCCGAGGAGAACCCCCAGTGCTCGGCGTGCTTCATCCTCGCCATCGAGGACTCGATGCGCTCCATCCTCAACTGGTACTCGGAGGAGGGCATCATCTTCAAGGGCGGCTCCGGGTCGGGGATCAACCTGTCCGCGCTGCGATCGTCGAAGGAGCAGCTGCACGGCGGCGGCACCGCGAGCGGGCCGGTCTCGTTCATGCGCGGCGCGGACGCGAGCGCCGGCACCATCAAGTCCGGCGGGAAGACCCGGCGCGCCGCGAAGATGGTCGTGCTGAACGTCGACCACCCGGACGTCCGCGACTTCATCTGGTGCAAGGCCGTCGAGGAGCGCAAGGCACGCGTCCTGCGCGATGCGGGCTTCGACATGGACCTCGACGGCCGCGATGCGTACTCCATGCAGTACCAGAACGCGAACAACTCGGTCCGCGTGACCGACGAGTTCATGCAGGCCTATCTGGACGACCGCGACTGGAAGCTGAAGGCCGTCACGACAGGCGCCGCGGTCGAGACCGTTCGCGCCCGCGACGTCATGCGCGACGTCGCCCTCGCCGCGTGGGAGTGCGCGGATCCCGGAATGCAGTACGACACCACGATCAACGAATGGCACACCTCGCCGGCGAGCGGCCGCATCAATGCCAGCAATCCCTGTAGCGAATACATGCACCTCGACAACAGTGCGTGCAATCTCGCCTCGCTGAATCTCCTGAAATTCCTCGACCACGACGGCAATTTCGACGTCGCCTCGTTCAAGCACGCGGTCGAGATCACGTTCACCGCCCAGGAGATCATCGTCGGGAATTCGAGTTATCCCACGGAGAAGATCGAGCGCAACGCGAAGGCGTTCCGTCAGATCGGGCAGGGCTACGCGAACCTCGGGGCGCTCCTGATGGCGCGGGGGCTTCCGTACGACTCCGACGGAGGGCGCGCGTGGGCCGGCGCTCTGACGGCCTTGATGACGGGCCAGTGCTACGCGACCAGCGCGCGGATCGCCGAGCAGACAGGGCCGTTCGCCGGCTACACGCCGAACGCGGACGCCATGCTCAGGGTCACGCGCAAGCACCGCGCCGCCACCGAGGAGATCGACGGCGACCTGGTGCCCGAGGCGCTGCTCACCGCGGCGAAGAACGCCTGGGACGAGGCCGTCGCGCTCGGCGAGCAGCACGGCTACCGGAACGCCCAGGCGACCGTGCTGGCCCCCACCGGGACGATCTCGTTCATGATGGACTGCGACACCACGGGGATCGAGCCCGATCTGGCGCTGGTCAAGACCAAGAAGCTGGTCGGCGGCGGCACCATGCGCATCGTGAACCAGACGGTGCCGCGGGCGCTGCGCCGGCTCGGCTACAGCGACGCGCAGGCCGACGACATCGTCGCGTTCATCTCCGAGCACAACTCCGTGGTCGGCGCGCCGCACGTGAAGGAGGAGCACCACCCCGTGTTCCACACCTCCATGGGCGATCAGGCCATCCACTATATGGGGCATGTGCGGATGATGGCCGCCGTGCAGCCGTTCATCTCGGGCGCCATCTCCAAGACCGTCAACATGCCCGAAAGCGTGACGGTCGAGGAGGTCGAGCAGCTCTTCGTCGAAGGCTGGAAGCTCGGCCTGAAGGCGGTCGCGATCTACCGGGACAACTGCAAGGTGGCCCAGCCGCTGTCGGCGGAGAAGAAGTCGAAGGCCTCCGCCGGTGTGGGCGCGGAAGACTCGAAGGATCAGGTCGTCATCGTCGAACGCCCGGTCCGCAAGCGCCTGCCGGCCTCCCGCCCGGCACGCACCGTGTCCTTCCGGGTCGGCGAGTCCGAGGGCTACATCACGGCCGGTGAGTACCCGGACGATGGCATCGGCGAGATCTTCCTCAAGGTGTCGAAGCAGGGTTCGACCCTCTCCGGCGTCATGGACGCGTTCGCCATCGCCGTCTCCCTCGGCCTGCAGTACGGCGTGCCGCTCGAGGCCTTCGTCGAGAAGTTCATCAACATGCGGTTCGAACCGAGCGGGGTCACGAACGACCCGGACATCCGGTTCGCGGCGTCGCTGATGGACTACATCTTCCGCAGGCTGGCCCTGGAGTACCTGCCGGGCGAGGCCCGGGAGCGTCTCGGTGTGAAGAGCATCGCCGAGCGCAAGGAGGAGGCTGCCGCGGTGGTCAACGGTGGCGGCCACGCCGCTCCGGCCGCCCCCGCAGTCGCTTCGTCGCCGTCGGCGCAGGTCGAGGAGCGCGGACGCGAACTGCCGATCGCGCAATCGGCCAAGGCCGTCGACGCGCCGCTGTGCTACTCGTGCGGCTCGAAGATGCAGCCCGCGGGCTCGTGCTACGTCTGCACGGCCTGCGGCTCCACGAGCGGCTGCTCCTAGCGGCCCACCGCCCGGCGGACCGATCGTGAACGCGGCGAACGGCGCTGCGTTCGACGTCGCCGCCTATCTCGAACGGATCGGCCATGCGCCGGTGGGCGAACCGAGCCTGTCGGCGCTGCGGTCGATCCATGCGGCGCAGGCGCGGTCGATCCCGTTCGAGAACCTCGACATCCAGCTTGGACGGCCGATCCGGCTGGATTCGGCGTCCCTGCAAGCGAAGCTCGTGGACGGCCGCCGGGGAGGCTACTGCTTCGAACAGAACGGGCTCCTTCAGGCCGCGTTGGAAGCGGTCGGGTTCGATGTGACGCCGCTGGCGGCATGGGTCAGCCCCGACTCCGAAGGGGCCGGCGATCTGCGGACGCACATGCTCCTGGAGGTGAGCATCGGCGGCGAGCCCTGGATCGCCGACGTGGGGTTCGGCGCGGATGGAATCGTCGAGCCGGTGCCGCTCGTGGACGGCGCGCCGACCGAACAGGATGGTCGCGTCTACCGGTTGGTAAGGCAACCTGACGATCGGTGGGCGCTGCAACGACGTGCGGCCACGCGCGAGTGGCTTGACCTGTACGCATTCCGGCGGCAGGCCGCCACACGGAAGGACTACGAAGCCGGCAACCGGTACACGTCGGAGGATCCGGTGTCGCCGTTCGTCCGGAGCCTGACGGCCCAATGGGGCGCGGGCGAGGTGCGGCCGGTGCTGCGCAATCGGCACCTGGTCGAGGCGTGGCCGGACGGGGAGCGGCACGTGGCCCGCTTCCACGAGGACGGCGACCTGCTGGCGGCGCTGGTCGAACGGTTCGGCCTCCGGTTCCCGCCCGGGACGCGGTTCCGGGCGCTCCGCCGCGACGCCTGACCCTCCGAAGATCCGGCCGGTGCCGGGCGAGGTAGGCTCGGCCGATTGGGTCGGGACGCTCGGATGGAGGTCGTAGGCGATGACCAGGACGCTTTTCAGTGGAGGCAAGGTGTTCGACGGCACGGGCTCGGCGCCCTCGGAGGCCGACGTGGTGGTCGAGAACGGCCGCTTCGTCGACGTGGGCTCGGGCTTGGACGGTGACGACCGGGTCGACGTCGCCGGCAGAACGTTGCTGCCCGGGCTGTTCGACTGCCACGTGCACGTGGCCTTCGCCGGCATCGACCTCATCGGCTCTCTGACGAAGCCCTTCTCGTTGCGCTTCTACGAGGCCATGCACAACATGCGGAAGACGCTCGACATCGGGATCACCACGGTCCGGGACGCCGGCGGGGCCGATCTGGGCATGAAGACCGCGGTCGAGGACGGCATGATCGAGGGCCCGCGCATGCAGATCTCGCTCGTGATGCTGAGCCAGACCGGCGGCCACGGCGACTCGTGGATGCCCTGCGGCGCCGAGGTTCCCTCGTTCGGCATGGCGTATCCGGGCATGCCGAGCGGCATCGTGGACGGGCCGGAGGAGATGCGGCGCAAGGTCCGGGAACTGATCCGCGACGGTGCCGACGTGATCAAGGTGGCCACCTCGGGCGGCGTCCTTTCCCCGCGCGACGAGCCGAAGCATCCGCATTTCCGCGACGAGGAGTTGGAGATGCTGGTCTCCGAGGCGTCCGCCGCCGGGATCTGGGCCATGGCCCACGCGCAGGGGACGCCGGGGATCAAGGCGGCCATCCGCGCAGGCATCCGGTCGATCGACCACGGCGTGTATCTCGACGACTCGGCGATCGAGATGATGAAGGAGCGCGAGACGTTCCTGGTGCCGACGCTGGTCGCGCCGACCGGGGTGATCGCCGCCGCGGAGGCAGGGATCCCCATCCCGGAGAACATGGTGACGAAGGCGCGCGGCGTGATCGACGCCCACCGGGACTCTTTCAAGCGGGCGGTCGCGGCGGGAGTGAAGGTCGCGATGGGAACCGACAGCGCGGTCACGCCCCACGGGGAGAACCTGAAGGAGCTCGCCCTCATGGCCGAGGGCGGCATGGATCCTTCGGACGTGCTGGTGTCGACGACGAGCCTCGCGGCCGAATTGATGGGCCTGCAGGACGAGCTCGGCACCATCGAGCCCGGCAAGCGCGCCGATCTGGTGGTCGTCGACGGCGATCCGTTCGACTTCGTCTCGCTGCCGGACCGGATCTCGGCCGTGTACAAGGATGGTCGGTCGGTCAAGAGCACGGCCGCCTGACGGGTCGGGTGAGAGCGCCCGGGGTCTCGGCGGTGAACCTCGCGTTCAAGCGGCTGCGTGATGAGGCGGTCCTGCCGTCGACGGCTCGCGCCGGTGACGCCGGTTTCGATCTCACGGCCGCGGAGGACGCGGTCATCGGGCCGGGGGAGCGGGCGATGGTTGCGACCGGGCTGGCCGTCGCGATCCCCGATGGGCATGCAGGCCTGGTGCTTCCCAGGTCGGGCCTTGCCTCGCGAGAGGGATTGACACTCGCGAATTCGCCGGGCCTGATCGACGCGGGGTACCGCGGCGAGGTGGTCTGCGCGGTGGTGAACCTGGACCGGGAACGGCCGGTGCAGATCCGACGTGGCGACCGGATCGCACAGCTCGTGGTCGTGGCACTTCCTGCGGTCGTGCCGGTCTGGATGGACGAACTCCCGGTTTCGGAGCGAGCCGAAGGAGGGTTCGGTTCGACCGGCCGCTGATGGCTTGGGTGCCGGCCTCTAGCCCGGCGTCGGAGGCCTTGGTAGAATGACGGTCTCGCGGACGTGGCTCAGTTGGTAGAGCACCACCTTGCCAAGGTGGGGGTCGCGGGTTCGAATCCCGTCGTCCGCTCGAACAGCATCAAGCCGTTGTGAGCGCCGGGGCGCACGCGTCCCGGCGTTCGTGTCGGCGGGGTGGCCGAGTGGTTAGGCAGAGGTCTGCAAAACCTCGTACAGCGGTTCAATTCCGCTCCCCGCCTCCACCGAACCCGCAGGTAGATCCCGGTGTGACGTTCTGAGTGCAGCGACGGTGCCCCGTCGGTGCCCCGTCTCCCGCGCGACGGCCGCACGAAGTACCTCGTCGAGCCCCGTCGCAAGGGATTCGTCGATCGACGGGAGCAGATGCCCGTACGCGTCCATCGTCACGTTGATCGAGGAGTGCCCCAGACGCTCCATGATGGCCCTGGGATGCGCTCCCTGGGCGGTCAGGAGCGCCGCGCACGTGTGGCGAAGGTCATGGAATCGAAGCGAGGCGGGGAGGCCCGCAGCGGCCACGGCAGGCCGGAACACGCGCACATAGAACTGCGAGTGACGAAGGGGCTGGCCGTTTGCCTTGGCGAACACGAACGCCTCCGGACCCTTGCCGGCGACGAGAGGGACGAGGCGATCGACCAAGGCGCGGGGAATCCGGATGCTGCGCGTCTTACCGTTCTTCGGGGCGACGAAGCGGACCTCGCGATCGACTTCCGTCGCTGACTCCATCACATCCACGGTCGCCCGCAACGGGTAGAACCGCCCGACACGTAGCGCGGCGATCTCGCCCCACGAGGGCGCGACGTTCCGACGGGGGTACAGCGCCCTGGCCCGAGGGGCCGGCACGCAGATTCAGGGCCTGCGCACCGATGAGATCGTCATCGACGACCTGATCGGCCCGGAGGACGTGCTGACCGAGGATCGCCGGCAGAAGACGTCCTGGTGGCTGCGAACCGTCGTCGTGTCGCGCGTGGAGCCGGGCACGCGGATCTGGGTCGTGGCGACGAAGCAGGCCCTGCACGACGTCTACGCGGAATTGGAGGCCCAGCGAACGAAGGATGACGTGCCCGTGTGGCGCACGATCAAGTTCCCGGCGGTGCTCGACTGGGACGCGCAGATGGTCCTGTGGCCGGAGGAGCGCCCATTCGAGTACCTGATGAAAGAGGTGTTCCCGAGCACCGGATCGACGGCATTCGAGATGACCTATCAGCAGAACCCGCTCCCCGAAGGCGAGCGCGTGTTCAAGCCCGATTGGATCTACGGGCTCGACAGCGATCCGAACCCCAACCGTGGCTGCCTCGATCGTGACCGGATCCATGCTCCGATCAAATTGGAGGACGGCTGGGTTCGCTGCATCACGATCGACCCCTCGCCGCAGAACTTCTCGGCGCTGATGGTGCTCGACGTGAAGTCCTCACACGAGGAGTTCCGAGCCAAGGTGCTCGAGATCGTCCGGGCGAAGCTCGTCGTGTCGACGTTCCTCCAGCACATGGAGCGACTCGCCGTCGCCTACAAGCCGCAATACGTCATCCCGGAGCGCAACTCGGCGAACCTGTTCATCCTGCAGTCGGCCGACTGGATGAACTTCACTGGTCGCTACGAGGGTAAGTTCCGGGTCCTGCCGCATGAGACCCAGCGGAACAAGCAGGACCCGAACGACGGCGTGGAGTCGTTGGCATTGGACTTCGAGTTCGGAAGGATCAGATTGCCCTATGCGCACGACCCCGAGACTCGAGGGCAGTCCTTGCTCCTCATACACGAGGTTCAGGACTACCCGTTCGCTCGGACGAACGACGTGTTGATGGCCCTCTGGTTCGCGAAGGCGAACCTTCGACTTCTCCGGCCGCCGCGGAGAGTGCCTCCGAAGACGGTGCGGCCCTTCCCAATTCCTGCACGGCTTGTCGGTAAGACGTGGGCGGTCCGCTCGCGCTGAGCGTGGCCGTGTATCCTCATCGATCCTCAATGTCCACGGAGACTGGCTGTAAGCGGACTTGAATCGGAGCCGCTGCGTCGTTCTTCCCCGACTGGCGAGGAAAGGTATTGCTCAGGGGACGGCTACAGCCCGTTGGAGCTGCGCAGCGGGAAAGGACGGTGATGCTGGGGGGCTTCGCGATCTGGCTCTGCAGGGAAGCTAGGGATGCACACATAACGTGCAAGTTCGAGAGGAGAAAGTAGTGACGTCACGCAAGCACGGCATCGCAGCGCGGGCGCTGCTCATGTCGATCGGCGCGCTCACGGTTGCGCTGCTGATCGGCACCCCGGGCATCGCCAGCGCCCGAACCGTCGCCACCAAACAGCTCCCGCATTACTTCACGCCGACGGTGCACAACTTCGTCAAGCCGCAGCACATCGACAACCTCACCTACGGCGGGGCGAAGGTTCAGGTAAGGAACACGAATTACCTGATCTTCTGGGAACCGCCCAAGCTCCAAGATGGGTCCACCGGTTTCGTGAGCTCTCAGTACAACAGCCTGCAGCAGCGGTACTTCAACGATGTGGGTGGCCACGGGCTGTACAACAACAACACCCAGTACTACGAGATCGTCAATGGCACCACCAAGCACATCAAGAACGTCTCGACGCTTGGCGGCGTGTGGGTGGACACCGGCGCGTACCCAACCGGCCACTGCAGCTACAACCCCGTCGGCATCAACTGCATCACTGACGCGGATTTCCAGGCGGAGGTGCAGAAGGCCAGGGCGGCAAACGGCTGGAAGGCTACGACCAAGGATATGTTCTTCGTCTTCACGGAGAAGGGCGAGGGGTCCACGTTCCAGGGAGCCCAGGCGTTCAACACGTACTGCGGATACCACTGGTTCTCCGGCAAGGAGATGTACGCGAACATCCCGTACGCGAACACGTTCTCGGGCAACTGCACCACGCGCTCGTCGTTCCCGAACGACCCTGACGCCGACGTGACGCTGTCCGTCGTCAGCCACGAGCAGATGGAGGCCGTG
>JBEDUK010000092.1:0-44325 GCA_040414485.1 Actinomycetota bacterium
TTCCTGGAGATCCTCACAGCGATCTGCAACATCGGCACGGCGGTCGTGCTGTTCTCCGTCCTGAAGCGCCAGAGCGAGAAGGTCGCGCTCGGCTACGTCGCGAGCCGCATCGTTGAGTCGACCGTCATCGTGGTGGGCGCCATCAGCCTGCTCTCGATCGTCACCCTGCGCCATGTCTTCGGCACCACGGCTGGCGCGGACGCGTCCACGTTCGTGCCGATCGGCAGATCGCTCGTCGCGTTCCACGACTGGACGTCTCTGATCGGACCGACGTTCGGCGCGGGGTTCGGCAACGGCATCCTGCTCGGTTACCTCATGTACCGCTCCGGCCTGGTTCCCCGGCAGTGGGCCGTGCTCGGAATGGTCGGCGGCACGCTCTGCTTCGTTGGGGCGACCGTCCGCCTGTTCAGCACGAACGGGCACACCACGACGCTCACGTCGCTGCTCGTGGCCCCCGAGATCGTGTGGGAGGTGTTCCTGGCGATCTACCTGACGTTCTTCGGGTTCAGGGACGCGCCGATCCTGCACGACGCCGGCGGGATTCAGGCTTCGCCGCCGGCTGGGTCCTCCGTGAACGCGCTGGCGTGATTTGCGACCCACTGGCCGAAGGTTCGGGGCGGCGATCCGAGGATGTCCTGCACCGTCGAGGTGATGTACGCGGGAACGCCCATCGTCGCGCCCCACGCGGCGAGCAGCATGTCCAGGACCGGGGGCGGCCAGGTCCCCTCGGTCTCGCGTCGAAACTCGTCCGCCGACAGTTCCTCGAACATGATCGGACGGCCCAGGACGTCGCCGATGATTCGGACCTGCTCCGCCTGGCTCAGCGACTCCGGGCCGGTGAGGACGTAGTCACCCCCGGCGTGTCCTGCCTCATACAGGGTTCGCGCGGCGACCGCGGCCACGTCCCGGTCGTCGACGGGCGCCGTCTCGGCCGCGCCGTAAGGCCACCGCACGACGTCGCCGGCGCGGATCGCCGGCGCCCACCAGAACAGCGCGTTCGAGGCGAACATCCCCGGCCGGATGATCGTCCACTCGAGCCCGGCCGCCGCGATGCGCCGCTCGATGTCGGCGTACAGCGTCGCCATCGGGTTCGGCTGCTGGAAGAAGGGATGTGGGGTCTGGTGCGGCGCCGAGAGAAACACGACGCGGCGGGCATGTGCCGCGAGACGCTCGACCACTTCCGGAGCGGTCGCCGGCGGAGCGGTCCAGACGAGGAAGACCGTGTGGACGCCCTGCAGGCCCGCGCCGAGCGACTCGGGCACGGTCAAGTCACCCGCGACAACCTCGATCGTGCCCGGAAGGGCCGCCGCCGAATCGGAGCGATGGACGAGGGCGCGGACCGGCACGCCGGCACCGATCAGCAGGTCGATCACCTCGCGCCCGACCCGGCCGGTCGCTCCGGTGACGAGCACCGGAGGCTCCTGCGGCCGTGTCATGAGCGCCTCGACGTCGTCCGGGGCCGGCGCACGGAGCACATGATGTCATCCGGGGCCTTGGGCAGCGGAGTTCGCCTCGTGACGGGATGGGATTCGCGTAAGGCAGTGGGGCAGGAGCCACCTTCTTCCGTCGCTCGCACCATGATGGAGCGATGTCGAGCGTTCCCCCGCAGCGACCGGGGTCCCATCGCAGCACGGGACCCAGGATCAGACTGCCCGCGCTGATCGCCGTCCTGGCGCTCGTCACCGCGGCCGTCTGGATCGTCCGCTCGGACGCGTTCGGTCGCCACCCCTTGGATCACCTCCCGGCCGCATCCTCGCCGGCCGGTGGAGGCGGGGACGCCAGCGCCCCGGGAACGCCGACCCGGTCCACGCGGGGGACGACGGGACTCCTGATGTTCCGCGGCAACGCCACGCGCGACTTCTACGGCGAGGGGCCGCTGCCGACCCACCCCGTGGTCCGCTGGCGTTATCCGAAGACCGGTGGCATGTGCGCGCTGTCCACCAATTCAGGCATCACGTTCCAGCCCGGCGTGACCCCCCAACAATGGTGCGGAACCGGCTGGACGGGGCAGCCGAACGTGGTCCAGTACCCGAGCGGGAAGATCGAGGTCCGCGAGGGCGCCTACGACGACAACTATCACTTCCTCAACGGGCTGACCGGACGGCCGACACGGCCCGCTCTGAAGACCGGTGACCTGGCGAAGGGTTCGGCGTCGACCGACAACCAGGGCTACCCCCTCTATTACGGGGGGTCCAGGGACAACCTTCTTCGGGTCGTCGCGCTCGACCGGCCCAAGCCGACCGTGCTGTGGTCGACGAACGCCATGACCGACGTGCCGCACCCCGTGTGGAACAACGACTGGGACGGCGACCCGCTGCAGATCGGTGACTACCTGCTGGAGGGCGGCGAGAACTCGTGGTTCCTCGTCATCCGGCTCAACCGGCATTACGACGCGGGGGGCAAGGTCCAGGTGGACCCCAAGATCGTGATGCGCGTGCCCGGCTGGGACAGCCAGTTGCTCGCCACGGTCCACGACAAGGACATCTCGATCGAGGATTCGGTGGCGTACGCCAACGGCGTCGTCTACTTCGCCAACGGCGGCGGACTGGTCCAGGGTTGGGACATCAGCGACATCCTGCGTGGCGGGACCCACTACCGGCGGGTGTTCCGCTTCTGGGACGGCGACGACACGGACGCGACGCCGGTCATCCTCCCGAACGGGAACCTGATCATCGGGCGGAAGATGGAGGAGAACGTTCCCCGGCCGGAGTCCTATCCCCGGGATCATCAGGTGGGCGACCTCATGGAACTGGACCCACACCGGCCGGGCAACCCGCTCGTGTGGTCGGTCCAACTGGGTGGGTTCGCGCCGGACAACGGCGTCCTCGGGACGCCGGCGTATTACCGCGGTGTGGTGTACGCCTCGTACACCGATGGCGGTCTCGCCGCGGTCGACGCGGCCACCGGCAGGACGCTGTGGAACATCCCGATCGCGCCGCCCACATGGTCCTCGCCGGTTCCGATCGACGGCAAGCTGCTGATGGCGGACGGCCACGGGAACCTGAACTGCTTCGACATCTCGAATCCCACCGTCCATCCGCGGCTCGTGTGGAGGCTCCACGTGTCGGATTCGGTGATCGAGTCGACGCCGGCCGTGTGGCACGGCTGGATCTACGTGGGGTCGCGGGACGGCGGGATCTACGGCATCAGCAACCCTGCCACGTAGTCCGGACGCGCCTGGTCACACTGTTCGCCTGGTCCCGATGACCGCGGGACGATCGTGCCGGACACGCACGGCGGACCGGTCGCACCATGACGGACATGGCGAGCTCCTGGCCCGCCGGTCCCTTCCTGTCGCGGTCGACGGCGCAATGGGGCTCGCCTCTCCTGCCGAAAGGAGAAGACCATGAGGCGAGTGATTGCAGTTGCTGCGATCGCGATCACGGCGCTCGCGCTCGCCGCGGCGCCGGCCGCCGCCGTTCGAGGGCAGACGACGCACGTGCGGTTCCACGGCGCATACGCAGAGGCATTGTGGGGCGTCGCGACGTCCGACAGCCAGGTTCAGTCCGAGGTCACCGCGTCCCTCTCCTCGCTGCTGGTGGTGCAGTCCACCGCCTATTTCGACCCGGACGGCACCTTCACCGGCGCAACGATGGTGAGCGCCGAGGTCAACGACGGTTTCACGTTCTCCATTGACACCGTCAAGCTCGCCACCGCCTCTGTGAGTGCCGACGGTCTGCCTGGTCAGGCCTGCACGTTCGACGCGAACGGTGACCTGGTCGGCTGCAGCGACGTGTCCATCGGCCTGAGCGTGACCTGGACAGGCCGCGGATTGATCGGTACGGAGACCACCAACGAGCGGTTCAGGTCGTGCCAGGTGAGCTACGGATACCACTCGCACGGGAAGAGCCGGGACGCCGTCGCGGCGGGCACCGTCGAGGGTGTTGCGTTCACCTCGGGCGACGTGATGTTCTCGAACCTCGGGACGACACACTCGGGCGAGACGTACTTCCGGATCAGCAACCACTGCTGAACGTGCGGTCCGGGTGCGGCGTGCCGCTCCGGCGCGTGCCGTCTAGCGCCAGCGGTCGAGCGTGGTGAACCCGTAGCCGTGCGCGCGCAGCGCGTCGATGAGCGCCGGGAGCGCCTCGGCGTCGAGCATCGAGTGGTCGTCGGGGTTCGACCCGACGTGCATCAGGACGATCGCGCCGGGCCGGAGTGAACGCATGACTCTATCCACGACGTCGGCGGCGGAACCTCCCGATCGTCCCTTCCAGCCGAGCGTGTCGACAGTCCAGCGGAAGCACGCGTAGCCCAAGCCGTTGGCGATCCCGATCAGCGGGGCGTTCGAGGCACCGAACGGGAACCTGAACAGGGCCTCGGGAGGGCGCCCCGCGACCGCCTCGATCGCGGCCGCACCACGACGGATCTGGTCCTTTGCTGCGGCCTCGTGCAGGAGCGTGAGATCCGGATGGTCGAACGTGTGGTTGCCGATGGGATATCGGGCTGCGATGGCGGTGGCGAGCCCCGGGTGGGCGCGCGCCCACGCGCCGGTCAGGAAGAAGGTGGCCGGAACCCCTTCGTTTCGGAGCGTGGCGAGGATCGATTGGGCGGCGTCGGCGTTGGCGCCCGCGTCGAAGGTCAGGGCGACGACCCGCTTCGTGGTCGGCAGGGCGGTGGCGTCGACGCCCCGAAGCCAATCCGGAAGCGCGCCGGACGGAGCGGGCGGTCGAGCCGGGGTGGTCGGGCGCCCGGGCGACGAAGGCGGAGCTGGGATCGTCGGTGACACCGTCTGATCCGGAGACGACGGCTGAACGGTCGGCGTCCGCGGCGAAGGCCTCGGCTGGGCGCGCTGCGTCGACTGTGCGCACGACGCCGCGACGAATGCACAGATCGCCAGCGTTGCCGTCACGCGCTTCATGGCGGGGCCTTTCGTCGACACAAGTGTGAGACCGGGCCGGGGGCGGTGTCGGTGCCGAACGGCCTCCGTCTTGGAGGGACTCGCGGTCCGCGATCTCGAGGAGCCAAGGTTCCACGAGCAGATACGCTCGCGATTTGGCGCGACGGGAGGAAGAGTTCGCGGGTATGAGTGGTCGGCGCGAGTACCGCGTGCTGGTCCGGTACATGGTGCTCTCTTTGAGCGCGGCGCTCGCCACGATGGCCATCAAGGGGACGGCTGCGGCGGTGACGGGGTCGGTAGGCCTGCTCTCCGACGCGCTGGAATCAGGCGTCAACCTGGCCGCCGCCGTGGTTGCGTTGTTCGCCCTTCGAATGGCCGAGCGGCCGGCGGATCGCAACCACGATTTCGGGCACGGGAAGGCCGAGTATCTGTCCGCGGCGGTCGAGGGCGGCATGGTCTTCGTCGCGGCTGCGGTGATCGTGTGGACCTCCGTTCGGCGGCTGATCAGCCCCGTCCCGCTCGAACGCACCGGGTTCGGGCTGACCCTCGCCGCGCTTGCAGCCGTGCTGAACCTTTTGGTCGGAATCCTCCTCATCCGTGCGGGGCGGGGCCACCGCTCGATCGTCCTCGTGGCGGACGGCCAGCACCTGCTCACTGACGTCTGGACCACCGGCGGGGTTCTGGTCGGAGTGGCGCTCGTCGGCATCTTCGGGGTCGAGCGACTCGACCCGATCGTCGCGCTCCTCGTCGGCTTCAACATCCTCTGGACCGGCTATCGCCTGCTCCGGCGCTCGGTCGTCGGACTGCTGGACGCGACGCTCCCCTCGGACGAGGTCGCCCGCGTGCACGCGGTGATCGAGCGGTATCGGGCGGACTCGAACCTGGATTTCAAGGAGATTCGAACGAGGGAGTCTGGACGGCATCGGTTCGTCTACCTCACGACGGTGGTGCCTGATGACTGGACCGTGAAGCTCGCGCATGAACTGACGGAGCGGCTCGAGTCCGATATCGATCGTGAGCTGCCGGGCACCACGACCTTCGTCCAGGTCGAGCCCCGGCGTGCCCGAACCCACCACAGCAACGAATGAGGCCCTGACGATCAACCCGACGCTCTCCGAGCCGTGGCTGTCCGAGGCCGCCGACATCGCGGTCCCCTTTCCGACGCCCTGCCCCGTCGTTCGACCGCTTCTGCCGAGTTGACCAAGGACGTTCAAGCGCCGGAGGAACGGGGATCGGCGACTGCCGGTCAGGGCGCAGCCGGTTCGAGCTCGCGCTCGGGCGTGTCGATCAGGTCGAAGCATCGAGCGACCGGCCCGCGGACACTGTGCATGCCGAGACTGAGGTCGACCAGGCCGTCGAAGCTCCAGAAGACGCGTTGCGCCAGCAGATAGAGGGCGATCAGCGTTCCGACCTGCTTCGTTCCGATGAGGGCGGCGGCGACCACGACCGCGAACGGCCCGAGGCGGGCCAGGCCGCCGGATCCCTGAAGGTTCAGCGCCATGAGCCAGCCGAGCCTGGTTTCGGCACGCATGAGGCGTTCGGTCGAACCTTTGAACCGCTGGGCGGCCAGGGGGTCGTCGTTTCGTTCGAGCTCGCGGGTGATCGAGTTCGTCATCGCCTCGAGCTCCTCCTGCCGGCGCTCCCCGGCCCTGGCGGCGGGCTCCTGCATCCGCCTGGTGATGAACCACGTGCCCGCGAGCAGGGGGATCGCGACCACCCCGGACCACGATTCCAGGAGGCTCATCGCGATGACCGCGCTGACGAATTCGACCAGCAGCATGCCGCCGCTGTCGAGCAGAGTGAGCGTGATGCGCTCGAGCGTCTCGGCATCGGAGATGAACAGCGACGGCAGCCCGGTCGTGTCCTCCCCGGATCGGGCGCGGCGCGCGGCGCCGGCGAACATCTGCAGCCGGAGGTTCCGGTACAGGCGGCCGGCGTTCCGCGCGTACATGCCGTCCGACAGGATGTAGGCGCTGGCTTCGAACACGATCGAGAGCCCGATCACGGTTGCCAGGACGGCGGCTTCCACGGTGTCGTTCTTTTCGGTGAGACCGTCGACGAGCTGGCCGAGGGCGAGCGGAGGAACCAGGCCGATCAGCACGCCGGCGACGCTCAGCCCGACCATGAGGGCGACCGGCCGCCACATCGGCCGAACCAAGCCGACCACTCGGCGCCACGGAATGTCGGAGGGCGCCGCCTCCGCGTGACCGTCGTTCTCCCCTGGCTCCACCATTTGGCGCTCCCGACCCGCGCACCGACATTCCGAGCCGTGCCGCACGCCTACCCGGGGCGCACGGCACGGCTCGGGGACGGCTGAACGCCGTTACCGCTTGCGGTCCTTCTTGTCCTTCTTGTCCTTGCGGTCGCGGTCCTTGTCCTTCGCCATGGGATTCACCTCCTCTCGGAGCTTGTATCTACCTGCATGTGGGGGACACGCCGCATCGCGGCCGCATGCGGCCTTGCCGCGGTCCGGGTGTGCGATGCACTTCGCCCGGCTCGGCCCATGAGGGCGGGTGGTGCGGGCTGTACGGGCTGTACTCGATCCGCGCGCACGTCCGGTACCTGCCGGACGTGCGCATGACCGGCATGATCTGAGGTGTACGCACCTGCCTGGATGGCTGCGCGGCGACGCCGCGTGCAGAACGGGTTCGCGTGTCCTGCGGCCTGCTCGTGACCCGACGCGGATGCGTGGGTGTTGTTCGAAGGTCGGATGTTCGCATGGCTGCCCTTGCCGCGTGACCGGCCGGCGCCGAACCGTTCGCTCGGTGTCAGCGTCACTCCTGAGCGGAGGCGCCGACAGGGACCAATGACCCTGCCGGGCCGGGCCCCGCGCGGTGACGGTCCGGCCGAACAGCGGGTCGAAGCGGGTCGCGTCACCGAGGGCCCGCTCCGTCGCTTCACCGCCGTGAGATGCCCCATCCCTCTCCTCCCAGCCGTACCGTGCGCGCCGACGCTACGGCGGGGTTCCTTCCGGATCGGTAACGGGGCCGCAAACCGATGGACAAGGTTCGCTGTGGCCACGATGTGCGGGAGTTGGCCCTTTCGCAGGGAGCCCCCGGCGGGCGGCGGGTCGGCCGGAATGGTGCTGACTACGCTGCGAGGCGAAGTCGTGGCTGGGCCGCTTCAGGATCCTCGAGTCCCCGCTTCGAATAGGGCGGCATCGGCACACCACGGATCTCCATGCCCGTGTGCAGCAGGATGTGCCCGCCCATGGCCGCGATCGGGCTCCGCGTCAGCAGGTAGGCAACGCTCAGGACACCGCATCCCAGGATGGGCAGGGCGATCTCAGGCGTTCCGCGGAACTCACGGTATCCGAGGTGGTGGATCCAGATGACGAACGCGCTGGCCACGATGGCCAGGATTCCTGATCCGATGGCGCCGAATGCCGTGTCCGTCCAGCCGAGCAGGGCGAAGGTCTGCCATGCGGCAAGCACCGGAAGCACGGACAGCAGCATGCCCTCGGCAGCACCGTAGAGCAGGCCCTCCCAGATCATCTCGCCGACCGCTCGAACGGGCCGGCGGCGAGGCGGAGCCGGCAACCCCCGGCGCCTCGCGCCGGCCAGGACCGCGGCGAACCCGGCGAGGCCGCTCAGCGCCGCGCCCAGCACGCCCCATCCCCAATGGGCGGAGATGAACGCGATGCCGTCGGTTCCACTCCAGGCGAGGTACCCGTACGCGAGGACGCCGGTGAGGATCATGAGCGTCGCCAGATAGACCGCGCGAGGCAAGTGCAGGACTTCGGTGCACAACCACGAGACGAGGAAGGCGGCGGTGGTGATGACCCCGAGTGCGGCGAGGGTCATCCACCACGACAACGAGGGATCGGGAAGCGGCATCGAACCCACCCCTTTCTGCGAAGCGTCGGATGGCGTCGAGGTTCGCAGTCTCGAGGCTAACGAGGCCGTTCCTGCATGGGACCTCCGCCCGGCCCGGTCATCGCAGGCCTTTCAGCGCGGTGTCTCGAAGGGCTCGTGGGACGGCGGGGTCTGCAGCATCAGCGATTGATCCCGGATGCGTCGGCCTACGTCACCTTGAATCGCGCGCTCACGGCCAGCGCGGTCTGATCTCCCTTCGCACGGATCACGTGCGCGCCCTTCTTCGCGCCGCTGGGGATCGTGACGTTCTTGCTGAATGCGCCGGTGCCGTCCGCGGTCACGGTCGCGAGGGCCTTCTTGTCGAACTTGATCTGCACCTGCTCGCCGGCGGCGAACCCGGTCCCGCTGACCGCGGTCTTCGAGCCTGGCGGACCGGACGGCGGATCGAGCGCGATGCACGGCGTGGGACCGGTGACCGTCACCGGGTACGAGGAGCCGTCCGCGAAGTTCAGCGTGTACGCCTTGGCCTCGCACGGCGTCCACGTCGCCGAGTAGATCCCGTCGTTCTTCTGCAGGTCGCCATCCTTGCCGTTGTCCTTCAGCGCGATCCTCACGTTCCCCGGCTTCACCGTGACCGTGAGGCCGCCGGCGGGCGCCTCGCAGTCGATGTTCAATGCGGCGATCGTGTTCGACCCGCCCGTCGCGGCAGGGAGCGGCCGAAGGAGCCCGAAGACCTTGTGGCCGGAGCCGCACTGGATCGAGCCGAACGCGTTGATGCGCCGCCCGGACACCGTGACGCCGCTCAACCCGGAGATCGGATCGCCGCCCGAGATCAGGAGGTTCCGGATCGCGATCCAGTCGAGGCCGCCCGTCGAGGCCAGGAGCCCCGCCAGGCCGGTCACGTGCGGCGTTGCCATCGACGTCCCGTCGGAGTACGCGTATCCGTTGCCGGGCACGGTGCTCAGGATGCCGACGCCCGGCGCGCCAACCGCGACCGTCCGCGATCCGTACGAAGAGAACGACGCGCGCGCATCGGAGCTGGTCGTCGCGGCCACCGCGATCACGTTCGGAAGGAAGTAGTTCGCAGGCCAGGCCGGCGTCGTGTCGTTGTTCGAACTGCTGTTCCCGGCCGCCGCGATGAACAGGATTCGCGCCTTCCACAACCCGGCGATCGCGTCCTTCGTCGCGGGGTCGTAGTCGCACGCCTCGGTGCATCCGCCGTAGGAGTTGTTCGTGGCGACGACGTCGTAGCCGTACTTCAGCTTCTCCATCGCGGCGTACTGCATGCACTCGATGATGGTGGCGGGCGTCGCCACGCCGTCGCCGCCGTGCGACTTGCACGGCATGACGGAGACCTTCCAGCTGGATCCGGTGACGCCGACACCGTTGTTCCCCACGGCGCCGATCGTGCCGCCGGTGTGGGTGCCGTGCGAGCGGTACGCGCCCGTCTGGTCGGGCGCGGGGTCGCTGTCGCCGTCGTCGGTGTCGATGCCGTAGCAGTCGTCGACGTAGCCGTTGCCGTCGTCGTCCTTGCCCGCCACGCCGTCGCATTCCGCGGCGTTGTGCCAGGCATTGGCCGCGAGGTCCTCGTGCGTGTAGTCGAACCCGGTGTCGATGTCGGTGACGACCACGTCGCGGGACCCGGTCGTGACGTCCCACGCCTCGGGCGCTTGGATCTTCGGCCACGCCCACTGCTCGCCGTATCTCGGGTCGTTGGGGGTCTTCCTCGCTTGAGCCTTCGCGCCGGCCTTCGCCGCGGCGTTCGCGCCGGCCGGACGCCGCTCCGCGACGGATGACAGCCGGTAGAGCCAGTTCGGTTGCGCGTACATCACCTCGGGCCGCTGCCGGTACATCGCGAGGGCCCGGTCGACCGACGTGCCGCGGGGAAGCCGGACCAGTTGCAGGTCCGGCACGATCGTGAACGACTTGGCCGTCTGTGCACCCAGCGCGCGGTTCACGCCGTTCTGCGCGCCGACGGTGACGCCGGTTCGGAATCGAACCAGGAGCTCCCCTGTCCGGTAGGCGGGCGCGGCCGGTGTGCGCACCGCCGGACGCGGGTCCGCGCCGACCGTGCCGGTGGCTCCGCCTGAGAAGAGCCCGACCATCACCGCAATGGTCACCAGCGTGCCGGAACTGCGGCGGCGCCATCCACGCCGCCGAACATGCGTCGACCGCATGCCATCCCCCTTCCCCCGAAGGTCGTTCATCGTTGCGGCCGGGCCTCTGGTGCGGCCTGCCGCGACGCAAAGCCGGATGCCTCACCGTACGCGAACCGCCCCGTACGGGGCAAGCGCCCCAATCGGGGCGCGGGCGGTCAGGCCGGGCCTATGCTCCCCGTGCGTCTGGGGTCGATTGAAGGGGGCGAAGGATGCGGCGAGCGGGTGTACTCGTTGGGGCGGCGCTTGTCACGCTGCTGCTGATCCCGGGGACAGGTGCAGCGGCCGGCGCGTCGTCCTCCCACGGTGCGCAAACCAGGTTCCTCGGCTTGGCACGGATGCAGGCGACGTATCAGCGGCTCCACGAGCGCGCGGTGTGGCTGGGCGAACATCCGGCGGCGGCGCTCCCGCGCCCCCGGGCCGCCAGCGCCGGCTCGGGCCCGGCCACGTGGTCCACGGTCAGGCACCTGCAGCAGATCAGCCAGGACCTGCTTCCGCCTCCGGCCGGCTCTGAGGGCGACACGGAGCAGGAGCCGGACATCGCGGTCGACCCGAACAACCCCAAGATCGTGGTCGCGGCCTTCCAGGAGGGCCGATTCCCGGACATCGCCGCCGCGGACGACGGCTACGCGACCTCGCATGACGGCGGCAAGACGTGGACCACGAAGCCCCTTCCGTACCTGACCCAGTCGGTGGGCGGCCCGTACGAGCGGGCCTCGGATCCGGTGGTGGCGTTCGGCCCCGACGGTTCGGTGTACATCTCGACCATCTCGCTCGACCAGGAGCAGGACGTTCGAACGGCCGTCACCGTCCAGCGGTCCGATGACGGCGGGCTGACCTTTAAGAAGCCGTTCATCGTCAAGCTGGACACGGATCCGGCCGTGTTCAACGACAAGGAATGGATCGGCGTGGACACCTCGCCGACGAGCCCGCATTTCGGCCGCATCTATGTCGTCTGGGATCGCATCAACGGCGCCGTCCAACCGCCGGAGCTGAAGTATTCGGATGACCGTGGCAAGACCTGGAGCAGGATGGTCACGCTGAGCGACGTCAATGCGCTAGGGACCATTCCGCTGATCGAACCGGACGGCACGCTGGCCGTCGAATACCTGAACGTCAACAACTTCGACATCGTCGTCCAGACCTCCACCGACGGCGGGAAGACGTTCGGACCCGTCGTGACGATCGATCATTGCGGCGCCACCGATCCGCCGGACCAGCGCGACGGCGGGTGCATCCCGAACGCGACGGTCGACCCGACGACGGGACTCATGTATGTGACCTGGACCGACGCGAGGTTCCGGAGCGATGGCCTGGACGACGTCGTCGTGTCCAGATCCGAGGACGCCGGCGCCACGTGGAGCTCCCCGGTCGTGGTGAACGCGGACGGCTCGGGCAGCGGGATCGAGCACATGACCGCGGCGATCGGCGCGCTCGACCACGTCGTGCACGTCACGTACTACACGCGCAACAAGGTGAACGGGCAGTTCGGCCGGATCGTCCGCGAGCGGTACAGCGTGTCGGCCGACGACGGGTTCGATTTCGGCGGCGAACTCGTCGTCGGGCCGAAGATCGACCTGAAGTGGGCCGCGCAGGCGAGCGGGTTCTACTTCCTGGGCGATTACGCGGGCGTGGCGGCCGCGCCCGGAGCAGCGCATCCGGTGTGGTGCCGGTCATCGCGGCCGGACCAGAAGGAGACGTACCACCAGACCACGTGGAGCGCGGTCATTTCGTGACATCCGGGTCACCGTCCGGGGGACCGGCGGGACGGTCGGCGCGCGCGGCGATCCCGCATGTCGTCGTTCTGGGACTGCGCCTCCTCCAGGCTGAATGACCCCCGCCGGCTCCGGATCCACGCCCGCGACGCTCCGTGGCGGAAGACCTCGTACACGATCAGCGCCACGCACACCGCGGCGACCAGCGCGAGCGCGACCAGCGCCGAGACGACCGTCGCCAGCGGGATCAGGGCGAGCAGGACGAGCGTTGCGATGGGCCTCCCGCGGCCGAAGCCGCCGCCGATCCGCAGGCGCATGGCCGTGTGCGCCATCAAATACAGCGCGACGCCGCCGCACAGGCCGAACGCCGGCACGATCGCGAGCGGATCCCCCACATCCCGAAGCGCCGTCTTCAGCCCGAACGCGAACAGCATGATGCCGCCCACCATCGGCAGGTGGAGATACGAGTACACGTCGCGCGCGAAGGCCGCCCGGGGCGGGCCGGTCAGCGCGTTCAGACGCGCCTGCGAGACGTACACGGCCCAGTCGAAATACGCCCACCACAGGCACGCGGAGACGGTCACGCCCAGGATCGCGGCCGTCAGCACGCCCGCGTCAAGCGGAAGCCCCGCGGCGCCCACGCCGATCGCGGCGATCGATTCGCCCAGCGCGATGATCGTGATCAGCCCGAACCGTTCGACGAAGTGCTCGGGGGAGACGCGGAACCCGCGCATGTGGCCGACCAGCGCACCCAGGTACATGATCGCGAGCGCAACGCCCCACAGCGCCAGTTGGCCCGCACCGTGGAGGAACCCCGCCACGATCAGGATGATCGGCGCCACGATGGACGCGCCGAGCGTCCTCATCACGGCGCGCACCATGTCCCGGTCGCCGCGGCCCGCGATGGCGAACAGCACCAGGTGGAGCAGCCGCACGATCAGGTACGCGACGCCGAACAACACCGCGTCCGCGCCGAACGCGCCGGGGACGGACAGCGACAGCACGAGCATCGCCGCGATCGCGGCCAGCACCGCCAGCCGCACGGCGCCCTCCTCCGGGTCGAGCGCGTTGGTCAGCCACGCGTACGCCGACCACGCCCACCAGATCACGCCCAGCAGGAGGAGGCCCCGCAGCAGCCCGACCCACGTGGGGTTGTGCGACAGGTACGTGGACACCTGCGTGATGGCGAACACCACGACCAGGTCGAAGAACAGCTCGAGCGGCGTGACCCGTCCGCGCTCGATGCTTCGTTCGCCCATGTTGACCTCGGCGTCCAGGCTCGACAGCGTACGGGGTAGGACCACGGCGACGCGAGCTGTACGAGGGAAGGAGGCACCGGATGCAGATCACCAGGAACGGGCCCGATACGGATCCAGGTCCCCGCGAATGGTTCACCGGCGACGTGTACATGGACGCGGTCGCGTCGCCGGCGGGTCCCTACCGGATCAACGTGGGCAATGTTCGATTCACGCCCGGCGCGCGTACGGCGTGGCACAGCCATCCGAACGGCCAGACGATCTTCGTCACCGATGGCGTCGGGCTCGTCCAGCAGCGCGGCCGTCCGGTGGAGGTCGTCCGTCCCGGCGACCGCGTGTTCTTCGAGCCCGGTGAGGACCACTGGCACGGGGCGGCCCCGAGCCGGTTCATGAGCCACCTGTCGGTGGTGCAGGTGGCCGAGGACGGAACCAGCGCGACGTGGGGCGACCACGTCACGGACGAGGAGTACGCGGCCGAACGGGCGGCGGCGCCATGAGCGGCCCGCTCGAGGAACTGAACGAGATCACGCCCGGCCTCGGCATCAGCGCCATCGAGGTTCGCGAGGGCCGTTCGGCACAGATCGGCCGGCTCGGCGTCCTCCGCGTCCTTCCGACGAAGGGGCGCCGAACCGTCGGCCCCTGGTGTTTCGTCGATCTGATGCGCCCGGGCGACGTCGCCGAACCGCCGCCGATCGAGATCGGGCCGCACCCGCACATAGGGCTTGCCACCGCCACGTGGCTGTTCCGCGGAACGGTCCTCCACAGCGACTCGCTGGGAACCGAGCAGCTGATCCGCCCCGGCGAGCTGAACTTGATGACCGCCGGCCGAGGCATCGCCCACGCGGAGCTGGGGATCGAGACGCCCGGCGGCATCGGCGTGGACGGCGTCATGGGCGCGCAGATGTGGCTGGCGCTCCCCGACGCCACGCGGGACGGCGGGTCCAGGTTTGAGCACCACACGGACCTGCCGGAGGTCGAACTCCGTTCGGGCACCGCGCAGGTGATCGCCGGTTCGCTCGCCGGCACGAGGTCACCTGCGCGGGTCGACCATCCCGCCGTCGGGCTGGACGTGCGGTTCCGCGGCAGCGTCGAGATCCCGGTGGACCCGGGATTCGAGCACGGCGTCGTTCCGGTCGACCAGCCCGTGAGGGTCGAGGAGGCGATCGTCGAACCGGGCTCGCTCGCGCTCGTTCCCGCGGGCTTCGACCGGCTGCGGATCGACGAACGCGCGGGTGAAGCGCGGCTGCTCCTCCTGGGCGGCCAGCCGTTCGGCGTCGAGATCAGCATGTGGTGGAACTTCGTCGCGCGCACCCACGAGGAGATCACCGAGGCCTGGCGCGCGTGGAGGAGTCACGACGAGGATCGGTTCGGGCCGGTGCCGTCGCGACTCGCGCGGGTCGACGCGCCGGCACCCCCCTGGCTTCGTCACGGCGAGTGATCGAAGCGGACGCTTTAGTCCTGCTTCTGGTCCGGAGCCGGCAGCACCACGTCCCGCTCCTCGGGATGCCGCTCGAGATAGGCCTGGACGAAAGAGCACTCCGGGAACAGCCGTAGGCCGCGGTCGCGGATATCCTTGATCGCCGCGGCGATCAGCGTGCTTCCCAGCCCTCGACCTTCGAACGCCAAGTCGATCTCCGTGTGGTTCAGCACCACGACGTCATGTCTGGGGGTGTAGTCGATGAAGCCCGCGAGGGCGCCGTCGAGCCACAGTTCGTACCGGTGGTCGTCCGCGTTGTCGACGACCCTCGGCTCGGCGGCGGAGCTCATCTCGGGTTCCGGTTCGGCCATTCGCTCCAATCATGCCCCGTCGAGGCCCGTCCGACCCTCCGCATAGACTCGCCGGCCATGACGAACATCGACGAGCAGGGCCGGCCCGAGCCACCGATCGCCGCCGGCGAGGTGGACACGCTCCTGGGGTTCCTCGATTTCCAGCGAGCCACGCTGGCATGGAAGTGCCGGGGCGTGGACGCCGCCGGCCTGCGGGCCACCACCGCCGCGTCGAGCATGACGCTCGGCGGCCTGATGAAGCACCTGGCGCTCGTGGAGGACGGGTGGTTCTCCCAGGCGCTGTTCGGCATCGAACAGGCGGCGCCGTGGAACGAGGTCGACTGGACCGCCGACCGGGACTGGGAGTGGCATTCGGCCGCCGACGATTCGCCCGAGGCGCTGTTCACCCTCTGGGAAGCCTCGGTCGATCGTTCCAGAACGCTCGTCGCCGAGGCCCTCACCGACGGCGGTCTGGATCGATTGGCCGTCCGGACCTTTCCGGAAGGAGGCTCGCCGAGCCTGCGGTGGATCGTGTGCCACATGATCGAGGAGTACGCGCGGCACAACGGCCACGCCGACCTGCTGCGCGAAGCCGTCGACGGGGCAACTGGCGAGTAGCGGGTCAGGCAGCCGGCTGGGCGGCCGGGGTTCGGCGCGCGACCAGCACGAAGGCGAGCCCCACCGCAAGACCGATGGCGATCTCGACCGCCCACACGGCCGGATCCGGGAGCGTTCCTCGAGCGAGCCGCGCCAGCGGTTCGAAGCAGAGCGCGACCGTGATGAGCGTCGCGGCGACCCATGAGCGGGCGACGCGCCACCGGTGGCCGAGCCAGCCGAACAGCGGTCCGGAGATGATGCCGGCCACGATCCACAGGGGGTTCGGCATGCTCGTGACCATGTGGAAGACGCCGCTCGGGAAGTCCCGGAGCGGGATGCTCTCCATGGGGCTGTACGTCATGGCGAAGTAGCCCGCCAACGCCGACAGCGTGATCACGAGTCCGAGCCGCATCGCCCGCCGGGGGCGATCCTGCGACATGCCGGCGACGAACGGAAGGATCAGCCACGGCGCGGACATGCCGCTGACGGTCCAGCTCCACGTGCCGAGCACCGAACCCGCTGCGAGCGTCCCCAGGTACTGATCGCCCGCTCCGAACACGATGCCGACCATGATCGCGATGACGTAGGCCATGTCGTTGCGAGGGTATACGTCGAAAGTCGACGGTCAGATCAGGAACGTCCGGAGACGACGGACCTCGGCCCTGAGCTGCCCCTCGGCCCAGGCCGGCAGTGGCTCGAACGGCTCGAGTTCGACGTCCGTGCGCTTCCCGTTCTGGGCGTGGCGCCATGTCCCCTCGACCCGCCCGGTGAAAGGGGCACCTAGTCGAGGCGCGATAATGAGGCGCGTGCCGTCACCGCGCCGTCCGGACACCTCCGCGATCTCGGTGAGCGCCGAGGCGGCGCGGCGCTTCTTCGTCGCCCGGCACATGCTCGCCCCGGCGCGCTCCGTCGAGGGCGGTCCGAAGGGCATCCTGGAGGTCGTCCGGCGGCTCGGCTCGCTGCAGTTCGACCCGATCACGGTGGCCGGACGGAACCACGACCTGGTGCTCCACGCGCGCGTCGCAGGCTACGAGCGGGCGTGGTGCGACGAGCTGCTCTACGGCAGCCGCGAGCTGTTCGAGGCATACAACAAGGGACTTTCGATGCTCCCGATGGACGAGCTTCCCTGGTACCGGGTCTCGTGGACCCAGACGGTCCACTCGCCGGGCGTCCTGGCGGAGAACGCAGAGGTGGCCGAACGGATCCTGGCGAGGATCCGTGCCGAAGGTCCGCTGTCAGCCCTGGACTTCGACCGGGGGCCGTCGCTCGAATGGTGGCTGGCGCGCCGAAGCACCGCCCGCGCCGTGCTCGAGTCGTTGGCGGCCACCGGCGTGCTGGGCCTTGCCCGCCGCGAGGGGAACCGGCGCTACTACGACCTGGTCGAACGCCTGTACCCGGCCGATGTGCTGGCGCGCGTCGTACCCCGGCGGGAGCAGCTCAAGCACAAGGTCCTGTCGCGGTTCCGCGGCCATGGCCTGCTCGGCCTGGCCGGCTCGGGCGATGCGTGGATCGGCACCGGTCCGGCCAGGCCGGATCCGACCAAGCCCGACTGGCCGTCCCGCACGGAGTTCCGGCGGGAGTTGGTCGATGAGGGCGCGCTCATCCCGGTCGACGTCGAAGGCGTCCGCGGCGCACGGTTCGTCCTGCGGGAGGAGCTGCCGCTTCTGGAGGCCCCGCCGGTGCCCCCACCGTCCGTCACGTTCCTGGCACCGCTCGATCAGTTCGTCTGGGATCGCGACCTGCTGCGGACGCTGTTCGGGTTCGACTACGTGTGGGAGGTCTACGTCCCGGAGCCGAAACGACGGTGGGGTTACTACGTCCTGCCCTTGCTGTTCCGAGACACGATCGTGGGGCGGATCGAACCGCGCATCGACCGGGCCGACCGCCGCGTGCGCGTGCTCGGCCTGTGGTGGGAGGAGGGGTTCGATCCGAAACGCGCGGACGGGTTCGTCGAAGCGATGCGCGACGCGCTTCGGGACTATCTGCGGTTCGCGAACGCGGATCGGCTCGAATGGGCCGCGCACCTGAGCGCGGAGAGGCGCCGCTTCCCGGTCAGCCTCAAATAGTAAGGTCGCTTTACGGTCCCGAATCCCAGGCGCCGCGTCATTCGCTTGCGCGACATCGAGGCCCGCGCCATCATGCCCTGCGGCGGCGAACTTCGAGGAGGGGAGCGGTGATGGCGAGGATCGGGCAGCCGTACACCTGCGGCATCTGGACGGTCCGGGACGGGAGCGAGGAGGAGTTCGTCACGCGTTGGACGGCGCTCGTCGAATCGGCAGAAGACATCGCCGGCGCGCAGTCGTTCATCCTGATCCAGGACCGCCAGGACCCGCACCGGTTCATCTCGTTCGGTGGATGGGACGACTGGACGGCCGCGGACGGGTGGCGCTCGACCGAGGCCTTTTCCGAACGGATGCGGGCCTGCCGCGAACTGTGCGAGGACTTCAGGCCGAACGACTCGACGCTCCGGGTCGCGATCGGGACGTGACCGACGGCCAGCCCGCGGAGGAGGACCGTCAGCCGGAGCCGCGCTTCCGCGACTATCTGCGGTATTTCCTGGGGCTCGGGACCTGGGGATTCGGTGGACCGATCGCCACGGTCGGGTACATCCAGCGGGACCTGGTTCAGAGCAGAGGCTGGCTCACCGAACATGACTTCCTGAACGGGGTCGCGCTCGGACAGACCATGCCCGGCCCGCTCGCCGCCCAGGTGGTGATGTGGGTCGGGTTCCTCCAGCGTGGAACCGCCGGCGCGTTCGCCTCGTCCGCGCTGTTCATACTGCCGTCGTTCCTGGCCGTGCTGGTCATCGCGATGATCTACGTGCCGAACCAGGGCCTGTCGATCGTGCAGGGCCTCTTCTACGGCATCGCACCGGCCGTGATGGCGGTGATCGCGGTGGCGGCCGTGAAGCTCGCGCGCCTGACGGACAAGCGCGATCCGAAGCTGTGGGCGATCACCGTCGTGATCGGCGTGGCGACCGTGGTGAGCGGCTCGGAGATCGGGCTTCTGTTCATCGCGGCCGGGCTGCTGATGGTGCTCCTCGAGGCCCCGCCGTGGCGCCGCCGCAGGCATCGCCCGGCCGATCCGGGCGACGCGCCCGCGCCGCGAAGCGACCGCCCGGCTGCGTTCGGCATCCTCGGCGCGACGTCGTCGTTCAGCGTCCTCACCGGGACCGCCACGGCCGCCACGCTCGTGTCCCTCGGGTTGTTCTTCCTCAAGGCCGGTGCGTTCATCTTCGGCAGCGGGCTCGCGATCGTGCCCTTCCTGCGCGAGGGCGTGGTCGACCAGCACCACTGGCTCACGCAGCAGCAGTTCCTCGACGCCGTGGCCATGGGGCTGATCACGCCGGGGCCCGTGGTGATCACGGCCACGTTCATCGGCTACCTGGTCGGCGGCCTCGCGGGCGCGGGCGTCGCGACCGTCGCGATCTTCATCCCCATCTTCCTGGGCGTCCTGGTCCCGGGACCGTGGTTCGTTCGGCACCAGCAT
The DNA here is from genome assembly GCA_040414485.1 of Actinomycetota bacterium. Lineage (GTDB taxonomy): Bacteria > Actinomycetota > UBA4738 > UBA4738 > UBA4738 > JBEDUK01. The sequence goes on from JBEDUK010000092.1 coordinate 19,636, forward strand.
CACGAGATGCTCAAGGCCTTCGTGCGTGGCGCGACGGCGGCGGCCGCCGGCGCCATCGCCGGCGCGACGATCGTGCTTTCGAAGGAGGCGATCGTGGACTGGAAGACGGCGCTGATCGCCGCGGCGGCCCTGGGATTCGTCCTTCGCTTCAAGAACCGCGAGCCGATCCTGGTGCTGCTGGCGGGTGTGACCGGGGTGCTGCTCCGCGGGGTCTGAACCGCCTCAGGCGTGGATGCCGCGCTCGTGCTCCCGGTGCGTGGACGGCTCCAACTGGAACGTCGAGTGCTCGATGTCGAAGTGGTCGGCGAGGCACTCGCCCAGCCGGTCGAGGACCTGCGGCCCGTCGGCACCTTCGGCCAGCACCACGTGCACCGACAGCACGTCCATCCCGCTCGTGATCGTCCACACGTGGAGGTCGTGGAAGTCCGCCACCCCCTCGGTCTCCCGGATGTGCCGCCGCACCTCGGTCATGTCGACCCGCTCGGGCGTCGCCTCCAGCAGGACGTTGACGGTCCGGCCGAGCAGTCGCCACGTCCTGGGCAGGATCAGCAACGCCACGGCGATCGCGGCCACCGCGTCGGCGGCCAGCCATCCGCTGGTGGCGATGACGATCGCCGCGACGATCACCGCGAGCGCGCCGAGCGCATCGGCGGCGAAGTCCAGGAACGCGCCCCGCATCGTGAGGCTCTCCCGCTGCCCGCGGAGCAGGATCCACGCGGCGACGCCGTTGCCGACCAGTGCCAGCACGCCGAACGCGAGCATCAGGCCGCTGGCCACGGGCGGCGGCGACTCGAGCCGGTAGATCGCGGCGACCAGCACGGCGATGCCCACGCCGAACAGCAGCATCCCGTTGATCACCGCGGCCAGGATCTCCAGCCGGTAGTAGCCGAACGACCGCCTCGCGGTCGGCGGCCGCTTGGCGAACCAGACTGCGGCCAGCGCCAGCCCGAGCGCCACGCTGTCCACCAGCATGTGTCCCGCGTCGGCCAGCAACGCCAGGGAGCCCGCGACGAGCCCGCCGATCACCTCCGCCACGAACAGCGCGATGTTGATGCCGAACGCGATCCGCAACGGGCCGAGGTGGCGCCCGGCGGCGCTCACCGGCTGCGGCTGGCCGTTCGAACCCGGCATGCGCCTATCTTGCACCGCCGCAGGCGAAGCGCCCGCGAGGTTCCGCCGAGGCTAACCGGGAACGGGGATCGCGCCGAGCTGCATGAGCAGCGCCAGCGCGTCGTTCAGCCCCCAGTGCTCCACCACCCTGCCGTCGCGAAGGCGGTAGAGGCTCCACGATTCGATGCTGAACGGGTTGCTGTTGGCGGGCACGTTGAACGCCGGAAAGCCGCCCTGGTTCGTTCCGCTCACCCGGCTTCGAACGAACACCAGGTCGCCCTGGGCGACGATGTTCAGAATCTCGACCGTCCGATCCGGGAACGACCCCATGACGCCCTGATGCGCCATCTTCGAGCCCGCCAGACCCGGGGGAAGCCCGGGCGTCCCGGACGCGCTGTTGTCGAAGTCCTCGGCGAAGTACTGATCCAGGTCGTCCAGCCGGTTCTGGTCCCACGCCTCCTCGATCGCCCGAACCACGGACGCGTTGTCCTGCGCCATCGCTCCCTCCCTCGTCCGACGAGCGGTGCCCTGTTCTCACCACCAACGACGAACGGGGAGCCATCGGATCGACAACGTTACGGACGCACCTCGTTGGCGAACTTCGCGATGCACTGCGCGACCTCCGCCCTGCCGTGCGCCTTGGCGATGCACGTGTCGAACCTCGTGAAGACGCTGGTGTTGCGGCCGACCCACGACCCGACCTGGACGGTCAGGCTGATCCCGATGAGCACCGCCACCGCGCTGCAGACCAGACCGCCGACGGCGGGGCCGGTGTTCGTCGAACGCGTCCTGGCGCGTGCGATCGCCACGATCCCCAGGACCACGCCGACCACCCCTCCGATCAGGCCGAGCGGGAAGAGCACGAAGGAGATGACGGCCACCACGCTTGCCACGCCGAGCACGAGCACGGCGACGGCCATCCCGTTCCTGGGGCGATCAACCGTGGCCGCGGGACCCGGTGGAGTCGGCGGGGGGACGGGGCCCGCCGGCGCCGGCGGTGCGGGGGCCGGCGGTGCGGGGGCGGGCGGGGACGTCGCGGCCACCGGTTCGGTCGGCGCCGCGGCCTCCGGGGATTGAGGCGCCGGCGGCGGCGGCCAGGACGGCGGCGGCTGGGACGGCTGGGACGGTGGAGGTGGTGCGTCGGACATACCGAGCCTCCCTTCTCGAGACGCCGACTGCTGCGCGGACTGTACCGCGTCCGGCCCTCCCGGAGTGAACCGGCGCGTGCGCCGTCTCGTGTCGACCGGCGTTGCGGTAGGGTCGCCCGACCGAAGTCTCGGGCAGTCGTCCGCGTCGGGCGGCGGGTCCTGTTCGAATCGAAGGAGGCCGGCGATGCGTCACGTGGACGGTGGTTCCGGGTCCGTTTCCGCTTCCGTGCTCAGGGTTCGAACGGTCGCACCGATCCTGTGCGTGGCGATCCTCGGCCTGATGGTGCTTCCCGGCCAGGCGTTCGCAGGCGGCTCGGCCGGCGGCCTACCGCCGAAGGTCAAGGCGACCTCGGCCACGCCGGGCAGGTTCGTTCCTTCGTTCCACGGCATCCAGACGCCGCTGGCAAAGACGTCGTACCTGATGGGCTTCTGCGGCGGTGACGACTGGGAGCCGGAAATCTCAACCTCGCCCGACGGGGTTCACGTCTACGTCGTGTGGGCGCACTTCCCTGGCGATACGCGATGCGATCCCCGATCCGGGAACCCGAACCGCATCTACATCCGGGTTTCAGACGACGGCGGCCAGTCGTTCGGCCCGGCCCACGTCGTGTCGGAGACCGTCAGTGGGGTCGACTATCCGCGGCAGGTCGATTGCGTCGTCACGGTCGATCCGGCCACCGGCGCCGTGTACGTGAGCTTCCTGGCCTACGGGCTCGACGACGGCACGATCGTCGCCGTCGCCCGCTCCACCGACGATGGCGCAACGTTCACCGCGGTCAAGGTCAACGGGCCGAAATGCTTCAACTGCGACCACCCGTGGACGATCGCGTACGCGGGCAACGTGTACACCGCCTACGCCCACGGTTCGCAGCATTTCCTTTCCCGGTCCTCGAACGGCGGCACGAGCTGGACCGAGTCGATGGTGCTGAAAGCCGATCACGTCGCGTTCCCCGAGGGCGCCGTGATGGACGCCAAGCACAATCCCTACTTCGCATGGGGCGACTGCGTGACGTCCAACTGCAAGGGTGCCGAAGCCGGGGACTATCGCGTCTCGAAGACCACGGCCGGCACGTCGGACACGAAGTTCTTCGATGTGGCCACCGCCCCCGCCGGGCCCGACTGCCCGTACAAGCCGGACTGCGGGTTCGCGTTCTTCGGCATCCAGGACGACATCGCGATCGACGCGAGCGGCACGCTGTACGTGGTCTGGCAGGACGGGCAGAACCACAAGACGGCCGGCAGCCCGCCGATCGTGCAGCTGTCCGCGTCCTACAACGGCGGCAAGACGTGGAAGCACATCGGACGGGCCGACGACAAGACCGCGAGCGGCTGTGTTGACTCGTCGTGCTACGCGCTGTTCCCGCGCATCGAGGGCGGCGCGCCGGGCCAGATCTCGGTGGAGTGGATGGACGACCGCCTCGGCCTGCCGATCAACCACATGAACGGCTGGAACGTCTGGTTGCGGACCTCGCTCACGGGCGGGACCAGCTGGACCGGATCGAGTCGGCGCGTGTCGACGTTCGACAAGAAGCGGCCGCCGTCGGAGCCGAACGGCTTCCGATTCCCGTACGGCGACTACCAGGGCATCGACCTCATCCCCACGCCGTCGGGCACGCGCGCCGTGATGATCTGGGGCGAGGGGATGAACTACGCGGGCGGGCCCGCGAACCCCGGCAACATCATGTACCGGTCGATGGGAATCTGAACCCGGCCGCTGTCGGCTTCACGCGATCGGCCGCGGGCACGAACCCGCCACACCCTAGGTCTCGGCCGGCGGGCGGAAATGCTTGCTGAGCGTGTCCGTCTGCCCCTGGTACGACGACCCGATCCGGTCGCCGTAGAGCACCGACGGCGGTTCCGCCATGCGTTCGAACGACAACTTACAGACGCGCTGGCCGTGCTCGATCATGAACGGAACGTCGTGCGCCCGGACCTCCAGCGCGGCGCGCGACCCGCTGAGCGCTCCCGAGGGATCGAACCCGAAGCCCGGGTCGAAGAACCCGGCGTAGTGCGTCCGCAGTTCGCCGCTCGTGGGGTCGTACGCCGCCATCTCGGCGGCGAATCCCGGCGGGATCCGCACGGCCTCGTCCGAGAGCAGCAGATAGAAGTGCTCCGGCGCGAGCACGATCCGGTCGCCCTCCTCGCGCAGCACCGGGTCCCAGTACTCCTCCCAGCCGTAGCCGCCGACGCGTGCCATCTCCAGCGGGGGCGTGAAGTCCTTCGCCCGATAACCCACGCGGCCCCCGCTGCCACCGCGCAGGTCCAGTCCCAGGAACAGTCCGTCGGCGGTGGCCAGGTCCTCCTCGGCCAGCGGCACGCCGCCCCGGAGCAGAAGCGGCTCGCGGCGATGGAGGTCCACGATCTCCTCGTCGGTCAGGCGCGACCCACCGAGCGACAGCCGCAACTGGTTCAGCGCCAGCCCCTGCTTGACGCGAACGGTGAACGACAGCGGGACGACCTCCAGGTACAGGCGTCCCCGATAGCCCGGACGGATGTCGTCGAACCGGAAGCTCTGGTCCGTGATCACCCGGGTGAACACGTCGAGCCGTCCCGTGGAGGACTTCGGGTTGGCGCGCCCGCGCAGGTCCGGAGGCAGCGCGACCTCCTCGAGCAGCGGAATCAGGTACGGGCGGTTCGTCTCCAACACGGCGCCGTCCCGCCGAAGGTCGAGTTCGTCGACGACCAGCTCCTTCAGCTTCAACTCGACCGGGCGGCGGTCGGGCAGGAACGAGCACCGGATCCGGTAGGCGACCTCGCCCAGCCGAAGGTCGATGCTCGCCGGCTGGATGGACGACGAAGGGATCTTGTAGTCCCCGGCGTCGACGATGCCCGCCTGGACGGCCCGTTCGAGTCCCTGGCTCGGAACGACGCCCGCCGCACCCTCGGGCAATCCGAGCAGCGCATGCGTGGTCGCGGCGCCAGCGGCGGCCGGCATTTCGTCAGGTCTCCTTACCATCTGGCGCGGTGTGGCCGCCTTCGTGGATACGGATCCCCGAGGCCCCTGTGTCACGAAGCTCGTTCATGACCGCCGTCTCCGCCTCCGGAGGGCAGACGGCCGATACGCGCAGCGCATCGCGGCCGCCCCGGACGATCGACGGCACCGCCCAAGCCTCGGTGGCCCCCGCGTCGAAGAGACGCTCGATGAGGTCCGCGGCGGCCGGCCCCGAGGTCGCTTCGGAGTCAGCCGGCATCGTTGCCTCGATCAGGACCTCGCGCCGCGACACGGGGGGCTGTGGAACGGCCGACAGCCGCGCCGGCTTCGGCCCGACCTCGACTCGTTCCTCACCGGCGGCGGTGGGCGCCGGTGGCGCCGTCGCGCGCCGCCAGGCCGGTTCCTCCTCGCCGATCACCACGCGAAGCATGTTCGGGAAGTCCAGCCGGGGATGACCAGCGCCGTAGCCGATCCGTTCGCTGCGCATGATCGGCATGTCGCCGAACCCCTCGACCACCGTCGCGACGATGGCCGCCCCCACGGGACTGACCAGTTCGGCCGGCAGCCCGCGCGTGTACGTCGGAACGGCCTGGAGAAGCTCGACGACCTCCGGGCTCGGGATGGGCAGCAGACCGTGCTCGTGGTGCGCCATGCCCATGCCGGTCGGGACCGGCGAGGCGAAGACCCGCTCGACGCCCAGCATGTCGAGCGCCAGCGAGACGCCGATCACCTCGACGATCACGTCGATCTCACCGAGCTCGTGGAAGGTCACCACGTCGGGCTCCTTGCCGTGGACGCGGGCGAACCCGTCGGCGAGCCGGTGGAAGATGCGGCCCGCCGTCCGCCGCGCGCCGGGCGGAAGTTCGGAGGACTGGATCATCTGCCGGATGCTCGCGTAGGTGCGGATGACGCCCTGCGGGCGCGTCTTGATGTGGATCCGCGTCGCGACGATCCCGTGGTCCTCGACCTCCTCGCGTTCCAGCAGGAAACCGTCCAGCGGAAGGCTCTCGAACGAATCGGCGATGCGGTCCAGGTCAGCGCCCGCGTGCACGAATGCGCCGAGCGCCATGTCCCCGGAGATGCCGGAGAAGCAGTCGAGGTAGGCGAGGCGCACTGGAGCGTGAGTATACTTTCGCGCTCGTAACCGCTGGAAGAGGCCGTTGTGAACGGCCTGGCACCGGCTCGAAGGCGATACCTCCAGGTCCGTACCTGAGGCGTCACCCGAAGGCCGACGGGGCACCCGCCGATGTCTCTGTCGAACGCAGCGCTGTCCGCCATCGCCGTCGCGGCCTTGGTGATCTCCCTGTTGTCGCTGGCGTACGCATTCGCGCTGTCGCGCCGGGTCCGCGGCCCGCGCGTGCCCGAACTGCTGGCGGACGACGAGGAGTTCGGCCAGGTCACGCAGTCGCAGAACCGGGCCATCCAGCGCCTCGAGGGCGGGGTCATCCAGCTGGCCGAAGGCGAGAAGCGGCTCGGCGAGGCGCTCCGCTCCTCCGTCCGCCGGATCGGCCTGGTCCGGTTCGACGCGTTCGAAGATATGGGGGGCCGGTTGTCCTTCTCGGCGGCACTCCTCGACGACAATGGCGACGGGATCGTGATCACCTCCATCAACGGACGGCAGGACACGCGGTGCTACGCGAAGACGGTGCTTCGGGGCACCAGCGTGCACAACCTGTCCGACGAGGAGGAGCAGGCGATCCGGGAGGCCATGACGGGCCGGCGCGAGGTGGCGCCGGCACGCTAGAGCGGCGAGGGCCGAAGGAGGCGTGCGATGTTCAGACGGGGCGACGACGAACGGAAAGAGCCCATCCAGCCGAACGAGATCGGAACCGAGCCGGCGCCGACACCCGCCGCGTCGCGCGGCGCGTCATCGGCGTCCGAGGTGACCGTGGTCGGGCAGGGCGCGCGCCTGGAGGGGACGCTCGTCTCCGCCGGGAGCCTGCGGATCGACGGACAAGTGAAGGGCAAGATCAAGGCCGAGGGCGACGTCACGCTCTCGGGTTCCAGCAAGGTCGAAGCCGACATCGAGGCGCAGAACGTCACGGTGGCGGGGGAGTTCACCGGCGCCATCGTGGCGAAGGCCCGCGCGGAACTGTCCAGCGGCGGCAGGGTGAACGGCGACGTGACCTCGAAGACGCTGGTCGTGGCCGAGGGCGCCGTCTTCTCCGGCCAGTCGGTCATGGGGAACTCCGGGACCGGCAGGCCGGCAGCCTCCGAGGCGCGGCCGGCCCGGTCGACCGGTGACGCGGGCGCAGGCGATGCCGCGGCGGGGTCCGACGCAATGCCCGCGACGGCCGGCGCGTAGACGCTCGACCGGGCTCGCACAGACCAGGCAGCGGCAGGCAGGCGGTTCGATGCTCGACCTCAAGGCGATCAGGGAGGACCCCGAGCCTGTTCGACGTGCGCTGGCGCGAAGGGGCGAGGACGCCGTCCACGCGCTCGACCGTGCGTTGTCGCTGGATGCCGACCGGCGCGCCCTGACCGCGCAGGTGGAGGAGCTTCGGGCCGAGCAGAACCGTGCCTCGAAGGCCATGGCGAAGGCCTCCGCCGAGGACCGCCCGGCGATCCTGCAGCAGGCGCGCGCCGCCGCCGATCGCCTGAAGGAACTGGAGCCGCGACTGACGGCGGTGGAGCGCGACCTGGCCGCGGCGGCCGCGTTGGTCGCGAATCCACCCGACGACTCGGTGCCCGACGGCGAGAGCGACGAGGACAACGAGCAGGTCCGAACCTGGGGCGATCCGCCCGCGTTCGACTTCCCGATGAGGGACCACGTCGAACTGGGCGAGGCGCTCGGGATGATCGACATCGAACGCGGGGTGCGAACGTCCGGCTCGCGCTTCTACTTCCTGCTGCGCGACGGGGTGGCGATCCAGTTCGCACTGCTGCGCTACGCGCTCGACTTCGCCGTCGCGCGGGGGCTGACGCCGGCCATCACGCCGGTGCTGGTTCGGGAGGAGGCCATGTTCAACACGGGCTTCCTGCCGGCGGACGAGTCGCAGATCTACCGCACGGACGACGCCGACGACCGGCTGTACCTCATCGGCACGGCCGAGGTGTCGCTGGCGGCGTTGCACGCGCACGAGATCCTCGACGTGGACGACCTGCCCATTCGGTACATGGGCTATTCGACGTGCTTCCGCCGCGAGGCGGGCACCTACGGCAAGGACACGCGGGGGATCTTCCGCGTCCACCAGTTCGACAAGCTCGAGATGTTCTCGTTCGTGTTGCCCGAGGAGGCGAACGACGAGCACGAGCGCCTGCTGGCCATCGAGGAGGAGTGGGTCCAGTCGCTCGAACTGCCCTACCGGGTCGTGAACGTCTGCATCGGCGACCTGGGCGGATCGGCCGCGAAGAAGTACGACATCGAGGCCTGGTTCCCAGGTCAGGGCGCGTATCGCGAGATCACGTCGACGTCGAACACCACGGACTTCCAGGCCCGGCGGATGGACGCCCGCTACCGGCTGCCGGACGGGTCGGGCACGCGGCACGTCTACACGTTGAACGGGACGCTCTGCGCGATGAGCCGGACGATCATCGCCCTGTTGGAGAACGGCCAGCAGGCGGACGGTTCGATCCTGTTGCCGGAGGCGCTCAGGCCGTACATCGCAACGGGCACCCCTGAGGACTAGACCCGTTCGGCTCGGAGGCCGGGGCGGGATGCGATGTCGGTGGGCGGTGCTATGACCTTCGTCGTGCGGCGCATGCGGACCGAGGGGGCGAGGGCGGCCAGGATCGTCGTCGCCCCGCTCCTCATCGTCCTGTGCCTGAGCACGATGACGGCCTGCGCGCCGGGTCAGGGCGCTCCGCACGCGAGTCCGGCCAGGCCGGCCGTCGCGTCCACGCCGGGCGGGCCCGCGCCCTCCGGGGCCTACTACGTCGTCGACCGGGTCGTCGACGGCGACACGATCGTGGTCCGCACGCCGAAGGGCGACGAGCACGTCCGGCTGATCGGCGTCGATTCACCCGAGTCCGTGAAGCCCGACACGCCGGTGCAGTGCTTCGCTATCGCCGCGTCGAACTACACCAAGCAAGCGCTCACGGACACGCTGGTCCGCTTGGAGTACGACGTCGATCGCTACGACCGGTACGGGCGGACGCTCGCGTACGTCTGGGTCGGCACCTCGATGTTCAACGAGCGTCTCGTTCGCGACGGGTACGCCGTGGTGGAGACCGTCCCGCCGGACGTCAAGTACGCCGACCTGTTCGTTGCCGCCGAACGCGACGCGCGGCGCCACGACCGGGGCCTCTGGAGCGCCTGCGCGACGCCGTAAGGCGCTCGCACCATGCGAAAGGAGCCGCTCCATGGGAACGGCTCCTTTCGGCCCACACACCAAGACTCTGGTCAGCAGCGGGTCGTTCCACTGGCCGCCCGGCATTCGGTGGACCAGCCGGGTCCGGAAACCTCCGCGCCGGCCTGCCCGGGAAGATCGCCGACCGGCGCCAGCTGAACGCCGTCCGGCGGCTCTACCTGAATGACCGTCGGCGGATTGGCGGGCGTCACGGTCTTGGCACCCAGCCCGAGCGCCTGCGATGCCAATGCTCCGAGCAGGATGCCGACAGCCAGCGAGATGGCCACGACGAACCACCGGATCGTGCGCGGGGCACCCGTTGCCCGCCCGGTCCCCGCCGCCTCGATGCTCATGCTCATCGCTGCCTCCTTCCCTGCTCACCCCCGGCGGGTGATCACGGCCGAACGCTACGCGTGGCATGGGTCCGCATCGGTGACGGCGATCACTGCGTCAGCGTGCCGTTCGGCACCAGGACCGGCGGCGATGCTCGCAACACGGGTCACATCGTTCCGGAGGGGCGAGCGAACCCGGCGATCACGGGGCGCACCCCACCGGACGGCCACGTGTTGCATCGATCATTGGCGCGACATAGCCTCAAACGTCTCCGATGGTGTCCTTCGCCGTCCTCGCCCCGGTCGTGTTCGCCGCCTGCATCGTGCTGTGCGCATCGGGCGTGTCGAAGCTGCGCCGGCCACGCGCGGCGGCGAGGGCGTTGCGCGCGTCGGGGTTGCCCGGCGGCGACGTGACGGTCCGTGCGATCGGCGCGGTGGAGGTCGCCGCCGGGACCCTCGTGTTGATCTGGGGGCGCGTCCCGGCTGTGCTGGCCGTTGGTGCCCTCTTCATGGGCTTTGCCGCGTTCCTCGCATCGGCGCTGCTGCGTCACGTCGACGCGTCGTGCGGGTGCTTCGCCGAGCGGGATCTTCCGCCCGCGTGGCTCCACGTGGTTCTCGATGTCACCGCCGCCCTTGCGGCGCTCGCGTTCGCGACCCTCCAGCGCTCACCGCCCGGCCTGGTCGCGTTCGTCGCGAGGTCGCCGGCCCAGGGCCTCGCGCTGGCGGCCGGGGCCGCGCTGATCGCCTGGCTGGCGACGCAGGTCGTCCTTCTGGTGCCGGCGGCGTTCGTCTCGTACAAGGGAAGGGCTCGAGCGGCGTGATCGATCGCATGGTGAACCGCGCCGTCGGTGCCCTGGACCGTCGGATCTCACGCCGCCGGTTCATGCAGCGCTTCGCCACGGCGGCCTCCGCCGTCGCGGTCGCGCCGATCGTCTACACCACGCGCAACATCCCCGCGACCAGCGCGATCTCGTGTGGAAACTGCTCGTCGTCCTCGCCCTGCTGCGACGGCTGGACCACGTTCTGCTGCGTGATCAACAGAGGCCAGAACGCCTGTCCGGAGAACACCTTCATGGCCGGATGGTGGAAATGCACGAATTACCAGGGCACCCGTCTCTGTCATGATCAGAACGTCAGGTATTACGTTGACTGCAATCGGACGCCGTATTTCACGTGTCCCGGCGGATGCCATTGCGCGAACAACTACTGCGGGAACCGCTCGACCTGCTGCAACCACTTCCGGTACGGACAGTGCAATACCGAGATTCCCGGAACCACCGAGGTCGTGTGCCGGATGATCACCTGTGTGAATCCGAGCGAGCTGTACATCAACTGCAATTCGACGCTTCACATCGACAACGCGACGTGCTCACACGAGGCCAACTGTCTGTAGGACCGAGAAAGGAACGCATACCTGTGGTCATCCTGGTCACGATCGAAACGGTGGTCCTGGCGCTCCTGGCAGCGCTCGTCGTCGGGCTGCTGCGCAGTCACGCCGAGATCCTTCGGCGCCTGGAAGCCGTTGCGCCGTCGAACGGCGACGCGGTGGGCGGGTCGCGACCGGATGTGCTGATCGATCCCCATCTGCCGCCGGCCCGTACGCATGTCACGCCGGCGTTCGACGTGGTGGGTACGACCCTCGACGGCGACTCGGTCAAGCTGACGGTGGCGACCGGCCGGCCTGGCGGGACGGTGCTGGCGTTCCTGTCATCCGGCTGCTCCACGTGCCGCGCGTTCTGGGACGAACTCCGCGAGGGCGACGCGGTCCTTCCCGGCGACCCGCGGCTGGTCGTGGTGACGAAGGACCGGGCGTTCGAGAGTCCGTCGCGGCTTCGCGAACTGGCTCCCGAAGGCACGCCGGTGATCATGTCCAGCCGCGCCTGGGAGGACTACGGGATCGCCGGTTCGCCCTACTTCGTTCACGCCGGTCCGCGCGGCGACGTGGAGGGCGAGGGCACGGCCGGCTCCTGGACGCAGGTCGCCTCCCTCCTGCGGGACGCCATCGAGGACTCGCGGGCCTCCGGTGGCCGCCGCGGGGGCACGTCGATGGGGCCCGCGGAGCGCCTCAAGCGCGCTGAGGACGAACTGGCCGCCGCCGGCATCGGGCCGGGTCATCCAAGCCTCTACGGCGGGCAACCGGAGCGCTTCGGCGCAGTGCCGCCGGACGGGATGTGACCCAGGCGTGGGCGACGGTTCGGCTCGAACGATCGTTCTCTCGGCCGGGATGCTGCTGGCCATCGTCGGCGCGATCCGATCGACGTGGTCGCCCTGAGGGGAGTCGATGCTTGCGAGCATCACCCCGCTCGGGGAGCGGGGACGGCATTCGAGGTGGGGCGTGACGATGGCTGCGTTCCTGATAGGCGGAGCAGCCGGCGGCATCGTGGCCGGCGCGCTGCTCGGCGCGGCCGGCGCCGCTGTGTTCGCGGTGCTCGGCCATCTCGGGATCCGGTCGGTTGCGACCGCGACCGTGGTCTTCCTGGCGGGCGTGGCGCTCCTCGCGGCCGCGTTCGACCTGCGGCTCCTGCCGTTGGGCCTCCCGACAGTTCATCGACAGGTGGACGAACGCTGGCTCCAGCGCTATCGGGGGTGGGTCTACGGTGGGGGGTTCGGGTTCCAGCTCGGACTCGGCGTCGTGACGATCGTGGTGACCGCTGCCGTCTACGCGGCCCTCGCCGCCGCGTTCCTGACCGGCTCGGTCGCCGCCGGGGGGCTGATCGGCGGGGTGTTCGGGCTCGCTCGATCCGCGACGCTGTTCTCGGTGGCGCGGGTGCGGCGTCCGGATCAGCTGGCGGTGCTCGGACAGCGGCTGCGGCGATTCGATCCGGCCGCGCGACGGGGCGCCGCGCTGCTGCAACTGGCCATGGCAGGCGCCGTGCTGGCGATGGCGGCGAGCGCGGTGACGTGGTGAGCGGCGGTGCGGCGATGAAGCCGCTGACGGTGGCCGGCCACGGGATCAGCATCGATCTGCCGGTCGGGTGGGAAGGGCTGATCTACCGGCGCAAGGAGGGCCACCCGATCCTGCACGCCGGCAGCTTCGCGCTGCCCGAGGGGGACGGCGACTTCGGAACCGGAGCCATCGACGCCATGGGTCCGAAGGACGTCTTCGTCGCGCTCCTCGAGTACGACGACACGCTCGGCGGGTACGGGCTCTTCGGCCATCGGGGGATCCCGATCCCGGTCCGGACCGGCGAGCTCAGCCCCCGCGCGTTCCCGCGCATCGTGCGGGGCCGGATGGCGGTGCAGAAGTTCTTCACCGAGCACGATCGGCCGTTCTGCCTGTATCTGGTCGCCGCCGCCTTCGACGGTCTGCCGCCCCGGGCCGGCGTCCGCTCAGCGAACAGGATCCTGCGGACGCTCCGGATCTACTCCGGCGACGCGGCGTGATGCCTGCCCGTCCTCGAAGAGCGCTCATGGCGCTCGCCACGCTTGCGGCGCTCATGGTGATTCTGCCGGTCGCCGGCGCCGAGGCCGCGACGAACGGGGACGTGGCGTTCGTCTCCACTCGTTCCGGGAACGCCGACGTCTGGATCGTCCACCCGAACGGATGCTGCCTGTTTCAGGTCACCACGAACTCGGCATCGGACGTCGACCCCGTCTGGTCCCCGGGCGGAAACCTGATCGCGTTCACCAGCTACCGGACGGGCAACGGCGACCTCTACACCGTCAGGCCGGATCGGACCGGCCTCACGCTCGTCGCGGGCGGGAACACGTTCGAGGGCGAACCGTCGTGGTCGCCGGACGGCACCAGGATCGCCTTCGCCAGCACGCGATCGGGCAACCTGGACATCTGGGTGATCACGCTCGCTACCCACACTCTGAAGCGGCTCACCACCAACCCGGCCGACGACTTCGCGCCGGCGTGGAGCCCGACCGGCAAGCGGATCGCGTTCACATCCAACCGGGACGGGAACTCGGAGATCTACAGCATGCGCCCCAGCGGCGCGCGCCAGCGCGACCTCACCAACAGCCGCGCGTCCGACGCCGACCCCGCGTGGTCCCCCGATGGAAGATCGATCGCGTTCGAATCGAACCGTGCCGGGAATTACGACGTCTGGACCATGAACCGCGGCGGGTCGAACCTGCTGAAGCTCAATTACGTGACGGCGTACGACGGCAACCCGTCCTGGTCGCCCGACGGCGGGCTCATCGTCTTCCAGAGCTCCCGGTCCGGTGCCATGGATCTGTACACGATCCACCCGAACGGCAGCGACGCGAAGCTCCTGGTCGACGGGCCGAGCAGAGACGAAGTGCCGAACTGGGGAACCTTCACGGCCGGACCGACGCGCGGCTGAGGTCGCCAGAAAGTACGTCTGCCTTACTGTTCGACGTGGGTGAGCCAGCCGCGGTATTGGTCGAGCCGGCCGTGCGCCGCGTCGAAGAACGTCTGCTGGAGCTCCTTCGTGATCGGCCCCCGGCCCTGTGAGGCGAGCGCCCGGTCGTCCACCTCGCGGATCGGCGTCACCTCGGCGGCGGTCCCTGTGAAGAAAGCCTCGTCGGCCGTGTAAAGGTCGAACCGGGTCAGGTTCTGTTCGTGGACCTCGTAGCCGAGGTCGCGGGCGATCGTGATCACCGAGCCCCGGGTGATCCCCTCCAGGCACCCGGCCGAGACCGGCGGCGTTCGCACCACCCCGTCCCGGATGACGAACAGGTTCTCCCCGGAGCCGTCCGTGAGGAACCCGGCCATGTTCAGCATGATCGCCTCGTCGTACCCGGCGAGGAGCGCTTCGGTCTTCGCGAGCCCGGAGTTGATGTACTGGCCGGTCGCCTTGGCGCCGGACGGCAGCGTGTTCTGGTCGTTGCGCTTCCACGACGAGATCTTCGCCCGCACGCCCGTCTCAAGGGCGTCGTCGCCCAGGAAGGTGCCCCAGACCCACGTGAGGATCGCCGTCTCGATCGGCGCCTTCAGCGGGTTCAGACCCATGTCGCCGTAGCCGCGGAACACCAGCGGGCGGAGGTAGGCGACCGACATGCGATTGGCCTGGATGAGCCGGACGCACGCTTCGGCCAGTTCGTCCTGCGAGTACGGGATCTGCATCTGGTACAGGTGCGCTGAGCGGAAGAGGCGGCGAAGGTGGTCGCCGAGCCGGAAGACGGCCGGGCCCCGGTCCGTCGCGTAGGCGCGGATGCCCTCGAACACCCCCGAGCCGTAGTGCAGCGCATGCGACAGCAGGTGGGTCGTGGCGTCGGGCCAGTCGACGAGCTCTCCGTCGACCCAGACCTTCTCGACAGGCTCGATCGGCATGGAGTCTCCCCTCTCGTGCGATCCCACGTCGGTCAGAAGTCCCGAAGTCGGCGCAAGCATATCGAGTACCGTTCGGAGCCGTGTTCGAAACCCGCGCGGCGCCCTCCGTCACCAACGGCGACATCGCCGAGGCGTGCGCACGGGCCGCGGAGGAGGAGGAAGGCCACCGGCGCCGGGCACTTGAGCGGGCAGCGCGGAACGCGATGTTCGTCTGGACCGAAGAGGCGGCCGACGTCGCCGAGCGGCCCGGCCGCGCCCTGACGGACCTGGTCGGGGTCGGACCGTGGCTGGCCGCCCGCATCGAATCGCTCATGGCTGACCCTCCCGACCCGGCGGACCTCGAGCCGCCGGAGATCAGGCGCGGCTTTCTGACGCTCGCGCAGGCACGGTCGGCGCTGGCGAGCGATCCGGAGTTCGTGGCCTCCATCCGGGGCGACCTTCAGATGCACACGACCGAGACCGACGGGAAGGCGACGCTCGACGAGATGGCCGCCGCGTCCATGGCGCGGGGATACGCCTATGCGTGCGTCACCGATCATTCGCAGGGGCTGAAGATCACGCGCGGGATGGACGAGGGCAGGCTTCTCCTCCAGGGCGAGGAGGTGCGCCGGCTGAACGCTTCGCTCGGGACGGCAGACTTTCGCCTGCTGCACGGGATCGAGATGAACCTTTCGCCGGACGGTGAGGGCGACATGGACCCGGATGCGCTGGCGCAGATCGACCTGGTGCTCGGCGCGTTCCACTCGGCGCTCCGCCTGCTCGAGGACCAGACCGACCGGTACGTAGCGGGCGTTCGGAATCCGACGATCGACGTGCTGGCGCACCCGACGACGCGCCGCTACGGCGGGCGGCTCGGCCTTCGCGCCGAGTGGCCGACGGTGTTCGAGGCCGCCGTCGATGCCGGGCACGCGGTGGAGATCGACGGCTCGCCCGCGCGGCAGGACCTCCCGGTCGACCTGATCCGGGTGGCGCTGGAGACGGAGGTGCTGTTCTCGATCGGCAGCGACGCGCACAGCGTGGCCGAACTGGCGTTCCTGGACTACGGCATCGCGGCGGCGATCATCGCCGGGGTCCCGAAGGAACGGATCATCAGCACCCGAAGCGCGGACGATCTGCTCGCCTGGTCGCGCCCTGCAGTCTCGTAGCGAAGATGCTACAGTCGTAGCATGTCGAGCGCCATCCGGGAGATTCCCCAGCGCGAACTGCGGAACGAGATCGCTCGGGTACTGAGGGACGTCGAAGCCGGTGAGCGGTTCCGCGTGACGGTCAGCGGCCGGCCGGTCGCAGATCTCGTGCCGGTCACGAGTGGTCCGCGGCCGACTCGCCGAGAGGAGATCGCACGAATCCTGGCTCGAGCGCCCCTCGACGCGGCATTCGAAGCCGATGTGGCGTCGGTGGTCGGGGATACGATCGACGAGCTGTGAGCGCGTTGCTCGATACGTCCGTCTTCGTCGCGCGCGAGCAGGGCCGAACTGCCACCGCGCTCCCCGCCGATGCGTTCATCTCGGTTGTGACACTCGCCGAGCTCCATGTCGGCGTGCTGAACGCCGAGGACCCGAACACCCGCGCGACCCGACTGGAGACGCTGACAGAGACCGAGCGGGCCTTCGACGCTCTGCCGATCGACGCCGAAGTCGCGCGCGAGTTCGCCCGGCTGGTGTCCGAAGCACGCCGCGCCGGTCGAAGGCCGCCGGTCCTCGACACGCTGATCGCTGCGACGGCCGTCGTCTACGACCTCGACCTGTACACGCAGGACGCGGATTTCGAAGGACTTCGTGGTCTCCGCGTCGTCGGGGTGTGACCCCGCACCTACATGGCCGTGCTCCCCGACGGGTGGGCGAGCGGTTCGACTATCCTGGGCCGAACCCCGGTCGGTACGGGCGGTTCGAAGGGGAACAGGGGAGCGAGGCTCGTGACGCGAGTCGTGGCCTACCAGCACGGGATCTACCCCAGGTCGGAGACGGTCGTCGCCGCCACGCGCGACCTGGAGCGCGGCCGCACGACAGCGGACGTCGTCGACGCGCGCATCGACGACGATGAGCGGGCCTTCATCGACGCTCAACGCGCGGTGGGCCTGGACCTCTGCTCAGACGGCCTCCTGCGCTGGCAGGACATCTTCCGGCCGCTCGCGAACGCCGCCGGGTTCCCCGCACGAACGCTGCTCCGGTGGTTCGACAACAACTCCTTCTACCGTGCCCCGGAGGCAGGCGAGGTCGTTCCCGTCGCCCTCGGTGAGGCGCTTCCGCCGGTCCTGGAACTGGCCGAAGCCATCGTGCCCTCGCCGCGGGTGGCCACGCTGCCGTCGCCGTACACGTTCTCCCGCGCCGCGCACACCTCAGAGGACCGCGACGTGCTCGCACGCGACCTCGGGGTCCGGTTCCTGGCGCCGCTCGCCGGGGCGCTGGCGGGCCGGGGGTTCGAGGTCGTGCATCTCGAGGAGCCGTGGCTTCCGTACCACGGCATCGACGACGGTGGGTGGGCCGCGCTCGAGGACGGCCTCCAGGAGATCCGGTCCGCGCTCGACGGCCGTGCCGCGCTGGTGCTGCACGCGTACTTCGGCGATGCCGCGCCGCACGTCGACCGGCTCAGGAAGCTTCCCGTGGACGCCGTCGGGATCGACTTCGTCGAAACGGACCTGGACGCACTTGGCTCGAACTGGGAGGTCGGGGTCCTGGCCGGCGCGATCGACGGCCGGCGGTCGCTCGTCGAGGACCCGGCCGATGTCGCGGCGTTCGCGCAGCGCGTGGCCGAACGGCTGCAGCCGCCGGCGCTCTACCTGTCGTCCAACAGCGAGCTGGAGATGCTGCCCACGGAGGTCGCGGAGCGCAAGGTGAAGGCGCTCGGCGAAGCGGCCGCGCAGGCGAAGGAGGCGCTGGCGTGAGCGCGCAGGCGCAGGCGCGGGCCGAGTCCGCCGACGAGCTGATCGCGACCCCCCTTCTGACCCACGAGGTCGGCTCGCTCGCCAAGCCGAACTGGCGGGTCAAGGCCAACGCCGGCCGCCCGATCGACGACGAGGATCTCGAGGACGCGCGCGCCTGGGGCGAGCGCCTCGGCGTCCCGGACCATGAGCAGGTGGTCGAACTGCTTCGGCAGGCGCAACGGGGCTCGCTGTCCAGGGAGCAGAAGGACGATCTCAAGCGCTGGTCCAGCCGGTACGGGCTCGCGCTGGAGGAGAAGGCGGGCCTGGACGTCGTCTACGACGGCGAGCAGCAGCGGTTCGAGATGTACGCGGGCGCGGTCGCGTTCGCCGACGGGTTCGAATGGCGCGGGAGCGTCCGTTCGTTCGACAACAAGTACTACTCGAAGGCCGCGGTGACCGGTCCGATCTCGCTCCGCGAGCCGTACCACAATGAGGAGTTCGCGTTCCTGCAGGGGGTGGCGGACGCCACGCTGAAGGTCCCCATCACCGGCGCGTACACGATTGCCGACTGGTCGTTCGACGAACGGTACCTGATCGACACCTCGCTCGGCGGCGCATCCAAGGAGCGTCACGCCGCCCGCAGGGACGCGCGCCGCGAGATGATCCTGGACGTCGCTCGCAACCTCATCCGGCCGAACCTCGAGGCACTGATCGGCCTGGGCGCGCGCTGGCTGCAGATCGACGAGCCTGCGGGCTCAACGGGGCCCGACGAGCTGGATCTGTTCGTCGAATCGTTCAACGAGAGCGTGCGCGGGCTCTCGGGCGCGGCGTTCTCCACGCACCTGTGCTTCTCCGACTACGACCTGTTCTTCCCCGCGATCGAGGGCATGACCGAATGCCGTCAGTTCGCGGTCGGCTTCGCGAACGACGATTCGCGCGACCCGGGGACGTCGGCGCAGGACCGGCCCGGCTACCGGGTGACCACCAGGTTCCGCGACCTGCCGTATTCGCCGGCCCTCGGGCTCGGCGTGCTGGACATCCACACCGACTTCGTCGAACCGCCCGAACTGGTCCGCGACCGGGTCCTGTACGCGGTCGAGGTCTTCGGGGACCCGCGCCGGATCCACGTCATGCCAGACTGCGGCCTGCGGACGCGGTCGTGGGACGTGGCGCTGGCGAAGCTCACGAACATGGTCGAGGGCACGCGCATGGCGAAGAACTCGCTGGGTCTCTAGGCCCCACGCGCACGACGGCGACCCGGCGGGACGACCAGGGCTCTAGGAGGGGGACGCATGAGTGACGCGTACATCCTGATCCAGGCGGAGGTGGGCAAGGCCTCGCACGTCGCGGCCGAGGTGGGGAAGATCGCCGGGGTGACCACCGTGGACCCTGTCACGGGGCCCTACGACGTGATCGTGCGGGCGCAGGGCAAGAACCTGGACGTGCTCTCGCAGGCCGTGCTCATGAAGATCCAGGGCGTCGACGGCGTGACCCGGACCCTCACCTGTCCGATCGTTCGCCTCTGATCGACCTGAGGGCTTTGACGGCGCGCCACAGAGAGACGGGCTCGGCCACGCCCTTCAGTTCGAATTCGCCCGCCGGCTCGAAGCGGGCGGGCGTGGTCGTCCGGCCGCCGGCCACCTCGATCACGTCGGCGCTCACGTACACGTCGTGCGGTCCGGCCTTGTCCGCGATGCGGGCGGCCAGGTTCACCGTTCGCCCGAAATAGTCGCCGTCGCGATACACGATCGGCCCGGCGTGGATCCCCACGTGGGCGGGCGGGAGGCCGGCGTGCGTGGCCCCGTCCACCAATTCCAGGGCGCAGACGACCGCGTCGGCCGGATCGGCGAAATGGAACATGACCCCGTCGCCCAGGAACTTGACGGGCTCGCCTCTGTTGCGGTGGGCGGCGTCCTGCACGAGCTCGGCGAGCGACCCCGCAAGTTCGGCGGCCGCGTGGTCACCCTTCGTCTCCGTCAGGCGCGTGAAGCCGCTGAGGTCCAGGAACGAGATGGCCGGCGGCCGCTCGTCGCGCCTGGGCACGACCCCCGCGCGGTCCAGCGCGCCTTCGATGTGCTCGATCACGGTCTCGACGATGGCGTGCTCCTGATGCCGCCGGAACACCCACAGGAACAGCTCCTCCATCTGCGGCTGGAGCGCGCGGCCCATCCGCGCGGCGTTCTCCAGAACACCCATCTCGGGGAGCCCGGCCTCGATCATCGGCCGCACCATCGCCGCATCGAACAGCTGCACCTGGGCGTCGGCCAGCCGCCGCAGCGACTCGCCCACCAGGCGCGAGAACCGCGTCAGCGCCTCCTCCGGAAGGCCGAGCCCCAGCGCCGCGGCGGCCGACGGGAACACGGCCGCGTCGTCCTCGCGGATCGGCTCTGCCTCTCCCGGCACGGGGAGCCCGAACCGGACCAGCGACGAGGCGACGAGCGTCCACGGAACCCCGTGGTCGCGCGCGAACGACGACATGCTCGCGCCCGGCACGTAGCCGACCTCGGGCAGCATCGTGCCCACGAAGTCGAACGAGAGCGTGCCGTCCGCGACCGCCCGGGCGATGCCGTCGAACGGGATGCCCGAGGCTTCGAGCGCGTCGGCGACCCTGATGCGCGCGATGTCCGATCGATCGAACGAGCCGTCCTCGCGGGGCTCGAGGATGCGGTTCGCGACGAGCTCGCGCACGCGCTCGGGGGTGGTCGCGGCGGCCTCGGCCAGCGTGTCCTCGGAGAGCGGAGCGGTCGGCCCGGTCACGGTCGCCGACGATAACCGACCCGACCCGTCAGCGCGGGCGGCGGTCCCGACCGGCCCGCAGGGCCGCCAGGACCGGGATCTCGTCGATGCGCGCCTCATCCAGGTGGTCCCACAGGATCCCGGCCGGGCGGCGGGCGCGAGCACGGCGGGACGGCACGCGGATCGCCTCCTCAGGCGTCACGATCAGATCGACGCGGAAGTCGTGTTCGGTCTCGGGCAGGTCATCGTCCAGGACCTGCAGCGGATGTACCGTGGTCGCGATCACCGTCGAATCGTCGACCAGGTTTGCCTCGCGGAGCAGGGCGAACTCGAGATCGCTGAATCCGCCGCCCTTCCCGATCCGGATGCCGCTCCGGTCGACGGCCACCGAGCCGCACACGATCAGGTCGATCCGCGGCATCTCGCCGACCGGAACGGGCGTGCCGAACTTCGCGGAGCCGCCGATCGAGGCCGCCTGCCGCGGCCGGACCGGCAACGTGGCTGGGTCGAGCCGAAGGAACGGGCGCTCGGTTCGGAGCCGCGGCACCGCCATGAACACGACCTTGCCCTCCTCGAGCGCGGCCGCCCGGACCGGCAGCTGGGGCGCGTCGGGGTTCGACTTCAGGTTCGACGCCGAACGCCAGGCTGGGGACTCGGCCAGCAGCCGCGCCGCGGCCTCGGCCCCGACGAAGTTCGGGATGCGGCCTCGTGCGCCGGGGAAGCGCGCCGCGCGCGTCTCGACGAGCAGGTCCCAGACGCGCTCCCTGAGGGCCTGCTTCGCCGAGGACGCACGTTGCTCGTTCGGAGCCTCGCTCGGCGGCACGCCCGACAGGCTAGGTCACGCCCCGACGGTCAGTCGTGCGAGGTAGAACGTGGCCGCCTCCAGGCGCGGCGCCGACTCGTACCCGGGACCGGCGAATGCCTCGAACGAATCCAGGCCGAGCCCGGTGCCTCGAATGAGAAAGCGCAGGTCCGCAGGCCCGTAGCACCGGAGCGCCTCGGACTGGCTCGCGTCGCCCCACATCGTTCCGAACGGCATCCGGATCCGGCAGGCCTCGGCGTCGAAGACGAGGGTTCGATGCTCCGCCGGCGGAAGCCCGCGGCCCTGTTCGCGGACGGCGGCCCATGCCCACGGCGTCATGACCTCCACCAGCACGCAGCCCTCGGAGCCGATGCGCCGGGACAGGTCGCGAAGGGTGCGGTGCTGCTCGTCCTCGGACCCCGCTCCGAAGCCGCCGTAGCAGACGACGTCGAAGGGTCCCGGGAGATCCATCTCGGCGAACCCGCCGGCCACCGCGATCACGGAGTGCCCCCGTTCGGCCAGCGGCGATGCGCGGAGTCCGGCGCCCGCCCCGAGCTCCAGGATCCTCTTCGGCCCTGGCCCGGCCAGTCGTTCGATGGCGGCGACCTGCCGCTCGCTCCTTCCGGCCGGATCCAGGGCGGACGGCCGGGCGCCGAAGGGGGGGCCGGTGCCGGGCCAGCGCGCCGGCACCGGACCCGCCGTCCCGCCGCGCGGCCCGTCGGTGCCGAACGAGGGCTCGCCGGCCATGGCCCCGGCTGCCGCTCCCGCGCCGGTGACCAGATTGAGCACGGGCGGCAGTCGCTCCGGCTCGGGTTCCGCCTCCGGGATCACGACGACCGGTTCCGGCGCCCACTCCTCCAGGGCGCCCAGCGTGCTCGTGACGGGGATCCCGTAGCGTTCGCCGACGCGCCGAAGCCGATCGGACTCCCACAGTTCGGACCCGCTCGGCACGTACAGGGCGATCGCCCTGCTGAACCGCGACCGCCATCCCTGGGTCCCGATGAGGACCCGACCCCAGGCTTCCGCCACGCCGAACACCACCGAGGCGCCCTTGCCGCTCCAGTCGTCCGGATCCAGGAGCCACGGACGGTCGGGGTCCGGCTGGTCGCCCGGCTGCGCCGGCATGGTGTGCAGGGCATAGAACCCGCAACTGCAGTCCTGGGCGGGGACGCCGCCGCTGTGGCGCTTCGCCCAGGCCCGGCGGCCGAGCCGGCTCACCGGGAGGGCGCAGGTGGCCTCGTTCGAGGTCGGGTTCCAGGCGACGTCGAACCAGGCGGAGTAGATCTCGCCCGACGGGGACACGCGCCACCAGCGGAACCCACGGGGCATGGCCTCGCCGGGCTCGCCGGTGAAATCGCTGCCGGCGGGCACGCTACGGCGCGGGAACGCCGGGGCCGACCGGCTCGCGCATGGGCTCGGTCACCGGGGCGGGCTCGGCCGGGACGGATGGGCCCGGCACGGCGGGATCGAACGGTTCCTCGCGTGCCGGAACGATCTCGACCTCCTTGATGATCGTGCCGATGTCCATCGCGGCCTCCCCGAGCGGGTGAACGTCACCCTCGGGTAGGAGTGATACCGCGTTCGGGACGGCGCCGACCTAGGGCAAAGGTCGATTCTTTCCCCGCGCACCGGCCCGGAGGCCGTCCCTCGCCCGCCGGTGCCGCAGTAGGCTCCTCGGGCGACCCGTCTGCCGGCGGTCGTGGTCGAGGCACTTCCTGAGGCATCCACAAGGAGGGGCGGAATGTCCGGATCCCGCGCAGCACCGGTTCTCGTCGCGGCGCTGGTGGCCGCGGCCCTGTTCGCCGCAGGACCGCAGGCGGCGAACGCTGCCGCCGGCAGCCAGATCACGCAGTACAAGATCCGGTCGCCGGCGACGCGGCCCTATTCGATCGTCCCCGGTCCCGACGGGAACATGTGGTTCACCGAGTCCGACGGAAACGCGATCGGACGGATCAAGCCGACCGGGGCCATCCGTGAGTTCCGCCTGCCGCACCCGGACAGCCATCCGTACGGCATCACCGTCGGCCCCGACGGGAACCTGTGGTTCACCGAGCGCCTCGGCAACCGGATCGGCGTCATGGCGACCGACGGCACGGTCCTGAACGAGTTCGACGTTCCCACGCAGAACGCGCAGCCGTGGGACATCGCGCTCGGCGGCGACGGCGCGCTGTGGTTCACCGAGGAGAACGTCGATCAGATCGGCAGGATCACCGTGGACGGCAGCGTCACCGAGGGAGCCCTCGCGGTGGGCACGTTCCCGACCTCGATCGCCGCGGACGCGAGGGGCCGGCTGTGGTTCACCGAGGAGATCGGCAACGCGATCGGGCGCATCAAGCCCTCCGGGCCGGATCCGGTTGCCGGGCTGACGCTGTTCCAGGTGCCCACGGACGGCGTCCTGCCGTGGGACATCAATGGCGGGCCCGGCGGCGCCATGTGGTTCACCGAGCTGGCCGGCCGTCACGTCGGACGGATCACCTCGAAGGGCAAGATCAAGGAGTACCCGATCCCGGGAGACTTCGGTGGGATCGCCGGCATCGCCGCCGGCCCGGACGGCAACCTCTGGTTCACGGAGAACGACACGTCCCAGGTCGGCAGGATCACGCCCCGAGGTGATGTCGTGGAGGTGCTGGACACGCTGTCCTACCCGTTCGGGATCGCGGCCGGGGCGGACGGCTCCATGTGGTTCTGCGAGGGGTACGGCAACGCCATCGGAAAGATCCAGATCGGCTGAGGCGACGAACGGGGCCCGGCACGTCGGTACACTCGGCCGTGGGGGGATGGCCGAGCGGCCGAAGGCGGCGGTCTTGAAAACCGCTAGGGGCGCGAGTCCCTCCAGGGTTCGAATCCCTGTCCCCCCGCACGTGGGTTGGGGCGCGTCCGGTCCGCGGGAAATGGGCGGCGGGGATGCGTTCGCCCGCACGCGCTCCAGGCAAGAAACGTCCGGCTGAGTAGCCCGAGGAGCGCGACCCGACCCGGGCTTCTTCCACGCGCCCGTAGCAGATCGAGCACGAGATATGTGGGCATTCGGTCCATCCGGCCCGACGATTGTCACCCTCATGGCCCCAAGCACGGCCTTGCGCAATCGGCTACATTTCTCGCGGGAGGCGGGGTAGCTCCACGGCTGTGGAGCGCGACGAGGGCGGTTGTATCGTGCGACCTCTTCGGATTCTCTGTGTCATCGGCGCAATGGCGCTCGCCCAGAGTCTGTATCAGTCGAGTCAGGCCGTGGCCCGCGCCCG
>JBEDUK010000093.1:0-13558 GCA_040414485.1 Actinomycetota bacterium
AGCGGCGCATCGACTACCTGCGTCAGGAGAAGGCGACCGCGACCGTCGCGGGAGGGCCCGACTCGGTCGAACGCCAGCACGCGCGCGGCAAGCTGACCGCGCGCGAGCGGCTGGAGCTGCTGCTCGACCCCGGGACGTTCGTCGAGACCGACCCGCTCGCCAAGCACCGCCTGGGCACGTACGGCCTCGACCACCAGCGCCCGTACACCGACGGGGTGGTGACCGGCTGGGGCTCCATCGACGGGCGGCTCGTCTACGTGTTCAGCCAGGACTTCACCGTGTTCGGCGGCTCGCTCGGCGAGGTGATGGCGGAGAAGATCTGCAAGATCATGGATCTGGCGGTCTCCGTGGGGGCGCCGGTGATCGGCATCAACGACTCGGGCGGCGCGAGGATCCAGGAGGGGTCCGCCTCGCTGGCGGGCTACGGCTACATCTTCGACCGGAACGTTCGGGCCTCCGGCGTGATCCCGCAGATCAGCGTGATCATGGGGCCGTGCGCCGGCGGCGCGGTCTACTCCCCCGCCATCACGGACTTCGTCTACATGGTCAAGGGAACGTCCTACATGTTCATCACCGGCCCGGACGTGATCAAGGCGGTCACGGGCGAGGACGTGACGTTCGACGAACTGGGCGGCGCGTACACCCACGCCAGCCGCAGCGGCATCGCGTCCTTCATCGCCGACGACGAGGCGTCGTGCCTGGCCCAGGTGCGCTACCTGCTGTCGTTCCTGCCGCAGAACAACCTCGAGGACGCGCCGGCCTACGCGCCCACCGACGATCCCGAACGGCGGGACGAGGGCCTGAACTCCCTGATCCCCGACAGCCAGCGCGCGCCGTACGACATGAAGGAGGTCATCCGGCGCATCGTCGACAACGGCGAGTTCTACGAGGTCTTTCCGCTGTGGGCCATGAACATCGTGATCGGCTTCGCGCGCCTGGACGGAATGTCGATCGGGATCATCGGCAACCAGCCGAAGGTGCTCGCGGGGACGCTCGACTACGACTCGAGCGAGAAGGCGGCGCGCTTCGTGCGCTTCTGCGACGCGTTCAACATCCCGCTGGTGGTCTTCGAGGACGTCCCGGGGTTCCTACCCGGCACCGCGCAGGAGTACGGCGGCATCATCCGTCGTGGAGCGAAGCTGCTGTACGCGTTCAGCGAAGCGACCGTGCCGAAGATGACGGTCATCACGCGGAAGGCCTACGGCGGCGCCTACGTCGTCATGAACTCGAAGCACCTCCGCGCGGACGTGTCCTTCGCGTGGCCGACCGCCGAGATCGCCGTCATGGGCTCCGAGGGCGCAGTCAACGTGATCTTCCGGCGTGAGCTGCAGAAGGCCGAGGACCCCGAGGCGCGGCGACAGGAACTGATCGAGGCCTACGAGGAGCAGTTCGGCAACCCGTACTTCGCCGCGGAACGCGGCTACATCGACGACGTGATCGAGCCGGCCGACACGCGACGCATGCTGATCCGGTCGCTCCGCATGCTGAAGACGAAGCGCGAACAGGTGCCGCCGCGCAAGCACGGCAACATCCCGCTGTAGAGGGCCGCGCCCGATGGCACATCGCGACGACGACTGGGCCGAACAGCCGCACGGCGAGCACGGCCACCGCATTGAGGGTCCGTGGGGGCCTGTTCGGTACGCCATTTTGATCGACGTGCCCGAGGCCGAGCGACGGGTCGTCGAAGAGGCGCTGGAGCGCTACGTGACGATCGCCTCGCGGCGACCCGGGCCTTGGGCGCTCCAGGGTCGCGCCGGCGACCTCGGCCTTGGTGCGCTGCAGCTTCGGTTCCAATCCGCCGACCCGTGGACCGAGACGCGGCTGAATCCGTTCACGCGGCGGGGCACGGATCCGCGGATCGGCGCCGGCGGCGGGCGCTGAGCCTGCCGTCGCGGAGCCGCGCTCGACCGTGACCACGCTGGCGTTCCACGCCGATCAGCTGTTCTATCCGAACCCCGGCGGGATCGGGACGTACATCCGGAACCTGGTGCCGGCGATGGCCGAAGCGGATCCGGACCTCGAGATCGCCCTCTTTCACGCCCGCTTCGACGGGACCCGTTCGCCCGAACGCTGGATGCGTTCGTTCTGGACGGAGGAACTCGCCTACGGCATCCGCGCGCTCTATCCCGCGTGGGCCACCTCCGGACGACCCGCCCTTCCGGCGAGCCTGTCCGGCCGCGACCTGCTCCACGCGCCGACGCCGTCGGCCGTTCCACCGAAGGGACGGCGCCAGCGCCTGGTCGTGACGGTCCACGACGTCGCGTTCGTGACCCATCCCGAGATGTTTCCGCCGCGGTGGCGCCTGATCTTCCGCGCAGGCCTGCGGCGCGCGGTTCGAACCGCCGACGCGATCGTCACCGTCTCCGAGCACACCGCGACGGAGGTTCGCCGCCTGACGCGGGTCGACCCCGCGCGGGTCCACCCGGTGCCGCTTGCGCCGGCGCTCCCGCTCACCGACGCCGACCCCGCCGCCGTGGCCGATCGATACCGCATCCGGCGCCCGTACCTGCTCTACAACGGACTGCTGGAGCCCAGGAAGAACCTTCTTCGTCTCGTGCACGCCTACCGCCGGGCCGCGGCGGCAGGAGCGCCCCACGCGCTGGTGCTCGCCGGGGGCCTCGGCTGGCGTCCGGACAACCTGCTCGGCGAGCTGAAGACGCCGGCACCCGGGAAGGTCGTGCTGACCGGGCACGTTCCTGCCGCCGACCTCGACGCGCTGTTCCGCGGCGCCGCGGCGTTCGTCTATCCGTCGCTGGCGGAAGGGTTCGGCCTGCCGGTCCTCGACGCGATGGCGCGAGGCGTCCCGTGCATCGTCTCCTCCACCACGTCGCTGCCCGAGGTCGCCGGCGACGCCGCGCTGTTGGCGGATCCGCTCTCCATTCCGGGATTGGCCGGGGCGCTCTCGAGTGTTCTCATGGATGAAGCGCTCGCCTCGCGGCTCGCGGAGGCGGGCCGCCGTCGCGCCGCGACGTTCTCGTGGCCCAGGACGGCGGAGGCGACGCTCGAGGTGTATCGCTCGATCCTGCAGGTGTAGCCGGAGTCCGCACGAGGAGGATGCGCAGCCCATGGCCACGATCGTCTCGTTCCATGCCCATCCCGACGACGAGTGCACCAGCACGGGCGGTACGCTCGCCAAAGCCGCCGAAGACGGCCATCGGGTGGTCGTCGTGTGGGCCACCCGAGGCGAGAACGGCGAGTTCCCGGACGGCTTCCTGAACGACGGAGAGGAGCTCTGGCAGCGCCGGATCGAAGAGGCGACCGCCGCGGCGGAGATCCTCGGGCTGTCGCGGTTCGAGTTCCTCGGCTACCGCGACTCCGGGATGATGGGAACCCCTGAGAACGACGACCCTCGTGCGTTCTGGCAGGCGGACAAGGACGAGGCCGCCGACCGGCTCGCGGCGATCCTCCGTGAGGAGAACGCGGACGTCCTGACCGTGTACGACGAGCACGGAGGCTACGGCCATCCCGACCACATCCAGATCCATCGCGTCGGGATGCTTGCCGCGGAGAAGGCCGGAACGCCGCGCGTCTACCAGTCCACGATGAACCGGGACCAGCTCATCCGCGGCATGGAGGCGGCGCGCGAGGCCGGGATGGAGATCCCCGAGGTCCCCACGGAGCCGGACTTCGGCTCGCCCGAGGAGCTCATCACCACCGCGGTTGACGTGTCCGCATACCTGGATCGAAAGCGGGCCGCGTTGGTGGCGCACGCGAGCCAGATCCCGGACGACTCGTTCTTCCTCACCATGCCGCCCGAGATGTTCGCCTTCGCGTTCGGAACCGAATGGTTCATCAGGGTCGGCGAACGCCCGCCGCAGATGGAGTCGTCGCTGTTCGACGGGCTGGACGGGGCGCCGGCATGACGCTCGAGCGCCCGGACCCGCAGGCCATCGTCGTCTTCGGCGCGTCCGGCGACCTGGCGAAGAAGAAGATCCTTCCGGCGCTCTACAACCTCTTCGTCGAGAACTACCTGCCCGAGCACGTCGTCGTGATCGGATTCTCGTTCTCCGACTGGTCGGACGACGACTTCCGCGCGAACGCGAAGGACGCGGTCGCCCAGTTCTCCCGGACGGGCCTGGACGCCGGCGCATGGGAGCGCTTCGCGCCGATGCTCTCGTTCATCGCCGGGAAGTTCGACGATGACGCCGCGATGCGCACGCTGGCCCGCCGCCTGAGCGACGCCGACGCGGACGCCGAGACGGACGGCGGGCGGCTGTACTACCTGGCCACGCCGCCGCCGTTCTTCCCCGTCATCGCCACGCAACTGGGCGCCATGCCAGGGGGCCCGGGTGACCCCGACCGGACGCGGATCGTCGTGGAGAAGCCGTTCGGCCACGACCTGGCCAGCGCGCAGGAACTGAACGGGATCATCCACAAGGTCTTCGAGGAGCGGCAGATCTTCCGCATCGACCACTACCTGGGCAAGGAGACCGTCCAGAACCTGATGGTCGTGCGGTTCGGCAACTCGCTCTGGGAACGGGTGTGGAACCGCGACGCGATCGACCACGTCCAGTTCACCGTGGCCGAGGACATCGGCGTCGAAGGCCGCGCCGCGTACTACGAGCAGGCCGGCGCCATCCGCGACCTGATCCAGAACCACATGCTCCAGGTGACGTCGCTGCTGGCCATGGAACCGCCCGGCTCGCTCGAGCCCGAGGCGTTCCGCAACGAGAAGGTCGACCTGCTCCGAACGGTTCGCCCGATCTCTCCGCCGGACCTCGTGCGCGGACAGTACGAGGGATACCTGCAGGAACCCGGCACGGCGCCCGGCTCGACCACCGAGACGTTCGCGGCCGTGAAGCTCCACATCGACAACTGGCGGTGGTCGGGCGTTCCGTTCTATCTCCGACACGGCAAGCGCCTGCCGGAACGCGCGTCGCACATCAACGTGGTGTTCCGCTCGGCGCCGTCGTACCTGTTCCACGGCGCCGGCATCCGGTCGCTGCCTCCGGACCACCTGACCATCCGGATCCAGCCGGACGAGGGGATCTCGCTCTCGTTCCAGGCGAAGCAACCGGGCCCCGGCTACGACCTGCAGGAGGTGGAGATGGACTTCTCCTACGGCGAGTCGTTCATGACGAAGCCCGCCGAGGCCTACGAGCGGCTCCTACACGATGCCATGGACGGCGACGGGACGCTGTTCACCCGGGAGGACGGGGTCGAGCGCTCCTGGCAGATCGTCGAGGAGATCCTTTCAAACCCAGGGCCCGTCCATCCCTACGCTCCGGGGACGTGGGGGCCGAAGGAGGCCGACGCGTTGATCTCGCCCAGGAAGTGGCACCTCGGGGCCCACTGGTGACGCACACGGAGGCGGACGAGGTCAGCCGCCTTTGATCTCGGCGATCGTGTTGCCGCCGTCCACCACCAGAACCGCGCCGTTGACGTAGGACGCCTCCGGCGAGGCGAGGAAGGCGACCGCGGCCCCGATCTCCTCTGGCCTCGCGGCGCGGCCCATCGGCGTGTCGGCACCCGCCGCGACCTCGTCCTCCGTGAGCGAGGGCGTGGCCACCCAGCCCGGCGCGACCACGTTCACCGTGACGCCGTTCTTGCCGACCTCGAGGGCCCACGTCCGGGCGATGCCGACGAGCGCCGCCTTCGCCGCGCCGTACACACCGGAGCCCCTCAGCGCCACGGCCGCGCCCGTGACCGACCCGACGATCACCACCCTGCCGTAGCCGCGTTCCACCATGCCCGGCATGACGGCCCGGGTGACGTTGAAGGCCGTCGTGAGGTTGCGGTCCAGGCCCGCGCGCCACATTTCGTCCGTGGTGGACACGAGCAGGTCGCTCTCATCCGGTGAGGAGACGCTGGTCATGCCGGCGTTGTTGACCAGCACGTCGAGCCCTCCGAACCGATCGAGCGCGGCTTCGACCACCCGGTCCGCCTCGGAGGAAACCGTGAGATCGGCCACCACACCCAACGCCTCCCCGCCCAGCCCGGACGCGCGATCGTGGATGCGGTCCGTCGTGGACGTCAGCACGACGCGGGCGCCGAGCGACGAGAGCAGCCGGGCGCAGGCGAACCCGATTCCACCCGCGTTGCCGGCGCCGGTGATCAGGGCGACCTGGTCGGTGAGGTCCATCACAAGGCCGCCGACCCTACATCCCGTTGAAAGCGCTGGACCGCGGATCGGCTGCTATCGTCCGCCCGTCATGGGGACCCGAGGGCCGGCCAGGATCGCGCCGTCGATCCTCGCGGCGGACTTCGCGACCCTCGCCGACGACGTCGCCCGGGTCCGCCCCCAGTCGGATCTGCTGCACGTGGACATCATGGACGGGCACTTCGTCCGGAACCTCACGATCGGTCCGCCGGTGGTCGCCTCGCTCCGCGCGCACACCGATCTGTTCCTGGACTGCCACCTGATGGTGAGCGACCCGTCGTGGATGTTCGAGCCGCTCGCCGCGGCCGGCGCGAACGGCGTCTCGATCCACGTCGAGCTCGGCGACCCGACCGACGCCATCGCCGCGATGCGGAGGCTCGGCATCTCGCCCGGCCTGGTGCTCAGCCCGGGCACGCCGCTCGATGCGGCGCTGCCCCATCTCGAGGCGATCGACCTGCTCCTGGTCATGAGCGTCGAGCCCGGCTTCGGCGCACAGGCGTTCAAGGCCGAGGTCCTGCCGAAGCTGGCGGAGGCGCGCCGGGTGATCGACGAGCGTGGCCTGGACGTCGCTCTGCAGATCGACGGTGGGATCGGCGAGCAGACGGCGCCGCTCGCGCGCGCCTCGGGCGCGGACATCCTCGTGGCCGGCAGCGCGATCTTCGCGACCGCCGACCCATTGGCCGCGGCATACCGAATTCGACATGCAGCCTCGGGCTCCGCCTGACGCGCGAGGGATTCGTCAGTATGACTGACCATTCGGCGAACACCGACACGAAGCCGGTCGCGATCCTGTTCGACATCGACAGCACGCTGATCACCACGGGCGGCGCCGGCGGCGCGGCATGGCGCGTCGCCTTCCAGGACCTGTTCGGCGTCGACGTCGACATCGCGAAGTACTCCGAATCCGGCCAGACGGATCCCGAGGTGGCGCGGCTCTCGTTCCGTGGAGCGCTTGGACGGGATCCGCACCGCCGCGAGCTCACCCGCGTCGTCAACGGCTACCTCGCAGCGCTTCCCGACACGGTCGCCGCGTCGTCGGGCTACCGCGTCATGCCCGGCGTCCAGGCGCTCCTGACCAGGCTGCGCGAGGCCGACATCCTGCTGGGCCTCACGACCGGCAACGTCGAGGCGGCGGCGCACATCAAGCTCGAACGCGCGCACCTCAACGGGTTCTTCGGCTTCGGCGGCTACGGAAGCGACGCCACCGACCGGACCGACCTGACGCGGCGAGCCATCGAGCGGGCGGGCATGGTCAGCGGAACGCCCATCGACCCGGCGCATTGTGACGTCGTCGGCGACACACCCCGTGACGTCGCCGCGGCCCATGGGGCAGGCGCTGTCGCGATCGGGGTCGCGACGGGGGTCTATTCGACGGACGACCTGCGCGCGTCGGGCGCCGACCACGTCCTGCTCGATCTGACGGAGCCGTTCCCGGGAGTCTGACTCCCCTCAGTGCGCGTGCGCGCCCTCGGATGCCTCCAGGCGTTCCAGGTACCCGCGGATCGCGATCGCCACGGCCGCGCCCTCACCCACCGCCGACGCAAGTTGCTTCGTCGAGCCGGCCCGCACGTCTCCCGCCGCGAACACGCCGGGCATGCTGGTTGCGAGCGAGCCGTCGGTCACGACGAACCCATCGCGGTCCAGTTCGACCGCGCCCTTCAGGAAGGACGCGTTCGGGTCCAGCCCGATGAAGACGAACGCCGCAGCGGGATGCAACTCGTGCGGATCCGACCCGTCAAGGCCGGCGACCTCCACGGCACCGAGCTTGCCGCCGTCCCGCGCACGGAACGCCGTGACGGTCGTGTTCGTCAGGACCCGCATCTTCGGATGCTCGAGCACCTTGTCCTGCACGAGCCGGTTCCCGCGGAGTGACGGTGAGCGTTCGATCACGGTCACCATGTCGGCGAACTGCGTCAGGAACAGGCCCTCCTCCAGCCCGCTGTTGCCTCCGCCGATCACCAGGAGGTCCTTCGAACCGCGGTAGAACGGCCCGTCGCAGGTCGCGCAGAAATGGACACCGGCCCCGATGAGCTCCGCCTCCCCGGGCGCCTCCGTTCGCCGGTAGGACGAGCCCGTTGCGATCAGCACCGCCTCCGCCTCGTATCTGGGGCCCGACTTCATCCCGACGATCAGGTGGCCGGCGTCTGCGGGTTCGATGGCCGTGACGCTGACCGCCTGCAGCATCTCCACGCCGTACCGTTCGGCCTGCTGGACGAATCGTTCGGCCAGTTCGGCGCCGCCGACGCCATCGGGAAAGCCCGGGTAGTTGTCGACGCGTTCGGTCACGCCCGCCTGGCCGCCGAGCGCGGAACGATCCAGGACGAGCGTGCGGATGTTCTCCCGGGCGGCGTAGATGGCGGCGGTCAGGCCCGCGGGGCCGGCCCCGACGACGATCAGGTCGTAGACGTCGTGCATGGCCTCACGGGTCAGGCCGAGCTTCTCGGCGAGCTCCTCGTTCGTGGGCTCGCTCAGGACTGAGCCGTCGGGAAAGACGACCGTCGGGATGATGTGCTTGCCGCCGTTCATCTCCTCGACGACCTCGACGGAGCCGGCGTCCTCGTCGACGTCGAACCACTCGAACGGGATCCGCTGGTCGGACAGGAACTTCTTCGACCTCCGGCAGTCGGGGCACCACGGCGCCCCGTACACCCTGATCTCCTCGCTCTTCGCCATCGCGTTCCCTCCGCCGGCGTCCAACGCGGGAGCATCTCACCGCGGATCGGTACCATCACGAGCACTCATGAAGGTATCCCTGATCGCCACGGTGAAGGACGCCGGGCCGGCGATCCACGAGTTCCTGGCTTCGCTCGCCGCGCAGACGCGGCCGCCCGACGAAACGGTGATCGTCGACGGAGGCTCGGGCGACGGCACGTTGGAGGCGCTGCGCGCGTCGTCCCTCGCCCTGACCGTGCTGTCCGAGCCGGACGCGAACATCCCACGAGGGCGGAACCTGGCGGTGAAGGCGGCGACGCACGATGTCATCGCGGTGACGGACGCGGACTGCGTGCTGGCCGGTGACTGGCTGGAACGGCTTCTGGCGCCGATTGCCGCGGGCGCGGATGTCTCCGCCGGGTTCTACCGGCCGCTGCCGGGTTCTTTCTGGCAGGAATGCATAGCCGCGACGAACATGCCCGAAGCCTCCGAGCTGGGCGCAGGCTGGATGCCGTCCTCCCGCTCCGTGGCGTTCACGCGTGCGGCGTTCGAGGCGGCGGGCGGTTACCCCGAGTGGCTGCCGGTCGGCGAGGACATGTTCCTCGACCGCCGGTTCGCCGAGCTCGGTCTGGAGATCGAACCGGCGTTGGACGCGGTCGTGTACTGGCGGGTACGTCCGTCGCTCGCCGCGACGTGGCGGCAGTACGCCGGTTATGCGCGGGGGGACGCCCTGGCCGGGATGTATCCGCAGCGACACGCGGCACGGTTCGGCGCGTACGCGCTCGCGCTCACCGCGGTCGCGACGCGATCCCGGGTGCTGCGGGCCGCCGCGCTCGCCGGTGGCATCGCCTATTCCTCGAAGCCGCTGCGTCGGGCCTGGCGGCGGTTCGCAGGCTCGCCGCCGAGGCGGTTCGCCTCGCTTGTCGGTGTGCCCGCGGCGATGGCGTTCATCGATGCGGCCAAGTTGTCCGGCTACCTGCAGGGCGTCCGCGCTCGGCGTTCCGGCGTGTATCCGGGTGAGCGCCAGCCGTCCGATGTGGACCCGTGAGTCGCTGAGCCGGACCCGTTTCCCTTGGGAGCTCCACGATGAACCAGAACATGGCGAAGGCGATCGGGAAGATCAGGAATGCGACGAGCCTCCATGTCGGCAGGCGGGGGGGGCGAGCCACCAGGTCAGTGTAGGAGCGAGCCCACGACGTCCCTTTCTCGCGTGGTCTGTCAGCTCACACCAGCGTCAGGGCGGCTGCGCTCGTGAGCGGTTGAGGAACCTGAAATAGAACGCCAGGAACACCAGAACAATCCCGACGTTCACGATCAGCCGCTCCCAGAAGTGGTGCCTGAGGAACAGGACATCCACGGCGACCACCACGGCTATCAGTGCGACCAGATACAGCACGACGATCGCTCGTCTGCTCACCCTGTCCTTCTAGTCCGTGCAACGGGGCAGAAACAACAACGACAGCCGACTCCCGCGGTCCGGCTTGACCGCCTCAGCCAGCGAAGCTCCGGGTCGGACAAGGCGCATCCCAGCCCCTGAAGAGTCGCCGCACGTCCCTGCCGTCATCCGGCGCGCGGGTCCCAGAACATATCCGCCAGGTGTTCCCGCTCCACGAGCAGCATCGCAGCAGCGTCCTCAGGGCTGCGCTCCCGTCCCTTCTCCGCTCGGGCGAAACTGCGCTGAGCCAAGCCCTCGCGATCGTCGGCTTCCACCTTGGCGAGGCAGACCGCACAGGCGAGCCAAGCCTCCCCCGAGCGGACCTTGTCCTCGGAGTCGACCACGTTGCGGAAGTCCGGGCTCTCGAACCACGCAACGACCGGCCGCTCTCCGCAGAAGCTGCAAACCGGGTACACGTGGCGACCTTAGACCAGTTCCGTCGTCCTCGCGGTCGTGATGGCCGCATGCGCCTCGGCGCCCGCCGCACGTCGGCAGACGCAGCCGCCCTCGCCGACCTCACGAGCCGGCTCCCCACTCGCAGGTATCGGTGATGGCTTCGCTGAACTGCGCGGTTAACCGGTAGCCGACCGCTCGGGCACGCGAGTGCTCGGGGAGTCACATGAAGGATGCGGGATTCATCCAGTGCATGCGCTCGCGGACCGCTGGCCCCATGCGACCTGGTCCGCCGCGCCTCCGCGAGGAAGTCGCCGCAGGTGCGATCCATCGGCGTCGGCGACATACAACGAGGTTGCGCCACGTCGAAGGACGAGGAACGCGATGCTCCGGCCGTCTGGTGACCACGCGGGGCTGAACGCGGTCCACCCGGCCGGAGAGACGCTCCGAACCACCCTGCCGTCCTTCCCCAGGACGACGACCCTCGTGTCCGCAGCCGTGTAGACGACAGCGGCCAGGAACTGACCGTCCGGAGACCATGCCGGCTCCCCGAAGCCCGTGGTCTCGCCTGCGATCGTCGCCGGGCGGCCGGTCAGCCCTCGCGGGGCGCCGCCGGCGCTTGACATCGTGTACAGCCGTCCGAAGCGGTCACCGAAGGCGTGCTGGTCGGGATAGCGGACGAACGTGATCGTGCCGGTGCTCGACCACGCGGGGTCGCCATCAGCGAACCCGGAGGATTCGCCCGGCGTCAACCGCGTCAACCCATGCCCATCCGCGCCGATCCGGTAGATCGAGCCGACGCCGCTGGTGTCGAACACGAGCGTTCGCCCGTCGGGCGACCAGGCCGGGTTGCTGGGAGCCATGTCGGTCAGCCTGGCCAGGTGGCACCCGCCCACGCCGACGACATACAGCGCGTATTGACCGTCTCCCGTGCCGTAGTAGCCGCGGAACGCCACTCGGGAGCCATCGGGAGAGAAGGCCGGGTCCCACTGTGGGAATGGAACGTTGCGGCCGTTCGGAAGGAGCGGGCGATACGCGGAGCCATCCGGGCGCATCAGGCAGACATTGCTGCCGCATCGGATGGCCATCTCCCCAGTCAGGATGCGGACCGGGGGTCCGGACTGAACCGGTGTCGCCTTCGGCGCTCGGGCGAATGCAAGGACGGCAGCGGTGAGCCCGCCGCAGGCCACTGCGACGGCCAGAGCCGCGATGCCGATTCGCCTGCGTCGATCGAGGCGTCGTGCTCGCTCGACCGTGCGCTCGTATGCATCCGGGTAGGGCTCGTACGCCTCAGCAGCGCGTTCCAGCAGGGTTTCCAGATCAGGCATCGTCGGTACCTCCCAGGTGTTCTCGGAGCGCCGCCCGCGCGCGGTGGACGCGGCTGCGCACCGAGGCGGGCTTGATGTGCAGAACTCGGCCGGCCTCTTCTGGGCTCATGCCGATCCAGGTCACCAACAGGAGCGCTTCCCGTTGACCCGCGTCGAGGGCACGGAGCCCTTCCAGGAGCATCACCCTGGCTTCGGCGTCGAACCCCAGGTCGATCGTGTCGGTTGGGACTGGCCCCCCGACGCTTGAGCGGCGCCGGAACTTGCGGCGGTGCAGGTTGAGGGCTACCCGATAGACGTATCCGGCCGGTGACTCCATCGCGCCGACACGGTTCCAGCGCACCATCGTGCGAGCCATCGACTCCTGGAGAAGATCGTCGGCCTCCTCGCGGCTGCCCGTGAGCAAGTACAGCGCCTTGCCGAGGCGAGCTGCCTGGGCCAGGTAGAACTCCTCGAACGTCCTCGGCGCGTCGGTTCCTTCGCGCGGCCGGTCACGCACGCGTTTCATCATCTAGATAAGGCTGTTGTGAGGCCGAGTGTTGCAGCCCAATCAAACGGCGGCGCGAGGGAGCGACCCGCCGGTCGCGCGAGCGTGCATACGTGTCTCCCTGCCGGTTGTTCGCCTTGCCTCCAGGACTCGGCTCCCGAATACACTCTGGATCAGGTGGCAACGCCGACTCCTCGGTCCTGGATTCTGCTGTTGGTGCTGTGCGCCGCATGCACCGCCTCGCCCCGGAGCCAGCCCGCATCGCATGCCTCAACATCGTCGCCCGGTGCCTGCCGATGGCAGGTCATACCGAGCCCTTCGCCGGGAACGACCGGATGGCTGAGCGGTGTGACCGCCCTTTCCCCGACCGATGTCTGGGCTGTGGGCAGATTCGACGTCCTCGCACCCGGCGCCTCGCTCAACCCGCCCGGCGACGGCCCCGGTCCACCCGGTGTCAGCTACGGCCTGATCGAGCATTGGAACGGTCGAGACTGGACCGTGGTGCCATCACCAGCCCCTCGCGGACAGGACGGGTCCACGGCGGACGCGCAGCTCGACGGCGTTGTGAGCATCGGTGCGAACGACGTCTGGGCATGGGGGTTTCGCCAGGACCCGCCGACGTCGTTGTTCGAACACTGGGATGGCCGGTCCTGGAGGATCGTCCCCGCACCTCCATACGCTCGGTTCGACGCCGTCGGCGGCACCTCATCGAACGACCTATGGGCCGTCGGTTCGGCCACGGTCGAGGTGAACCACGGCCACGACATCACGCGCATCGCGCACTGGAACGGACAGGCATGGTCCCTGGTGCGGAGCCCGAGCTACGGCACGCATGACAACGAACTCACTGCCGTCGCTTCGGTTTCGTCCGATGATGCGTGGGCGGTCGGAACGGCGTGGAACCGTGCCCTGGTCGAACATTGGGATGGCCGACGCTGGAGCCTGGTGCAGGTGCCGAGGGGCGGCGTCGTTGACGGCTTGAGCGACGTTGTCGCATCCGCAAAGAACGACGTGTGGGCGGTGGGAACCACGTTCGCCTCGCGAACCGGCTCCGCCGCCGCTCAGCCATTGGTCGAGCGATGGAACGGACTGCGGTGGGCTCGGGTCCCTGTACCCGGACCGAGTCGGCGATCCGGTCTAGTGGCGATCGCGACCGACGGGTCGGC
>JBEDUK010000094.1:0-21680 GCA_040414485.1 Actinomycetota bacterium
CCGCGCGACCTGCATGACGGCGGCCCCAAGCTGGCGCATCGCGTCGAAGAGCTTCGCGAACGACTCCTGCCGTCCGCCCTGCATCTCCCACGGCGCCGACCCGCCGGTGCGGCTGCGGCGCTCGGCCAGCTCGGCGCGCCCCGCGTCCGTGATCGAGAAGACCCGCTTGCCGTCGACCTCCTGGCTGGTTAGGAGCCCCTGGTCCTCCAGCATCTGGAGCGTCGGGTAGACCGAGCCGGGGCTCGGCTGCCACATGCCGCCGCTGCGCTCCTCCAGCTCGCGGATCAGGTCGTAGCCATGCGCGGCCTTCTCGTCGAGCAGCGCCAGGACCGCCGTCCTCACGTCCCCCCGCCGGGCCCTCCGACCGCCGCGGGGCGGGCCGAACCAGCCTTCCCGCATCCGCCAGGGCGGCCCGAAGTCGCGGTGATGAGCGTGCCCGTGACCTGCCCGCGCCTCCCACTCATGGGATCGAATCCGTTCGTGCATCGAACAACCTCCTTCGAGAGATCCTCACTTGAGGACTATCTTCGATGCATCACGATATATCGCTGACTGTCGTAACGTCAACCCTCCCACGCGGCGCGGAGCCGCTAGCGTTGACGGCCGCCCATGGAGATCCGGCCGGTTCGCCCAGACGAGTACGACGAAGCCGGGCGCGTGACCGCGCTCGCCTACCGTGACTACGCGCATGGACTCGAGGGGTGGTGGGAGGAGTACATGGTCCGGATCGCCGACGTGGCGACCCGCGCCGAACGCACGACGGTGCTCGTCGCCATCGATGGAGACGGGCGGATCCTCGGCACGGCCACGCTCGAGCACGAGATCCGGATCGAACCAGACCGCGACCCGCCGCCGGCCGGTTCGGCCGAGGTTCGGATGCTCGGCGTCGATCCCGACGCGCGCGGAACCGGTGTGGGCCGCGCGCTCATGACCGCGAGCGAGGACATGGCGCGCAGCCTGGGACGAACGGTCATGTTCCTGCACACGAACGAGGACATGGTGGAGGCGCGCCGCCTGTACGAGCGGATGGGCTACGAACGCGGCGAGGACGTCGTGACGCCCGGCGGCCACGTGATCCTCACGTACGTCAAGCCCCTGTAGCGAACACGGCGGCCCGTGCGGCCGGGCTCGAACCGGCGTGACCAGTGGGAAGGTGCGGATGGGCAGGACCTTCGACCCGCAGCCGGCGGTCCGTTCGCCGCAGGCGACACCGAGTGGAGCCTGGCACGCTGCCATCGGGAAGGTCCGGCGATATCTGCCGGGCGGACGACCGAGGGAGGCAATGGCCATGCATGCAGTACCTCCGACCACAACGGCATCGGCAGCACACGTCGACGGGCTTCGCAAGGCCCGTGCGGGGTCCGCGCGGGACCTTTCCGCGTTCGGCGGGAAGTACCTCAGCGTGACGACGTTCCGCGGTGACGGCTCGCCCGTCGCGACGCCCGTGTGGTTCGTCCGCGACTGCGACCGGCTGCTTGCGGAGACGGATCGTGACTCGGGGAAGATCCGCCGCCTCCGGCGGGATCCCCGTGCGTTGATCGCACCATGCACGGCCATGGGCAGGCTCACCGGCGAGCAGGTCGACGCGCGGATCGAGATCCTGCCCGATCTGGAGCGGGTTCGGGCCGAACGGCTCCTCAAGCGCAAGTACCGGTTCGACCGGCTCTACGTCCAGCCCATCCGCGCGATCCAGTCGCTGTTCCAGCGCGACCGCAAGCCCGAGACGCCGGTGATCATGTCGATCGAGATCGCCGCACAGCCCGCCGAAGCACCGGTCCCATGGACGGACCGGGTCGCGGCGTAGATATGGCGTAGACCATTCAGGAGGGCGTCGCGTCGGCGGGACGAGTCACGTCCGCCACATCGGCGTGGAGGTGCTCCAGGAGCGGCTCGGCTGATGCGTGCACATTGACGCCGCGGGCGCCGGCTCCAATGGCCACCACACCCAGGTTCGGGATCGTCGCATCGGCGATGACCGGCCACGCGTTCGACGAACCAAGCGGGGTGATTGCGCCGCGCTCGTACCCCGTCGCCATGCGCGCCTCATCCTGGTCGGGGAGGGACAAGCGGCTGACGCCGAGGTGGGCTCGAAGCCGCGGCCAGTTGATCTGCCGGCCCGCGGGAACCAGGACGAACACGTAGTCCTCGCGGCCGCGGCGCACGACGATCGTCCGGATCAGCCGGCGGACGTCGATCCCCTGCAGCGCGGCGCTCTCTTCGGCGCTGGACGGGGGCGCCGTCCGGACGATACGGAAGTCGAACCCGGCGCCGGTCATGGCGCGCTCGCCGCGGGGCTGCTCGTCCATCGCCCGCCGAGTGTACGGACCGCGCTAGTCTGGCTGGGGGGAGGAATGCAGTGTCTCGCAATGAGGAGCCTCTGGTCCGATGAAGCCCGGAAGGGCCCGTTCGGCTCGTCGCCGCTGCCTGCCTGCATTGGGCCTTGTCGCGCTCGCATTGGTCGCGTCCTGTACGCCGGTCAGCCACACCGCGACGCCATCGGGCACGCGCGCCGGCACCGTGCCGGGGGCGAGCGAACCTCCGGCAGGAACGACCGCGCCGGCCACGCCGAGCGCTTCGCCGTCAACGCCGGCCCCCCCGTCGAATCGCGTGACCGTGAGCGCGCCGACGAACGGATCCGTCGTGGTCTATGGCACGTATCCGCACGTGCACTCGCCGTGTGTCCGGCACGTCCAGCCGACCCTCGACGCCCGTTACCCAGGGACGCTCACGGCGACTCGCGGCTCCGACGGCACGATCTCCCTGACCGTCAAGCTGCCATTCGAACGCTATCTGGACGGGATCGCCGAGGTGCCCCCTTCCTGGCCGCAGGCCGCGCTTCGGGCTCAGGCGATCGCCGCGCGGACCTACGCGCTGGCGTCCACCGGATGGCGAGGCGCGCCCGGCGAGCAGCTGCGGTCCCCGATCTGCTCCACAACCTCGTGTCAGGTGTTTCACGGGTTGCCGCTGACTGATGCCTCCGCGTCGGATGTCGAACGGTGGTATGCCGCGGTCGCCGCGACCCAGGGGCAGGTGCTGCTGTACGGCGGCCGGCCGGCCGACACGCTGTACTCCTCGACGTCGAACGGCACGACGCACGGAAACGACGAGATCTTCGGCACCGCGCCGCTCCCGTACCTTCGCCCTGTGCCCGAGCGCGCGGACGGCGCCTCGCCGACGTCGCATTGGACCGTGCCGATCGGGTTCGCCGACCTGGCGACCTTCCTCCGGCGCTCCGGAGAGTGGCCGTCCGGCACCGCGGTCCAGCACGTGAAGCGGGTGGGTCCGAACGTCGTCGTCGCAGGTGGCGGCCAATCCCGGACGATGTCCGTCGCGACGTTCCGCGGGGCGATCGATTCGTGGGCACCGTGCCTTCGGCCGAATCACTACCCCTCCGCCAGCTGGCAGGGCACGACGCTGCCGCTCACCGTGCCGTCGATCTGGTTCCGCGTCGCGCCTCGATCCGGCGCGATCGACCTGGTCGGGCGCGGGTTCGGGCACGGCGTGGGGATGGTGCAGTGGGGAGCCTATGGCCGCGCCCGCCAAGGCTGGTCGTCGAGCCAGATCCTCGCGTACTACTACGGCGGCCTTCGCCCCGTTCGCTTCCCGGAGCCGGCAGTCATCCGCGTTCAGGTCGCCTCGGGATTGACCGGGCTCACGGTGACTCCATCGGGCGGCGGTGCCACATTGGACGGGCGGCCGCTCGGCGGCCCGGTTCACATCGCGGGTGGGGCGGCGCTCACGGTCTCGCCGTAACCGTCCGTTTCATCTCCGGTTGGACCGATTTCCGAGTCTCGGGATACAGTTCGGGGTCCGGTCAATCCATTCGATGCGCGCATTCGTATTCCACCGCGTGCTCGAGCCGAAAGGGGGAGTTGCTTGAAGCGCTTGGTCGGCTTCGCAATGGCGGCGTGCCTGGCCTTCGCGGTCGCGCCCGGAGCGGTAGCCCATGCGGCCACTCCAGCCTCGACGAACGGCAAGGCGAAGGTCAAGATCTCGGACTTCAAATTCGCTCCGACGCCGCTGCAGATCACCAAGGGAACCGTCGTCATCTGGGTCAACAACGGCCCGTCGACGCACACCACGACGAGCGACACCGGTAAGTGGGACTCCGGCCCGCTCGCGCCGGGAACCAAGTTCAAGAAGCGGTTCGGGAAGGCCGGAACGTTCACCTACCACTGCTCGATCCACCCGTTCATGACCGCGGAGATCGACGTCAGCGGGTAGCGAGACATCCCCGAAGGTCGAACGCGAAGCCCGGCGCGGAAGCGCCGGGCTTCGCCGTATTTCAAGCCGTCGTCCGGTCAGTGATTGAGGAGGCCGGCAACCACGTTGATCGTCATGGCGATCACGGCCGTCCCGAACACGAACGACAACAGCGCGTGGCGGATCGCCGCCCGGCGGATGTCCTTCGTGGTCAGGTCGGTGTCCGAGACCTGATACGTCATGCCGATCGTGAACGCGACGTAGGCGAAGTCCCGGTAATCGGGATCGTCCGCGCCGTCTTCGTGGAAGTCGATGCCGGCGTCCTGTGCGTAGTAGATGACCGCGTACCGAAGCATGAACACGACGTGCACGACCGTCCACGACAGCGCGACCGACAACACGGCGACGAAGGTGTCCCAGGCTCGCCACGCGCCCGACTGGCCCGACGCGCGAAGCAGATCGAACCCCACGCCGATCAGGCTCGCCAGGCACGCCAGGATGAGCACCAGGTTCGCCGTCGCGGCGGACTCGTCGATCCGTGCCGACACGGCATGGGCACGGGCGTGCCGCGGTTCCATGCGACGGACGGTCCACCAGACCCAGATCAGGAACGCGGTGGC
Source organism: Actinomycetota bacterium (assembly GCA_040414485.1). Classification (GTDB taxonomy): domain Bacteria; phylum Actinomycetota; class UBA4738; order UBA4738; family UBA4738; genus JBEDUK01. The sequence goes on from JBEDUK010000094.1 coordinate 4,824, forward strand.
GGTCACATCCCAGCCGAGCAGGACCGCGATCTGCCACGGCAGCACCAACGCCAAGGCCACGCCCACGACGAGGCCGAAGGCCGCGGCGACGGTGAGCCGCCGCTGAGCCGACGCCCGCCGGCCGCGCCCAGGTCCGGACGCCGAGGCATCCTTCATCACAGCGCCAGCACCTTAGCCCGGAGAACGCACGTGGGCCAGCCGCCTCCGGATCAGCGGATCAGGAGGGCGACGGCGCGCTCAGTGCGGCCACTCGGTCGCGATCGCCTCCATCAGGTCCGGCCAGAGGTCGGGATTCGACTCCGCCTCCCGGCTCGCCCAGGAGACGAGGTCGCGCATGGAGATCATCCCGACCAGCTCGCCGTCCTCGACGACCGGCAGATGGCGGATCCCTCGCGCGGCCATCACCCTCGCCGCATCGCGGACGTCCACGTCCCGCGCCACGGTCACCGGTTCGCCGCTCATCCGCTCCGCGATCGGTGTGGCGCCGGGATCCAGCCCATCGGCGACGACACTCACCACATCGCGCTCCGTCACGATGCCGGCCGGCCTTCCGCCCTCGCTCACCACGAGCGAGGAGATCCTCCGCGCGCGGAGCGTCGCGGCCGCCGCCGCGAACGTCTCGCGGGGTTCGATCACCACCACGCCATCGTGCATGACCTCGCCGACGCGCATGATCAGCCTCCTTCCTCCTGTGAACGAACCTGCTCCGGGCGAACGCGGCGAAGCTCGGGTGGTTCTTCCGACAACGCCTCGCCGACGGCCGTCAGCACGAAGGCGTCGAACGTGAGCCACCACCCTTCGAAGACGTGCCGGCTCCGCCTGTCGGTGACGCGCAGAGGGCTCCACACGCGGTGCTCCGAACCGGCCGGTCGCGGAAACGGATCCACCGCAACGCGCACGGAGCGCGTGTCGGCGCGCAGACCCTCACGCGTAGCCTTCAGCGCGCTCTCCTTCGCCGACCATGCCAGGGTCACGGCCAGCGATCGCATCGCGCCGGGCAGCGACTCGGTCCAGGCCAGCTCCTCAGGGCCGAGGTAGTCCCGGGCGAACGCGGCGTCGCGTGATTCGACCAGCTCCAGATCGCAGCCGGCGCCCGATCCCGCTGGGGCGGTCAGGCACGCAGCGCGGCCGGAACGGTGCGTGATGGAAACGACGATCGGCAGGCGCCGGCCGTCCAGAAGCGCCTCGGGCGCGCCGTCGGGCGCGGCGAGCATGGCGATCCGGACCGCCGGCACCGCGTCCGGACCGAGGGCGGCGGCGACGGCCTGCTTCGCCACCCAGCGCCCGAGTCGCCAGTCGCGCCGGCGGGGCTCGAATCGGAACGCGGCAGCCACGGCCCGCTCCTGCGGCGCCAGCCATTCGTCGCCGGCCGGAACGTCCCCCGCGGTCGCCATGGTCACGACGGTGACGGCCGTGGTCAGTCGCGGCGCAGGACTCATCCCAGAGCCACCACGGCGGTGCGTTCGGGCCGGTCGAGCTGGCGGCAGATGCCACGGTCGACGGCGTCGATCAGGTACGGCCGCAGCCGCTCCGCCGGAACGATCGCGTGGACAGACCCCATCTCCCGCGCCCGGTAGATGGTGTGGATCCCGTCGAACCGGGCGGCAACCTCTCCCAGCTTCTCGTTGCGCACCGTCGCGCGAGTCGAATCCAGTTCCCGCCGCAGGCGCGCGCGATCCGGCCCCTCGGCCACGGCCAGCGCCTCCGAGCGTTCGGCCACCCGCGGGTCCTTGTCCGTCAACGCGTCGACGTCACGCGTGAACACCACCGCAGCAGCCGGCGCGCCGCCGATCACGGATGCGAAGGACCCTTCGACGGCAGCGATCTCCATGTTCTCGTTCAGGGTGGCCGAGAACACCACGAACGCTCCACCGTGGTAGCGGGAGACCACGCAGAACACGATCGGCCCGCGAAAGTTCACGACGGCCCGCCCGATCTCAGCGCCGTACTCGAGCTGAAGGTTCCGCAGGGATTCGGGCGACCCGTCGAACCCGGAGAGGTTCGCGAGCACGACCACCGGACGATTCCCGCTCGCCGCGTTGATCGCCCGCGCGATCTTCTTCGAGGAGATCGGAAACAGGGTGCCGGGCGTCCACCATTCGGGGCCGTCGGCGGGCGCCGGCCCACGCCGGGGAACCGGCTTCGATTCGATCCCCATGAGACAGACGGGGAAGCCACCGAGGTGCGCGTCCCACACCACGGCGATCTCGCCGTCGCGCATCCCCGGCCAGCGCTCGAGCGGCGGGTGATCCGAGTCGCACACCGCGCGCATCACGCTTCGGATGTCGAAGGCGTGCTTGCGGCCGGCGTTCGTCCGCTCCTCGAAGACCTCGCCCACCGATCGGAACGGGGTTTCGGGCCCCGCGCGGTGGACGGACGCGCGAACGTCCCGGTCGAAGGGGTCCGAGGTGCCGATCCTGCGCGGGAAGCGTTCGCCGGGCATCACGTACGTGTGCTCGTAGTGCCGAAGGAGCGCACGGCACGCGTGGTGGAGGTCCGGCGACCAGTACTGCGCCTGGCCGTTCGGGCCCATGACGCGGTCGTAGCCACCGATCCCGAAGTTGTCCTCGGCGGAGACTCCACCGGAGTAGTCGAGCGCCTGCTTGCCGGTGAGCACCATGGCCGAATCCGGCGTCATGATCAGGATCCCGCGCGTATGCATCAGCATGGTGGCCTCGGCGTTCCAGTACGGCTGGGCGCCGACGTTGATGCCGCAGACGACGACGTTGACCTCGCCGCCGGACTGGGTGAACTCGATGAGGCGGCGAAGGACCCGGCCGATCCAGTCCATGTTCTCGGTGCCGCTGTCCATCGAGATCTTGGCGCCAGCGGACACGGCGAACCATTCGAGCGGCACGCCCATCTCCTCGGCCAGGTCGAGTGCCGCGACGATCCGTCGGCATTCCGGCTCCGCCAGCGACCCGAGCGCGCGGCTGGGGTCGCCGAGGATCACGACGCGCTCGACGCCTTCGGGATAACCGGGGATGACGTTTCGAATCGTTCCCACCACGACGTTCGCGGCGTTCTCGCCATACGGCCGGTCCACGGGACGGAGCCGGCCATCTGCGTCCAGATCGTGCTCCACGAACGCGCCCGGCGGCATGTCGGCGTGGGCGCCGGGCGGAGGCGTCATCAGGCGGAGGATCTCGAACGGGTAGGTGAGGCCGCGCTGGCGGCTCTGGACGACCTTCTGCATGTACGGCGTGAGCGGCTCCAGGGGCGCATCGTCTGGTTCGGCGTGCGTCAGCGTCAGGCCGTCCCCGACGGGATTCGAGATGATCAGATCCATCTCGCGACCCTGGCCGGCCGGGCCGGTCCGGCCTATATCGCGCGGCGCAGGGGTGTCGCCCGGGACCGTGACCCGCAGCACGACCTGCTCCAGCCCGAGCCCCACGGCGAGGGGCGCCAGCTCGTGGACGATGTTCCACACCTCGTCCTCGGACAGGTCGAACGGTGGCCAGACCCGCAACATGATCCGGTTCCACGACGCGCGCTTGCCCGGCGGCTGGTGCGAGAGGTGCAATCGCATGGCCTCGAGGGCCTCGACCAGCATCCGCTCGAGCGCGGGCAGGTGCACGACGCGGCCCGCCGGGTCGCGCAGCGGCGTCAGATCGCGGACCTCCCCGAGCGCGACCAGCCGTTCGTCCTTCGGATTCTCGCGAGCGACGGCGCGGAACAGGTAGACGTCCTCGGCCGAGGCCAGGCGCTCGATCTCGAACCTCGCAAGCCGGCCGATCCCCAGGCGCTTGCCCATCATCGGATGGAAACCGCGCGACACGGCCTCCTCGCGGTAGCCGTCCGGCGTGTTGCGGAAGGTGAAGTGTTGCGTCGATGCGATGCCCAGCCGGCGGTCCTGCCCCGCGGTGGCGATCACCACTCTGCGCAGCGGCTTCGAGAACCCCGTGGCGTCGAGCAGCTCCGCGAACGCCCCCGCTCGCGCGCCGCGATCCGCAGCCGGCGGGACCCGGCCGTCCGCCTCGCCGTCCCACAGGTAGACGTCGAGCACGACGTCCTGGCCGTCCTCCGCGTCGTCGACGACGCCGGCCAGGGTTCGCAGCACGCCGGGCAGATCGGCCTTGGGCGCCACGGACGTCACCAGCCGGACGGTCGCGCCCTCGTGCTCGTACCGGGCCGTCGCGATGCTGCGGCCGTCGCGATCGAACGAACACAACCCGGTCACCGCGCGGATCCGGTAGTAACGGCGGGTCAATGCCTCGAGCAGCGCGCGGCGAGCCCTGGGGGAGGCTGCGACCGCGCGTTCGATCAGAAGGCCCTTGAGTGGCTGGGCGCACGCCACGAGGGCGTCGATCGCGAGCGCTCTGGCGTCCGACCCTGCCGAGGCCCGCTCCAACGTCCGCAGGTGCTCCGCGATCCGTTCATAGGCGCGATCCCTGGCCGCGTCGAGCACCGGTTGCTCGACGTAGCGGAACCGGACCTCGCGGGCCAGGTCGGCGACGCCGGGGATCCGCCGGCGCGTGACCTCGATGATCCGTTCGATCACCTGACGGAACCGGTCGGTCGCGACCGGCACCAGCGCGTCCATCGCATCGAGCCGCCGATCGAGGATCGCCATCACCACGGGGATCAGTTCGGGCGCCCGCGACTGGGCGATCCACAGCCGGAACGCCGCCTCCTCGAGCGCATCGTTTCGATTCAGGTCGACGACGCCGTATGGGGCGAGGGCGATGCGAAGGTCGGTCAGGAACAGCGGCGGCAGAACGGGATCGGTCGCGTCGAGGGTGCGGAGGTAGACGAGCAGGTCCTCCCGAGGGCTGACCACCGCCCCCGGCACCGGCGCGACGGCCGGGGCGCGGCCGAACGACCAGATGGCGGCGATCGAATCCAGCAGTTCCTCTTCGAGCTGGAGCAGGACCGGATCGTCGGCCGTCAGCAGCCCGCACGCCTCGAGCCATTCCTCGGTGAGCGCCGCCCCCTCTCGGACCTCGAGGTCGTAACCGAGCAGGAGTCGGGCCAGCCGGTCGGCCACCGCCTGGAGTCGGTCGGCAGCGGCCGGCTCCGGGTCGATGGGTGGTTCGGCCCGGGGGAGCCGAAGCGGCGCCGACGCGGACGGCGCATCCGGCCCCGATTCGGCCGCCTCCGGAGCCGCGGAGATCTGGACGAGGGGCGCGCCGGCCTCCACCTGGGCGTTCTCCGAGACCAGGACCCGGCGAACCTTCCCCGTCAGCGTCGTCACCACGGAGAGCTCGGTCTTCATCGATTCGAGCACGACGACCTGGTCACCATGCCCCACGGCATCGCCGGGCGCGACGGGTGTCGCGACGACCACCGCCGGGCTCGGCGAACGGATCACGCCCCCGTCGTCGCGTGCGAACCGGTGAACGTCGCCGGCGATCCAGACGCTCCGCTGAGCGCCCTCTCGAACGCAGGACACCGTGTGCCGAACGCCCGACACGGTCACGACGGCCACGGTTCGCGGTGTCGCCTCGGCGGTTGCGTCCACCGAGCGCCGGTTCATGCTCACGTGATAGCGATCCGGCCCGAGCTTCGCCACGACGAGGTCGTACCGGCGGCCCTCGTGCGCAAGTTCGATCGGCCGCGGTCCGATGTGACCCGTTCGAGGCCGGCCGCGCGCGGCCGATGCCAGGAACGCGGCGCGGTCCGCGGCGGCGTCCTCCTCGTAGCAGTCGATGGCGGCGACGACGAGCGCGGCCGCCGCCCTTCGTCGACGCTCAGACGGCGCTGACGTGGTCGGCGCTCCGTGCGGCCCGGCTCCCATGGACGCCATCACCGCGACGAGCCGTCCCTGGTCGGTGGCACCCCCGCGAACGAGGATCACCGATCCGCCGATCGCCCGCTCCATGCGAGCCGCCGCCTCCCGGATGTCGCCGCCCGACGCGGCCACCCAGGCCACGTCGGCGCCGGCGGGCAGCCGGTCGCCCTCGTCGGCCATCGCATCGATCGTCACGCCGGCGCCGCCACACGGCTTGAACACCTCGAGCGTGGCGCCAAGCGCCGTCTGCGACCCGGTCGCGCGGACCCGGGCGCACAGGGCGACGGCTGCGGACCCGGCGGCATCCGGGACGCCGAGCGCCGGCGGGAGTGCAGAGCCCTCGGCGAGCTCGATCTCGGCCCGATGCAGATCGATGCCCGTGGCCAGCTGCACCGCCGGGGATCCCGGCCCGGGCCCGGCGGTGACCTGGGCGAGCCGAAGGGAGCCCCCGCGCGCCGGCACGAAGGAGAACGTGGCGATGCCACCGCGCAGACCCGCATGTGCGGCGCGACGCCCGGCCCGCGTCCGGGCACGCTCGATCGCCCCGCGGCCGTGGCCGTCGCCGCCCGCGCCGACGGACGCGCCCGCCTCGACGATCTCCCATTCGCCGTCCACGCCTTCCGAGACGATCGCGGCGGGCATGACGTGCACCTCGCCCATCGCGTCGGCCAGCACCGTCACGTCGACGCGGCGCGCGCACGGCGGCCGGATCCGCACGCGCGGTCCGTCGCTCGGCGTCAGGCGTTCGAACACATCCGGCCGGGGTCCGATGCAGGCGATCCCGGCCTGCCGGAGAGCAGCGGCGGTGCCTGTCTCCGGCCGTCGACGGCCGGCGCCGAACCACACGGCGTCCACGTTCGCCCGCGCGAGCGCCTCCGCCAGTGCGGACGGATCATCGGCCTCCGGAACGGCCCTGATCTCGTCGGCGCGGCGAGCCCACGGTCGCTCGGGTCCCGAGAACGCGACCACCGCGATCGGCCGCCCGTCGCGCGCCGCCAGGTCTCGGACCGCCGTCACGAACCGGCGGGCGGGTCCGTCTTCGTCACCCAGGATCGCGATCCGCCGGAAGGGCACCATGGCCGACCACCTCTTCAAACCATCGCGCGCCGGAGCGGCTCCAGCACGTCCGGCTCGAGCGATCCGGGCAGATCAACGGTCGCGTACCGCTCCAGGTGGAGCACCACCTCTCCACCCGGATCCCGCACCTCGGCGTCGAACGTGCCGTCCTCATGCGGTTCGACCATCGCGATCGACCCCGAACACGAGCCCGAGCCGGCGGTCCCGCCCATTGCCGGTACGATCCGGCCGACCGACTCCGGCAGCGCCAGCCGGCCACGCCGGCCCAGATCCCACACGCCGGCCGTCTGGAAGCAGAGTTCGATCAGCCTCGGCTCCAGGACGAACGCGAGCGGTCCGGCCGCACGGTCGGCGGGGATGCCCGCGGCGAACCGGCCCGCGGCTCCCGTGTCCGTGCGCCAGGCTGCGTCGAGCACCTGATAGGCGGGGCCGTGGAAGTAGATGCGGTAGAGGTCGGAGGCGGTCACCTCGTTCCTGGACCGCGCGTCAGCCGCAGCGTTGGTGCGAGGGTCGCCCGCGACCGCCCGCTCCGCCGAGCGACCGGGCCGCACCCGACCCGTGAAGTGCGTGGTGACCTGCGGCTCGTTCGAACCGGCCAGGACCCTCGCCCCCGTGAGGCGGCATTCGGCGACGACCCCGTCTCCGTCGGGCCGATGCACGACCTCAACCCGAACCGCGCGGGGTTCGTCCCGGTAGAACTTGAACGGCGCGAGGAAGCGGACGTCGTCGATCGATTCGATGTGCCACCCGGGCAGGGCCAGCAGCGCGGCCTCCGCGAACGCTTCGATCCCCATGACGCCGGGAAGCACCGGCACGCCGTCGATCCGGTGGTCGTTCAGGAACGGATGGACGGCCGGATCCAGGACCGATTCGGTCACCTGGCCGCCCTCGCGCGTCATGCTGCGCACCGTCGCCGCCATGACGCCCGCGCCGGCGGCGAACGCGCCAGCGTCGATGCCGCCGTCCGGCTCCCGCTCCTCCAGGAGCGAGCCGAGGGCCCCCGCCACCACGATCTCGCCGCGGGTCGCGCCCGCGCAGAGCTCTCGGCGGATCGTCGGGACGCCCGCCTCCGGAGACAGCAGGTCGATGCCGGCGGCCTCCATCATCTTCGGGATCGAACCCCGCGTGGCCATGCCGATGCCACCCCAGGCGGTCCAGTCGATCGCGATACCGCGCGTGGACGGGCGCGTCCGACGAAACGCCGAGGTGCACGCGCACAGAAGCGCGTTCGCGGCGCTGTAGTCGGTCTGTCCGGTGTTGCCGAACCTCCCCGCGACGGAGGAGAAGGCCACGGTGGCGCCGATCTCACATCCCGCCAATGCGTGCAGGACGTTGAACCAGCCGTCGGACTTCACGTCGAATACCAGGTCGAACTCCCGCTGCGGCTTGTCGGGAAGGAGGTGGCTGATCTCCAAACCCGCCGCGTGCAGCAGGACGTCGACCCGGCCGTTCGCCGCGACGTCGCGAAGTGCCTCGGCGACCGCCTTGCCGTCGGTGAGGTCGACCTGGTGATAGACGGCTGAGCCGCCGGCCTCCTGGATTGCTCGGATCGCGGAGAGCGCGGCGTGGCGCCGCTCGAGCCCGGCCAGCTCGCGCTCGACCATGGCCGGCGTGGCGCGTTCGCCCTTCGCCTTGATCCGCTCGACGAGGTCCCGCTTCAGGCCGTCTCGATCCGATGCGAACCGTTCCAGGTCCGGGTCGGAGGGGTCGGGCTGCGCCGCCAGATCGAGGAGGTGGAACGCTCCGCCGGAGGCGGCGGCAAGGTCGGCGACGATGGCCGAGACGATGCTTCCCGCGGCGCCCGTCACCACGAAGACGCTGTCGGGACCAAGGTCCACGCCGGGGTTGCCGTCGGTCGCGGCCTGCTCCTGGAGTGCGATCGTCCAGCGAAGACCCTGACGCCGGCCGATCTCGACCGCCCCGCGGTCGCGGAGCGCCTCTTCGATGAGCGCGGCGGCGACCTCGTCGGGTGCGGACTCTTCAGGAAAGTCAACTATCTTTACCAATGCGTCGGGGCGTTCCCGGCCGAGCGCCTTTGTGAATCCGGCGACCGCCCCGCCGAGCGGCAACGTGGCGCCGTCCGAGCCGAGTCCCAGGTGCCCGCCCAGGCGCGTTCCGGCAAGCAGGAACGTTCCGGCCGGCCCGACGTGGTCCGCCAGGACCCGCATGGCGGCCGCGAACGCCTTCACGCGAACGGCCAGCGCGGCGCGCCACCCGTCGAGCGTCATCGCTTCGAACGGACCTTCGTCGTCCATCGCCGGAAGCCAGACGACACCGGTGACGGGCCCGGTCTCCGTCCAGGCGGCAACCAGGTCCGCCACCTGATCCGATCCGATGGCCGGATCCACCATGAGCACCTCGGCGCCCATGGCCTCGAGCTGACGGCCCAGGGCGTCGGCCACACCTGCCCGGTCCCTCCCGATCGCGACGCGGCTGCCCGCGGCGATCGAGACGCCGGTCGGTCTGCAGAACTCGATCGGAGGACGAAGAACGGGGACGGGCACGCGGCGGGGCACGAGATCCGCGGCCTCGTATGGGAGCGTCGCCCTTTCTTCGTCTGGGGCAAGAGACATGGGAATGGTGGTGGCGCCTTGGGATGGCTCCGGTTCCTCGGTCGGCTCTGGTTCGATGACGTGGGCTCGATCGATGACGAAACCGATGACGCGAGCGAGGGTCGGGTAGTCCCTGAGCTTCAGCGTCTCGTCGCGTTCGATGCCGTACTCCTCGCGGATCGTGGCGAAGATCTCCGCCTGCTTGACGGTGTCGACGCCGAGGTCGGCCTCCATGTCCAGGTCGAGGTCGAGCATGTCCTCGGGATAGCCGGTCTTCGCGGCGACGAGGCCGAGCACGCGCTCGCGCACGCCTTCCTCGTCGATTGAGGAACGCTTGGCCACCTCTTCGTCTGTTCCAGGAGACATGGAAGAGGTGGTCATGCTCTCGGCATGCACTGGCTCCGCCGGCGCGGACGCTGAGACGTGAGCTCGTTCCATCACGAACCCGATGACGTGAGCGAGGGTCGGGTAGTCCCTGAGCTTCAGCGTCTCGTCGCGTTCGATGCCGTACTCCTCGCGGATCGTGGCGAAGATCTCCGCCTGCTTGACGGTGTCGACGCCGAGGTCGGCTTCCATGTCCAGGTCGAGGTCGAGCATGTCCTCGGGATAGCCGGTCTTCTCGGCCACCAGCGAGAGGACGCGGCCGCGGACCGACGCCTCGTCGATCGATGAAGGCTCAATCCCCTCTTCCTCGTCTTCTGCAGAAGACGGAGAAGGGATGGTGGGGCCGACGGGCTGCGCCGCCATGGGAGCCTGCTCCGGCTCGGCGGGCGCCTCGACGGTAGGCGCCGGCGGCGTCGAGAGCACGGCTGCCTCCGCCACGCGGAGCCTTCGGTCGACCACCTCTAGGTCGTTCGTCACCCGACCGGTGACCGATTCGAGCCAGCCCGTCCACGCGTCGCGGTCGACGATCCGGTAGTCGAAGCCCAGCTCGTCCGGCATCCGCCTCGTGCCGTCGGGGCCCGGCGTCCACCGCAGCAGCGTCATGCTGATCTGGGAACCGAACCCCGCCGCCAGCCGCAGGGCATATCGGACGGGGTAGGCGCCCCCCTGCGAGAGGTTGAGCCGACCGAGATCCGGATCGACCTCGCGGAAGTTCGGCACCGGGGGCACGACCCCGGTTTCAAGCGCCTTCACCGCCACGACGTCCTCGATCCCGACGCCCATCGGATGCCCGGTGAAGCCCTTCGTGTTCGCCACCACGACCCGGTCCGCATCGGCGCCGAAGACCGCGCGCAGCGCCTCCACCTCCGCGGCCGCGCTGCCCCCGCGTGCAGGCGTGTACGTCTCGTGCGAGACGAACACCATCTCGGGCGCGATGGCGTGCCGGTCGATCCCCCACGTGCGTTCGGCCTCGGAGATCAGCTGCTCCATCACACGGGAGATGTGGGAGACGTCGAGCCGCGACCCGTGGAACGCGCTGTTCGCCGTGACGCTGCTGAGCACCTGGCAGATGGGCTGGACACCCCGTTCGCGGGCCGCCTCGGCCGACTCCACGATGAGCGCCGCGGCGCCCATCCCCACGACCATGCCGTGGCGCCGTCGGTCGAACGGAATCGCCGCGTCCGCCACCACGTCGTCCGTCGCCGCCGCGCCGGAAGCCAGGAACCCCGCGAGGATCCACCCGATCAGGCTGTCCGACGTCGCGTCGTCCGCCGCGACGACCGCCACCCGCCGGCAGCGCCCCCCGCGGATCCAGTCCTGCGCCAGCGCGACGGCCTGTGTCGTGCTCGCGCACGCGGAGTTGACCTGCGTGTTCGGCCCGCGCGAGCGGATCAGCTCCGCGAACTGCGAATGCCCCATCGACAGGCACTTGAAGAGGAATCGCCGGTCGAACCGGTATGGCTCGCGCTCCACCGACGCCCGTAGCTCGTGGATCCTCCGGTCCAGCTCGGCCGCGACCGCCTCATCGTCGGCCACGCGAGCCCGAAGCGAGACGAGGCCCTCCAACTCGCGACGCCGTCCGGCATCCTCGTGGTATCTGGTGAGGTCCTCGGCGAAGGCGTCCAGGCCGGGGAAGGCGGACGCGAAGATCACGCCCATGTCGTCGCCCACGGCCTCCGGAAGCGCCCAGCCCTCCGGCAGCTGCGTGCCCTTCGACGTCGTGCGGTAGTGCCGCACGAACGGGATGCCTGCGTCACGCAAGGCGTCGATCCCCGCGCCGATCGCCAGCCGGGTGGACCGGTCCAGCGCCGGGATGCGGTCGGCATCGACGCCGAACTCCTTCTCCAGGTCGAATGCGCCACCGCGGCCGGCGAGCTTGATGACGTCGTCCGGATCCTCGATCAGCTCGAAGGTTGGCTCGCCGTTCTCGCGCTTGACCAGCCGGGTGATGTGCCGGTCGAGGATCTGCTGCCGGAGCCGGTCCGGGATGTGGTCGATGAGCTGCTCCCCGGCCAGGATGCGGCCGATGTTGCGGTCGTCGAAGATCCGCTCGGTGCCGGGCAGGCCGAGCGCGGCGCCCGTGATGACGACCGGCTCCTCGACCGATGGCGCGGACTCAAGGAGTCGAACTGGCTCGGCCACGGCCTGCACCTCGACGACCGACAGGGACGACGACCGTTCCGAATCCGCGTCCGGTACCACGCCTCGACCCAGACCCGCAGCCCACAGGCCGCAGAGCGCCTGGTTGAACGACACGACGTCGCCGACCTTCGGGTGGTTCGTGAACAGTGACGTCACGTCGGGGTCGTCCGCGAGCACGTCGTCGACGAAGCCCTGGAGGGCGCGCTTCGGACCGACCTCGACGAACAGGCGGACGCCGGCATCGTGGAGCGTACGAAGCCCATCGATGAATCGGACGGGGGACGCGACCTGCGCGGCGAGGATGTCGAGCATGCGAGGCACGGCGTTCTCGTCATCAGTCGTCGGATAGAGCCCGGCGTCCACGTTCGCCACGACCGGGATCGACGGAGGTCGAAGGCTGAGGCGGGTGAGGGCGGCGCGAAGCGGCTCGCTCGCGGGCGCCACGATGCTCGTGTGGAACGCGTGGCTCACGGGAAGCGGGATGGCCTCGAAGCCGGCAGCGATACACCGTTCGACTGCGCGCGTCACGGCCTCGGACGCACCGCCGATGACGGACTGGCTCGTGCTGTTGATGTTGGCGATGACCACGTAGCCGCCGGTCTCGGAGACGATGCGCTCTACGTCCCTCAAAGGAGCGAGCACGGCGGCCATCAGGCCCGGATCGCCGACCGTGAGATTCGCCATCTCCCGGCCGCGGGCGCTGACGGCCTCGAGGGCGTCGCCGAAGGAAAGGGCACCGGCCGCGACGAGCGCGCCGTATTCGCCCAGGCTGTGGCCCATGACCATGTCGGGCGCGACGCCGAACTCCGCGAGCAGCCGGGTCAGCGCGGCGTCGACCGCAAGGACGGCGGGCTGGGTCACCGCGGTCTGCTTGAGCTCCTCTTCGGCGCCGGCGACGGCCCCGGGGTCATCGCGGTCGACGAAGATCAGGTCCGAGAGTGGCCCGCCCAGGAGTGGCGTCATGACGACGTCCGCTTCGGCGAACGTCTCGGCGACCACCGGCTCGATGTCGCGAAGGTCGCCGAGCATGTCGGCGTACTGCGAGCCCTGCCCCGGATACAGGAACGCGACCCTCGGCGCGGGCCCCGATCCGCGGAAGATGCCGCGCGCTCGCAGCGCCTTCCACATCGCGCCGTCCCCGGATTCGACTGCGCGAAGCGCGACCGAAGCCTTCGATGCGAGATCGGCGGCGTCGGCGAAGTCGATCGTGATGCGCTCGGCTGCGTCGAGGTCGGACTGCATTGGCGGGCCGAGCGGGGGCGAGACGCCGCGGGCGGCGTCATCCGAAACAACCCGCAGCCGCTCGACAAGGTCCGAGACGCTCGGCGCCCCGAGGACGACGGCACCACGTAGCGGGGCTCGCGGCACGTCTGGGGCGGGCTTCATCTCTTCCTGTGCGCCCGTCAATGAGGCAGAACCAGAGACATGGAAGGATCGGCGAGCCTCACCGTCTGTTGCCCCATCAACGTGCTCCTCCAGCACCGCGTGGAAGTTCGTCCCTCCGAATCCAAACGCGCTCACGCCCGCTCGGCGCACCCCTCCGGCCGGGCGAGCCCATTCGACCGCCTCGGTGTTCACGCGGAACGGGGAATGCGCGAAGTCGATGTCGGGGTTCGGCCGCGTGAAGTTGATCGACGGCGGGAGGACGCCGTGGTGGAGCGCCAGCACGGTCTTCAGAATGCCAGCGGCGCCCGAGGCGGCCTTCAGGTGCCCGATGTTCGACTTCACCGAACCGAGCGCGATCGAGCCCACCGGGATGCCTCCCCCGAACGCCTCGGTGAGCGCCGAGACCTCGACCACGTCGCCGACCCGAGTGGAGGTGCCGTGGCCCTCGATATACGTCGCCGTGGCCGGCGACAGGCCGGCGCGCTGCCACGCGCGCTCCACCGCCAGCCGCTGGCCGATCGGGTTTGGCGCCGTGATGCCCTTTCCTCGGCCGTCCGAAGACCCGGCCAGGGCTCGCACCACCGCATAGATCTGGTCGCCGTCGCGTTCGGCGTCGGCTAGGCGCTTGAGCAGGAAGACGCCGGCGCCCTCGCCCATCACGAACCCGTCTGCTCCCTCCGCGTAGGGACGGGTCCCGGTCGCCGAGAGCGCGCCGATCTTGCAGAACTTGACAAACGCCCAGATCCCCATGTTCCGGTCGATCCCGCCGGAGATGCAGGCGTCGACGTCCCCCGCAACAAGCGCCGACGTCGCGTTGCTCATGGCCGCCATCGCGGACGCGCATGCGGCGTCGGCGACGAAGTTCGGGCCACGGAAGTTGAACAGATTGGCCACTCGGCCGGCGATCACGTTCGCGAGCTCGCCGGGCATAGTGTCCTCGGTGATCCGCGGAAGTCTCCCGCCGATCCCGGCCCGCATCTCCTCGATGATCGCGCGCCTGATCTCGTCGGGCAGACTGATGAACGACGGTGCTTTGGCCAGTTCCTCGGCCAGCTCCGGGAACATGATCCGTGTCGCTGTCAGGTAATGGAGCTCGCCTGCCAACGCGTTGCCGAGGATCACCCCGGTCCGCTCCGGGTCGAGCGGACGCGACGGATACCCGTAGTCGGAAAGAGCCGCGCGGGTGCAGGCGATCGCCCATCTCTGGCTGGGGTCCATCGCCTCCGACACGGCCGGAGGGATGGGCAGCCGCCACGCAAGCGGATCCCATTCGAACTCCCGCACCCACCCGCCGATCCGTGAGTAGGACTTGTCCGGCGCCTCCGGGTCGGGGTCGTAATACAGGTCCGGATCCCACCGCGAAGGCGGCACGTCCGAGATGCTGTAACGCCCGCTCGTCACGTTCTCCCAGAAGGTCGCCACGTCCCGGGCGTCGGGAAGGATCGCTCCGAGCCCAACGATGGCGACCGCGTCCGGTCCGGTCCGCTCGCCCATCACACTCACCCCTCAACCGGCGCGGCGCGCCCGTAAAGGACGTCGGCGACGCGGTCCATGTCTCGCAGGAGATCCGCCTGCACGCCACAGGCGGACGTCAGATCGATGCCGTCCGGCGGGGCCGTGTCCGGGGCGAGCGCTCCGATGCCCCACCGCAGCCCCTCCGTGCCGACCAGGAGCGCCGCCTCTCGCGCGAAGACCCGTGCCATCGCCAACAGCGCGGGCGCGTCGAACCGCCGGTCCGTCTTCTCGGGCAGCGTTCCCTCCGCCGCGCGAACGGCGCGGCGGCAGAGCGCCGCGGCGCATTCGGCATGGGCCACCATCGCGCCGAGCCGCAGCAGCACGTGCTGGTTCCTGGTCAGCCGGTTCACCCGGCAGTGCTCCATGGTTCCGCCGACGGAGCGGAGGGCAAGCGCCGCTACGCCGGCTCCGGCGTCAGGGTGCGCATCCGCCAGTGCCCGCAGTTCGCCCGCCCGGTTCGCGTAGTAGGCGCCGCCGCTCTTGAGGTGCTCCTGCCACCGGTCGCGGGCGATGGTCATCTCCATGATCTCCGAGGTGCCCTCGTAGATCGTGGTGATCCGAACGTCGCGCCGGATCTTCTCGACCATGTACTCGCGCGTGTAGCCGTATCCGCCGAGCGCCTGGATCGCGGCATCGGCCGCCGCGTTTCCGGCCTCCGACGCCATGTATTTCGCGATCGCGCCCTCGGTGTTCAGGTCGCCGGCGCCGGCGTCGAGGCGTTCGGCCGACTCCTCGATGTAGGCGCGCGCCGCCTCGAGCCGGACCGCGTGCGGAACGATCAGCTTGTGGGTGTACCCCTGCTTCTCCGACAGGGGTGCGCCGGCCTGGATCCG
This sequence comes from Actinomycetota bacterium, assembly GCA_040414485.1. Taxonomy (GTDB): domain Bacteria; phylum Actinomycetota; class UBA4738; order UBA4738; family UBA4738; genus JBEDUK01. Next base: position 20,444 of record JBEDUK010000094.1, read on the forward strand.
CTCGGTCGAGTACGGGATCGCGCGGTCGAGGGCGGCCCAGCCGGCTCCGAGCCCGAAGGCGGCCACCATGAGCCGCGTGTAGCCGAATACCGCCTGCGCCTGGAGGAGCCCCCGGCCTTCCTCCAGGCCGAGGAGCCGGTCGGCGTCGACCGGGACGTCCTGCAGGAAGAGCGCCGCTGTATTGCTGGCTCGGATGCCGTGCTTGTCCTCGGGCTTCCCTCTGGTGAACCCCGCGGCGTCACGCTCGACGACGAACCACGATGGGCCACCAGGTGCGTTTGCGAGGATCGTGTAGACGTCGGCCATGCCGCCGTTCGAGATCCATTGCTTCTGGCCGTTGATGCGGTATCCGACGACCTGACCGTCCTCCAGGACCGGCACGGCCGTCGTTCGAAGCGCCGCCAGATCGCTTCCCGCGGCCGGCTCGGTCGCGCCGTAGGCCATCAGCAGGCCCTCGTCGGCGATTCTGGTCATCCACTGCTTCCGCTGTTCCGGCGTTCCTCCGACCGTGATCGGATCGCTGCCCAGGAACGTGGCCAGGACGCTCGTCGCAATGCCGAGATCCAAACGGGCCAGGCGCTCGCACACCCGGTACACATCGAACGCGCCGCCGCCCATCCCCCCGTACTCCTCGGGGATGAACAGCAGCTGGATCCCCAGTTCGGATCCGCACATGCCCCGGACGAGGTCGATGGGACACTCGTCCTTCGCGTCGAGGTCCAGCAGCGCGCTGTCCGGGGCGCGATCGGCAAGGAAGTCCCCGATCGCGGCCAGCGTCATCTCGAGCGTATCCCGGTCCAGTCCGGTGGCCATCGTCGTGACTCCCCTCTCGCGCACCGAGGCTCAAGGTCCGAGCATTGAGCCGCGGGACACGGTGTGCCGGGGAGTTGTGGCCCCCTGAGGCGGGGCCGAACGGCCTCGATTGGAGTACGGGGGATCGGAGCGTATCCACCGAAAACGAAGGGCGGCGGCGCCTTCGGCGCCGCCGCCCCTTTCGTTCGTGTCGGGCTATCGCGTTACGGACCCGACTGGACGCAACCGGACTTCGCGTTGCTCCACTCCTGCTGGAGGATGTAGAAGTTGCCGTTCCACTGCTCGTTGGCCTTGCCACCGTCCAGGCCGACATTGCCGTAGTTGTACGCGCAGAGGTCGCCGATCTCGCCCTGGTTCGAGTTCCACCCGTTCGGGTAGTACCCGTCGGTCACGGCCTCCATCTGCTCGTGGCTGACGACGGACA